>NZ_FOMF01000003.1:0-771213 GCF_900112535.1 Bacillus sp. UNCCL81 | reverse complement strand
CTTCATTCCAGTTATTCTAACCATCGTTCGATACTTTTTCTTTTCGAATTAATAACTCATGGCTATTAAAGTGTGCATTTATCCGCTTTATTTGGTATGCTTAACGGATAGTTTTGGACCGGATCCACTAAACTGAATGAAGAAGAGGGTAAAACATGGGAAAATTGAATGCAGTCGAAAAATTGCAAAAAGAATTAATGAAGACGCGCGAAGCGATCGATATCGTCAAGATCATCTTAGCGAAGAAAAACGACCCTCATCTCGAAGAACAGTTGAAAAGATTAATCACCGAACACAACGAAATTGTGACACAAATCAAGAGCATCCAGTAAGGATGCTTTTTTATCTTATCGCCCTCTACTCGTAACTACCCGGACGCTATCCATTAGGTCAACCAGTCCATCCATATTTTATGTCATGACTTTTTCATTTTTGAATGGTAACATTTTTACACATTCAACCAAACTAAAATGATATCTTTCCTTTTTTACACAAACCAGAAATGACCGATCGATTATCGTTCGAATCGAATCGAAAGGATGAAGTCAAAATGAATGATGAATCAACGCAAGTGATTTTAATGGCAATCAAATCATTAGACCAAAGAATGCAGTCAATGGAAAATAAATTGCAAGCGATGGATGAAAAATTCACATATTTCATGGACCGACAACATTCAATTGAATAAATGGAATACAAAAAATCAAGTGGAATTTACCATCAATACGCAAGGCTCTTTAAATTTAATTGATGATTTTTGAACTAAAAAAGGTTGTCTAATTAGACAACCTTTAGAAACTCTTATACAACTAACGCACTGCGTTAGTTGTCAGGAATCCCGAACTCAACTAATTTTTCTTTATGAAATTTGTATTCTTCTTCTTTTAGATGATTGTTATAAACGCTCGGTATCATAATTTTTTTAAAGGACTCTTTTTTATACAAATTTAGAATTTGTTTGTTTAGCTCTGGAAAATGACCCGGATGATATAAAACAACATCTGCATTTTTAAACAAATTCTCTCTTTCAATAAATGTGTTTTTACTTAATAAGTTTGCAAATTGAGCAATCAAAAATAGCACCTCTTCATTTCAATTAATCATTTTTATCAACAATTATTATTCGACAGAAAATACCGGTTACCTTTTTATTCCAATAATCTACCAATTCAAATTAGAAGATACCTTTTTTTCTCATGCTTACTAAAATAATAACTATTCTTGTTACACCAATAATAATTGATAATAATCCTAATACAATCCATAAATAGATATTATTAAAATATAGTCCAATCAGTAAAACTACGCCTATTGTAGATAGAATAAAACTATCTAATTTATTAGGAACATTAACTATTGCGTGCATTATAAGGATTAAAGCATAAATAAAAGTTGAAAACTTTACCCAATAAAACCCAAAGTTTAATGAAAAAGTAAAGAACATAGGACCTAAAATAACAAATATGTTTAAAGTTTTTTCATATTGTTTCTCCGTATTCTATTTTTAAAATTTCTCCAAATCATATTGGTACCGTTTATATTTGTACAATGATTTTAATTTTATCATTAAGCCAAAAAGTATTAATCAATCAAAAGACTCATGAAAATTGCAATTTCTTATTCAACTATTCTGCCATAAAGTTCCATAAAAAAAATCGACTATTCAGCCGATCATGTAATTCAACTAAAGCGTGTTTCATATTATTAAAGCTTATTCATAATTGGAACGCCCTATCACATTGCTAACATGAGTTAGTTAATGTACTATGCTGTAAACAACGTTTAAGAAATAGCTAAAATAAAATAAACGCCTAAACAGGTGTTTACAAATTTTTACGATTTACATTAATTCCGTCATAACTAAATAATACAGTTTTTCCATCCATCCTTGTTTCAATATGAGTCGTTCTTCCCCATAATTGGTATAAATATGGTAAAACTTTCTCTAGATATTTAACATCTAATTCAATCTCTTCAAATGAATGCTTTAAATACAATTCACCTTTTTTTTGATAGTCCCCATCATCTACGGTAATATAAGGATATCCTCCATTCGTACGCATATTTACTAATTGATCACGTACATTCACCCAACTTTTATCATTAATCTTATATTCTTTTCCATGTTTTTTAAACAAGTACAAGTCTTTGTTCATCACAAATTCTTTTGATAAATAGTTTCTAATAAAACTAGTATCTGATTCAAGCTCACGTACTTCAAAAATTTTTTCAGTTCCAGAACCAACTTTCACCCCATTTTTTTTCATTTCTTCAGATGGATTGTTATATCTATCTTCAATATCCTCAAACATTTTTAGTCCGAAATAGTAAGGGTTTATACTTGTTTTCGAGGGCTGTACTACACTTGCATTCAATTTTGCATATTCAATTGATTCACCTGAAGTTAAATCTAACTCTCGCATAATACGTTGATGCCAAAGACTAGCCCATCCCTCATTCATAATTTTTGTTTCGAGCTGTGGCCAAAAATATACCATTTCCTCTCGTAACATTGTTAAAATGTCTCGTTGCCACTCTTCTAATTCACGACTAAAATGTTGAATAAATAGTAAAAGATCCTTTTCAGGTTGTGGTGGGAATTTCTTTTTTCGAGGATTTACAGGAGCAATATTTTCTTTTTTATTATCCAAATTCCATAAATCATCATATGGTCCTACTCGAGGAAGGGGGATAATCACATCATCTTCTAATTGCCACGTTAATCTATTTCTTACAATAGAAGGGTCAATATGTTCTTGGATAGCTATAACTGCATTCAAAAATTCATCTACTAACTTTTTTCCATATTTTTGTTCATATTGTTTAATTCTTTCAGCAGTTGCTGCCATGCTTTCTACCATATCTCGATTTGTATTGCTAAAACGCACATTATTTTTAAAGAAATCACTATGAGCGAGTACATGGGCAACGATCAATTTGTTTTGAATCAGGCTATTGGTATCAAGTAAAAATGCATAACATGGGTTAGAATTAATCACTAATTCATAAATCTTACTTAATCCTAGATCATACTGCAACTTCATCTTATAGAATTTTTTTCCAAAGCTCCAATGTGAATATCTTGTTGGCATTCCGTACGCACCAAACGTGTAAATAATATCGGATGGGCATATTTCATACCTCATTGGAAAATATTCAAGCCCAAATCCTTTTGCAATTTCAGTAATTTCATCTATTGCATACTCTAATTCACGTAAATTATTTGAGTCCATTATTATTCCCCCTACTATGTGTATTGACAATGTATGATAATTTTTGACGTTATATACTATGGAGTTCAAATAAATAAATTCTACATAAAATTTGTAGTTTAAATGAGATTACAGGACAAAACCTCTTTTGTGTCGAATTAATATAATTTAGAAGGGAGATGTGAAAATGAGTAAAGAGAGTCTATTAAAGAACCTTCGACTTGCAACAAGAGGAAATTACTTTCTAATCAACATTAAAAATCCCTTGGGAAATGATAAAAATATGATTGAAAAACTGGCTAAAGAACTAGAACTAGATGGAAAAATCAAGCTAAAAGAGTGCACGCATTTAGAAGATTCAATCTTTTTAAGTGGAATACTTAAGTTTGCATCCAATTAAATTGGATGCTTTTTAATCGTTGAACAAATTGAATTTTAAATAGATCCGATCGATTAAAAAAATAGACTTTCTTCGAGTAATATTTCTTGCACTTTCGGAACGCTTTCCAAATTGAAATCACCCCTTTTATATAATTATACAATTTGCTTGGAGATTTTTCCTTATTCCACTAATCTGCCATTTACTTTAATAAAAAAAGACCACTGAAGTAGTCTACGTTGTTCAACTAAAGCGCCCGTTTACTGAAGATCATTTCTAGTTAAATTAGTATTAAAAAGATTGTTTCTTCTTAAAGAAGCGCACACGTTAACCAACCAAAAAACAGAGCTTCACCACAGGCAATGTAAGAAAATTACGTTCTTACATGGTAGGTTGATTGAAATTAGGAATCCTACAAATTATGTGTTACACTTTGTTTACCATTTGATTTACTGTTTTCTGTTTTCTGTATTCTGTTCCCTACTCATTAGTGAGTGGGGTTTTTGTTTTTTTAGAAAAATAAAAAACAGACTCAAATTAAGAGCCTGTCCATGTTAGTTATTATAATTAAGCCTTGCGAACGTTAGCTGCTTGTGCTCCACGTTGACCTTGCTCAAGGTCAAAAGTCACTTCTTGACCTTCATCTAATGTTTTGAACCCTTCGCCTTGGATAGCTGAGAAATGAACGAATACGTCTTCTCCACCTTCACGTTCGATGAAACCGAAGCCTTTTTCGCCATTAAACCATTTTACTTTACCTTTTTCCATGTTTGTTCACTCCTAGTGTGTTAGTACACACAATGTATTACTATCCTTGCTCTCAGTGATCATCAAGACGAAAAGTTTTACTAATATTATCCTTTACACCGAACAAAAATAATTCACCTTTAGAATAGCATTTTTTGAATTTGTTTGCAAGGTTACTATATATAAGTCGAATTTTCAGCTTCTCATTAAAGTAAACACTCAATTTAATTTTGTGCAAAATTTATAAACACAATAAAGTGTCTTTGGTTGTTCTTGTTCAACTAAAGCATGCGTTAGTTGTATATGAATGACTTAATAGAAACGAATATATTAAGCCCAGATACAAGGAAAAATGCATAATTAAGAGGCTTACGTTTTTCTTGCATACCCATTATCAATAACGTTACTCCTAAGAAGAATAACGTATAAGGCATTACAACAAAACTATCTGTTATTAAAGCATATACTGCTAAAACAAATGTAAGTAGCGCAAAAACATTCTTTAATTTTTTTAACAAACAACTACCTCCTTAATTAATAATTTAAATGATTTTCTAATTAAATTCCTACCATATTACTCCAAATTTGTGTTTCAAATCTTCATCAATTAAACTCCCAATTTGTACAATAAAAAGGGAACTACCAAAGTAACTCCCAGTTGTTCAACTAACGCATTAGTTAGTTGAATAAGAACTATCAATTACTTTCTTTAAATAATCCTGAAAAATTTCTACATTCCAATTATTTCTTTTTGCTGACTTAACTGACTCCTCAGCATACTCGACTGCCTTTTTATGATCAACTTTAACTGCTACTTCTGCTACCCCTTGGTAGATACTAGGGATGTCTTGAAATTGCAGCTGTTTTTCCATGATGTTTAAGGCTTCACTATATCTACCTTGAGAAATATATAGATTTCCGAGGTAGTTGTAAAATAATGACGCATTAATAAAATAATCGCCTTGCTCGTTTAGATAAAGTTGCATTTGTTTCTCTGCTAGCACTTTATCTTTTGCGATAAGTGTTTCAAAACCTCTTATTTTTTCACTATTATCATTAAATTTTGTATGGTATGTCTTTAAATCAAGAGAGGTCAATTCCTTAAAGGCTTTTGAAAAATCCCCTGTTTTTCTCGTTTGAGTGACGAGTTTTCCAACAATTTGTTCATCATGATGATGAATGAGATATTCAACAGCAAACATCATCAATAAATAGGTACTAGGTTTATATCCACCTTTTCCATCGCTTGTTTTTACAGGTTTTATGTTCATTAATGGTTGAGTCTTATAATCTTCTGATAGATTATCAAGTGGGACAGGAGCAAGTTTCTGCGCAAACGAACTAGCCATTCCTTCATGAATCCAATATGGAAATTGTTCTAATTTCAGACCATTTTCATAAACATAATTTGAGAACAAATAATGAGCCATTTCATGTGCAAACGTATTTTTAAGTTCTACTTGATCTAAATCGCTTCTAATATAGAGAACATTTACATTTTCCAAATAACGTCCTCTTTCATCGCTTGCTTTACTTTTATCAATCTTTTTTGGAGATAAATAAATATGTAATTTCTTCTTAGTCAAATCTAAATGTTGATACCATACATTCCCTTGTTCAAGAATACTTGGAATCATCTGATTTAACATGGCAACTGTTTGGTTATCTTTTGAATCATAATGAAACGTATAAAAGTCCCCTTTTTTTACTTCTGTTGAATGAAAATAACCGTTGAAGATCTTTTCAGGATGTTTTTTTATCCAAAACCAACTACCTGCTCCAATTATTATTAAAAGTAGAAAAATACACCCTAAAATTTTCATTAATTTCATTAGTTTGCCCCTTCGATATTAGACTCCTACTTAACTAATTCTATTTAATATTGTTAGAGTCCTTTGTTCAACTAATCTGCCATTTAGTTCCACAAAAAAAATCGGCTAAAGAGCCGATCATATTGTTCAACTAAAGCATTGCGTTAGTTGAATAAGGTAAAATCATAAAGATTTAAAGTTCATTAGGATTTATAATTTTGTTTTCAATTAAAAATTCAGCTTCAGATTCAATCATTTCAATATAGTTTCTCTTCTTAAATGGTTTTACTATTTTAGAAATCCCACGTAAATTCCCTTGAACTTTTGTTATATTATTTTGAACATCAACAATAACTGTTAAATATATTTTCTCTTTATATCTAACTACACCAGTGACTTGTTTGTTCTCTAAATCAATATTTGTATATTCAGGTTCAATTTTTAATTGCGCAAATGTTGTCGTTCCAATATTGTTTTTAGCTCCAACCTTGAATAATAAAAAATCAATGAAATCTCTTAGTTTTTGTCCCAACGTCTTATCTCCAATGTTAAATTTCTACTTCAATAATAGACTAAACTGATGTAATTACAAATTACATTTTTGATATATTGTTAAATACCTTATACAACTAATCTGCCATTTTGTTGAATAAGAAAAAGCGATCCTCTATTGAAGAATCGCATGCGTTAGCCATCCATGAATCAAAGATTCACAACAGTGAATGGCAGTTTAAATCGTACTCCCATGGTAGTTGAACAAGCCTATTATTTCTAAGCTTTCTTTTGTTGTAATTGACTAAATAAATCTGCTGGTTCTATTTCCAAACCAATTAACTGTGCATTCCAATTAACACCTACTAATAAACCATCTTCATTCATTCCGTAAAGCCAGCTATTCATAAATGCTTCTAAAGGTAAAGATGTTGGTTGATAATTCGACCATCCCTCTATTGCACATTGACGTGCATAAGCTTCATCTGACCAAAATGGCATAACAGTTGTATCTTCATATTCATTCGAATCACATACACACCAGCCATCTTCATTCGCCAACCCCCAAACTAATTTACTCTTTGAAACTCTTTCAATAAACTTTTCATATCTTCTTTTTGAATTTATTTTTAAATCAAATGACATTTTCTTCTCCTTTTTAATGCCTAATTCAATAATATAATTAATTATTCTAATTGAACTATACTGCTATTTTTTTGAATAAAAAACAAACTGCTAGCAACTCGTGATTTTCAACTGTTAATAATTAACCGTTCTATTCTAATTGAACAGTCATGACAATTCGCTTTTAAAAAGGTAGTTATGTAAAAATAGTGTAACTGTTTTATAAAACATTCGCATTCTATTACTTTTATGTAAATTTCTATATACTAGAAGACACACAGATTATTATTTTATTTAAATTATTAAGTATTCAGCAAAAGCCACTTTTTATTTATTTGTTTTGATATTATAAAAAAAATAAGGAGGGATTTTGTTGGAGAATTCACAAAAAGTTTTAAAAAACGAGGCATTATGGGCGGTATTCTTAACTCCGCATTTTTTATTTGCTATTTTTATTATTGCTTACTTTATGATCTGGTGTTTTAATCCACAGGATAATATTGTGATTGCAGCCGCAATTAGTTCCTTTTTTTATTTTTTTGTAGATTTCTTTATTTCCTTACAAGAATCAAATGATAAGCAAAATCCAGATCTTGTAAAATTTAAATGGCTTGCATTTGGTGCTGCTTTTCTATGCCTAGGCATAATGCCATTAATTGTACCAGTATCGAAAGTTGAATATGGATTAGCTGAATTTATTTCTTTTATAACATTTACTGGTGCTGCTGTTTTACATGCGCTAAAACAAGCAATTCCTACTTTTAGAGAATTAAATAAGTTACAATAAAATGATAGTTATACTCCATAAATAGGACTTTGTCTACAAACTTAAAAGATGGTTATTCACCATCTTTTTTCTATTTTAGTAGGCTCTGTTAAATTAAAATATTTAGTTGTATAAGAATAGTTGTTAACTAGAGTATTTTTTAAGTCTGTTTTCGTAAAAATTGTTGCTTTATGGTTCCCTAGAACCAAATATAGCCATTAATAACACAGGGATAATGGTCACTCCTATAACGAAGAGAAATACAATTATCATTCCAAAATATTTTAAGAAGCCTTTTTCATTAGACCTTACACCCAAGATACCAAATATTATACTTGTTATCATAGAAGCAATTCCTGAGAAGAAAAATATTCCTATGACGACTTTTTCCCAATATGTTGGGATCTCGGAAATAGAATAACTCACTATAAACAATATAATTCCGACAATACTCAAAGTCGTTGACCACAACCCTTTTTTCAACGAAGTCATTGTCCCCTCCCCTTACATATTAAATTTTCAACCCATCCTCAAGTTGAATTACCGTCTAAGTGTCAATAAAACATTTTGATTATAAAAGGGATTACGATATAAGAAACTAATGGACCAACTAACCCAAAGCCAAGAAAAAGTGCAACAAACTTACCAACAGTCGATAAACCTTTTTTTCGTTCATTGTTTAAACTTTCAAGTTTATCATTTATCGCTTTTAGTTCTTTTAGAATTTCTTTATTTAGCTCTTCAGACATATAATAATCTCCTTTAAAACTTAATTTATAAAATTAGTATAAATTAAATTGGTAAAATTTGTAATTAATATTTTTTCGCAGGCAAATTCTTTATTAAACTAAAACTGGCCTGTTATCAAAATAAAGACCGATAAATTTTTCATGTTATGCAACTAGTCGAGTAGAATGGAGTCTTTTTACCTTGCGGTAAATTGCACTCCACCCCCTCTCAGAACCGTGCTTGCACTATTAATGCACACGGCTCCTCCAGTAATCATTTACAGAATGTAGCTAATTTCTTTTCTTAAATCATAGTTATTCACCTTAACCCTTGGTGAGGGTAGTGGAAATTTGCTCAGGAAAAGTCTGTATTTCTCCCATTTGAAAGATTTCCTTAAACAGCACACGAAGTCATCCGCATACCTTACTAGGTATGCTTGTTCATTTTTTATGTCTACATCTACAACATAGTTTACTGACCTCTTTTCAATATAGAAGTTCAGTATTTTCAAAGCATCGTGGCAACTACGATTTGGGCGAAATCCGAACGAACAGTCCAAGAAGTCAATTTCATAGATAGAGTTTAATATTTTCGTAACACCTTTTTGGACAATCTTATCTTCATGTTCTGGTATTCCTAATGGTCTTTTCTTTTTCGAATTGAGCTTCGGAATATACATTCTCCTAACTGGAACAGGGCGAAAGCTTTTGTTTTTAAGGCTGCTTACTAAATCCTCTATATTTTCTTCGAGATTACCACCGTATTGCTCTTTAGTTGTGCCATTTATCCCAGTTGCTTTCTTATTTGGTAATTCAATATGACATTGAATTAGTGATTGCTTATCTAGTAAATGTGCTAGAGATGTAAATTGCATTTTAGGATCAGATTTTGCTAATTCTGCTATCCTTAGTAGTTTTGTTTCCATTTGTTATACCTACCTCTGTGTGTAGTAAATGTGTCCCTATTAAGGGTGATAAACTGGTAGTAGCCTTTCCTCCATCGGCATTTGGTTTCCTTACTTTTTATCGCTTGTACACCATACTCTTCTAAAAAAAAGAAAAGACCGGTAGGGTCTCCCGAGTTGCCGTATCATATCAATGTATAACGTGCCAAGGTCTATGACTCCAGAGAGGCTTTACCTTTCTCGCCTTACCGAAAGGTAGAGTGTAGCTTTCTGCTATGCATAAAGCACCAGCCCTCTCGATTTACTAACATTATGAAGCTCAATCCCTTCAACCATTTGGCTTTCGGCCCGCTACCTCACTGTCTACGCTTAAAGACTAAAGTTACCTTTAGCCCTCCAAGACTCGCTACGAGCGAATGGCTAGTTCTTACTCGACGGGAATCCCACCCGTTATATGACACGACCTAGGCTCGGCCGCACACGCATGCGTTAGTTGGCTAAAAAAAGAGAGAAACTCACAGAATAAGTTTCTCTAAAAATAGGTGATATTGGTAAAAAATTAAAACAAGAAATGTAATATTATAATATAAAAATTATTATCAATTGTTTTAGTTATACGCCTTTTAATTTGGGAAATTTTGTAAATAAACTACTATTTAGCTTCACAATTCTATTTATGCACGATGAATGATGCTTCTTCATATTGAGAATCAGTATAACCTTTGATGGTCTCATAACGGTTATAGTTCATCTATGTAAAAAAATGTTTATCTTATACGCTAATGAAAAAGGATACCGTAGTCTAAGTTGAATAAAAAAGGGTGCTAAAAACCAGCACCAAATAATTGATAAATTGGAGTTTAATCTTGAATGAATCGTACAGCATTTAAACCGATAATTTGAGAAGGGAGTGAAGTATTCCCATCAGGTAAAATAGGTGCGACCGATAGATCAGCCACCTTTAGGTTCTTTGTTCCAAAAACATTCAATTCGCCATCTACGACACCTTCTCGAACACTCCTTGCCATTTTGCATTGACCTCCAAAGTGGAAAACATTACGATATGAGGCTCTTACGTAACTTTCTAATTTTTTACGCTTTTCTTCGATATTTTTTATCTCAAAGATAATTTCAGGCGGGAATACGACTTTGAATATTCCTTCAGGATCGATTTCACGTGCTTTCTTCATAATGTTGTGGGTCTCAATAAACTGATCAACCATGAAATTCAGGTCATCTGCATCTCCAAGAGGATTAAGGTCTATGGAAGGATATGCCTCAGGATCGCTGTGTGAGACCATAATAGTACCTCTGCTTTTTGGGTTATCGTCAAAAAGTCCAAAACTTATGATATTGCTTTTCTTTTTAGGATCGAAATCCCAATTATTTTCCAATACCTCTGAGGCAGGAAGAAACGATGGTGCTGGTGATCCTATTATTTGAAGGCGACGCCCTCCTTTACCACGATCTGCATTAAATGCGCCTAGTGTAATTGGATTGTCTGGGTCTGCAGCCATGAGTTCTAAAATCCGATCGGTTTTAACTTCAACTCCCAATCCGGTTGTAAATTGGGTTTGAAAGTTATGTCCTACATTTGGACTGTAAATTAAAGTTTCTATACCTGCTCTTTTCAGATCATCCGGGTCCCCAATTCCCGAACGTTGTAATATAACAGAAGATAAATTGCCTGCACAAAGAATTATTCCCTTTTTTGCGAATGCTTTATTTGATTTGCCATTTCTGACAAAGTCAACTCCAACTGCAACTTGAATTTTTCCACCTTGCTTAAATAGAATTTTATTTACTGTTGTTTTTACCAAAATAACTAACTCTCTGCCGCCAACTCCAATTTCATCTGGATGGAACTCATTTCCTTGTGTCACTATTTTACTATTTAAATATCCAGTTGCAGTAGATGAGCGAACAAATTTTCCATTTACTTCCTTATTTAAAAACTGTGATTTAAAGAAAGTACAATCCCTAATACCAGTATTGTAATCCTCGACTATGGGAATATCTAATATTTCTGATGTTGCTTTTGCTAATGTAACGGTAATCCCATCCTTAGGAATAATTTGTTGTCTGATAAAAATAGGGCCCTTTTTACCTCGTTCTTCTGGTTGTTGAGTCTTTCCAGTATAGGTTTCATTTTTTTTGAATAGTGACTTTAAACTGTTATAACTCCATTGAGGTCCAACTAGGCGTGCCCATTCATCATAAAGTTCCTTGCTTCCCCGTACAGCATACATGGCATTATGTTCAGAGCTTCCACCTATTGCTCTACCGCCTGATACTCTAAGTTGTTGGTTCCCAATTGCGGGCTGTACATTTGTAAATATATTAAAGGAATGCCTATTATCAGCAGACAAAACACCGGATACTGCACCTGAAGGACTGCTTAGCTCTGGAACCATATTTGTGCCTGGTTCCAAGACCAATACAGAAGTTATTTTGTCATCTGATAATTTTTTTGCAATTACACCACCTGCTGTACCTGCACCTATTACAATAAAGTCGTAAGTATTATCGTTCAACACTGTATCATTCCTTCCGTTACTGGGTTTGCATGAATGTGGACTATTCATTTTTATGATTTATTATCTAAACTTATGAAAATAAATGGCATTTACTGAAGCAATTACCTTCTTATTGGATATAGATGTATGTAATATCTTCTATACTCGTGCTAATAAATAAAGTAATAGAAAAATCCCAACTTCTTATTAAAAAATTAAGAAACTGGGATTTTTAATATATTAAATTCCTTTAGGTTGAAAATCCAATATTCTTGACACTTCACTATCTTCCCTCGATCTGAAATAGAAGTTGATTGATCATAATCGCCAGTGTTAAGTGTTGTTTAACTATCGCATGCGATAGTTGAACAACACTTAGGGGCTGAATGATCAGCTCCTATTTATTTGACATATTAGTGTTGTAAGGTAGTATCAGCGGTAGATCCTTCTTTATCTTCAACTACATTTAAAAATGTGACTTTCACTCTTTTTGACACAAGTAACGGGTGCTTTATTTGAATAAGAAAGGAAAATTAATTTGTATCAGCTTCAATCAGCCTTATTAATTCATCTAACGAATTCATTACTTCCTGGGACTTCACTTTTATTCACCACCAGTCTTTAACATCCTTGAACTATTCTATGAAGTAAATCAAATCCTTTATCAACAAAACTAACATTTACTACAATAAAAAAAATCGACTTAACAGCCGATCATGTTGTACAACTAAAGCTCGCGTTAGTTCAACAAGAGAATGTTAAATACATAAGAATATCGTTAAACAAATATTTGATATAGCTATAGTACATATTAAATAAGCTAACTACTTTCCTTTTATTTTATTAAAGTTAATTTTCCTATTTTGTTACATTCTAACACGAACCAAACGGCTCCATCCCTGTCGCATACAATTCCGTGGGGTTCAGCATTAGGAGTTTTTATTGTATATTCCACAATGGAATGGTCACTTCTTAACCTTCCTATTTTATTTGCACCCCATTCAGTAAACCATAAATCACATTCTTCTCCAACCGCAATAGCATGTGGACGTGCATTAGGTGTAGGGATGTCATATTCTATTATCTCGCCAGAATAAGAGATTCTTCCTATCTTATTTCCCATTATTTCCACAAACCAAAGTGCATCATCTTTCCCTCTTGTAATGCCTACAGGTCCTGCCGATGGTGTAGGAATTGGGAATTCCATTAATTCTCCAGATTCGGTTATTTTACCAATAGCATTGTTCTGGTTTTCCGTGAACCAAAGAGAATTATCAGAGCCCAATGTAATAAAAGAAGGGTATGAACCTTTGTTAGGCAGTTCGTATTCATGAATCTTCCCATCTCCCGTCAATTTACCTATCCGATTTCCATTCATCTCGGTAAACCAGATATCCCCATTCGGACCTTCTGTAATTCCAAATGGGGCTGAATTTGGATTTGGCAAAGGATATTCTGTAAATACACCACTTGTAGAGAGCATTCCTATTTTGTTGGCTCCATGTTCCGTAAACCAAACATCTCCTTTTGAAGATACTGTTAAACACATCACTTTAGCATCAGGAGTGGGAACAGTATATTCTTGAATTTGTCCTTCTTGATCAACACAGCTAATCTTGTTTGCTTTATGCTGGGTAAACCATATTTTTCCATCATTTGAAACTGCTATCCCATATGGACCTGAATCAGAATTTGGAATATTTATTTCTTGAAGTACAAATTGCATTTTAACCCCTCCATTAAATATTACCTTTAACTAACACATACAATAACATTTTAAAAATTCCATATATTAATAATTCCATTTTCCCGCTCAAAAAAAACTCTTCATTGTTGAAAATAAATCCAAATATTTATATTCAACAATCTATAAGTTATACCTTTTCCTATTCAACATTCCTACCATTTAGTTTAAGTGTAATCTTTCGCAAACTTAGTTGTTTATAATAAAAAATGAACATATTCTGTAAAAAGAATATGTTCATTTTTTATTATAGATTTCATTCCGGTTAATTATGAAAAATCACACTTAATTAACCGGAAAAAATATAAATACGACCAACTAATTTATCGTTCATATTCTTGTTGAACTAACGCTCTCGTTAGTTGAATAAGAAAATTTAAAATTCTATTTACATAAAGTTTTTACTTGTTCATCAAACTCAGTATTACTCTTGTAGAATTCGCCTTTTAATTTTAATAGTTTAAAGTCTCCAATTTCTTTATTTTTATGATAAGCCTTTACTGAGCATCCGTCGTCAAAGAGTAAAAGAACGGCACGGTCTTCTTGATTTTCGTCACGAATAAACTTAATCTTCCTTACATTATTAACCCAATTATTTATACTCTTAAGGTCAGTTAATTCTTTAAAGTTTCCATTTTTACCGTATACGATTTTAGTTATATCTTTATCTGTATAGATTTCCTTGAAAGATATTCCGTCTTCTTTTTTTTGACAGGACATTAAACTTGCTACAATAACTAATAAACAAATGCACAAGAATAATCTTCTCAAAAGATGCTCCTCCTTATTTACCTCTAAACACTATACTACTATTTAATTCAATTTTCCCAACATATAATCCTTTCCATATTGGCTTCAATGAAAAAAGCTGCTTATTAGCAGCTCTTGATCTTTAACTTACGCTCTCTTTAGTTGAAGTACTACCTTTATTAACCTTCATGCTTTTACATAATAATAATAATCTATGTTCTTTATCCAACACATTTTCGTTTAGATGATTCACTAATAAAGAATTTCTTTTAGTTGGTTGAATTTCCTTACATTTTTTGTTCATGATTTAATTGAAATCTTGTAAAAACATTTTTTACTTTTTTGATTTTATATTTATTCTTTATAATTAAATATCCAACAATAGCACCAATTATATTTGCAAGTAAATCATTTATATCTGAACTTCTACCACTTCCCAACATTATACGAATTATCATTTGAATTATTTCAATCACTAAACTTAAAATGAATCCCGTTTTTGCTGTTTGTTTTACAGTAAAATTTTTACGTCCTATAAAAAATAAATACACACCTAATGGAACGAACATAATTATATTTAATACAAATGTAAAAAAGTCTATTGTCAAAACTGGTATAAAATTGATTGTGTTATACCATTTAGTTTGATTGGCATAAATACCAATATTAACATCAATTGGGAAAAATACTAAATGAATAACACAAAAAATGTAGAAAACAAAAGTAAATAATAAAAAGTATTGTGAAATCCCATATTTTTTACGTTTAATATTTGGAGCTACAATTATATATAGAACAGTTAATAGAAATAGTGGTATAAGGATATACCAGGAATTAATTGTGAACATTATTGAATTTTTCATTTTTTTCCCTGCCTTTTTAAGTTATTTTACTTGTGTGTGTACTACGCAGTACATACACTATAAGTGTACTATATATATAGTACACCTATTTGTCAACACCACTATTCCAAAAATACCCATTCTTTTTATCCTCTTTATTTAAATTATCCTGACAACTAATCGAAAAAAACGCTATTTTTAAACGATAGTTATTCACTTAAACTAAACTGCCATTTAGTCACCCATGCGTAAAAGATGCTGAATGGATCGCTCAACTTCTCCGCCATGGATTATTGACAGCTAGCTACGTTCCAGATCGAAATCAACGAGAGTTAAGAGAACTGGTTCGATTTCGTCGAAGTATTATTGAAGAACGCTCTCGACAACTTAATAGAATACAAAAAGTACTCGAAGGTGCAAATATAAAACTAGGCTCTGTTGTTTCAGATAATATGGGTGTTTCATCTAAAGAAATGCTTAACGCCATTGCAGATGGCGAAGAAGATCCTACGAAACTAGCAAGTATGGCTCGTCGCTCATTGAAACGCAAAAAGGATGAACTTGAGCTTGCGTTAAGAGGTTATGTTAATCCTCATCAACGTATGATGCTGAAAACAATATTAACTCACATTGATTTTCTAACTGATCAAATTGAAAAACTCGATTTGGAAGTAACCCAAAGAGTAAGCTCTTATCAAGAAGACATAGAACGACTGGACTCAATACCTGGTAACGCAACACGTATGGCTGAACAGTTACTCGCCGAAATTGGAACTGATGTAGAGAATCAGTTTGGAAGTGCACCTCGATTATGTTCCTGGGCAGTAATAGTTCCTGGACATATTGAAAGTGCTGGTAAAAGAAAATCAACTAAATCCAAAAAAGGCAATAAGTATTTGAAATCAGCCTTAACTGAAGCCGCACATTCAGTTGGTGCATCCAAAAACTACCTTGGTGCTATGTATCGAAGAACAGCAGCACGAAAAGGTAGGAAAAGAGCAGGAATAGTAGTAGCACATGCCATGTTAAGAATCGCCTATTATCTTCTGACTAGAAAAGAAATGTACAGAGACTTAGGAGAAGATTATTTTGACAAACAAAAAGAAGCATCTATGGTCCGTTATTCAGTTCGAAGACTCGAAAAATTAGGGTATTCTGTATCGATCGAAGAAGTCTCATAATCCATCAACCATTAATATATTTTTTACTGTTAGACGCTTTTTAAAAATAAAATAAAGACGTCTTCTTTAGTTATGCACTTTTTCACATGAATACCGTAAGGTTTTTTCATGCTAGTTGAATAAGATCCTCAGCATTTTTATGAATAAAGTTTGCATCGCTAGTTAACATAAAAACAATTATCGGTATCAAAAATAGGATCTAAGTTACTAGATCCTTTTCTCTTCCAATTTCTGTTAGAAACATTAAAAAAACTGAAATTTGCAGCTCAAAGTTCTTCATCTTATACGAGTTTAAGTTGTTTGAACATTTAATTATCTATAAATATATTGTTATTATGATATAATTACAAAGTGGGTAACCCACACAAGGAGGCAACAAACATGGAACATGGTAAAGTAAAGTGGTTTAATGCAGATAAAGGTTTTGGATTCATCGAGCGTGAAAATGGAGATGATGTATTCGTCCATTTCTCAGCTATTCAAACTGATGGTTTCAAATCATTAGATGAAGGCCAAGCAGTTACATTTAATATAGAGCCAGGTCAACGTGGACCTCAAGCGACTAACGTTCAAAAAGCATAATAAATATAAAGAATGACAGCTCTTTTAAAAGGTCTGTCTTTTTTATGCCCTAATTAAAAAAATGCATATAAAAAAACCTTATTCATATCGAATAAGGGTGTTCACAACAGGTTTATCAAGTAAAGAAAATGGTTTAAGCTATTAAAGCTCATATAAAATGAATGTACAAATTTATAATGTGAAAAAAGAAGGATAGAAAAGCAGAAAGATGATATCTGCTATTTCTATCCTATTTTACCATTTGGTTATTCCACTAACCTGTCAGTTTGTTTAATAAAAAAACGAGTCACTTTTGTGATCATGATATTCAACTAACGCATGCCATAGTTGAATAAGAGAGTATATTTTCTTTTTATTTTCTATAAAACAATAAACAGAGCATCCTTTAAAGATTCTCTGTTTCAATTAATATTTATAAATAACTATCTTGCTCTTCTAATTTGAACAACCATATTTTGAATAATAAAACCTACAATTAGTATGATTACTAATACCAAAGTGATTGTAGCACCAGGTGGAGTTCCCAAGGTGTAAGAAGAAGCTAAACCTACAAACATACTACAAATTGCGGTTAATACCGCCAATAATAGAACCCATTTAAATCCTTTCGCAATTCTAATCGCGAATGCAGCAGGAAGAACTAGTAATGCGGAAACTAGTAATACTCCAATTGTAGGTATAATTGCTGAATTGACAACACCTGTTAATACACTAAATGATAAAGATAATAATTTTGTATTCACACCACTTGTATAAGCCGTATCTTCATCAAAAGTCATTAAAAATAATGGTCTTTTTAGCAAAAAGAAATAGAATAATACTCCTATTGTCACGCCAATCATCAAATAGACTTGTTGCTGAGTAACCGTGACAATTGATCCAAATAAGTATTGTTCTACATTCGTTGTCATCCCTCCTGCACTTATACTCATTAAAAAGAGAGCAAGAGACAACCCTGCTGCCATAAGTATTGCAATCGATACCTCTGAGTAAGAAAGATAAGCTCTTCTCATATATTCTATTGCAATTGCTCCTATGATCACTACTAATATACTAGATAAAGTTAAATCAGCATGAATAAAAAAACCAATTGCTACACCAGCAAGTGAAATATGAGATAGTGTATCTGCCATTAAAGCTTGTCTTCTTAATACTAAAAATACACCTAATATTGGTGCAATTACCGCGATTAATCCACCAACCCAAAATGCCCGTTGCATGAATTCAAGGTTAAGCATCTCCATACGCCATGTTCTCCTTTCTCTAGATGTATTATTTTATCAAGATATTGTTCAACTTCCTCTTTTTCATGAGTCACCATTACGACTGTTCGATTGTGTCTTTTAACTAAATGATTTAAAAATTGATAAAAGCTTACTCTACTTTCTTTGTCCATACCAGTCGAAGGTTCATCTAGTACTAATAAATTTGGTTCAGAAGCTAATGCACGTGCAATACAGATTTTTTGCTTTTGTCCTCCTGATAATGATCCTATCTTATGATAACGAAAATGCCACATACCGACCATTTCTAATGCATTTTCGATTATTTCAATATCTGTTTTATCCATTTTTTCGAACCATTTTTTTTGATTAAATCTACCTGATTTCACCAGTTCAATTACAGTACTTGGAAACCCAATATTAAATGACGCGATTTGTTGTGGCACATACCCAATGTTTATCTTTTCATTATTTGCATCTTTATTATTAATTTGAATTTCACCACTCCAAGGTTTTAATAAACCGAGCATTAATTTTAAAAGTGTCGATTTAGAAGCACCATTTTGACCTGTAATCCCAACAAATTCACCTTGGTTTATTTCAAAACTTACATTATCTATTACGGATGTATGATGGTAACCAAATTTAACATTATTAAATTGAACTAAACTCATCTTTTTGTTTCCTTTCTTAATTAAATAAAAGCGTGACGCATAGAAGGAACACGCTTTTACTTGAATCACTATTTATTTTCTAATACCTTTTTTAGTATTTTTAGATTATTTTCCATAACGCTTATATAATCAATTCCTTGTTTCTGTTCTTCTTCGCTTAAACCTTCAAGTGTATTTAAGACTGCCGTTTTTGCTCCAATTTCATTTGCTAGAGTTTTCGCTACTTTTGGAGAAGCAACTTCCTCGAAGAAGATTGTATTAATATCATGATTTTTTGCAAATTGTTTAAGTTCAGCCATTCTTGATGGACTTGGTTCATTCGATGGAGATAAACCAGCAATTGGAACTTGAACTAAGCCATATTGCTTTGTTAAGTATCCAAAAGCTGCATGTTGCGTAATAATTTCTTTATTTTTCATATTCATTAATGTTGTTCGATATTGATGATCAAGTACTTGTAACTTCTTAACATAGTCATCGCTATTTTTCTTATATTCCTCTGTATGTGCTGGATCAATGTTAATAAGAGCTTTTGTTATATTTTGAACTTCCTTCTGAGCTAATACCGGACTTAACCATACATGTGGATCCATTTGTTCTGTATTATTGTTTGTACTTTGTTCATCTTCATTTTCTTGTCCTTCTATCAGAGATATTCCACTACTTGCTTCAATAAATGAAGACCTTTTGTTGCTTAAACTTTTTTCAATGTTTGGAACCCAAGTTTCCATATATGGACTATTATAGATAAATAAATCAGCATTCTGAATTTCTCCAACATCTTTTGGTGTTGGTTCCCATTCGTGTGGTTCAATTGATGATGGAATTAATAGTTTAATATCAGCATTATCTTTTGCAACATTTTTGGTAAATTCATAAACAGGATAAAAAGTAGTTACTATTTTTATTTTTTTAGATTTATTTTCAGATTTATTAGAGGTAGAAATGGATTTAGATGAACAGCCCGCTAATAAAAAGAGAGATATACTAATTGTTAATAATGGTTTTAAGTTTATATTTTTCATATCACTAAACAGTAAAAAACTATATTTTACTATTTGTGCACCGCCCTTCTAGCTAATTTTTTAACTTATTTCATGTTATTAAACGTAATAATTACGATTTACTTAGTAAAAATAGATACTCACCTAAAACTAAGCAAGTATAGTACGCTTAATATTAAAACGAAACAATTACGTTTTCAATGTTTTTCTGATTAAAAATAAGTTAAACTTTCCTAATCAAAATAAACATATGGATCTTTTAGTGGTTTTATTTCTGCTATTTTATCCAACTGAATAACAGGTTGATAATATTTTCCGACCTTCACTTTGTGAATTGTACCAGTTACGTTTACCCACTGATCATTTTTAAATCCTGAAACCTCTTTTCCCTCAACCATCAACCCAAACACTTGAGCATCAGCTACGCAACAGGTAATAACGAAACGCGATACATAAATCTGATTATTTCTTGTTTCCTTATCACGATATACAAAACCATTAAAAGATATTTTTTTACCTACATATTTTTCTACACTATCCTGTACATCTGAAATAATATGTCCATACATCGAATCATCAACTTTTATAAATTTTGAATCATCATTTTTTAAAATTATTTTTTTAGCTTGTTTTTTTACTATATTTTCGCTATTAGAAATACTTCTTTTTGAAGCAATACTTGCTCCAAGTACGTTTGTTGAAAATAAACTACTTGTTATAACTGGAATACTTATTAAAATTACTAAACTTAAAGTCCTATTTTTTTGATTCGAACAACAATTACATGACGTATGATGTTCTTTTAGCAATTCAAAGAAGTGAATTAATCCAATAATTATACAAGCAATTAGTGTAATGATCGTGAATTTCACCATCTTTGGTGCAATGAAATATTGAATATCTCCTGAAACTAAAAGCTTCAAAAGCATTAAAACAATTCCGAAGAAAAATACTGAGCGTAATCGATTTTGAAAAGAAGACATTTATTCACCTCACCAGTATAAATTCCAAATCGACGTCACTATAAATACGACACTTGCAGTTAAGAAAATATAAAAAAATACAAATCTCTTCTTGAAATATGCAAACATCATAAATGTATTTTTCAAATCAATCATAGCTCCAAATATTAAGAAAGCTAAAATAGATTTCACATGAAATGTGCTTGAAAAAGATGCAGCAATAAATGCATCCGACCCTGAACATAAAGATAAGAAATATCCTAATCCCATCATTACAAAGCTTGAGAGATTCGAATGATCTGCAAGATGTATTAACAAACTACGATCAAGAAATGTTTGAAATACACTTGTGACTAATCCTCCAATGATTAAAAATTTGCAAGTTGAGAAAAATTCACTACTAATGTGAGAAATTACTTCACTTATTCGACTTGTTTTTGAATGAATATGGTGAACATGATTATGGTTCTCTTTCTTTTCTAAAGTTTCTAATAGTACATTTTTATTTCGATAAAATAATAAAGTGAAAAAACCGATGAGTAGAACGACTATAAATGCTAAGCCTAGCCTTAAAAATGCCATTTGAGAATTCGATTGAAATGCATAGTAGGTTGAAGTAAATACAATTGGATTTATGATTGGTACACTACTAAGAAAAACAATCCCAATGTACGCTGGCATTCCTTTTTTTATCAAAGATCTGACAATTGGTACAATACCACATTCACATACTGGCATGATCATTCCAATGAAAGCAACTGGAATAAATGCCAAAAATGCATTTTTAGGAAGAATTTTACTAATCGTCTCTGGTTTTACAAATACATGAATAATTGAAGAAACAATGATTCCAATTAATACAAATGGAAGAGCTTCTAAAAACAAACTTATAAATATTGTGTTCATATTTAATAGTTCTTTAGGTACTTTATGAAATAAAGACGATAAATTGGTAAAATCAATAAATACATAACAAAATAAATAACTAAATAGAACAAATAAAATTAATACTTCTTGTCCAACTTTCCGTACCATACATCACCTCAAATAATTTTTTATAGTGAACTATATTCTATACGAAACCGACATATGCTCGTCAACCATTAAAAATCAATAAGTTTTATCTAAAGAAAACTTATTTTTATAAATCAAATTTTAGGTTCATATGATGTTTAAGCTTGGACAAATGCAGGAATTGGATCATTAAATTCATTCCAATTTGTTTTCATTTCTAATTCTGTTAACAGACATATATCAAGTGACTTCTCAATCTCTAATTGATTCATATCAATTCCAATTAGAACTAGTTCAGTCATTCGATCACCAAAATTATCATCCCATTTATTGTCTAATAATGGATCTTCTCTACGCATTTCGTCTTGTTCTGCTTTTGGTAATGTTGCAATCCATTCACCAGCTCCTTGAATTGTTATCGTAGAACCAGCTTGTGAAAGCATTCCTACCATATCATTTCTTGTTGCTACCCAAAAGAAGCCCTTCGCACGAACAACGTCAACTGACCAATTCTCTAGCCAAGAAAATAAACGTTCTGGATGAAAAGGTTTTTTTCGACGGTAAACAAATGAACTTATTCCAAATTCCTCTGATTCTGGTTTGTGTTCTTCATTTAATTCTTTAATCCAGCCTGCTGCTTGGCTATCTTTATCAAAGTCAAATAGATGAGTATTTAATACAGATTTCAAATCGACATTCGAAAATGTAGCAGGAATAATTTTTGCCTGTGCATTAATTTTCTTAAGAAAGGCAGTTAATTCTTTTACATCATGTTCTTCTAATAGGTCAATTTTATTTAAAATAATAACATCTGCAAATTCAACTTGTTCAAGAAGTAAATCTGCAATTTCACGAATATCTGTTTCATCAGTTCCTTGTTTACGATCCAATAATGTTTCCCCTGAAGAATAGTCCTCCCAAAAACGATTTGCATCTACAACTGTCACCATTGTATCTAAACGAGTTTTTTTAGTTAAATCAATCCCTAGCTCGTCATCCACATAAGTGAACGTTTGTGCAACTGGTATTGGTTCACTGATACCCGAAGACTCAATTACTATGTAATCAATTCCTCCAATATCTACTAATCTTTCAACTTCTTTCATCAAGTCATCCCTTAAGGTACAACAAATGCATCCATTTTGCATTTCCACTAACTTTTCTTCTGTACGTGAAAATCCACCATTTTTTACAAGTTTGGCATCTACATTTATTTCACTCATGTCATTTACAATTACAGCAACTTTTAACCCTTCTCGATTGGTCAAAATATGATTTAATAATGTAGTTTTTCCTGATCCTAAAAATCCGCTTAAAACAGTAATTGGCACCTTCATTAAAATTCCTCCTAAATTATGTAAAATAAATCGTAATTATTACGAATTGCATTAACCAACAATCATTATAAACCGTATTTATTTCGTTTTGCAAGCAAAAAAAAGACTACTTCTGTGAATCATGATCTTCTACTAATTCATGTTAGTTCAGCAATTATAAAAAAAGAGAAAAACTCAAAATAAAACCAGCAATGTGGCACTCACAAGGGCTTTTAATTAAGATTTTCGTCAATAATAATTTTAAGAAAGAATTATTGGAGGGAAATTCCTAATGTTATTATCCACTGCTTGGCAAAGTTACTATAATGATAAATTAATTGAAGGATACTCACTAATCACATTACAAGCTTATCAGATACAATCGAATCTATTAATTCAACATTTTGGTGATATTACAATTGACCAAATTACTACTGATGGCTTGAAACAGTATCTAGCAAAGGTTGGTGAAACATTAAAACCTGCAAGTCTTGCACATCGTGTCCGTTTTATTAAATCTTTGTTCCGTTGGGCGCATGAAGAAGGTAACATTGAAAGAAATCCTTCCTCAAAATTAAAAGAACCGAAGGCAGGTATAAGAATCCCTAAATTTTTAACTGAAAAAGAAAACTTCTCTTTCCTTATCGCCTTTCCCACGTACAACAACGGAGTTATTAGACCAATAAATATCTTTTAAAGTTTATTAGGTCATGAAAAGAGTGAAACAACTCGTATCTATGCACAACTTAGTGGGAAACAACGACAAGAGCATTATAGTAAATACTTTTAAAAATAGGACCAAAAATGATCCTTTTGTTTATAAAAAATTATTATTCAATTATTAATTCACGACCCTATTTGTGAAATCCTTCACTTAAACTATCCTGCCATTTAGTACAACAAAAAAATCGACTATAAAGTCAATCAAGTTGTTCAACTATTACATGCGTTAGTTGCATAAGAATTCTTTCTCAACTTCACTAAAGTCTTCCCATAATTGTGTTTCTTGCACTCCATATTTTTCTTTTTTTAATCGTTTTACCATTGCTTCTAAAGCACCTTTAAGATTAACAATTATATACTCTCTTATTTCAAAATCTGTTTTACTTCTCCATCTTGCTTGAGGCATAACAACATCAATAGTAATGTATCTAAATTTTTTACTTAAGCGTAACCTTTCAGATCCTTCGAAATTAAAATCGGAAAACTCACCATCAACTCGAAGTATTGGTGCAATTTCGTCAATTTCATTACAATAAACTTTATTACAATGCTGAAATAATAATTTTCTCAATAGTATAAGATTGGGAGACACAGCATCAGCTGCATATGCATCTCCCATTTCAGACCCAAATGTAAAATATTTATTTTGCTCTTCCATTTTTCCTCCTAGTTATAATCACTCTATATAACTAAAGCATTAGTTAGTTGAACAACAACTCCTTATAAATTTGTTCTTTTAGATATTTGTATAACATTGAAAACTACAACAAATATAGAAATAATTAATAAGAATATGAGCAACAAAAAGTAAAAATCGTATTCATGTTCTGACCATTTTGTTACTACCACTAAAGTAAACAGTATAACAGTTACTATTCTTTTCCATTCGATTGCAAATATAGTCTTTAATTTATTCATGGTTGATTCACCTTTTTTCCTTTCAACAAGTAATACTCATATTGTCATAATAGCTAACCAAATAAAAAATAAGCCAAATAATACAGTAAACACTTTTACAACATGCCATGGTAAGAATCCGATCATTAAATAAACAAACTCAACTAAAATGCTACTGCCTTCTCTACCTTTTTTGTTTCCTTTTTTAATTGCTTCATGTTTAGTTTTATTAAACAGAATGCCTAATATTGCGAAAAAAACCTCCAAATAAAAACGGTATATATGCACCTGTATCAATAATATTTTTAATCAAGATAGCACTCCCAACATGTATAATTCATCAAAAATTAAAACATTCTAATGCAACTAAACTGCTATTTTGTTGAATAAAAAAAGCTAACTGAATTAGTAGCTGATATTCAACTCAAGAATTCGTTAGTTGAATAAGGAATTATTCATCCTATTCTTCTGAATCACATAATTCTTCTGCGATTTGCTTAATCCGTACTAATGTTATTCCTACTTTTTGTTCTACTGCTAATGGGTGTTTAGTTGGCTCTAATTCAATAACAGGACACACCCCAACTGTCCTTGTGTGTACCATAGTTTTTAAATTTATAGTGTCTGGATAACAAGGAATATCAGTCGATAACCAACCAAATATAGGATCTAATTTTTTTTCTCTTTCAGGATCCTCCCAAAAATCATTTGTTTTATCGAAGTTCTCTTCGCTTATTGATACCCATACATCCCAAATAAATTTTTGATTTGTATCGATAATAGGAATTTCAATATTACCACGGATAAAAAAATACTTATCATCAATAATAAATAAATCATCGTTCATCTCGACACGACTTTCTTGTTCATCAACTGGAATATCAAAAAAATAGTCAGGAACTGCACTTCCGTAACTCATCGGTAACTCGTCATGATATTTACCATAACTCTTACATATAAAACCATTATTCATTCGATTGCCCCCAAATACTTTTTGACTAATTTAATAGTAAACTAACTTTTATCATTGATGAAGTAGAGAATCACTTTTGCAAATAACATGCCATTTAGCTCAAAAAAAAATCGACTTTTATGTCGATCTTGTTGTTCAACTAAAGCATGCGTTAGCCAACCATGAATCTATGATTCACAAGAGTGAATGAAAGTTACACTCGTTCTTTCATGCTAGTTTAAATTTCTTATTGGGTTTTCTTTAAATGGAAATATGTCATCAATTTAATTAGCTTAATTACGGTTCTTTTGAGAATGGCTTCTGTAAATTGGTGGACTTCCATTGACCGCTTGTCATAATTTGCACCTTCACCTCAACATCTAAGGATGACGGCGAAAGTGGGATTACTCCGTTCTTTTCAAATTTTTTCCAGTCTTTTACATCATTTCGATAAAGTATTTGTGAAAGCTGATAAACATCAATTCCTTTATTAATCCCGTTTTTGTAGGTTTCTTCAATTTCCTTTTTCAAGGTTTTTTCAGCTATTTGTTTTACGGTTTTCATAGGCAAATATTTTACAATCTGAAAAATATCTCCTTCTATGCCAATCTTCATTCGAAAATGCGGTTTGTGGTTCTTTATATACGCTACTGTTTGGATATTTGGTTTTTTCATTACCATTTCGGTAACGGGCTCCCCATCTTGTTTTAATAGTATCGGTGCTCGGGTGAAAGTCTTGCCCATCCATTTTAAACCTGATAAGTCTTTCTCAGACAAATACCCTTTGTAGCTCTTTGAAGCTACAAAAGCCGACCCACTATATTTTAATAAAGGGAAATCATTTTTGTTTGATTTCCATTTTTTTTTTGAAATCGATAAGAATGGGATTTGTGTGGTCATCGCAGGCTCATAAAAATAAGCCCGAAATTTGTAAAAGATCAAAGGACTAAAAAGAGAATAGTTTTTTGTCATTTCATTTGGGATATCCCTTAGTGTATAAAGGGGTGAAAGATTTAAGATTGTTCCAGTTGCCAAAACATCCTCAATTGGTTCCTTCGTTCCAAATACCCACATCGTATTCCTAAACTGAAAGAAACGAGCAAAGAATTCATCAATTTGTCGAATATCTCCATTTTTTAATACATTCTCAGAGAATACGACTGTATTTATGTGCTCCCAAGATACCCTTTGTTGAGTCGTTTTATAAAAATCGAACGCTGAATGGTCTAAAATCTCCCCTTTTCCTTTTCCAATAAAAATTGGCTGTGGTGTTCGCATAGTCGTTTCTTGTTTTGCAAAAGTGGAAAAATTGATAAATTGAGGATAGAGCACGTATTGATTATTTTTAAAGTCAACTCCTAAGGAATTCATGTACCAAACATGCTCTACTTCTCTTGTGTCCCAACAGCCGGTTAACAGAAAAATAGATGGAAATAGTATAAGTAGTTTTTTTTGAAAAAAATTTTTCCTCATCTTTTTTCTTCACCCTTTTTTTTCGTGCTATCGTTCGTATGAATCTCTTTTGGTCTCTTTATCATATTTTTAAAACGAATTCGAATTGTTGCCGGAATCAAACTAGTTGGTACCAATGGCGAGTAAGGGGCCATAAATGGAACCCCAAAAGAGCGTAAATTCACAAGATGAACACAAATAATAAAAACTGAAAATATTAGCCCAGTTATTCCGAGTAAGCTTGATAGTAGATAAACAAAATATCGGAGAATACTTAATGTTCCCGAAAGCGACTGGTTAATTAAAGTAAATGTCGAAACCACTGAAATAGCCATCATTACGACAATACCAGGAGAAGCCAAACCTGCGCTGATGGCAGCTTGCCCAATAATTAACCCACCTACTACGGATAATGTTTGACCAACAGTAGTAGGAATTCGAAGACCTGCCTCTCTGAGTAACTCAAATAAAAAAATCATCAAGAATCCCTCTAATGTAGTGGGAAATGGAACTCCCTCTCTTGACAAAGCCAGTGTTGCCAACAATGTGTATGGTATTTGATCCGGATGATAAGCGACTAAAGCAATCCAAAATCCCGGTAGAAAAACAGCTACAATTAAGCTGAAAATCCTCAGTACTCTTCCCAAGCTTGCGGAAGGGGCTGACGAATGCTGGTCCTCAGCATTATTCACAAAAAATACTAGAGTAACAGGTCCGATTGATGCAGTCGGTGAGCCTTCCACTAATAAAACAAAGCGTCCATAAAGTAGGCAATTTACAGCATAATCAGGTCGTCCCGTATATTCTAATAAAGGAAAGAGACTGAATGGCCGTTCTGTAATAAGTTCTTCAATTTGATCAGATGAAACAATGCCATCGACTTTAATATTATTTAATTTAGATCGTACTTCTTCTAAAACATCTTGTGAAATAACATCTTTCAAATAAAGAACAGCAACCCTGGTTTTACTTCTAGTTCCAATAACAAATTCTTCATAACTAAGGGAACATGTTTTCAATCTTTTTCGTATTAAACCAATATTGGTTTGAATTTCTTCTACAAATCCGTCCCTTCCCCCTCTTAGTGTCACTTCCGTACTAGGTGCTTCTACAGATCTTGCTGGTAGCTGTGCTAGTTTGATGGAAAAAACCAGTCTAGACGCAGTGAGGAAAAAGAGAACTTCTCCTTCAAATATTTTTTTGGCGAGGTCTTCCTGTGAAAAGTCTGATTTAACGAAAGTGATAGGGACATCAAGTTTTGACTCCAAATCCTTTGCATCACCTGTAAATCCATTTTCCAACACTTCATGAAGATGAGGCATGATTGTTTTTCTCAATTCTTTTATGTCAATGAGACTTTGACAATATAAAGATAAAATAGAAAAATAACGTTTGCCACTGTCGATTTGGTGTTTTTGGAAGATGACATCTTGCGATCCTTCAAACCAACCTCTTAAAATATCTTCATCCCACTTGACCTTCAACTGATCTTGATCAGGTTGATTATTGCGCTTCATTGGTGTTACCTCCTTTCTCTTTTTTCACAAACATAGAGAGGATGGCTAAAAGTACAAAAATCAAGAGAATAAATACAAGAGTACCCGGTAAAAATTGACGGGATAAAAACAAATAAAAAGAAGTATCATTAATGGACAAAATGGATATCAAAGTGACCCACGCTAGGAAAAAAAGTTTTACTCCACTATTTACCTTCTTATTTGTAACATTAAGAATATCTGAGACTAAAAAAGTAAGAAGAGACAAGCGGATAAAAGCGCCAACAAACCATTGATAAACTGATAAAAAGTCGAGATGTTCGATATAGCGACCAATTGATACCAGTCTCCATTCTTCAAAGGCTGGGTATCGTTGCTTAGCAGCCACGAATGGTCCAAACTCTGTAATGGCCCCGATCGTTGGTCCAAGAGTAAGAATTACAAAAGTGATTCCAATCCAAATCAAAGTACTAAACTTTAATTTTTCATTTAAGTGATGATGAAAAAATAGGATAAAAGCAACTTCTACAAATCCTGATATTGGATAGATCATGCCTTTTATAACAGGGGAAGTACCGTATTCTATATATGGTTTTAAAAGAGTATAGTCTTTATGCGGAAAATTCGCAGTCATGACAAAAAAACCTAAAACAATGACAATTGGGAGAAGAATACCCGCGGTTAACCCGATGGATTGAATTCCGTGCTTTGCATTATAAAAACAGACTATAGAAAAAGTAGCCCCTAATAATACTCTAGGTGTCATTGGGAGATAAAACGATAAAAAGGTTAACGTTTCCTTTAAAAGGACGACACCCGAGGAAAATAGGTATAGAACGATCATTGCCATTAATGGGTATGTAATAAATCTCCCGAAATTTCCCTTAAGCCAAAGAAACAACTGTACTCCGTTCATACGTTTTTGGATAAAGTAGAGAATTGGTATCAAGAATAGTAAAGAAACGCTTGAGAGCAAGATGGTGATCCAAGAATCACGGCCCGAAACGTCCAAAACCATAGGAATGATAATCACATGGTTAATAAGTCCAGTACTACCAATTAGGATAAATGACATTTGAAGCAAGTTGATAGTTTGGTTTTTCATGTACATTCCTCCAAAAAAGCAAATTCGTTTCCAAGATAGTATATCCTTTAGGAATATTTTTATTATTTTTGAAGTCACCCTCCTACTTAATTATCTATATCAGAACCTACGTATATAGTTTGTAGTTCTTCAATTTATCAATAATATACCTACAGAAACTATCCTACCATTTAGCCAGTCATGCAGCGCAAGCGCTACAGCAAAGCGAATGAAAATGGATGGTAAGTGTCTATACAAATACTGACTTTTTTCCAGTCAACTATAAGTACTAGACTTTTTGTTAACTTTACTCATTTTTAAGATTTGAGCAGAGTTTTCTTTAGTATTTTCATTTATCTATTTATGAAGAAACTAATTTTCATGGTAGTTTGGAGCCAAACAAAAAAAAGATAGAAGCCCTTGCTTCTATCTTTTCAAAGTTATCATGATGGATCTGATACTTATAACTAGTACATGTAAAAGTAAAATCAATTATTCAAAAGAAAATCCCACAGTTTGATTCTTTTCCCAATTTTGCTTTTTTTGTTTACGTAAAATGGATCTCATTTCGTCGCATAGTCGAATGATATCTACTTTTTGGTCACAGTCCCACTCAATAATGATTGAAATATATAACTCATTTAATTGAGCATAAGAGAAGTCATTCGTTGAATCAATTAGGAGCTGTAATTCTTCATTGTTTAAAATTCGATTTAATTTTTTCTTTTGTAAATACTCAGAACGCATTTCTTTTGTTGGTTGTTTAATTTCATATGCTCGATCAAATCTACCAGAGCGATTCATTAAAGCTGGATCGATTTTTTCGGGATAATTAGTCGTTCCAATTAAAAATAAACCTTCTTTAGAAGTTGCACCATCGATCGTGTTTAGGAATACTGAACGAACCGAAGGAGGCATACTATCAATATCCTCGATAACTAGTACCATTGGCGTTAATTTTAACACTGAACTAAAAACCTCTTTAATTGTGTAACTTGATGTGTATTCAGTAATTTGCCAATATGCAACAGGTGCATTAATACTACTTGCAATTGATTTCACTAATGTTGTTTTTCCATTTCCTGGATTTCCATATAATAAAAATCCTCGTTTATATGGGATATCATATGTTTTAAAGAAATCTCGACCTTCATTAAAGAAATGGTCTATTGATCGATAAATTTCTCTTTTTAATGATTCTTCTAAAAATACATCTTCTCTATTAACCATTTTAGTAATATTTTCAATTGATGTTTCGACACCGTCATCTGTATCTGTATAAACCGTTACATAATTTTTAATATAATCTCGTTTTCTTTTTAGTACGTATTGAAAAAAGGATGAAAGACATGAATCATTTTTAGCAAAAATCAGGTCTCTATTATATTGATTATCCGCTTCAAATATCATCGCTTTCGATAAAGCTACTCCGTAATTCGGATAATAATATAATCCATTTTCAACCCTTGGCTTAATGATGAGTTCCAAATTTTTATCGGTGTGATTCGAAGAAATAGTTTTTGTTTCAAGCTCATTATAAATATGGCTGATTAATTGAACTTCACTCGATTCTTCTTTAAGATCCTCTTCTAGAATTTCCCAAATTTCATTGGTTGTATCCTCATCTGAATACATTTGGAAATCTACACCAAATGTTTCAATTAGCTGACTTTGAATAGTTGAAATGATCTTTCCGTAATCGTAGTAATAAGGTAATGTATTTCGTTCCATATCCTTCGAATCAAATAATACATTTATTTTTGTCATGCAATTCTCCTTTGTTTTCAAATCTTTCTTATAATTCTAAATCCTTAGTTTCTATAAGTCTAGTGTTGAAAGGATTAGACTTTCATTAATTTTTATTCAAAATGATCCTTATTTATGAAAAACACAAAATCCCCACAAGGATCTTTAATTTACCTTGTGGGGTTTACTTTGTCTGTATTATCTTTAATCCCCTACCGACTTATGCGGTGGTACTATTTTTCCTTTTCTAGAAGGATTTGAAGAATGCTTGTCTTCTTCTGTATTTATTTCTTCAGGTAAACGAGTTGGAGCGATAGGGACATTTCTTACTTCATAATTGATGACATCGGAAGAATGAAGCGTAACAATCATACTTCCTCCATATTGTTTTGCTCGAATTAGAATTGGCTGATTATATTTATTTTGAAAACGGAAGTCTGGTCCATACCAACTTACAGTTGCATCACGTCCTGCTGGTACATATGGTACTCGTCTACTATGGGTATATCTTTCAATAATTTTTAGACCAGCGCGATCTACTGCATTAAATAGAGTAGAGGAAACTTGACATATTCCTCCTCCTACTCCTTCAGACAATTCTCCCCTTACAATGATCGGTGCACGTTTATATCCCTTTGCCCCACTTCTCTCTCCTACTACCTTATTAAAAGAAAAAACTTCATTTGGGAAAACTACGTAATTATCAATTGCTTTTGCTGCAAGTGAAATATTATGTACTCGACTTTTATTATTAAAATTAAAGTAGGTTACATATTGTCCAATTTGTTGAATCCTAATATGGGCTAATAATTCACTATCAACTTTAGGATAAATATCTAACTCTGGTACTTCAATTTTAGAAGGGCCTTTACTATAAAAATATGTAGTAAATTTATCCTTAAACTCTTTTTTATAAAGTCTGTATCCTACCTGTCCTGGTACAATTCTACCTTGTTCATTGATTGTCGCATTTATAGGGTTACGGTAAATTTGTTGATCAAGTTTTTCAATAAATTGATTAAACTTTTTATCGTTTATTATAGGTGTACCTGGAAGTGACATTGTAAAATCTTCACGATTAACTACGGCAATCGGATGGCCCTGCTGAATAACAGTTAAGCTGTCAGGAAGTTCAACTGATTGCGTCATTAATAATAAACTAGCTAGTAATTTTTGTAACATAGTTGGAATACCTCCCAACAATAGTATGAACAAGATTCAAGAATTTCATGTTTTTTCCTTATAAATTCATGATTGTTAGCTTATTTGAAAATTACAAAATTTCATCTAAGTTTTAGCTTTTTTTGCACCCTCATTGAAGTACCAAGAAACAAAAAAACGAGTCGCTATTAAAGCAACTCGTAAAATTTAATTTAAGATTTAAAATCGTTCATGATCACATTTATCGTATTAAATGATTCTTCCCTTATTGATGAAGTATTCTCTTTATTCGCATTAAATGTAATTAAAGCCTTCCATAGAGCCCAGCCTCTCGCTCTATTCCATGTATTTTCATCAAAGTTTAAAACGTTTTTAAAGACGTTTCTACTATCAGTATCGAAAAATGTCCATGCCATTACTGCATCACATGATGGATCACCAACTCCTAGGATTCCAAAATCAATGACTGCACATAGCTTTCCATTTTTAACAAGTAAGTTTCCAGGAGCAATATCACCATGCACCCATACTGGTTCATACTCCCATTTGGAACTTAGAGCTGTTTCCCAAATTTCTGTTAGTAAATCTTTGTTAAAAATCGCTTTCGTTTGGTCTATTGAATCTTTAGTTTCTTGGTCGTAAACAGCTAAGTTACCACCTCTAAAGAAATTATGCTTTCCTGCAATCGGCCCTCCATGAGCATCAATTGACTGGAACTCCTTTAAAAATTGCCCTAACTCTTTAGCAAATTGACTTAAATCACTTATATTTTCTTTGTTCAAAGATTCTCCATCGATCCATTCATTGATTGTCCAGGGCCAAGGATAGGATTTACTTGGACTTCCTTTAGCTAACGGTTTAGATACTGGTAAACTTAGTTTATTTGTTAAAATGGGTAACCACTTATGCTCTTTTTCAACCTGAGGAACGTAGCATTCTGCACTTGGTAATCTTACGCTCATTTTATCCCCTAAATGAAACGTTCTGTTATCGTTGCCACTTAATTCTACTGGTTTTATTTCTAACTGAGACCAAATTGGAAATTGTTCATTAATTAATTGTTTTACTAATTCAACATTTATGCTAACCATCTAATCTCCCCATTTTTGCTATCAAACAAAAATTATGTGTATTTTACTTTTGAGTTATTAATATGAATGTAACGCCGAACTTGTCAGTAACTGTTCCGAATGCGGGACTAAATGGTACTGCTTCTAACGGGGCAATAACATGTCCATCTTGTTGTAATGAATTAAAAATGCGCTTTGTTTTTTCTACATTATCGATCGAAAGATTTATCGTAACTTCTACTTTTTTCTGTTCATAATTAGGTGTATTTTGTTGAAAGTCTTTGTTCATAATCGGATTCGATTGAATCGGAGCATCAAATAACATAAGGTCACTTTCTCCGATTTTTAAAATTGCATTTGCAACACTATTTTTTAATGCTTCTGAACAAGGTATTGGCATATCACCGTATGTTTGTATATTTAGAACCTCTGCTTCAAGTTCTTTTTCATAAAAATGTACCGCTTCTTTAGCATTCCCGCTCATAACAATACATGGTGTTATTTTTAACGTCATCATCCCATCTCCTTCTATTTCTTTCTAGCTTTTACAGCTTTCTCTAATCGTTTCATGGCTTCTTCTAATGTTTTACGTGTACAAGCGTAATTCAATCTCATAAAACCATCTCCATTTATCCCAAAACCGCGACCTTCATTTAAACCTAATTTAGCATCATTAATCATAAATTCGTTTAATTGGTCACCTCTTAAGCCTAAACCTCTAAAATCAAGCCATCCTAAGTACGTCGCTTCTGTAACTCTCATTTTTACTTCTGGAATATTAGTTTTTAAATAATTATGTATAAACTCCGCATTTCCTTTTAAATAAATCAATAATTCATCAAGCCATTTTTCCCCTTCATTATAAGCTGCTATTACTGCTTCAATTCCAAAAATATTTAAGTTTTCTAAACTTGAACGAGCAATGGCATGAGAAAACTCTGTAAATAAATCTTGATTTGGAATGACAGCAAGTGACGAAAATAAGCCTGCAATATTGAATGTTTTGCTTGGCGACATAAATGTAATACTCATATTTGCTGCATCTTCACTTAATGAATAAAAAGGTATGTGACTACCTTTCTCATAGACTAAATCAGCATGAATTTCATCAGCTATTACAACAATTTTATTCTTTTTACAAATTTCAAATAAACCTAATAATTCCTCTTTCGTCCATACTCTTCCAACAGGATTTGCAGGGCTACATAGAATAATCATTTTAGTTTTAGACGTAATTTTATTTTCTAGATCTTCTAAATCCATATAATAATAGCCATCTTCTTCAATTAAAGAATTTTCAACGATGGTTCTTCCATTATTTTTAATTGTACTGAAAAATGGAAAATAAACTGGTGGCTGAATGATGATTTCATCACCAGGTTTTGTGAAAGCATCAATGGCTAAATTTAATGCTGGAACCACTCCAGGTATATTTGTTAACCATTCTCTTTGAATCGATGTATTATACCGTTTACTTGCCCAATTCATTGCTGATTCAAAAAATTCCTCAGGTATATGTCCATAACCATAAATAGGATGTTGAGCTCGTTTCGTTATAGCTTCAATAATTCCAGGTGCACAAGCAAAATCCATATCGGCAACCCATAAAGGTAGTACATCCGTACATCCAAATACTCGATCAACTGAGTCCCACTTTGTACTATTTGTATTTTTTCTATTATGTTCTTCATTAAAGTTAAAGTTCATATTTATTCCCCCACCATTTTTCAATCTTTTATGATTACAATTTGACTACTTCTAATCCAGTATTTAGTTAATCATAGTATTTTCGTTATCATAATTTATATCCAAATTATACTATTCCGGTTGAAAATTCAAATTTTAATATCAATTTACTAATATGGTGGGGATTGAATGAATTTTAAATTCAATCTTTCATTAGATGACTATATATTTCAAAATCAATCTATTTTTTTCATAAAGCTAGTAAATAATAATGAACATCTAAATGTAAATGGAGGTTTCTATAATGAAAAAAGAAGATGAATACACTGATGATATGAATCAACTATTAGAAATTATCAATGCAAAAGGTGATACAGGTGAATTACTTGAAATTGTAGACAAGTATAAACAAGCTGAAAATCCAGAATGTAATCATGACATTTTTTATCAGGAACTAAGAGTAATTGCTGAGGATAGTGCAAAAGAAGATTAAATCTAGTAGGTTAAATGAGTAGTGGAACGATATTAGTTCCACTACTTTTCACTATTTTTACAAATCGAAATCACCCATTTGAATCTTTATATGTATTACCGTTGAATTTATAAACTATATTCTTCTGTTGGTATTTTACCCTTTAAAATATCATATTCAGCTTTCATTTCACCAAACTTTTGAGGATTTCCATGGTCTGGTGCATAATCAGGGTGCCAAAGCTTTGTATATTCCCTCATCTGTTTCTTCCAAACTTCAGCATTATCATTCGGATTGAAATACTTGAAATTATGTTTTTTATTTTTCTTAATTGAAGTAGAGTAATTTCTTAAATACTCTTCCCAAACTCTAGCCCAATCAACTATTTTCTTTTTATATTCTTTTGCTTTCTCAGCATTTTTTCTTTTTTCTTCTTTCTTCCAATCTTCCATTCTTTGACTAAAATCTTTAATACCTTGTTTTGAGTTTCTCCATCTTAGCTCTGCATCTCTTATTTCTTGATCAGTAATTTCTTCAAATAAAATTTCATCGCTAAGAACTTCACTAAGATTCCCTTCATTTTCCTTTGAATTTATATGTAGATCATACATTTCTTCTATCATTTTTTCGATTAATTCTGCACTAGTTTTCCCTGTAAGTTGGGATAGCTTTTCTAGTTTTTCCGTCGATTCTATTTGAACTTTGTGTGTTAAATAGACGTATTTAGTTTTATTTCTCAAGCACCTCAACTCCTTAATTAAATGTTACTATACAAGGATAAATCTATATATTAAATAATGAAGTCAATCATGTTACATTCTTAAATATTTTCACTTTCCCGAAATAGGACTGGTCTAAAAATAGTCCAATGTAAAATATTAATAATGTAGTGAAACTTAATGGAATGTATTTTCTTTATAAAATGTGTACGATAGTATCTAAATTTCCACTTCAATCAGATCCTTATTTTACATATGCTTAAATTCAAGATATTTAAAGATTAAACTATTTTCTTTATAAAATGTGTACCATAGTATCTATATTTTCACTTCAATCAGATCCTAATTACATGATGTATAAATTCAAGATATTAAAACATTACACTATTTTTTATTATCCAACTTATTTTATTCGATATTAATCTATTGCAACCTTTCTAAATACAATAATTATTTTTTATCAAGCTTCATAATTTTTTCGAAATTCTCACGAGACCAAATAATTTATATAATTTCATTAATAAATGATTTATTAGGGAGTGATTTCTATTATTAATCAATTTAAAAATATACCAACAACTTGTATTTCAGATGTAATGGATGGGCTAAATAATATGGATCCGTCAATAAAGCCTTTAAAAGAAGAATATAGATTTGTAGGAAGAGCAGTGACAGTTAAAATCCCTGTTGGTGATAACTTAGCTGTATTAAGGGCAATTCGTGAAGCAAATCCAGGCGATGTCATCGTAATCGATGCAAAAGGTGATCGATACCGGGCAATTGCAGGAGACTTTGTTGTTGGAATGGCACAAACAATGGGTGTTAGTGCTATAGTTGTTGATGGGGTAATCCGGGATATAAGCGGTATTAAAAAATTAAATTTCCCAGTATTTTGTAAAGGTACTACTGTAGCTGCGAGTGGAAAAATTGGAGTAGGTAATATTAATATTCCAATTTCCTGTGGAGGTACATCAGTTAACCCAGGTGATATCATTGTTGGTGATGCAGATGGAGTAGTTGTTATTCCTCAATCTGAAGCAAAAACGATATTAGAAAAATCATTAGATAAAATAAAAAAAGATGAACAAAGAGAAGAACAAGTATCTGGTAATATTGAAGCTATTAAATCGTATATTGATCGTATGCTTTTAAAGTAACAAAAGATTATTTACTTCTATAAAAAAAGGTTCTCTATAGGTAACGAAAAAACCTATTAGAACCTTTTTTTACTTGGCTAATATTTTAATTTTTTTAACTGATTTTTTATAAAAGGATCAATATCTAAGGAGCATTTCCAATCTTTTCTCTCATACCTTCACAATAATTCATAAAGTCTCCTAATCAAAAATAGTAGTACAGATCAATTTACTTAGCATTTAGCTCAATTTACCACTAAAAATCTCGAAGAATTTTTTAGCTTCACCCATTATTCCATTTATTAAGTTTTCTACCGATTCATTTTTAGATAATCTAGGACTTTGTCCCGACCATAGTGACATAAACTCTTTATTATATTGTACGGATGACGCTTTTCTAATCGTTTGTGTAATCGTATTTTGTACAGGAAACTCTGGTAAATCAGCCTCGTGTTTTTTCATTTCCGTAATAAATTTATTTTCGATTCCTCTTGCCCATTTTCCAGAAAATGAACGGGTCAAAACTAACTGGTCCTCTGTAGAATTTAGAATAGCATTCTTATGTACTTCATGAGCTCCACTTTCAATACAGGTTAGAAAAGCGGTACCCATTTGAACAGCCTTCGCCCCTAAACAAAGAGACGCCATTAAGCCTCTTCCATCCATAATTCCTCCAGCTGCAATTACTGGAATACTAACCTGATCAACTACTTGAGGTATTAGTGACATTAATCCAATTAAACTTTCCTCATTCTCGTTTAAGAAATTACCTCGATGTCCACCTGCTTCACTACCTTGTACGACAATTAAATCCATTCCTGACTTCTCAATTTCAATTGCTTCATTTACAGTAGTGGCTGTTCCAATCAAAATAATATTATGAAGCTTTAACTCTTTTATCATTTCCTTTGAAGGTATACCGAATGTGAATGAACAAATCGGAACACCTTCTTCAATGATCACTTTAATTTGTTCGTGAAATGTATCATTTAAAGAATTAAAATTTTGAACCTGTATGCGATCATTTTGTTTTATATTTAAATCTTCATTAAAAGGTTGTAATAAATCATTGGATTTTGAAATTTCATTTTCGTTTACTCTAAAATCATTTGGGACAAATAAATTAATTCCGAAGCTTTTATTAGTTAATGTTTTTATTTCTCTAATTTGTTCACGTATTTGTGATGGAGTCATATAGCCCGCTCCAATTGTCCCTAAAGCTCCACAATTTGAAACTTCAGCTACAAAATCTGAGGTTGTGATTCCACCGGCCATCGGAGCTTGAATAATTGGACATTCTATTTTTAAAAGTTCAGTTATTTGATTTTTAAACATTCATATCACCTCTATATAGTTTTACTTTTTTTCGATTCATCAAAAAAGTCCCGGATAGTCTACCAACACTATCGGGACTTTATCTATTATTTTATTACATTCGGAGACTTTGAGGGTATATTTACGCCTAGATTTAAAAGTCCATGGCCTTCCTCAAACGAACTGTATCCGATTGGTACTGTATGACTTATTAGCAGTTCGAACAAATCTGGTTCAGTGATTTTCTCATTGTTCTCTGACTCAAACTGTTGAATTAATAATGCAATTGCCCCTGATACATGTGGTGTTGCCATTGATGTACCTGAAAGAACAGCATATTGATTTGTCGGATAAGTCGAAAGAATCTTTTCTCCCGGCGCAACTAAATCAATTTCGTTATTTGTATTACTAAAATTGGATAATCGTTTTTGCAGACTTACGGAACCTACTTCTATAACTTCATCGTAAGCACCTGGATAGCTATATTCATTGGTTGAGCCATCTCCATCACCTTCGTTACCAGCTGCGCATACAACGGCTATATTTTGTTCAACCGCTCTTTGAATCGCTTCATGTAACGAAGAATCATCCTCTGGACCACCTAATGACATTGAAATCACTCGAACAGTTTCTCCATTAGAGCCTTTCCAATTTGTCGCATAATCAATCGCTTGTACAATTGATTCAATGCTACCTTCCCCTGCTCCAGAGAGTACTTTTAAAACGAGAAGTTTTGCTTTTGGAGCAACCCCTACAACACCTTCTCCATTTTCAGAAGCTGCAATCGTTCCACATACATGTGTACCGTGTCCATTATTATCTAAGAATACGTTAGGATCCCCACCGTAGTCTTCTGTAAAATTATATCCACCAATAATTCGCTCTTGTAATTCAGGGTGGTCAGTCTGACAGCCAGTATCAATAACAGCTACAACCACGTCTTCCCCTTGACACCCTTTGTCCCAAATAGATTTAGCTTCAATTAAACGAACTCCAGGTGGTACTTCATTTGTACTACCTTTAACTTCTTCCAGCTTGTAAGGAATTAATCTAAATTTAGACATGCCTACCAACTCCTTTTTGGGATTTATTCATAAAGGATAAATCTTTGAGGTATAGATTAGTATTCTACATCCATCCATAATTTTCCTTTAAATAAATTCAACTTTATTTAAAATTAATTCTAATCTAGTTGGATTTAATAGATTCACTTTTTTAATTAAGCAATTTTATTCCCTCTTTCACTCCTTAAAAACTTTGCTAACTTTTACGTGAAATTAATCTTGCCTTAAAAAAATAGATTTATAATCTAAAAGTGTTAAGGCATTATTCAAACTAGGGGGAATAAAATGCTTACTAATTTTTTAACTGAAATCAAATTTTGGTGGTTTGGAGAGTTACGAGAAGAAATAGAAGAAATAGAACGAATTGAATCCAAGCATACAAGAGTTCGATTTGACTCTGATATTTATGAATTAATCCGCATCCATTAGAAGAATAAGAGGAATATTGTCTAAATTCCCAATAGATTAGATTTGAACCACAAGGATCATTAATTTTACCTTGTGGTTTCTTTGTCTTCTCTTCAATTCAAAATAGTGCTCAAAGTACGATGACTTAAAAGAGCACTTTTTATGTTATCAATCTATTTTTAAACTAAATAATGTATGGGACAACTTTGTATGAAATAATGTTTCGATCACGATACGTTTGAGTTATTACATCACTTTTTGTGCTTAGTATTCCATTTTGCAATAAGACTGGTTTAAATCCCCTTTCGCTAGCCCCATTATAAGTAAATAGAACACAATGTTCTGCTGCAAATCCAGCTATTATAACTAACTCAACATCATTTCCTTTCAAAATCTGCTCTAATTCCGTATTCCAAAATGCATTTGAATGTTCTTTTGTAACACAAATATCTTGTTCTTCCACTATAATTTCCGGGATGAAAGAAATTAATTCTGAATCTATTTCATCTGCTCCTTCGATATCTTGCACATGTATAACTAGATGATTTTTAGATCGAATACTCTCAGCAACATAATTTATATATTCACAAGCACCTTCGACATTTAATGATTCTTTTTTACCATCTAAAAATATTTTTTGCATATCAATGATAAGAAAAGCAATTTTCATTTTTTAACCTCCATGACACTTTATATTCCTTTTAACTAATTATTCTATTTGTTTTGTTATAGTCCTACCTTTTTTTATATAATTCCTAACAAAAAAAATGGCAGACCCTATAAATACGATTAGGTCCGTCAATTTTTTTATGATGAATTCTCGAAGTTATTTATTATTTAATTTTTGAATTTCTATTTGGCTACTATTGATTGGTAATTTTTTCACACTATATTTTCTTTGATCTCTATTTGGCAAAGGTAGCTTCAATATATTTATATTTTTGTCGGCTATTACTTCATTTTGAGTTTTAACCCGAACCTGTTCATTTAGTGTCGAATTAGTCCTTTTTAAACTATTATCATTAAAAGCCATAAAACTAACACCTAAACAAATTACAAATGTAGTAACAAAAAACACAATTTTTTTCATAGCAACCTCCTAACTTAATGCTTGTCCATCTTTCAGATTAAGAGTATTTTATGAAATTTATTGCGTTATTAGAACTTTATTCTACTTTCTAGTTAGATTTTTGAATTCCATAATCTATATTAAGTTAACATTGTACTTTTCTATTAAATCTTTAAAAGCTGGTCTTTCATTTCCATCTCTTCCAACAATATGTGTTGCTGTTACTAAAGAGTTTAAAACTGCTTCTTCTGTGGCTTCTCCTACTGCTCTAAATGCTAGATCAATATCTTCTTCATGTATCGTCTGAACCGTTATGCAATGCGCTGTTTTTTCATGAGGTATTTTTGTTGCAGTTGAAAAGCCAATGACGACTTCACCACTTCCCGTTGTAATAATTGAGCCTGTTCTTGATAAACCTGTAACTGTTCTTTTAATGATCCGATTTAGCTGCCTTTCTGAAACGGGAAGGTCCGTTGCAACAATCATAATGATTGAACCTTTATCTTGTTCGTCTCGTTCTTTTAAGATATGATCTCGCAATTCTGATCCAACAGGCTTTCCATTTACTTTTAAATCGCTTAAAATCCCAAAGTTAGATAAAACTAAAACGCCCATTGTATATGTACCATGTTCCATCTTCATAACTCGCGAAGCAGTTCCAATGCCACCTTTTAATGAATAGCAAAGCATTCCAGTTCCTGCTCCGACAGTTCCTTCTTTCACATCTGAAGTAGCGTTACTTAATGCTTGAAAAACATGATCTTTTGTGATAAATCTAGCTCGTACATCATTTAAAAGCATGTCATTACATTCGCAAATTACTGGGTTAACAGTACCTGTCGTACGACCTATTTCTGGATTATGTTCAAGCATGTATTCAATTAGAGCGTCTGCAGCTGTCCCAATGCTTAACGTATTAGTTAAAATAATTGGCGTTTCGATTGTACCTAACTCATTAATTTGAATCGTTCCCATCGATTTACCAAACCCATTAATAACATGCGATGACGCGATTAACTTGTCCTTAAATAGATTTCCTTGATGAGGAAATATTGCCGAAACACCAGTTTGGATGTCTTGATCACTGATTGTTAAATGACCTACCGTAACCCCTTCAACATCTGTAATAGAATTTAGTTTCCCTGTTTCTAGGTACCCAATATTAACACCATAATCTCTGATTCTTTTTTGATTCATTAAAAATTCCCTCCAGCTTTGTATTCAATAAGTGTAGTCTCATTTAATTAAGTGATTTAATTTCGAAAGTACAAAAAGCCCTTATTCAGAGCTTTTAGTTAAAAATAATTTGACCTCTTTTAAGATAGATCAGTGACTTTCTGTTAATTTCATTTCCTCTTGATTTTCTTTTACCTTTAGAGGAATATAAGTTAAAGAAACTAAAGCTCCACTTATCATTAGTAAAACCATCAATGATGCGAATAGTAGTACGATTTTTTTGGAAAATACTTTCATCATAAGTTGATTTCTCCTATTATGATTAATCTTAGGAATTATTTTAACAGATAACTTAGAAAATTAGATACTTACTTGATAAAAATAAAAATCTCAATTACTCCCCAAGATCTTCCTCAATCTAAACAACCTAAGATTAACAAATAAGGAAATCATTACCATATGGGAAAAACGAACTATTCCCATTTCCTAACATACCCTGTATTAACCTTGTTTTCATGGTGGAATTGGCAAACAGGTACTCATCACTTTTATCTTCATGGTAAAAGTGATTTTTTAACTAAAATTTATAAAAAAAACACAAGGTAAAAATTTTACCTTGTGCTTTATTTTATTACATAAATCTTTTACTATTTTTCCATTACAGTGAAATAATTTTGTTCATCATCAGTAAAGTTAAACAGTCTTCAATTTGGCATTTCAACAATTTCACAAACATTAAACTTCTTTTTCGTTAAAATTCAACAATTTTATCTGTAAAAACCATTAAAGAAGTTGTACCTAGTTTAAAAAATAGATTAGTTCAGTAAATTCCCCCTATCAAATGCACTAAAAAAAGAGTTACTCTAGCAACTCTTTTTAGTAAAACAACACTGGTTTATAATCAAAATTACTGATTAAATTTATCAAGCGTATAATCATAATTAATTTCAATAAGTCCATCATTTAACGCAGTAAGAAATCTGTTTACAGACTCAACTAATACCTCTGTATTAATATATTCTGTGGGTTCAAACATTTGCCACACCGAATAAATCCCCCACTTGTCATCTCCTTTATATAGGAAATTCATAAGATCTTCATTTCGATTAATCGATTCATAATTCATGTTATCTTTTGCTCCATTTTGTACCTTTTGAACCCATTCACTTAATTGACTCGCAAACTCAGTAAGATTTAAATTCGGATCATGAAAAAATAAAGTTTCATTTAAATAGATATTTAATGAGCCATCTATATATTTTCCAGTATTTGCAACATAAGCCGGTTCTGTAGGTATATAATCATTTAATATAAACAAGAATTTTATATTCATAAAATTCTCCTTTCGTATTTAGTTCAATCTTCATTTATGTATTTTAGTACTTAGTTTCTATTGTTTCCTATTTTTGGTATTTCCCTCATTTTTATTTTACTTTTTTAAGCTTTTTATTTTAGATTGCAAATTGTAGTAACTATTTGAAATCAAAAACTACAAAGGTATCATTCTATAAATAGCAAGCATCAATAAAAAAGAAAGTAGGATAACATATGAATCAATTTATTGCAGGTCTTTTCCAATCGATTCTTATATTAATTTTAGCTTTCGTGTTTGTCTATAATTATTCAGATATTCGTACTAGAACTACTCATTTTGTTTGTCCTCATTGTAGCAGTCGCTTTAAATTATCTAAATTAAATTTTGCGATTGCATTTAAAACAGGTAAAGTAAATGAACGTTTAGTTACTTGTCCCGTTTGTGGTCATAGAGATCGAATGTCTATTTTAAATGATTAAATTACTAAATCACATTTTTCACCAGTGTGTTCTAATTTATAGTTTATTAATTAGAAATAAGAGAAACCCTTATACTATAAGGGCTTTCTCTTATTTTTTTAATTCTTAAATGTAAATTAGAAAGGAACTATTAGAAATGCAAGAATTAATCGATGATCTAACTTTATTATTATTATATTTAACAGCATTTGAAGAAAACACAGTATTAGATGAAACTACACTCAGAAGTTGGAAAGGATATCCTTTCGATACATTAAATAAATTATCGGATAATAATCTCATATTTTTTAGTAATCGTGCTAAATCAGTTTACTTAACAGAAGATGGAATAGAATTAGCGAACAAATTATTGCAGAAATATACGATTCAAAAATGATGATTAAGCTTTAATCACCTAATAAAAATGCAGAAATCTAGATCTAAGCTATTCACAATGATTATCGCATTTTATCAAGTAATCATTCTTTAAAATATCCGTTGCATTCTTTATATTTGATACGGTTAAAAAAAGACTATCTTTTTCTCCTATAAAGAATGATTTCACACCAACCTTACACCATAAACTGCCATAAATTTTACTAAATACTCCTGGAATACCAGGGGGAATATTTAATAGAGCGAAAATCGTTTCTTCTTTAAATTTCACATTAAATGATTCAAGTACTTCTCTAACTACTTTTAGATCATGTATATTTTGCGATTCAGTTGTACCAGGTACAAGTCTAACGAAATTATTATTTCCACCACTTTTTGTCAGTAAAATTCCGACGATATTTACTGAATTATTAGCAATATCTTTTAAAACACAACTCAAAGTTTCATCATTTACTATAAAAGTAAATTGGGTTCTATATTCAAGATCGAATTGTAACTGATCTACTTTACGGCCATTAAAAAGATTCAATTCTCCACATCCTTTTTTTTCGTTTTATTAAAGTATGTGGAAAAAAATAAAATGTTTTTGGTTGAAGATTTGGCTTTGTATTCATCCATTTGCCCTTATCTCAAATTAAAAAACCCCTTTCTAATAAACAGAGTTAATATTTTTAACTGTCTATTAAAAGGGGATATTAATCTAACTCTAACTTAAGGTGTAAATGTGATTATATTCATATCTCTATTAATTGCCGATGCTGAGGTAACATTCGAAATTGCAGTAAATATTACTCTAAGACTATAGGTTGAAGTTGCATTTGCAGGTGCTACATTTACTTTAGTACTTGAAAATTGATATCGGTGAGTACCAGCTGTAGGCTGGCTACTATTAAATACTCTAGTATCTATTAAATTTGCATCCCTATAAAGTCTCAACTCAAATGTAACTGACCAGTTTGCAGTAACCACTATCTCGATTGCTGTTGCATAGTCAATTTTAAGCTGCTGGTTTGCGAGTACAGCCTGAGTGATACTTACAATTGTTACTTCTGTATTAAGTGGTGGGAATACAGCAATCGATCCTGCGTTTTCTGCAAATGTTAGAGTTGGTCTTTGTCCTGTTGGACCCGTTACTCCGGTTACTCCTGTTGCTCCGGTTGTCCCTGTTACTCCGGTTGGGCCTGTTACTCCTGTTGTCCCTGTTATTCCGGTTGCTCCTGTCGCTCCTGTTACTCCTGTTGTTCCTGTCGCTCCTGTTACTCCAGTTGTACCTGTCGCTCCCGTCGGTCCGGTTGCCCCTGTTGCTCCTGTCGCTCCTGTTGTCCCTGTTGCTCCTGTCGGTCCGGTTGCCCCTGTTGCTCCTGTGGATCCTGTCGCTCCCGTCGGTCCGGTTGCTCCTGTTGCTCCTGTGGATCCTGTCGCTCCCGTCGGTCCGGTTGCTCCTGTTGCTCCTGTGGATCCTGTCGCTCCCGTCGGTCCGGTTGCTCCGGTTGTCCCTGTTATTCCTGTTGTCCCTGTTATTCCGGTTGCTCCTGTCGCTCCTGTTACTCCTGTTACTCCTGTTACTCCGGTTGCCCCTGTTGCTCCTGTGGATCCTGTCGCTCCCGTCGGTCCGGTTGCTCCTGTTGCTCCTGTGAATCCTGTCGCTCCCGTCGGTCCGGTTGTCCCTGTTACTCCTGCTGTCCCTGTTATTCCGGTTGGGCCTGTTACTCCTGTCGCTCCTGTTATTCCTGTTGCCCCTGTTACTCCTGTTGGGCCTGTTGTTCCTGTCGCTCCTGTCGGTCCGGTTGCCCCGGTTGGGCCTGTTGTTCCGGTTGCTCCGGTTGCCCCGGTTGGTCCGGTTGCTCCGGTTGTCCCTGTTACTCCTGTTGTCCCTGTTACTCCTGTTGTCCCTGTTATTCCTGTTATTCCGGTTGGGCCTGTTGTTCCGGTTACTCCTGTTGTTCCGGTTACTCCTGTCGGTCCGGTTATTCCGGTTGGGCCTGTTGTTCCGGTTGGGCCTGTTACTCCTGTCGGTCCGGTTACTCCTGTCGATCCTGTTGATCCTGTCGATCCAGTTGCTCCTGTCGCTCCCGTCGGTCCGGTTATTCCGGTTGTCCCTGTTAATCCGGTTGCTCCTGTTATTCCAGTTGGGCCTGTTGCTCCTGTTGTCCCTGTTGCCCCAGTCGTTCCGGTTGCTCCGGTTGTTCCGGTTACTCCTGTTGTCCCTGTTACTCCTGTTGTCCCTGTTACACCAGTTGTTCCGCTTACTCCTGTTATTCCGGTTGCTCCGGTTGTTCCGGTTACTCCTGTTGTCCCTGTTACTCCGGTTGTCCCTGTTACACCAGTTGTTCCGCTTACTCCTGTTATTCCGGTTGCTCCGGTTGTTCCGGTTACTCCTGTTGTTCCGGTTGCTCCGGTTGTCCCGGTTATTCCGGTTGCTCCGGTTGCTCCTGTTGATCCTGTATCTCCCGTCGGTCCGGTTATTCCGGTTACTCCTGTTATTCCGGTTGCTCCGGTTGCTCCTGTTATCCCAGTATTTCCCGTTGACCCTGTTGATCCTGTTATTCCTGTTGCCCCAGTTGTTCCTGTTGCTCCGGTTGCTCCGGTTGCTCCTGTTGCTCCTGTTTCTCCCGTCGTTCCTGTTATTCCGGTTACTCCTGTTATTCCGGTTGCTCCTGTTACTCCGGTTGTTCCTGTTGCCCCAGTTGCTCCTGTTGATCCTGTTACTCCCGTCGTTCCTGTTATTCCGGTTGCTCCTGTTACTCCGGTTGTTCCTGTTGCCCCGGTTGATCCAGTTGCTCCTGTATCTCCCGTCGTTCCTGTTATTCCTGTTGCTCCTGTTGCTCCTGTTATTCCGGTTGCTCCGGTTGCTCCGGTTGCTCCTGTTATCCCAGTTATTCCCGTTGACCCTGTTGATCCTGTTATTCCTGTTGACCCGGTTGCTCCTGTCGTTCCAGTCGTTCCTGTTATTCCAGTTGTTCCAGTTGCCCCGGTTGCTCCTGCCGTTCCAGTCGTTCCTGTTATTCCAGTTGTTCCAGTTGTTCCAGTTGCCCCGGTTGTTCCCGTCGTTCCTGTTATTCCTGTTGCTCCTGTATCTCCCGTCGTTCCTGTTATTCCTGTTGCTCCTGTTTTTCCCGTCGTTCCTGTTATTCCGGTTACTCCTGTTATTCCTGTTGCTCCTGTTATCCCAGTTATTCCCGTTGATCCTGTTATTCCGGTTATTCCTGTTGACCCTGTTGTTCCTGTTGTTCCTGTTATTCCGGTTGCTCCTGTATCTCCCGTCGTTCCTGTTGCTCCGGTTGCTCCAGTTGTCCCTGTTACTCCGGTTGTTCCCGTTGCTCCTGTCGTTCCTGTCACTCCGGTTGCTCCGGTTGCTCCTGTATCTCCCGTCGTTCCTGTTATTCCAGTTACTCCTGTTACTCCGGTTGATCCTGTTATCCCAGTTATTCCCGTTGACCCGGTTGTTCCGGTTATTCCTGTTGACCCGGTTGCTCCTGTCGTTCCTGTTATTCCAGTTACTCCTGTTACTCCGGTTGCTCCTGTCGTTCCTGTTATTCCAGTTACTCCTGTTACTCCGGTTGCTCCGGTTGCTCCTGTATCTCCCGTCGTTCCTGTTATTCCAGTTACTCCTGTTGCTCCTGTTGTCCCAGTTACACCTGTCGTTCCTGTTGCTCCAGTTACCCCTGTTGTTCCCGTTGTTCCTCTTATTCCGGTTGCTCCTGTTGCTCCCGTCGTTCCTGTCACTCCGGTGGCTCCCGTTGACCCTGTTGTTCCTGTCACTCCAATTGTTCCGGTTGCTCCTGTTGCTCCCGTTACCCCTGTCGTCCCGGTTGCTCCCATTGCCCCCGTTATCCCCGTCGTTCCGGTTGAACCTCTTGCTCCAGTTACTCCTGTTATTCCGGTTGGACCTGTTACTCCGGTTGTTCCTGTTACTCCAGTTGTTCCAATTATACCCATCGGACCTGTTACTCCTGTTATTCCTGTCGATCCAGTTGGACCAATTGCTCCGGTTGGGCCTGTTGTTCCAGTTACTCCCGTCGCTCCAGTTACCCCGCTTTCTCCAGTAGGACCAGTTGATCCGGCAGCCCCCGTTACTCCAGTTGCCCCTTGTGGACCAGTTTTACCTCTTTTACCTCTAGGTCCTCTACAACATTTATCACAACAGTAGCATTCCTTTGAATCTTTACATTTACAGTTCTTACAATTCTTACATTTACTGTCCTTACATTTCTTACATTTATATTTCTTACATTCTTTACACTCACACTTCTTACATTTGCAATCTTTGCAACAAGATTTTTTATTTTCTTTGTTGTCTTTTCCCAAATTATCACCTTTTCTAACTAAAGAACCGATTTGGTAATAAACTCTTGTCCATTTTCCATACCAATATAATCTATGTGTTAACATTAGATTTTGATTAGTTGAGATGTCTACATAATGAATGGTAATTTTTTACATTGTTAATTTTTTTTACTTTAAAACTCAAAAAAAAGAGGATATTTTTTATCCTCTTTAATAAATTTAAACCTGAGCTCTAACGATGTAACACGAAAAAGTAATCGGTAGTCCTTCATTAGTTGCATTTTGTTCAAATATTCGTTTAACTTCTATTAAGTTTTCTTCTATTATCTCATTTAATAGTGATTCCTTTTGGCCGAAACATCTTAGTTTTAAAACATCAAGCGGCGTATGTAAGAATTCAAAACTATTAATAACTTGTATTTCTACACTTTCAAACTTACTTATTTCAACTCTTTGTTTTATCGTTTTTAAAATTGGTTTCTCACTATTAATTGATTCAAAAAGATTAGGAAATAATTTAGACAATTCAGTTCCTAACTCATCACCAGGATGAAGTCCAAGGATCTCGCCTCCTTTTTTTACTACTCTTTTAAGTTCTTGATAAGCTGATGTGGGTCCTTTTCGGTTATATGCACAATCAAACTGTTCAGATTCAAAAGGTAATCGATTTTTTGTGCTGCCAACAATAAAAGACATATTTGATTTTTTCGATGCATTTCCACTTTTTATAAAATCATTTGTTAGATCAAATCCTACAATTTCTTTTGCTTTTTCACTACATTTAATAGTAAATTCTCCATGACCACACCCAACATCTAAAACAGTTTTGTTATTGATCATTTCAAATACTTCATTATTAAAAATAAACTCCCCATTCGGCTCTTTAACTGTCGAATTCCAGGGATATGTGTATTCCCCATACAATTTGCCTATCTGTTCATACCATATTTTTGAATGTGGTGTTACCCAATCTTTATGTAATGTGGGATCGATTAAATTCATAAATATTAATACTCCTTTATTCTTTTTTCAGAATAAATAACATTCCTTACATTCGGAGAAATCCCTTCTTTTAATGAGTAAAAATATTCATAGACCATTTGATTTATTGATTAATTCGATAAATTTCGCGCGCTATTGATTCAATTATATAGACTACTGGAACTTGCGTAGTAATATTTGCCTCTTCAAAATACTCTTCTGTTACATAATAGGGAATATTTAGATCAGAAATTTTTGCTATTGTTGATAATTTGTTGTTCGTAATACTAATTATTTTACAGCCTTCTTGTTTAAGTAAATTCAGATGATTTACTGTGAAAATTGTTTCGCCTGAGACTGACAAAGCGATTGCTATACTATTTTTTGTTAATTTAGAATGAATCGGAAAATGTGGGTCTTTTATATAAAGAGAAAATTTTCCTAAACTTGAAAAGTACCTCGAACCATATTCAGCAAGAATACCTGAACTACCTATCCCAATAAAAATCACATTTTCAGCTTTGTTTATTTCAATAGCTGCCTCTTTAACTTTATCTTCTAAATCCCCTTTTAAAGATCTCTCAAAAAATTCTACTAGCGTATGTTGAGCGCTTTTTACGAAGGTTCTTTTCTCCTCTTCCAAATACATTTTTAACTTTACTTTAAATTCAGAAAAGCCTTCGCAATTTAGCTTCCTACAAAAACGTAAAATTGTTGAAGTTGAAACATGGGTTTCATCTGCAATTTCACGTATACGCATATATGCGACCTTTTCCATATTTTGTGAAATGTAATTATATAAAGATAACTCTAATTCATTAAAAGACGCGATTTGATCATTTGAAAACATTTTAAATAGTTCTCCTTTTTTATAGCCTACTACTTATATTTAATCTATTTTATTATCTTAACATACAAAATAAAAAACACAGCGTTACATTCATGAAACAATTATTTACTTTTGTGAATAGAAACTAGATTCCATTCACTTATTTACTAACATCTCCGTTAACGTTATGATTCGTTTATATTCTCATTAATTAAAAATATGGATTTATGTAAACAACTAAAAAGAAATTAGGAGGTAAAAAAATGAATCAGTTTAAGTTTCCTAAAGATTTTTTATGGGGTGGCGCTACTGCTGCTAATCAAATGGAAGGCGGATTTTATGAAGGAAATAAAGGTTTAAATATAGCCGATGTTCTTCCAGGAGGAAAGGAAAGACTGAACATTTTACAGTCACCTGGATTTAATTTTGAAATTGATCGATCAAAGTATAATTATCCTAACCACGAAGGAATCGACTTCTATCACCGTTATAAAGAAGATATTGCGTTATTTGCGGAAATGGGTTTTAAAGTTTTCCGAATGTCAATTGCTTGGACAAGAATCTTTCCAAATGGAAATGAATTAGAAGCAAATGAAGATGGATTAGCTTTTTATGACCGTGTTTTTGATGAGCTACACAAATATGGCATTGAACCAGTTGTTACAATTTCACACTATGAAATGCCAGTAAATCTAGTAAAACAATATGGCGGTTGGAGAAATCGAGAAGTAGTAACCTTCTTTGAAAGATATGTGAACGCAATCTTTAATCGTTATAAAAACAAAGTAAAGTATTGGATGACTTTTAATGAAATTAATAGTGGTTTAATTATGCCAATTATGGGGCTTGGTTTTTCTATTAAAGAAGAAAAAGATAAATACCAACCAACATTTCAGGCGTTTCATCACCAATTTGTTGCAAGTAGTATTGCTGTCAAAGCTTGTCATGATATTATTCAAAATTCTCAAATTGGCTGTATGATTTTATATGCTCCGGTTTATTCATTTGATTCGAATCCTAAAAACGTAATGTTTGCCCTTGAAGAAGAACGCTTTTTTAATTACTTTTGTGCAGACGTTCAGGTTCGTGGCGAATACCCGTCATTTATTAATCGCTTCTTTAAAGAAAACAATATTAATATTGAAATGCAAGATGGAGATTTAGAATTAATTAAAGAAGGCACTGTTGACTATATTGGTTTCAGTTATTATATGTCAAGAACAGAGAAAAAGGAAAAATCTGACTTAGAAAGCTCACAAGGAAATCTGATTGGCGGAGTTAAAAATCCTTTCCTAAAAGCGAGTGACTGGGGCTGGGAAATTGATCCTGTAGGTTTACGAATTAGTTTAAATCAATTGTATGACCGTTACCAAGTACCGTTATTTGTTGTTGAAAATGGTCTAGGTGCATATGACAAAGTTGAAGATGACGGAACAATTAATGATTATTATCGAATTGATTATTTACGTGAGCATATTAATGCTATGGGAGAAGCAATTCAAGATGGCGTAAAATTGATGGGTTATACTAGCTGGGGTTGTATTGATCTTGTTAGTGCATCATCTGGTGAGTTTTCAAAACGTTATGGTTTCATTTATGTCGATAAACATGACGACGGTAGTGGAACATTAGAACGAAAAAAGAAAAAATCATTTTTCTGGTACAAAGACGTAATTGCTTCAAATGGAGAAAAACTATAAATAAAGAAGAAAAAGGAACTTCATCTAATTTGAAGTTCCTTTTCCGTGTGTTGAAATATAAAATTGTCAATAGGAAAAACGGACATTAAATTGAACTTATTTTTGTTGAAAATATCATTTTTCGGATTATTTATAAATGGTTTTAAATCTTAATAATTTGAGCAAACGATTCCAATCATTACTAGTAATGATTTTTTCAGGAGTTAAAAATATTATGTGCTAATTTTTAGAAAAACAAATTCATTTGTTTAGTTAAATTAAAGTTCGATATTAGTTGACATACAAGCTTATTAAGTTTATTAATATTCAATTGTTAGGTTACTCTAAGTAAAGGCTATTTGATTAGGGTTTATTGCAGACTTTTTTTGATGAATAAGTTGATTGGAACTAAAGGGGTGCTCGACTCCTATGGGATTAGCGGGAAGGCTGAGACCCCGCAGGCTTGCCGAGGAGGCTAAAGAATCTCGCCCCATGGAAAGCGAGCATCCTGTAGTGGAAATCAACATCACTGTACTCCTTTTACGAAAATTTGGTAATTTAATTGACAAGGTTGTTTTTCAAAAGGTTGAAAAGGAACTTCTTTTAATTAGAAGTTCCTTTATTCATAGTTGTATATTTAACTTTCAAACATTTTTTGGACTTCTAACCTTTATTTATTTTCTATTTTCACCATTAATTTACCATCTTTATAAATTGTTAAGTAAACAGTATCACCAACTTTCAAGGCAGAGTGAGAATTTTTATCTATTATTTCTTTGTCAGTAAATCCATATTTCTCAGAATCATCACAAACAATTTGATACTGATTTTTATTATCTGGTTTTGGAAGTTCGATCACTTCACAAACACTAGTTTTTAGATTTGAATCTACGTTTATTAATTCTTCTTTATTAACCAGAGTAATTATTCTTTTTGATTTAGGAATTTGGGTAATAATGGGATGTGCTTTAGCATGATTAAAATTAATAATAGCAATAGATATGATAATTCCGAGGGTTATAACAAAGGTACCTAAAATTATTCCTACTGTCTTCAATTTTTCAATTTTATCTCTCTCCAAATTAAAGTACACCTCATCTTTTTAGTATCTATATTCCCTAAAACTAAATGAAATCCCTCTTTCAATTTCATGCAAAAAAAGGCTTTTTACACCGTTAAATGTAAAAAGCCTTTTAACTTTTATAATGATTTTAAACGTTCGATTCGTTTTTCTAATGGTGGATGCGTTGAGAATAATCTTGCAAATTTCTCTTTACCGCTAATTTTAAAAGCTGCAATTGATTTTTGACGATCATCAACTAATTTAATATTTCGACTTAATGATTCTAATGCATGAATCATGTTATCTTTCCCACCAAGTTCTGCCGCATACCTGTCCGCCTTAAACTCCCGTTTTCTTGAATGCCAGAAAATAATTGGACTACTTAAAATACTAAATACGATCTCAAATACTACTGAACAAAGAAAATAAACTACATAAGATAACTCTTCTCTTACAAAATTAGAAACTATTTTTGCAACTAAACGGGAGAAGAAAATGACAAAAGTGTTAATAATACCTTGTAATAATGTTGTTGTAACCATATCCCCATTTTTTATATGGGCAATTTCGTGTGCTAAAACACCACTAATCGCTGGACGATCCATTGTCTCGATCATACCACTAGAAACAGCTACTAAAGATCGTCTTTTACTAGGCCCTGTAGCAAAAGCATTAACTTCAACTGAATCATATACGCCCACCTGTGGCATCTTCTTTAAACCAGCAAGTTTTGCTAGCCGATAAGTCTCTTCTAGTACAAAATTTAAACGATCAGTTTGTGGAGAACGAGGATCAATTAATTTTATACCCATAACCCATTTGGCCATTATACGAGAAAATAACAATGAAATAATCGCTCCACTAAATCCTGCAATTACACTAAATGCAAGCAGTGCCCAGTATCCCCCATCGCCAATATAACGCGGTACACCTAATAATGTTGTAATCGTTGTTATTGTAATTAACACTAAAATATTAACAAAAATAAAGAAAGAAATACGTTTAAACAAAATCGTTCCTCCCTAGCTAATGACTTGAAAGACTATAATATTTAACTCTTATTCTTAAATATATAGTCTAGTTTCTTATACAATTAAAGAACATATTAAATTTCTTAAACTTATATTCTTTCATTCTACTATATAACTCGAAAATTGTTGTATTAGATTTCTCAAATTTTACGACTTATGAAAGTTTGCTAGATTTCCTCCAAATTAAAGTAAAGAATAGGATTAAGATCCCTACTGAAAATCCAATAATTTGATCTAATAAAAATTCACCCGTTTTAATTAAATGAATGACAAAAGTCCCACCAAAAATAATGATGATTAGGAATGATAGTTGGAGCATATAATTATTAATTTTCATCATTTCACCTCCACTATTGAAATATACTATTGTCTTACTAATTTAATAATACAGCTATATAAGTAAAAAGCACTATTCAATACCGTTACAATCGTCATGTTTTCCAGCAATTATGAGCAAATTTGAAAAATATGACACATGGACAACTCCTACCGTCATAGGATTAATTGATTAAGATTTTGAAAATTTAATTTGGGAGGGACGGTATTGATAAAAAAATGGCTTGCTGTTTTAATTTTAACCTGTCTTATGTTTGTAGGTATTGGTATTAAACCTAGTCAGGCTGCTACATCTCAGTTCATTATAATTAATAAATCAACAAATCAACTAGCTTATTATGAAAATGGTAAACTCTACAAAGTTTTTAAAGTAGCCACTGGTAAAAGTCCATCTCTAACGCCAGAAGGTAAGTTTAAAGTCGTAAATAAGATTGTGAATAGACCTTACTATACGGGTCATATTCCTGGCGGTGATCCACGGAATCCACTCGGAAACCGTTGGCTTGGATTAAATGCACGTGGTACATGGGGAACTACATATGCCATCCACGGTAACAATAACCCAAGTTCGATTGGCAAATACGTCAGTCATGGCTGTGTGAGAATGTATGATAATGAAGTAGAATGGCTCTTTGATAGAGTAAAATTGAGCACACCTGTAGTCATTACAACTTCAAGTAAATCATTTGACTCAATAGCAAATGCAAATGGATATAAAGTAACAAGTAGTAGTGGTGGTTCAAATGCTGTTATCCCAACTGGAACTGTATTAAAAAAGGGAAATCGTGGAGCTATAGTTAAAAAGCTTCAACAAAAGCTTACAGTTCTCGGCTATAGTACTAAAGGTATCGATGGTATATTTGGAAACAATACAGACCAAGCCGTGCGCAAATTTCAAAAAGACCGGCATTTAAAAGTAGATGGAATTGTAGGACCTGCTACGATTAAAGCACTTGGCGGTTTATAAGTTCAACTATTAATAGAGGATCTTCCTCTATTTTTTTATTTCTAGTAATCTTTTTGTTCTACAACCTAAGCTTTATTATTTTTAACCAATTTACAATTTGATCCATTAGCTCCAATTAATTTCGTTGGTTCATCTTTGATGTAGAAGAAGCTAAACTTTTCGATAATTGCTCTATTCTCTTTAATATTAAAAACCCTCTATCATATTAATTCTCTCTATGTAAAAATTTATTAACGATTATTCGAGTGTAAAATTTCCATAGAGTTTTTTACTAAATTAGTAGTTTTTTAATAAACTACTCACTTGCCAAAATTAATTTTCTTGTTTTGCTATTATATATTTTGTAACTTACTTCAAAATTATGATCCTTTGTAACTGTCACCTTACAATAATATGGTACGGATTTCCCATAAGCATCCAGTTTAGGAATATCTCTGAAAGTAAATATTTCATCTGTATCTTGCATATAAAAATCTGCTTCAGAGGTCCGGCTTGAAACTATCAATTTCTATAACACATCTTCCGCTTACTACATCATATTGTTTAAATAAAACATTTTTAAGACTTGGAAGAGTAAACGTTAAAAGTAATACACCAAGTAATAAACATCCAATGCTTTTACTGATATTTACCAATGAGTATACACGATCAATAAACATTGGCATAAATATAAATCCTGCACTTAGTATCAAAATCAATCCTGCTATGAGCATAGAATAATATGTTAACATTTTTTCACTTCCTATAATTATAAAACTACAAACTTTCTATTATGTAGGCAATTTTTTTTCATCTATTCCAACCTGATTAAAAATTAATCGATATTCTAGAATTATTCTCGATTCTCAAAATCTAGTAATCTTAAACAATTTCTTTCTTCATCATCAATATGCATTGAGGTGATATCTTCTATCTTGAATATTGATTCTCCATCGTATTCACCATATTGGTTTATGATTGATAAAACGAGGATATGGTCTTCTTTGCGTTTAATGATACCTTGTAGGTTGGCATTTCCCAATAATTCTACCAAAATTAAAAATTTATTTTGATAAGCAAAATCAAGAATACCCTCCATTAAATTTTTATTTTCCAATTCAAGCTTCATATGGGTTTGTTTCTTAGTTATATACAGTTTTTTTATTTTTCGTAGATAGCGAGAATCTAAATTAATTTGAAAAATAGTTTCTGTTTTCATTAATGAAAAGCCATCGTACATTCCATTAGGGGTAATATTAGCTAAAATTACATAGTCATCTGATACATAAAGAACCTTCGCAACAGCACATACATCAACATCCCCTAAATCATTATAAATTTCAGCGAAGTCTTCTGTATTTGTTAAATTAATTAATTGTTCCTTCAAGCATCATCACCTCTATTATTTTTATTTTTTACTTTAACATTATACAATGTTATTTAATTAAGTTTAATCAAATTACTTTTATATAGGTATAAATTGAACCAAGGAGTGTTTGGAATGGCTCGAGTTTTATTTATTAATGGGGGCTCAGAGGGGCATATAAATCCTACTATTGCAGTTGTAGAAGAGCTTATTTCACGAGGTGAAGAGGTTGTCTACTTTTCGATAGAGTCTTTTCGAGATCGAATTGAAAAGACTGGAGCTACAATGCGGACAATTGATGAACAAAAATTTATTAAAGCCTTTCTCTCAGGTGGTCGAACACATTTACTTGAACGAATCAATGGTCTATTACATACAGCAGATATCGTAATACCTAGTATTCTTGAACAGATTAAAGGGGAGCATTTCGATTACATCATACACGATTCAATGTTTGGTTGTGGACGTTTAATTGCTCAAATTCTTAATCTTCCCGCTATCAGTTCCTGTACTTCTTTTGCAGAGACTAAAGAAACATTCGATAAAATGTTGGAAAAGCAATCAAAAAATATCCCCAAAGAGATACTTGTACCGATTAATGATGAATTTATGAAACTGTCATTAAATATTAAGAATAAATATGGTGTAGAGATCAATTCATATTATGAAGTATTTTGTAATCACGCACCATTAACAATCGTATATACAACTAAAGAGTTTCAACCTGATGGGGATGTCTTTAATCATACATATAAATTTGTCGGTCCATCTATCGGTTCTCGAATACAACAAGATCCCTTTGACCTTTCTACCTTTAAACGTAAAAGTCCAATCTATATTTCTCTGGGAACTGTTTTTAACCGCTCAATTGATTTTTATAAGTTATGTTTTGAAGCATTTGGAAATAGTGAACACACCGTCATAATGTCGATTGGTAAACATACCAATCTAGATGATTTAGGAATTATTCCTTCAAACTTTATTGTAAAACAATATATTCCACAGACCGAAGTACTAAAATATACTAAATTATTTATTACTCATGGTGGTATGAATAGCACAAGTGAGGGTCTCTATTTTGGAGTTCCCTTAATCGTAATCCCACAAAACGCTGATCAGCCAATCATTGCAGAGCAAGTAGCCAAGATTGGTGCAGGTTTGCAATTACAATCACAAAATTTAACACAAATTCAACTACGTGAAGCCGCAGAAAAAGTGTTAAAAAATAACTCATCCTACAATAAAGCAATCGACAGCATAAAGAAATCTTTTCGAGAAGCCGGAGGTTATCACCAAGCTGTTAAAGAGATTTTCCAGTTTATTAATAAATGAATAGTTTCATTAGACTTCTAAAACTAAAATGAGAGCCGATGTTCGGCTCTCAAATTTTTTTATATTTATCGTCACGAAAGAGTAAATAGTTAAGCTATTATTTTTGAGGAACTACTTGTCTTCCTTATATAAAAACTATATTAATTACTCTTTTAAAAATGTTAGTAACGCTTCATTAAATTCTTTTGGATGAGTCGCGTTTAATCCATGCGGACCACCCTTTATTAGAGCAAGCTTACTACCAGGAATGGACTCATATGTACGTTTACCACTTAACTCAAAAGGTACAGTTGCATCAGAGTCACCGTGAATAATAAGAGTAGGTATATCGAACTTTTCCAAGTCCTTTCTAAAATCTGTTTTACTAAAGGCCGTTATACAATCGAGCGTTCCCTTAGGTGATGCGCTAGCTGCGATATCCCGATTATATAAACGGAATGGTTCACTAACTAAATCCGTTTGATTACCAGCCGAGAAAAATCCCTTCATAAATTTGTCAAGAAATGCAATGCGATCATTTATCACGCCTCTTTTGAATTCTTCAATTGTCGCATCATCTAATGCTCCTTCGGGATGATCATCTGATTTGTATAAATAAGGAGGAACTGCTCCAGCAAAAACAGCCTTTTCAATACGATCTGTTCCATAGCTGCTAATATATCGAGCTACCTCTCCTCCACCCATAGAAAAACCAACAAGTGTGGCATTTTTAAGATCTAAATGTTTTAACAGTTTATGTAAATCAGAAGCAAAAGTATCATATTCATATCCATTCCACGGCTGAGATGATTTTCCAAAGCCTCGACGGTCATATGTTATGACTCTGTAACCTGCTTCAATAAGAGCTGGTACCTGGTATTCCCAAGAGCGTCCACTTAAAGGCCAACCATGAATTAATACGACGGGTTTTCCTGACCCATGGTCCTCATAATAAAGTTCAATTGGGGCATGATTTTCATTACCTACAGTTAATTTTGTCATTTAAATTTCCTCCCATGAATTTTCTTTATTAAACCGATATTCTTCCTTCTCTTCACAATAACTCTCTACTGCAAAACATTCTATCTTCCCTACTATTAAAATTGCAAATTAAAAATATTAATCAATTAATATATTTGATTACAATTTATTTGTTTAAGCCAAGGTGTGAAATTATTGAAAATATTGAAGAACTTAAATGGCAAAATCAAATTAGAGAATTCTAGATTTCTATGCAACTCAAATTGGCGTTTGGTATCACAGCCCTTCCTAAAATGTATGGCTTAAAATAGCATCGCCATTTTGTCAATTATTGTATATACGACTTAATGGGAGTTTTTTCCTTTGTCCGAAGTTATTTATTGTCTATAAAAAATAGCTGCTCGCATCCGAATCCCTGTTTCTAACCTCCGGACAATAAGAAATTGGATCGTTGTCACCCCCTTAAGCCAAAATAACTAATTAAATAAAAAAGATAAAAAGGTATAAAGCCACTTTTAAGATTTTGGAATATTATGGTAATATTTAGTTGATTTTAACAAAGGAGGGAATATATGTCTAATACAATCGGTCTTATTTGTGGTAGTTTACGAAAAAACTCTTATAATCGAATCATTGCTCAATCGTTAACAGAGATGGTTGATTCCCATCAATTTCGTTGGATTGAACTTAATGAACTACCTTTATTCAATGAAGACCTAGAAACAAGTGTTCCAGAAGCAGTGACATCATTTAAATCTGCTATCCAGGATGTTGACGGTATCATTATTGTAAGTCCAGAGTACAATTCTGGAATTCCAGGCGTATTAAAGAATGCATTAGACTGGGCATCAAGACCTCGCGAATCCGCTGTTCTTAGTAGAAAACCGGTTGGTTTAATTGGTGCAACTCCAGGGGGATTAGGTACTGTTTATGCTCAAATCCAAATCAGAGAAATACTAGAAGCTATGCAAGCCCATGTTCTACCATTTCAAAAAATGCTGATTTCCCAAGTTCATGAAAAAATTGATTCCGATCAGAAAGTGCTTACTGACGAACAAACAAAACGTTATCTTCAGCGTTATTTACACCAATTCATAAATTGGATAGATAAAACTCCTGTTTTAGATTAATAGAAGGAAACTAGGTATTTTAAAAAACTCAGTCTACCTTTTCTGATTGTTATAAACGAAGAAATTAATTCAATTACTTAATTTTTAGGAGGAATACATAATGTCTGATCTCTATTCTCGTATTAACAAAGATGAAGCTGTTGTTCTTTTAGTGGATCATCAAACTGGTCTGATGGCTGGCCTAGTGCGTGATTATGGTGTTGATGAATTCAAGAACAATGTTTTAGCTCTTGCTCATACTGCTAAGTTTTTTGATTTACCAGTTATTTTAACAACAAGCTTTGAAAATGGACCTAATGGACCACTTATGCAAGAATTAGTTGATCTTTTTCCTAACGCGCCAAAAATAGCTCGTCCTGGACAAATTAACGCATGGGATAATGATGATTTTGTAAAAGCAATCGAAGAAACCGGAAAAAAACAACTGATTATCGCAGGCGTAGTTACGGACGTTTGTGTTGCTTTCCCTGCACTTTCCGCTATAAATGCCGGGTATGAAGTATTTGCTGTTACTGATGCTTCAGGAACTTTTAGTAAACAAGTTGCAGATGCCGCTAATACGCGTATGGCCCATAGTGGTGTGCAACTATTGAACTGGTTTAGCGTAGCTTGCGAATTACAACGCGATTGGCGTAACGATGTCGAAGGCTTTGGCAATTTGCTTGCTAGTAATCTCCCAGGTTATCAAAATATAATTGGGAGCTATATGGCAGCTCAGCGAAATCTCAGTAAACAAAATGCATAAATTTAGCGCTTATTTAATCAGCACTCCTTTTTAAATAAAGTTTAGCAACGCTTTTATTTTTACGATTACAGCTGAAACCAACATAAAAAATAAAAAAGCCTAACTTTTTTATTTAAAGTAAAAGTTAGGCTTTTTTTTATATAAGGTTTTACAATTTTAAAAAGAGGGATCGCTCTGCTTTAATGCGTTTAATAAAAATCTTTAACATCTTACGTGCTTACGCTTAAATCCTAATAAACCTTTATCTAAATCCTTTTGAATTTTTTCAGAGCAAAGTAAAATGGTGCTTTTTTTCTTTTCCTTTTTCATTTCGACTGGTCCAATTGCTTTTGCAGTTTCAACTGCTTTTTCATGTTGAGGTACATATGAAATTGCTACTGTATAAACAAAATTATTCATCGCAGATTTTGTTCGTTCTGGAGATTCATGTATTGTATCTTTCACCTGGTCAAGCAGATTAGAAATCTTGAGTGCGTCAAATTCAGTATCCGAGCGATTCCCTAATAGCCAACAGTAACAGCTCCAACCAGCTGACATTTTAAGTTCATCTCCGCTTGCAATCCATTTATCGGCTACCTCTTGCGCAATATCGGCTTCAGCTAAAGTAACTGCAACTACATAGTCTGAAAGCATATAGAAATAAGCTCCATCAATCCAACTTTCAAAGTCTTCTTCAGTCATTTTCAAAGGCTCTGCAATTATCCCCGCAAAATACATGGCATCGTAATTACCTGTTGCATATAATTGATTGGCTAATTGCTGATCCATTTTAATTTTCTTAGCAATCGGCTTCATTGCCCCTGTTGCCACTCCAAATAGTGGCTCATGTGCCCCGTTACTTATGTATGTCTTTTTTGTCCGTTCCTTACCTAGTGCTTCTAGCTCCTGCATAACCGTTTCCAATTCCACCGTTTTACACTTCCTATCTTCACATTCCCACTTCTTTATTTCCTTTTATCCAAAGTTTTTATTAAGCAATAATAAATTAGTACAAATAGATATATCACATTTTACAAAATAAAGTTAACTGTTAAATATTAAGATTTTGTCCTTTTATAAAGATACAAATTTAGATCCTTTAAGTAAGTTATTTAACTTTTTTACTTGTTCCTTAGAATAAATACCAACTAAACAATCTTGTCCTCCTAAATCTAGAATATAAACCCTCTTATCCGTATTTTTTATTTCTAATAAATCATTAAACTGAACAATAATTTGCTCATCGATCCAGTCATCATTTACTTCTAACTTCCAACAATAATCTTTTTCATCTAAAGTAAACGAAATTGATGCCTCTTGATTTTCAATATCTACATTATCTTTAATATTTTTAAAATCTAAGTAATTTTTAGATAAGTCTCTAATTCTTTCTGCAATGCGAACATAATCTCCTGTGTCCTCAATACATTCCGTATCCAAATACCATATTTCATTTGAACAGTAATTTTCGTTTAGCTCCAATTCACTTCCTAATGCAATAAGTAGTAATAGGTAAGGTTCTCTTTCAAATTCTTCTTCACTATACTCAGCAAGAATTAATTCTTCATTTATAATTGGATTTAATTGTATACCAATCTTTTGCAATTCACATAATTGTTCACTGAAGCTTACCTTCTTTTTAAATTTAAAGAAACGAAACATTCAATCACCAACTTAAAGTTTAATTATTCATTTTGCTATTTGAACTACTATCATATTATATCATTTCTTAAACTACTAAATATCCAATCAATTCTTTCTTATAACAGCAAAAAAAAATAAGTTGCCATGACAACTCATTTACTAAAACATTATTTAATTATTACAACTCTATATAGTTTATTATATTTTTTATTGATTTGGCATTCTCAATACCAACACTTCGAAATCCATTAAATCCATTAATTTTTATGATGGCACCATTCTTTGTGAACCAAAGTAATGAACTATATTCAACAGTTTCATCTATTGGACTTCTGAATGATAACTGAACATCATATGTAGCTAAATCAACAATTGGTTTTTCAATTTTTTTACTAAATAAATAGATCTCTTCTAATTTATTTAATTTTGCTTGTTTTTCTACTTTAACTGGATTAAATTTGATTACATTTTTCCCGAACTTTGTGTAGTTATAACCAATGCATATTTCATTCCTTGCTTTGCTATTCTTCATTTTTTCAAAATAAAATCCACCTAAGCATAAAGCTAGGATGGCTACGCTTATCAAAAATATATTTGGCTTTCTCAAATATTGCCCCTCCGTAAAAAAGATCAGCTTCCCAATATGTTATAACCATATTTTACCATCTTTGAAAGTAGTTTAATATAAAAAATGTGCTAGTTTCATTTATAATTTCACATATTTTACTAGTGTTTTTCGATGACTAGATTTTGATGGGATTGCACATAATGGATTTGAATTTTGTCCTATGTAGTGGAATTATTATATAAAGCAAAAACTCGCTAAAAATATAATTAGCGAGTCAATTTTTGTATTTAAATATAGGTGTATATGTAGTTAAAACATTACTTTGGTATAAATTTTCCAATCTCATTTGATAAAATCGAAGTATCCCACGGGTACCAGTAGTAATTAGCACCGTCAAATTCAATCATATACTTATAAGCGATTGGTTCATCTGTATATAATACAATTTCATAGTGAGTAGAATCTGTATGATCATTGTTTGGTTGAAAATTTGAATCTTCCTTACTATTCTTTAAAATATCCAGAAAGTTAACTATTTTTTCTTTGTCTTTTATCTCAGATATCTTTTTCGCGCTAGGTGAATAAGATTGGTAGATTTCAATCAGATCTACTTTTTCGATTGGTACATCTTTAAAATACCACTTATAATCATTTGTTCCTTTTGCATAGTAAATTCTATATCCTTTTATGGCAGTTTTATCTTTTAAGGCAATTAATTCAGGATTACCCTTGATTGAATAAATGTCCGTTCCTTTCTCGTGGAATGCTGAGTCACCATCTTTTATTTTATAATTAGAATCTGTGACATGATCTGCTACCCTGAATTTTACTTCCCCTATTTTTTCATCAATAAATTTTTCATTAGCTAAAATTCCTGATTGTATACCATTGTACTCAACACCATTCCATCGAACAAAGTCTACCCAATCTATAATTGATTGGCTTTCTGAAGATGTGAAACGACAAGCAACAAGTAGTAAAGGCAATATGATAAACGTTAGCTTGAACAGACTAACTCTTTTCATTAAAACCTCCTTAAAAATTGTTTATTTTACATAGTATTCAATTTCAATAATGAAATGCCCTTCATAGAATTAATAAGGTTGAATAGAAATGACCGCCTTGTGTAAAATTGCGGTCATTTCTTATTTATTCAGTAGTTAACTAATGATCATCATGATTGTATTTCAAACTTAATCTTGAAAATAACCCTGCATGATCCGATGGCCAAAGACCAGTTTTTGTTCTGTCACTCTGTGAGTTTCCAATTAGATGAGCCGATAGTGGATTCCAGCCATTTTTATAATAGATATAATCTACTCTTTCGTTCAACAAAGACACTGAATTTAATAGGTTTGGTGCTTGATGTCCAGTAAATCCTAGTCCTATTCCAACGAAATTCCATAAATCATTTAAGCCCGCATTAACAAATAGATTGTATGTCGTGCTATTAGGAACAGCATTCATATCTCCAGAAATAATAACTGGTAACTGTGTATTTGCAGGCCCTAGAAGGATTTCGGTTGCTTGAGCATTACGAACAGCTTCGTCATTTGGTTCCAAATGTGTATTAATTAATTTGAAAACTTTCCCCCCTTTTCTTACTTCTAAGGAGGACCATCCGCGAAGCACTGTTATAGCTTGTCCTCCTACGGGTAAAGTTAAATTTGTTTGAAAGTTTGCTTCCTGTTTACTTAGTATTTTCCATTCAGAATCTTTCCGAATCAATATGGCATCCCTATCTAAATATTGAACTAAATTTCCATTAAGATCAGGTAGGCCTACCGATAGATTATCGTTCTTAGCTCCAATTTTGTATTTCAATCCAAGTTTTTCTAATTCTCCTATTAATAATTCAATAAAATCGAAAGTAACAATCCCAAATGTAGGGATAATTAGCTGTAATAATTCAGCCTCTTGTAAACCTATAAAATCAGGTTTTTCTTTTGCGATTCCTTTAGCAATTGCCTTTACGCGAGTAGTTATGTCAGTTGCTAGAAATTGCTGAAATACTTCTGTTACGCGCTGGGGAATTTGTGCCAGTGTTGTTCCTATTAACGGCGTGAGATCCGCTCCTAAATAAAGATTCCACGTTTGAAAAGATACATCATGTTTATGCTTTGAACTCAATTATTCTTCACTCCTATTATGATTAATCTCTATTAATAGATGAAAGAGAATAATAAGTGAAACGGCGTTTATATTAAAAAGTAGTTAAATGATAGGAAAGAAATAGTGTCGACTATACATCGATGTAAAAAGAACTAGAATACTATTTAATCTATTAAATAGTATTCTAAACCCCACTCTCCTCTAAGTTTACTTTTAGTGTATTTATATGAAAACGATCTCAACTTTACCGTGACAAACGCACATTTTTTATAAAAGCTCGTTTTTGAAAGCACTTACATTCTACTTGCACATAAAATATATTGAATGGAGGGATGAATGAATGGAAAGAATTTTTTTAATGTTAGCTAGTATTATTGCTGGTTTTGCTTTAATCAAAATGCCTTTAGCAGGCACATTCTTATCAAGTGTAGAGCCATTAACAGATTTAATTGGTATTTTAGCTATTTTAATTTTCTCCCTTTTCCTAATATACAAAGGGTTTATGAATCTTATCGGTAAGTAGGCAGTATATTAGGTTTAGGCATCTTATTAAAATATACTAACGATACAAATTATTAATAAACCTGTATCTGATTACTAGTTAATCTTTGATACAGGTTATTTTTTTGATTTCAAACATATAAACTTCTACATATTTTTACTTTTTTTAGTGTCTTTCCTTTTAATTGAATTATTTCCTTTAACTCGCTTTAAGGTAGCTACGATCAGAAAGCTTACAATAACTAATAATAGCCATGAACTTACTTTACCTAGATGAACTAAACTCCATGCAACCGACTGATTAGGATATTGCCAAGCACCAAAAAACGTTGCAATATTTTCGGCTATCCATATAAAAAATCCGATTAGTACGAAAGAAAGTGCGATTGGCATACGGTACCTGGTCCCATTAACTTCATAAGTGACCCAAGATTTCCAAAAAACAATTATTACAAGCCCTGATAACCACCAACGAACGTCTATCCAAAAATGGTGAGTAAAGAAATTCAAATAAATTGACGCTGCAAGTGAAGCAACTATCAAAAATGGTGGCCAATTAATTAGTTCAACATTCAGCCTTCTCCACGCTTGACATAAATAACTGGCAACACTTGCGTACATGAAACCACTATATAGTGGCACTCCAAATAGTTTTGAGTATCCTTCTCCAGGATATGCCCAAGAGCCCATATGTACCTTAAAAAGTTCAAGCGCAAGTCCAATTAGGTGAAAAAGTGTGATGACCTTTAATTCATCCAATGTTTCTAGCCTAGTACGCACCATTAACCACTGCATCAAAATACAGATCAATAGTAACCAATCATATCTTGGAAGAAATGGAAGTGGCACAATTTTAGTAAAAGCTAAAGAGGCAAAAATCACAACAGGAAAAATACATGATAAAGCCTGCTCCCAACCAAATCGAACAAGTTGTTTGAACGCTCTTATAAAATATGACTCATCCTTTTGAAGTATTAAATTCACAATTAGCTCTCCTTCATAATTTATATCAATCTTAACGATCTATTTGTTGTCTTCATCATTTTGGTACTCTAAAATATCTCCAGGTTGACAGTCTAAGGCATTACAAATCGCTTCTAAAGTTGCAAAACGTATCGCTTTTGCCTTACCGTTTTTCAAAATAGAAAGATTCGCCATCGTAATCCCAACCCTTTCCGAAAGCTCGGTTACACTCATTTTCCTTTTTGCTAACATCACGTCAATATTAATAATAATTGCCATGTTCTCACCTCAGACTGTTAAATCATTTTCTGATTTTATATCAATCGCTTCTTTCAAAAGCCTTTCGAGAACGGCTGCAAAGACTCCAATTACCAATGAAGCAAAAATCAAGACCATGCCAATAACGATTATTCCTGGAGCGTCATCCATATCAGCGATTAAATAAAAAAGTGGCAACCCTAGTACATACAAAACACTGATTGCGATTGCACTAAACTTTATTTTCTTTAAAGCGTTAACCGATAATTCCGAGAAAGCTTTGTTTTTATCAATGTAGCTTAAAAGTTTAAAAGCTTGATAAAGCGCAAAATAGAAAGGAACCGCTGCAGCATATAGATCTATAAAAATAAAAATTTTCATTAAAGCAATATTCGGATACAGTTCAGCAGCAAATTCTGCAATCTTCGGAACCACAAATATACACAATGCAAGAACTGGGAGACCAATAAGAATCACTACTATTTTTAAAAAGAGAGTTGACCCTCGTTTCATAAATGCACCTCACTAAATTATTTTCATTTTGAATTTACCATATAATTTATCGTTTTACAATAAATTATTGTTGTTTTTTATTATATTATTATTGTTATAAAAATATCCTTACATTCTTTAAATGATAAAAAAGCATTTCTCAACTAAAGAAATGCTCTTGTATAAACCTAATCATCCAATCTCTCCTTAGAAAGAGAAATTTTTTAAAATGTTGAAATAAATTAACAGAGTATATTTACTGTTAGTAACATATTACTGTAATTAACAGTATATTGTTATTAACAGTATGAAATTAATCTTTGGAAATACACAAATTTAGGAGGTTTATATTTATGAAACATACGGGCCGACATACTGGTGCATTTCTTTTATTGTTTTTAACAGAGGGAGATTGTTATGGAGGGAAACTTTTGCAAAAGTGTGAGGAAGAACTTCCAATTAATCCAATTGATAGTTCTATATTATATCGAACTCTAAAGCAATTAGAGACTGAAGGTGCTGTTGAGTCTTATTTAGGTAAATCCGAACAAGATAAACCGATCAAGATGTACAAAATTACTGAAGTTGGAAAAGAAAAATTAGAAGAATTTCAAATAAACATCGAAGAAAAGCTTAAAAATTTAACATTTTTCATAAACAAATACAATGAATGGAAGGAAGGAGAAGGATCATGATTAATGCATCGATCCTATACAGTTTAGCTATAATTCTTACTTGTATCTCTTTTATAAAAGATCGAAAGAAAACAAAAGATGCACTATTAAAGTCATGGAGAATGTTTTGTAATATTTTCCCTGAAATTTTAACGATTATGTTTTTTGTAGGACTATCCTTATCTTTATTAACGCCTTCACTCGTTTCATCAATTATTGGCCAACACTCTGGAGTGAAAGGAATAATACTATCTACATTAATTGGTTCAGTTGGACTAATTCCAAGCTTTATCGTTTTTCCTCTTGGAGAAACATTAGTCCAAAATGGTGCTGGACTCCCACAAGTAGCAGTATTAATGTCAACTTTAATGTCAGTAGGAATTATTACTTTACCTATGGAACAAAAATTATTTGGAAAAAGTTTTGCATATGCACGTAATGCAAGTGGACTTTTAATGTCTCTTTTATTTGCATATATAATATGGTTGGTGATGGTATGAGTCAATTAAAAAAATATCGTTTCTTTTTTATTTTATTAATAGCTTTCATCGTACTAACATTATTAAACCACTCACTTGGAATGAAAGCATTTCAGTTAACTGGAAATAGTATATTAAATATGTTATTTCTTCTTCCACCTGTTTTAATTTTTGTTGGCTTACTTGATAAATGGGTTGAAAAAGAAACTCTTATTAAATATATGGGAGATAAATCTGGCATTTACGGTGTTCTGTTTGCTCTTTTACTAGGAGGTATTGCAGCTGGTCCTCTATACCTAGCTTTTCCAATCGCGGTACTTTTATTGAAAAAAGGAGCAAGTATTCGCTATGTTGTTTTCTTTTTAGGAGTTTGGACAACGGCTAAACTACCTGTCGTTATCTATGAATTTGCTTCATTTGGTATTAAATTTACACTTATTCATCTATGTTTCGGCTTAGTATTTTACTATTTAATGGGACTCATTTTTGAGAAGTTTTATAATCATAAACAATTGTTAAATTATGAAAATCACAAAGATATTTAATGAAAACAGACTCTATTTTAATTAGGTCTTAGTGAAAAAAGAGTACAAAACTAAGAGCCAATTTATCCTCAACATAAATACTAAATGAATAACTGCAATCTAAAGAAGACTAGCCCGAATACTAGTCTTCTTTAAATATCAATCGCTATTTCTTGTTTAGAATTCATTTGCAGTCACATAAAATGTTCAATTATAAAACCTATTGCACTTATCGTCACATATCTCAACGTGATCTATTTTAAATTTTCCTCTTCAATTTTTTGTAAAATCTGTATGAATGTCTAGTAAAATCCAAGAATTTCAACGGGATTTTAATAGGTACTTTATACAATGTTTTTTTATATAGTTTATAGTAAGCTTTGACTAGATCTTCCCACTTTTCATCTTTTCCTTTTTTGTAAAAATCAGATATATCTACAACGTACCCTCTACCATCTTTCATCATCACATTTTTTCCGTGAACATCGTATGGATTTAACCCACGACTGATCGCATACTTAAGCGCAATATTTACATCTTTAATCACACTTTCAGGTATTCGATCACCATTTGCAAGAGCGTTGTATAGGGTAATTCCCTCTAATCTTTTTAATACTAGGTATTTTTCACCAAATTGGATCAATTTCGAATATGCTGGATGCTCTCCTAATTGTTTATAGACTTGAACTTCTTTTTCTAAACCGTCTAGATCTTTTCCATACACCTTAACAACCACATTTGGTTCAGAATGGTGTATAAAAACAGCCGCATAATTACCTGATCCAATGCATTTCCAACCTTCTGGAATATTCTTAACGACAATTGGGTTATTTGGACGTTCACTCTTGAGGTTTACATTCGGAATTAGTTCCTTTTCAATTAGAACCTTAAATTCAGATTCATTTGTTAAAATAGACATTCGTTTACCCCTTTATATCCGTTTACTACTATTTCTCAATCTATTAACCTATTTAAAATTTATCAATCCCTTTAATAATGACTAAAAAAAAGACCTTATTTCTTAAAAAACTGATTTACTTTGCTTTTATCTTTTAAATTAGTGTGGACTAGTTCCTCTAGTTCCTTTTCATTCGTATATGAGCCTAAATCTTTTCCATACCATTGATCAAGTTGTTGTCTTGTCAAAGTATATTTTTGATCAGCAAAATCAAAAACAATCCATTCTACGTTTTTGATCAATGTAAATAAGTAAGTTGCATTATTTATTACTATATTTTTAGTATTTGCGGGTAAATTCTTATATTCAATCGTCACACCATAAGGCTTCTTTTTTGTTTGGAGTGACATTTGGGTGAATTCTTTATGATTCGGTAATTGTTTTATAATATTTCCTACAGCACTGTTATTACCGACATAAGAATTTTTATAATGAAAAATATCCTTACTTGTGTTTTTGCTTAAAGAACAGCTGGTTAAACTGATCAATAACATTATTAGTATGAAATAAGCTAAAAATTTTTTCATATTTCCCCCTTTGTAATTGAGCACGAATTCAATTCGCGGGCACAATTAAATATACGGTTTTACTAAGAATTTAATTAAACTTTTTATCAAGCATGCAAATTGTGAAATAGGAGCTGATTAATCAGCTCCTATTTCATCTTAATTATAAATTAAATTTGATTTTTACATTTGAAGCCCTTGTTCACGTTCTTTTTTTCCTCCACGTGACCAAATCACGACTGGAATAAGGATTAAAGACAAAGCTCCTCCAGCTAATGATAATGTTGCATAGCTTGAATTAGCTACAATCATTCCAGACAAAGCACCACCAGATGCTCCTGCTAGTGCAATAAATACATCAACAGTCCCTTGAGTTTTGGCACGTGTAGATGAATCTGTTGAATCAACAATTTGAGCAGTTCCACTTATTAGTCCAAAGTTCCAACCTAATCCTAGTAATGAAAGCGCAACTACTAGGAGAATCATTGAATCACTAGGTGCTAATGCAGCGGTCAATCCTGCTAAGAGTAGAGTCGCCCCAGACGCAATCGACATGGCAGTTCGACCGACTTTATCAACAAGAATTCCTGTAATCAATGAAGGAAGATACATCGAGCCAATATGAAACGCAATCACAATCCCTACTTCATTTAGTCCATGACCGTGATGTTCCATATGGATCGGTGTCATTGTCATAATAGCAACCATTACAATTTGTGTCAGCACCATAGTTGCGGCTCCAACAGCAATTCCCCTCTTGTTTTTAATACTTTCAACAGGTGATGAATTTTCCACATTAACTTGTTTTGTTTTATTTGACTCGATCATTTTTGCCATAATTAATGGGTCTGGATTAAGCATAACGAAAAGAAACAGACCAGCCAAAATAAAAGCAGTTGCAGATAAAATGAATGGACCTGCAAGTGCTGGCACGCCAATGGAGACAGCAAATTTCCCCATTGGGCCTACTAGGTTAGGACCTGCAACAGCACCAAATGTTGTGGAAACCATTGCAATACTAATCGCTTTTGCACGTTGTTTATTATTTGCTAAATCAGTTCCCGCATATCTAGCCTGCAAATTGGTTGCTGTTCCTGCACCGTATATCAAAAGTGAGGCAAATAAAAGGATAATACTGTTTGTCATTGCTGCAATTACTACACCGATTGCACCAAGTCCACCAGTAAAAAATCCTGCAGCAAGCCCGATTCGTCGACCAAATCTTTGCGAAAGCCTACCAACAATTAATGCCGCTCCTGCTGAGCCTAGTGTAAAAAGGGATGCTGGCAGACCAGTAAAAGCATCTGTTCCAAGCATTTGTTGAGCTAATAGTGCACCGACTGTAACTCCGGCAGCTAATCCTGCTCCACCAAAAATTTGCGAAATGCTAACCATCAATAGAGTCCGTTTATATAGCATCTTTTGTTTTTCCTCTGAATTTACATAATCCATTGCAAAATTATGCGCTCGGTTATTCAATTAAACACCGTTGCCAAAAACTTATAAAAATCAATAAAAAACATTATTTTTAATAGATTTCGTTTATTTCCCTTTTCTACGTGTCCGATTTTGCCTAGTTAGGCTACTTTCGTTTGGTCTAACACTCCAAGGGCGTAAATTCGGATACAACGAATCCTACATATTAGTAATGACGTCTAGGTATCAGTTTACTAATTTATATCGTGACAAGTTGATTGCTGCGTTTATATCTCGATCGATTTCATGACCGCATTCACATTTGTATAATCGGTCTGATAGATTTAAATCATTTTTCTTATTCCCACAACTTGAACACGTTTTAGAAGATGTGTACCATTGATTAGCTTCTACAAATTCAATGCCATATTTTTCACATTTATACTGAATTTGGCGTTTGAATTTAAATAAACACTGCTTTGCGATTGCTTTTGACAGGTGTTTATTCTTCATCATTCCCTTGATATTTATAGCTTCCATTACGATGCGATAAGGTTTGGTTTTCACGATTTCGCTCGTGGATTGATGAAGATGGTTTAGTCTGATATTCGTCAACCTTCTATAGAGGTGTTGTATTTTTTTTTCGATTTTTATAATGTTGCTTGTTTTGACGAAACGGTTTCCCTCCTTGTTTATTTCATATTTACGAGAAATTTGACGTTGCAACCTACGTATGCGTTTCTCTCCCCTTCTCACATTGCTTGTTTTGTTAATATTTTTCTTCCTAGTGCCATCTGAACAAACGGCTAACTCTTTAATTCCTACATCAATTCCAAGTGAGACATTTGTCAGTTCAACAATTGGTTTAGATTCTTCAATCCCTACAGAAAGATACCAGTATTTACCATCATTACTAATTCTAGGATTATAGTATTTTTTATCTGGTATACATTCGGAAACTACAACCCAACCGACTTTTTCAATCAATACTTTCTTTCCTTTTACTTTCAACTTCACATTTTCGTTATAAAAGGATGGTTTTGATTTTCTTTTACTTTTGAATCGTGGTTGATCTGCTAACCCTTTAAAGAACTTTTCATACGCATGACAAAGATCTTTTATCGCTTGTTTTGTAATATTATTCGATACTTCATACAGCCATGAAAATTCATCTGTTTGTTTTAATCTTGTTAATTCTTTTCTTAACAGGCCATCAGAAATAAACTTCCCTTTGTTTTTATAGCTTTCTTTTTGTTTGGCCAATGCCCAGTTATAAGCCCATCTGGCAGTTCCCACTGATTTCCATAATTGTGTTTCTTGTTCTTTAGTTGGTCTTAATCTTACTCTTTTTGCAAGTATCAATGTTTTATTCATATGATTAAGAGTTTGTTCAGTTCCACCGATCGAATCAACTTTCAAATCACTCACCTCATGTATTCTATATAAACACATTGAGGGATTTGCATTTAGAACAAATTGTGATATTTTTATAAATTTAAATTAACTGTTGTTAACCTTCTTCTATGTCGTGCGATTTTAAAAAAATAATTGCAATAATATCAATGAATGTAAACGTTTAATTACATCTCTTTTATTTTAACAAATATCAATTTATATCAAACTATTATTTTTTACTTTATTTAGTAAATTTAAATTAATTCTTCACCAGAAAGAATTGCTTTACTAGACAAATCAGCAGCAAACCATGTTGAACTATCATATTCATCTAGTGCATAATTCCAAGCGATAACAAAATGAATTTGAGTTACTTCGTTTCTTTCAAGTGATGTAAGTGGCACAGAAAGTCCAGTATAGTCTTTCCTGTAATGAATTATATTGTCTGGAAATTCTTGATCCAATCGATTAAATTTATTCGCCATCATGTCTTTTTCATGTACTCGGTTTAATAATGTATTTCCGTCTTGTGTTCCAATCGTCATTTTAAATTCTTTATACTCAAATGTTATGGCATCTAGATTTTGTCCACTATCAGAACTACAAACAGTTTCGTTTAAATTGATTGGTATTAATTTTGTATCGAACTTACATTTTAAATTTTTAACTAATGGTTTAATCCTCCATATTCCAGCGATAACTTTTTCAACTTTCATATGATTAGGGATTTTATAATTAGGGTTGCAAATTACTAATTCGGCAATAAAGAGATGCTGTTTATAACTAAGTAAAGTGCCTCCATTATGGAGCTTAAAGCAATCCGAAATTTTAGTTAAGTTAGTGTAACGTTCGTCATCAATATTTAGTTCTAACATAACTTGACCAAGAGGTGTTAGAATCTCTTGGTAACAGCTGTTTGCATGATCATGAGTATTTTTACTTTGAAAAAGTTTCATAATTCATTCTCCTATATTAATTCTAAAGAATTCACAATAGCCGCTGAATCCAAAACATATTAAAACTTATGACCTTTCAAATAATCATCATATTACTCAAGTTTACATATAAAACAAATGCATCGAGCCTTTTGACTTGATGCATTTTTCTTTTAATAGAAATTTTAAATAACGATACTACGCTTTTTTAACAAACTCAGACTTCAACTTCATGGCACCAAAGCCTTCAATTTTACAATCGATATCGTGATCACCTTCAACTAATCGAATACTTTTCACTTTTGTACCAATTTTAACGACAAGTGATGTGCCCTTTACTTTTAAATCTTTTATAACTGTAACTGAATCCCCATCATTTAAAATATTTCCGTTAGCATCTTTTACTACTATTGTTTCGTCATTCGTATGTTCTGTTTCCATTGTCCATTCATAAGCACATTCCGGACAAATTAAAAGATTTCCATCTTCGTATGTATATGCTGAATTACACTTAGGACAATTAGGTAGATTTTCCATTGTTTTTCCTCCATACATTACTGAATCTATACTGTATACCCAACTTCTATATACTCGTATACTCCTAACCTTAATACAAGATTAGATAAACATTACAAAATTTTAATGATAGTGTTAAGGTTAATTTAAGAATTAACCTGTAAGATAGAAATATAGATAGAACCTTTTTCATTATGAAAGTAAGTCCCCAATTATTTTCATATATAAAATAGCTCATGACTAGAGGTCATGAGCTATTTTATTTTAAATTTCTAATAGATTTTTTTCAATTAAAGAATTAACTGCCGAACAAATTGCGATTTTCACATGAGCATATGTTAAACCACCTTGAACATATGCAACATAAGGAGCTCTTATTGGACCGTCTGCTGTTAACTCAATACTTGCACCTTGGATAAATGTCCCCGCTGCCATGATGACATCGTCTTCGTATCCAGGCATATAGTTTGCTGTTGGCGTAAAATGAGCATTGATTGGTGAAGCCGCTTGAATTGCCTGACAAAATGCTATCATTTTTTCTTTATCATCAAATTGAACAGATTGTATTAAATCAGTTCTTACTGCATCCCATGAAGGATTTGTGTTCATTCCAAGCTTTTCTAAAAATGCAGCAGTAAATAAAGCTCCTTTTAAAGCTTGACCAGTAATATGTGGCGCCATAAAAAAGCCATGATACATATCTTGTAACGCATAAAGAGAAGCACCAGCTTCACGTCCAATTCCAGGAGATGTTAAACGATAGCCACATTTTTCGACTAAATCTTTACGTCCTACAATATAACCACCTGTTTTGGCAAGTCCACCACCAGGATTTTTAATTAATGAACCTGCCATTAAATCTGCTCCTACATGGCATGGCTCTAGTTTTTCAACAAACTCACCATAGCAATTATCTACAAAAACAATGACATTTGGATCAATTTCTTTTACAAAATCAATCATCTCTTTAATTTGTTCAATTGTATATGAAGGTCTTGTTCCGTAACCTTTTGAACGCTGAATACCGATTACTTTCGTATTACTTGTCATTTTATTTGCTACTTTTTCATAATTGATTCGTTCATCATTTACTAATTCGATTGATTCGTATCCAATTCCAAAGTCTTTTAATGAGCCATTTCCACTTTCCCCACGAATCCCTACGATTTCCTCTAATGTATCGTATGGCTTCCCAGTAATGTATAAAAGCTCATCCCCTGGTCTTAGTACGCCAAATAAAGCAGTTGAAATTGCATGAGTTCCAGAAATGATTTGCGGTCTCACTAAACCAGCTTCTCCACCTAAAACATCTGCAAAAATTTCTTCTAATGTATCTCTTCCGATATCATCATAACCATAACCAGTTGTTGGGATAAAATGACTATCACTCACTTTATGTTTTCGAAAGCTTTGTAAAACTTTGAATTGGTTATATTCAATCACTTCGTCAATTTCTTTATGGGCTTCTGAAATTAATTTTTCAACATCTGCCACTAATGGTGCAATTTTTTCCCCGTTTGATAAAAATTCTAGCATTGATTATTGCTCCTTATATATTCTATATCTTTTTACAGTATCATAAATTGAATGTTCTTTGAAAACGTACCCGGTAATTTGATAGATTTCTGATTCTTCATTAAAGTTGATTGATTCAATCATCGTTAGTTTTTTGATTTCATGAATTAATTTGCCCTCGTAAGCTGGTACAAATGCCTCAAAATATTCCATATACTGTTTACATTCAAATTCAATTCTTTGACGTAATTTACTTAAATCATCTTCATTTAAAGCACTCATTTCAATAAAACCTTCGGATGGTGACGGTACAAAGTCCTCATGAACTTGATCTATTTTATTATAGACAGTTAAAATTGGAATATTTTCAACATCTAAATCATTCAATAATTTAGAAACTGTTACTTCATGGCTTTTATAATTTTCATGAGATGCATCGACAACATGAAGAATGAAATCTGCTTCCGTTGCTTCTTCAAGTGTTGAACGGAATGCAGCAATAAGTGAAGTTGGTAAATCCTGAATAAAACCAACCGTATCTGTAAGTAAAGTTGTCATACCATTTGATAAAACAAATTTTCTAGTTGTCGGATCTAATGTCGCAAACAGTAAATCTTGCTCATACACATCAGATTTAGTTAGTCGGTTAAATAATGTTGATTTTCCTGCATTTGTATAACCTACTAATGAAATATGAAACATTTCATTTTTCTTACGTCGCTCACGATAACGTTTACGATGTTCAACGACTATGTTTAATTGCTGTTTAATGTCATCAATACGTTTTCGAATGTGACGACGATCAGATTCTAGCTTTGTTTCACCTGGTCCTCTTGTACCAATACCTCCACCAAGCCTTGATAACTCAGTCCCTTGACCAACTAATCTTGGCATCAAATATTGTAATTGAGCCAGTTCAACCTGTAATTTACCTTCTTTTGTTTTCGCTCGCTGTGCAAATATGTCTAATATTAATTGTGTACGATCAATTACCCTTTTTTCTAATCTTGCAGATAAATTACGTATTTGAGATGGAGTTAGTTCATTATTAAAAATAACAACATCAGGTTCTAACTCTGCAATTGCTGCCTCTAACTCTTCTACTTTACCTGTCCCTATGTATAATGCTGGATGATATTTAGTTCTTTTTTGTGAAGTTATTAAAACTACTTCTCCATTTGCTGTTTTCGTAAGTGATGCTAATTCGTCCAATGAATAATTAAACCGATCATCATCTACATTTTGAAGCTGACATCCAACTAAAATGGCTTTTTCTCTCATTTCATTCGACACAAAATTCCACCTTTTCTTTAACCAATTCTAAGCAATAAATATTCTTTACTCTTAACTGTCTCTTTATTATAATGATATCTGGACTATTTTTCATCTTTTTATTAAGGGCGGGGGAATTGCTTTTTGGAAACATGGGAGTTATTTAGCATTATTGGTACTATTTCCTTTGCATTAAGTGGTGCAGTTGTAGCTATGGAAGAAGACTATGATTTATTTGGTGTCTATATTCTAGGCTTTGCTACAGCCTTTGGTGGCGGTGCATTACGTAATTTATTAATAGGTTATCCAATTAACTATTTATGGAATCAAACAACAAATTTTACAATTGCGTTAGTTGCGATGACAATTATCTTTTTCTTTCCGCAATTATCAAATAAACCATTTAAAAAATTAGATATTTTATTCGATTCAATCGGTTTATCCGCTTTTGCGATTCTTGGAGCAAATTATGCTATGGAATTAAAATTACCAGTTAGCGCTGTTATAGTAGCATCTGTCTTAACTGGAATCGGTGGCGGAATCGTACGAGATTTACTAGCAAAAAGAAAACCAATGGTATTACACTCAGAAGTATACGCTTTTTGGGCAATACTTGTAGGCGTTTTAATTGGAAATAAATTTGTTGATACAAATTTTGAACTATTATTATTATTCATTGTTATTGTTCTACTTAGACTATTATCTGTACATTATAATTGGAGTCTTCCTAAAAGATCATTTAAAGGCTCAACAGTTAGTCTAAACGAATCAAGCACTCAAAAACTAAATTAAATAAGTCCAATAAAAACAAACCTTTTCAAATGATGGTTTGTTTTTTTATTTTAAAATTCTATTACTGTACTTATTCAACTACCTGTCAATTTAGTTAAATAAGAAAGGAGTCTCTGAAGAAAAACCGAATATACTAATTAAGAATAGAATTACTGGAGTATTACTTATAAAAGCCTTCGTTAAAATAATTGAGAAATTTTTAAGGAGTGAAAAACTTGTATAATCCTAAAGTGTTCTTCTATTAGTTGCGGTCGGCACTAATGGCAAATGCCATAATCTAAATCCCCGCAGCAGGGAAGGAAATGTTAGATTTAGAAGTTTCATACTGGAATAATGAACAGAAAAAAAGTCACAAGAAAATTTATAAAGATCCTCGAAAGGAAAAACTTTTTGAATATAGAAAAGGATTAAAATCTGTTCATTATGATAAAGAAGTAAAAGAAGTTCGAAAAGACGATTATCGAAAATATCGAAATCGTATGAACCATTTAATCAGAATTGAAAAATACGACCTAATTCACAAATATATGAAAACTAGTGGCTGGTTGACTTGGTAATAATAAAAGAACAGAAGAATTTCTGTGATTATTAACTCTTTCAATAATAATGTGTAATTGATATTTCTTGTACACCTAACTTATGCTTTAGGTGTACAAGGATTATCTCATTTTTTGAAATCGCTCACAAGAAAGTAAGCTACATATGTTATTATCCAATTTAGTATCAAGAGAGGCGTGAATTAAAATGGAAACAACTAAAAAAGTAACCGTAGAAACGACGATTCAAGCACCAGTAGAAAAAGTATGGGAATTTTGGACAGAACCTACTCATATTAAAAAATGGAACAGTGCTTCAGACGACTGGCACACACCAATTGCTGAGAATGATTTAAGAGTTGGTGGTGAATTCAGATCAAGAATGGAAGCAAAAGATGGCAGTTTTGGGTTCGACTTCGGAGGAATTTATGATGAAGTAAAAAACTATGAAGTAATTGCATATACTCTAGGTGATGGAAGAAAAGTTAAGATCACGTTTAAAGGAAAAGAAGACACTACTGAAGTAATTGAAACATTCGATGCTGAAGAAACGAATCCAGTTGAATTTCAACAACAAGGATGGCAAGCAATTCTAGACAATTTCAAAAAGTATGCAGAAACTAATATTTAAAAAAGAAAAAGAGGGTGAATAAATCATCCTCTTTTTTGTTTTTTTCAGGCTTTAAATATAAATAGGAAAAGGCTTATCCTTCCAGCTTTTGCGATCTAGTAGAATATTGTATTATCATAATTTATAAATAAAATGATTGTGACCGCTATAATACACACCTCTTAATTCGAGGCCCCTTCTTAATCTTAAATTAGTTTTCTTCACATAATTTACCTATTCTTGCCAACACTATTTTAGAAATTTATTTAAAGGAGAATTTCATTTGAAGAGATATAATATAACAAATCAATCTGTCGAAACAATTGATAAATTTATGCTTCCAACGAAAGATGAAATTCTTTGGTATCACTTTAATAATAAATCCTTTGATGAATTAACTACTATTATTGAAAGTTTAACGATTCATCCTTTAGCAAAAAAGAAACTTCTCCATAGTGAACATAAGCCAAGAATAAATGTTTTTAAAAACGAGGCAATACTTTCCCTATATGCTTTAACTAAGTTATTTAAACCAACAAAAATAAATATTCTTGTTTGCAGTAATTTAATTATTTCATATATAGAAGATCATGAAATCGATCTTTTCAAATATGTAACGCAGGAATTCAGTCAAAATTATATTAAAGTAGACCATGCTGGCCATGTTTTATATCAAATATTCCATGAAGTTATTGAGAAGTTCCTTATTTCTATTGATCGTTTTGCAAATGAGATTGAAGAAATTGAACGAGACTTATTTAATGACCCATTTCGAAAGGATTTGGATCAGAAAATTTTCAATTGGAAAGTTCAACTTCAAGATTTAAGACAGCTTGTAGAGCCCCAAGTAAATGTCATTAACCAAATCGTCGAAGCAGATTTTCCTTTCTTAAGTCAGGATGCAGGTTTTTATTTTAATGAATTGAAAGAGAACTATGAACGTATTATTAATGCCCTTGATAATTTTAAAGAAAGTATGGGAGGCATTATAGAACTGCAAATGTCCTTAAAATCTGACCGTACAAATGATATTATGAAAACTTTAACACTCATAAGTGCCATTTTCTTGCCAATGTCTTTTATTGCAGGATTTTATGGCATGAATTTTGTAAATATGCCTGAGTTAAAATGGAAATATGGTTATGTTTATTGTATTGTCCTCAATATTTTATTTGGGGTCATTATTTCAATTTATTTTAACATTAAAGGTTGGTGGGGTAGAAAACACCAAATAAAATAGCTAATCGGTCAATTAATCGAATCGATTTTGTCTGAAGTAAATAAGTCTTTTTCTTCGATTCTCATTAATATTTCTCGATTAAATTCGGTCTCTGATACTAATCTAGTGGCTTGTGTCCTAATCGATTTTTCAACAATATTACGGACAAAACGCCCATTACTAAAATGAGCACGATTTTCAAGTTTTGCCTTTTGGATAAAGTCTCTTAATCGGTATTCCGCTTCACGTGAAAGTATATATTCTCGGTCAACAAACATTTTTTTTGAAATATCTAGAAGTTCCTTTACAGAATAATCCTGGAATTCTAAAATGAAAGGAAATCTTGATTTTAGTCCAGGATTTAAACTTAAGAAATAATCCATTTCGGAAGAATAACCGGCTAGAATCAGTACAAAGTCACCATGTTTATCTTCCATATGTTTAACAAGTGTATCAATTGCTTCTTTTCCGAAATCTTTTTCCCCTCCACGGCCAAGTGAGTATGCCTCATCAATAAAAAGTATCCCACCATTTGCTTTTTTTACTAAATCTCTAGTTTTTTGAGCAGTGTGACCAATGTATTCTCCGACTAAATCAGCTCTTTCTGCTTCGATTAAGTGGCCTTTTGACAATACACCCATTTTCAAAAATAATTGACCAATAATCCTTGCAACAGTCGTTTTTCCAGTTCCTGGATTGCCTTTAAACAACATATGCAATACTTGTTTTTCAGCTTTTAAGCTTAATTCTTCTCTTTTTTTATTAATAAATATCCAAGCATAAATTTCATGAATCATTTTTTTTATTTCTTCCATGCCAATTAAATGCCTTAATTGATCCTCTATTTCAATTAATAACTCATGTTTAGGCTGCTTCACTGTTTCGATAATTGGATTTGGAGAAACCTCTCCCCTTTTCACTGTATTCAGTACAACATTTATTTGGCCGTTATCTTTTAAACGAATTGGTTGCTCCAAACATGACACCTCTCTTATTCTGTCGAACATTTTTTGTGTATCTATAAGTAAGCACTCCACGAGAAATCACATTACAATTCGTTTTATGCGCTTTTGAAAGTATTTTACTAAATAAGTTTTTTACTATTATATGTACGAACAATTAATTTCAAAACTTTTATTCTCCAAACTAACTGTTAAATGGATAAGATTGCTAAATTTTACTAAATTCTATTAACTTATTTGATATAATGAGAGAAAAAGAGAAGAGTTGATAAATTTGACGATCCCAAACTTAACGATTGCTACTTTACCTGATGTCATCTTGCAATTTGCCTCTCACTTAAATAGTAAAGGAAGAAAAGAATCTACTATTAAGCGTTATTGCTATGATTTAGAAGAATGTTTCCGTTACTTTAAAAAAGTTAATGAAAGTTTTAGTACATTACAAGTTCAAGATTTTAATAATTATTTCTATTTTTTAACATCTGAACGTGGATATAATGAGAAAACAATGCATCGAATATATGTCGTACTAAATCAATTTTATAAATTTTTACATTCTAATAATGCTTCAATCGAAAATATTATTCCATTCACTAACTATTTAGCAGCGCCTTCACGAGCCCTTTCAACGGACGATTTTATTTCTGAAGAAGAAGAGAAAAAATTACTATCAATCGTTCAATCCACAACAGATTTGTCAGAAAAACAATTAAAAGCTAGATCATTTTTAATGGATCGTAACGAAATTATGATTCGTTTTATGCTGTTTTATGGACTAACTTTAAAGGAATTAATTGATTTACAAATGAGAGACATTAACTTCGCTTTAAATGAACTTGTTGTCCATAGCAAGGAAGGGACTAAAAGAACAATTATTCTCACAAAAGAAGATCGAGTACTATTATATAATTATTTTGTTACGATACCAGAGCCCGTAAGACCTCACTATCATTCAACTCATCCGCTCTTTGTTGCATTTGATTTTAACCGCATGACATTCCATTGGGTTTACGATACAGATTCACCGAAAGCACTAACTGAAATTGCATTTCAAAAAATGCTTAGGCTGGAAGTTAAAAGAGCTGGACTTAGAAAGGGACTTTGCTCACAACATTTAAGAAATACTTTTATTCTACGGAAAATAAAAGAGGGATTATTAGTGGAAGATATTCAGCAATTAGTTGGGTTGAAGACCTCCGTTTCCTTAAAACGATACTTTCAATTTTATCAAGAAAATGAATACCCAAATAAAAAGGAGTTATGATTTCTAACATCATAACTCCCTGCTTTTACAGTATAGTAAACTTCTTTTTATGCTCTTGTATTTAGTTTTGCTTTCATAAGTTCAGCAATTTCTTTCGAAGAATATTTTTCTTCATTTTGCAAAGCTGCAATCACTTTTTCTCTTCTCTCAATCGAATGATTTTGACTTAATTTCTTTTTACCGATTAACTCTGTTACTTCAATTTTTAAGCAAACAATTCCTGAAAGTAATTTTTCAACATAATCTGTGTGATCTTTGTATTTCCAAGGTTTTGATTGTCCTTTTTCAAAATAGTCAGTTGTTTTTAAAACGATTTCTCTCATTTCATCCTTATTTTCAACTGTTGTTACTTTTCCATAAGCATGGATTGCTGTATAGTTCCAAGTTGAAACTGTATTTTTTTCTTCATACCATGAAGCAGAAACATATGCATGTGGCCCTGAAAAGATTATTAAACATTCCTTTCCATTCATCGTTTTCCATTGAGGATTTGGCTTAGCTAAATGTGTAATTATGATTAAATTCTCTTTAGCTTCTTGTATGATAAATGGTAAATGAGTTGCTTCTATTTTTGCTTCGTCATTATTTGATAATAATATTCCGAAGCTATTTTTCTTCATTTCGGCTATTAATTGATTTAGATCTGTTTCTTTAAATTCTTTTGGAACATACATTTGTTTCTCCTCCTCTAGTTTACATAATATAATTATCTTTATTAATTTATCTATCATAATTAAAAAAGAACATTGACCATAAGATCAATGCTCTTTTTTAAATTTATTTTACATTTCAATTTGTACATTTTTAGATGGTACAAACGTTGAAATTGCATGTTTATATATTAATTGTTGTTTACCTTCAACATCTAACAATACCGTAAAGTTATCAAAGCTTTTTACTTTACCTTTGATTTGAAATCCATTTAGTAAAAATACTGTAACCGCTAGATTGTCTTTACGTAATTGGTTTAAGAACTGATCTTGAATGTTGATTGATGTTTTCATGTCCTTTTCCTCCTCTTCTACCTCTACATATATTTATTCGAGATGAAATAGCCCTTTCCTTCAAGTAGAGCTAAAATTTCCAGTTTTTTTATATCAAAATTATGTCCATCCATATCAAACCAATGGATGCTCATTTTATTTCTAAACCACGTCATTTGCCTTTTTGCATACCTTCTTGAACTTTGTTTAATTAAATCGATTGCTTCTTCTTTCGTTAAGCTTCCATCAAAATAATCGTAAAGCTCTTTATAGCCAATCGCTTGTACTGATTGACAATTTCGAATACCTTTGTCGTAGAGCATTTTTGCTTCATCTACTAGTCCTTCTTCCAACATTAGATCAACTCGTAAATTAATTCGATTGTATAGTAGCTCTCGATCCATCGATAATCCGATTATTTCTGCATCATATAAATACTCTGGCTCTTTTTTAAATGCGGTCTCTGAAAATTTTTGTCCCGTTAGTTTGAAAACTTCAATTGCACGGATTACTCTTCTAACATTATTCATATGTATTTGCTTTGCACTTTCTGGATCAATTTCTTTTAATTGATCATGTAATGCTTTATTCCCAAAGGCCATCGCAAAGCCCTCTAATTGGTTTCTTAAAAGCTCATCACCTTCTTGCTCAGCAAATTCATATTTAGTTAATACACTTTGGATATATAATCCAGTTCCACCAACAATAATTGGGATTTTACCTCGATTAGCTATTTCTTTAATTTTTTCTCTAGCTAAAGTTTGAAAATCCGCAACTGTAAACGAATCATTTGGATCAAGAAAATCAATTAAATGATGCGGAATTCCTTCCTTTTCTTCTTCTGTAACTTTAGCTGCTCCAATATTTAATTCTTTATAAACTTGTGTTGCATCACCATTAATGATTTCTCCATCAACAGCTTTTGCAAGTTCAATACTTAGCTTTGTTTTCCCTACTGCTGTAGGACCAACTATGACTATCACTTTTTGCATATTTACCATTGTAATCACATATACGCCTTTCTATACAACCTTTTCCTTACTTGTCTTACTAATTTTGAAAGTAGATAACTCTTTTTATTTATACCATATTTATACAAAAATTCCAATGTGATGTGAATCAATTCACAATTTAGAAAGAAAGTGTTTTCATTTTATATTTGAGAAAGTAAACTATAAGTAATCTTAAAAAAAATGAGGTTATACGATGCCTGATTGGTCTTATCATACAATTTTTAAACCAATGCTCTCAAAGCTTCCTTCTAAAGTTTCAAGAGAATTCATTCATAGTAGCATGAATAAAATCTCTTCTTTTCCATTTGGTCCGAATCTAATCGAATTTCTTGGTCATTTAAACACAGACAGCTCCCTTAAAAATGAGATTCATAATTTGAAACTTAAAAATCAAATTGGATTGGCCTCTAAGATTGACCCCTATCTATCTGGCACAAACGCTTTTATGAATTTAGGATTTGGTGTGATTGAAATCGGTCCTATTTCAATAAACGACTCTTATACAAGCCAAAGTCCGCTCATTGATTTCAAACTTAACCAATTAATCGGAACAGAGGAAAATAAAGTACTAACCGTAGAACAAACAGTTCATAAACTTTCTAAAATACATAAGAAGGTTCCCATTTTTGCTAGAATAGTTGGGAGTTTTGAAGAATTTAAACTGATCGAATCAAGGCTTTCAGATTTTGTTGATTTATTCATCCTAGAGTTTGATTTGGCCATGGATTTAGTAAAAAATAATTGGGCTTCTAGTAAACCTATTTGTCTATCATTTTATTCAAATGAAATTGATATTCTTCTTAAACAAGAAAATTATCCATTCGATTCAATATTGATTGAAGAACCTCCAGTTACTACTGATATAGAGCAAAAAAACAGCTTAATAAATACTATTCAAAAGTTAAAATCAATTCAGTTTGAGAAACCAATTTTTACAAAAGGTGGAGTTGTTGAGCCGTTTGATGCAATAGAAATAATTGATTCTGGATCATCATTAGTATTTTTAACTCATGGATATGTGCTCAGTGGTCCTGGTCTACCAAAACGGATTAATGAAGCGATAATGTATAGAAGTAAAAAAGAGATGACTAGTTTAAGTGACGGATGGAAATGGTACTTTTTATTTGGACTTTTCATGTTTATTGGAGGATTACTTGCTTTATTTATTAGTTTAACTTCCATTGTCCTTCCATATGATGAGCACTTTTTAACGATTAAACGTCATGTAATTTTACAGTTTAATGATCGGCTTCTCCCCTTTATGTCACATGATCGGATGACACTTTCTGGGACGATTATGTCAGGGGGAATATTGTTCATGTCATTAGCCAGAAATGGAATTAAACATCATTATCATTGGGCAAAGAAAGCATCTGATACTAGTGCGTTCGTAGGTTTTTTAGCGATATTTTTATTTATAGGATATGGGTATTTTGATTGGTTACACGCTTTATTTTGGGTAGTTTTATTAATACCATTCTTACTTGGTTTTTTTAAAACTAGAGGCTTAAATAGAAGTCCGGAATCTGAAAATCTAACAAATAATAGAGATTGGAAGTTTAGTTTAATAGGTCAATTATTTTTTATTATATTAGGATTTTCGATCATACTCGGAGGATGTATTATTTCATTTGTAGGTGTCACTACTACCTTTGTGAAAACAGATTTAAATTATCTATGTATAACACCTTCTGAGTTGAATGCATTTAATCAACACTTAATACCTGTTATCTCACATGATCGCGCCGGATTTGGAGGTGGGTTAGTAAGTGTTGGCTTACTAGTACTCATGATTTCATTATGGGGATTCAGACATAATCAAAAATGGATCTGGTGGACATTATTGTTCGGGAGTTTACCCGCGTTTATAACTGCGTTTGGAGTCCATTTTATGATTGGGTACACTGATTTTTATCATCTTTTACCGCCAATCATTGCAAGTTTGTTTTTATTGATTGGAGTCATTACATCTTTTAGATTTTTAAATTTTACCACGACTAATTCAAATGAAAACACATTTCATGAAATAAGTAATTCTTAAAATTTGTCTAGAGATGGAATATAAAAAAAGGAGCAATCCCATAACGATTGCTCCTTTTTCGTGTGAAATAACATTTACTATCTAATCATCCTAATGTGATTCACATTCATTTTTTAATCCGAAATCGGTAGGAGTATCTGGTTTTTCATAAGTTTTCTTTTCAGGTTGTGCCTATAATGTAAATCATTATTAAGAATATCTTTATACGATTAATTGGTTAACTTAAAATTCAAGTTTACTTTACATATGGTCAATAATTAAGATGTATAATTATTGGCTAATTTTATCAATTATATCCAGATTATTTTAATCTAGAAGGATCGACGATCGATAGGAACACGAAAAATAATGATAGCAGACATGATTTCAAATTCATCTATTTAAGTTCAAGAATGTAGTTTTTCTTGAACTCTTTTGCATTTATTTAAATGTTAAAGATCAATTCTAGCTTAATGATAGAGGAATGAGGAGTATATAGTTTTAGGTCTTTGGTATTTCTATTTGATTACTTTTTGCAGGAAAACATTTAAGTTTAATCGTTTTTATCATTAAGTATTACTTAACACAAATCGTTTAATTAATAATAGATAATTTAGAATTAATATTTAATTTACATAGTGCTTATATAATTGTCCATGTGATATTTTTCACCATCTTACTGAAAAAAAATCAGAATTTCTAAATTGAGGCTGTCTTCGCTTTGAGAAGAAGTCTTAAGAAAGGTTCATTTGAAAAAGGAGGAGTAATAATTTATTGATATTTAACTATTTTTCACAGCTTATTAATTGTTGTAAAAAGCTTTACTACGTCGAATTCACCTAATATTTTCGGAATATGTTCAGTGAGTTGAAATGTTAAATTGGGTGGAATCATGTACCGATAGTTGTAAAAGATCAAAGCATACGAATTTTGCTCAATTCTGTCCATCAAGTGAGGGACAACAAAATTCGATATTAACGGGGCCCCCCTCCGTTATTATACGAATTTTTCCATCTAATCAAGACGACAAACGGCTATTTCAGATAAGTGATATTCATTTAAAAGTCAAAAGAAAAGTTTGTCTCTTATTTAGAACAATTCGCGGTAATCGTAGAAAATTAGAATTACTGGAGGTTTTCTGTAATGAAAAAATATTTATCTATTTCTCTCGTATTAACGATGATATTCGTTATATTATCAAACACCACAGACGCACTTGCAAACGATTCGGGTGCCAAACTCGTTAAAATCGACAATATGCAGCCGGTTAGCGGACAAACGATCACCGCCAATGTAACCATGGGTCATGGTTCAATGGGCAAAAATCTAACATTTCAATGGCAAGTACAGGAATCACGTATCAGCGATCAATATATTAATGTAAAATCTGGTGGTACATCAAAAAGCTACACCGTAACGTTAAATGATATTGGTAAAAAATTGCGCGTTGTAGTTAGTTTACCATCAAATGGTGACAGAAAAACTTCATTGCCAACGAACGCAGTATTAAATGCCACCCCACTTATTGCATCGATGAAATTCGATCATAATTTAAAGGACGATGCAAATCAAGAAAATTTGGAAGGGAAAGGAAATTATAGTTATGTAGACGGTGTATTACCCGGGACCAAAGCCCTTCACTTAGAAAGCGGTGACGGGAATTATGTTGGTACGAAGCATAGCTTGAATTTTGGTAATGACAGTTTTACAACATCCTTCTGGTATAAGGGTGACACTAACAATAATCAGGTAATATTATCAAACAAGGATTTTACTAAGAGCTCTAACGAAGGTTGGGCTATATTTACATCAGCCAATTCGGCCAATATGAATTTAGGATTCCCTACATCATCAGTAAAATTTGGGCGTGATACGTTTAATGCTTCTAATTGGCGTTACGTGACATTTGTTGTAGATAGGGATAAAATGCTCGGATCGTTGTATATTGATGGTTACAAAATGACCGAAACTTCACTCGGGGTAGGAAGTTTAGATACATCGAACCCATTAAATATAGGTAGCGACGGAATAGGCAAAAATGGCGGAAATTCATTCGATATAGCTGATTTGAATGTTTGGAAAGGTGCATTTAGCAGTGAAATGGTTCAAGCTAATTATAATAGTTACGCTGTAAATAAAGTAGATTTGAAAGCACTTAACGACACAATTTCAAAAGCTAATAAAATAGTAACGGACGGTCTCGGTAACGACTACAGCCAAACCGATTTTGATTATTTGAAAAAGGTTTTGAATACGGCAACTAAGGTTGCAACCACTCAAAAAGTAAATTTATATACACAGGAAACCATTAATTATTACGAACGGGAACTAAACAATGCCATATTCATCTACCAAAAAAGTAATAAAAAGCTAACCCCTGCAGGTTTAAATATGATTGTGGACAGCGACCCGGAAGTAAGTGCTAATCCCGCAACAATTGCGCGCATTGAAAAAGATTACAGAACAGAACTAAGGTTATTCCCACAGGCCGACGTACTCTTTATTCCTGGCGACGTTACTGGCGGTAACAACGCCAATGAATATGTGTGGATGAAAAATATGACAGACATTTACAATAAACTGAAAGGTGAAGGTCTGTTTGACAATACAAAGCTTTATATGGTACGAGGCAACCATGATATGGGCGGCGCTGAAAAATTTATTCCTGTCGGTTCGGCAGGCGCGTGGAACGCCTCAACGAATTCATACGATAACAACTTCTTTAATAGTGCCTATAGGGTAAAGGTAAAAGGATATAATATTGTTGGATTTGACGGAAATTATAACAACGACAATACCGTTGGGAAAACCAAAGAATTACTCAACCAAATTAAAACAGAAGCAGATTACGATCCAAAAAAACCTATATTTTTATCTTCTCACTACCCTATAAGCGGAACAGTATGGTCAGGTAGATGGAGCAGCGCAGCAAGTAATAATGTAGGTCAGTATATTGCCGACAATGACTTGTCGCAGGTAGTCTATATGTCAGGGCATACGCAATACGACCCGACCGACGAACGTTCTCATTATCAAGGTTCGGCTACGTTTCTCGACAGCGGTGCGAGTTCATATTCAAGTTATATTGATGACGGTCCGTACGGCGGATATTTAGAAGGTGCGTATATCAACTATAAAACTACGCCTCGCATCGTGAATTTCTTAGAGGTTTACGGTTCAAAAATTATCATCAAACAATATAATTTAAGCACAGATGAATATGTAGGCATACCTTCTGTAAAAATCGTCGGTGAAGGCAAAAAGGCCTTTACCTATAGCAGAAGCGATATAAGAGAACTCATAGCTCCACAGTTTGAAGAAGGTATTACGGTAGATTCCTACAAAAACAACGAACTTGCTTTTACAATAAAGCAAGCAAATGACAATGTGCGCGTTTTGGAATATAATATTCAGCTTATCAACAAGCTCAACGGTAAAGTTGAAAAATCGTTTAACAGTCTTTCGCTTCCGCTAGACAAGCCATTCGATGAATACAGGCATTATAAATTTACAGATTTGTCGCCGACTACTCCATATATACTCAGGGTATTTGCCGACGATTCCATGTATAACCGTTCTTCTCAGGACATTGACATTGAGGGTAAAAATGTTAATTTAAACAGCATACCTGCGCCTGCATCGGTATCTGCGAACAACGGAACGGCCAAGACAGCGGAAGCTCTTGGATTGCCCACAAAAGTAATTCTTGCAACCGATGGAGGAAATGTGGACGCAAGTGTGACTTGGGAATTAAGCGGCGTTAGCTACGATCCGGCTATCAAGACGGAGCAGACCTTCTCGGTGCCAGGGACCGTAACCCTGCCTTCCGGAGTTGAAAACCCGAACAGCGTTCCATTGACAACAAGCATTAATGTAACTGTTCAAGCAGTTGGAGTATCTACAGGCCCAATAACACTAGACAAATCCCAGTACATCCAAGGGGAAGCTATTACCTTATCCTATACTGGGGCAGCGTTAAACGGGAAAGATTGGGTCGGCATATACAAAACCGGAGCTGTTCCTCCAGACGCCGGTGCATCTTTGCGATGGAGTTATTTAACGCCTGGATCTGGAAGAGTTAGTTTAAACAATGGACTGGCCCCTGGGACTTATGATGTACTCTTTTTACTCAATGACGGTTATACGGTAGTGGATCGCAAGACATTCCAAGTCGTTCAACCGTGACGTTAAAGAGCATAACAGTAGGGATTGCCAAAGGAACAGTATTACCGATAGTCTGCTGGAAAAATTGGCAGACAACGATTTGATCAGCTTTGTAAATGAATTGAAGGCTCAAAGCGGGAGCAAATCTCAAGCAAAGCAGCTGAATATTGCTGCTAGACTCTCAATATGTATTGACTCAAAAGTAGAGCAATTCAAGTGTTTGAAACCAAAAGTATTCACGCAGGTGTCATCACATTAGCAAAATTTAGGATGGATCAGTAATGAAACTGGGGGAGATCACCTTTCTCCCCCTCATCCATTTGGAATATTAATAGTTTCAAAGACGTACTAAAGCTGCATTTCCTTGCTCTGCAACGGGATATTGGCTCAACATGTTCAGATTGCAGATTGAACGTTCGTAACAGGAATAACTATTTGCAGATTGTAATACTAACATTTCATGAAAAGAGGATCTACTATGAAGCAGCGTTCATTTCTGTCCATATTCGTCATCATGTTCCTATTAATTTTGGGGCCAACCAAAACTTCACATGCTCATTCCATAGATATGAGCTACTCAGATTTAAACATTGAAGGGAACGAGATTCTCTATGATCTTTTTATTGAACAAAAGGACTTGTTTCCACATTTCGGTACTGACTTAGATAATCTGGTGAATGATGAATCGGCCACGCAAAAAATCGAATCCTATCTACAGAAAGGCCTTCGCATAGATGTGGATTCAAAGCCCTTAACAATGGAATTGGTTTCGATGAACATGGCGCAAAAGGGTGTTATAAGAGGCATGGAATATCAAATGAGGTTTATCGCCGATGAAAACATCAAACAATTTAATCTTCATTACGATCTTGTGTTTGACGATGTGCCTGCTCATACAAGTGTACTCATGGTCCATGTAGGGGATTATTTTCAGCAGAATATGATTGATAGCACTAATAGAGATATTATGATCAACCTTCCTAAGGATCCTCCTAATGATCTTCCCCAGCCTAATATTAGCGCTGTTTTGTGGAAATACTTTAAGCTTGGAATCGAACACATTTTGTCAGGTTATGATCATTTGCTATTTTTATTATCCTTAGTATTAATCGCAACTAGACTCAAGGATGCGTTGAAGATTGTTACTGCTTTTACAATCGCCCACAGCGTTACACTATTCCTAGTGGCGACCGGTCGCATTCACGTCATCCCGTACTGGGTCGAATCCTTGATAGCCCTGACAATTTGTTATGTGGCAGTAGAAAACATATTTGTTCAAAAGGCAAAATGGCGATGGCTATTGACGGCCATATTTGGTTTGATTCATGGTATGGGTTTTGCCGGAGCCTTGGCTGAAACTGGACTTCCAAAGAGTAATCAACTTGGCTCTCTCCTGACGTTTAATTTAGGTGTGGAAGTTGGCCAGCTCATGGTCCTCTGCCTTTTACTTCCTTTTTTGCTTTTGCTACGACGTTTCCCATGGTATCGTAAAATGGTGGTCTCAATGTCTTGCCTTATTTTTGTGTTGGCATTTTATTGGTTTATTCAAAGACTCCAATGAGGCAGCCATAATTGTTATCCATAAAAATTAATAACTAGTGTATGGTTACATTCAAAAAGGTAGGAAAAATTCCTACCTTTTTCACTCATCATCTACGACAACATGATTTTTCCCTAACATGTAATAAACAGGAAGTCCAATTAACGTTAAACCAATTCCCCAAAAAGCTAAAATAGTTTGCGTCATTAGTGTATTAACGACTATAAAGATCCCCCCAATTATTGCGATTGAGAGAACTAAAGGTAAAAAAGGTACTTTATATGGTCTTTTTAGATCTGGTTCCCGTTTTCGTAAAATATAAACCGCAATAAATGTTAATGTATAGAAAATCCAAATGACAAATACTAACATATCAGTTAATAAGTCAAATCCACCTATAAACATCATAAATATGGCAACTATTAGGATAAATAGACCAGCATTATATGGAACACCAGTTTTAGATAATTTACCAAACCAACTACTAAAAGGAAGTTTTTGTTCTCTAGCCATTACATATGGAACCCTCATACCTGTCATTGTATAGCCATTAATTGTGCCAAATACAGATATCAAAATTCCGATTGAGACGAGTTTTCCTCCAAAGTTACCGAATAAGACTTTCGAAACTTCAGTGGCAGGTGTAGATGTACTAGCTAATTGTTCTGCGGTTAATACAAATAAAAAGGATATGTTAATTAAAAGGTACACAGCCATTACAGCTGCTAAGCCAAATACGATTGCTTTTGGCAAATCATTTTTAGGGTTTTTCATTTCTCCGGCTATATTTCCTACGAGTATCCAACCATCGTATGCAAACATCGTAGCAAGTAAAGCTGATCCAAGTGCTGGTAAAAAACTTCGATCACTTCCTACTTCAACTGGAAAAAGTTGAAAAGTTACATTTCCTTCATGTAATAATCCAAATATAATCAAAATCGCCAACGGTATTAGTTTACAAAACGTAAAAAGTGATTGAATACTACCAGCAGTTTTTGCTCCCAAAAAATTCATTAAAGTGATAAAAATTGCAGTAACTACAGCAATAATACTTACAGTGAATTGATTAGAATTGGCAGGGACACCAAAGATGGAAACTGCTTGCGTACCAAATATGATCGAGAGAGCGGCAATATTAGCTGGAAAATAGATAATCGTTTGTGCCCATCCGAGTAAATAGGCAGTCAGATCTCCATATGTGTGCTTTAAATAGGCAATCATTCCTCCTGTTTTTGGAATTGCTGCGGCAAGCTCAGCACCTGATAAACCAGCACAAATTGTAATAATGCCTCCAATAATCCATGCTAATAAGCCTAAGCTCGCAGATCCAGTTGCGCCATATACAGCTGTGGCTTTAAAGAAAACCCCACCACCAATTACAGTACCAATTACAGTAGTTAAAGCTGCAATAAATCCCATTTCTCTTCTTAATTTATTTTCCGACAATCGGATCACCCATTCTTAATAAATCACTTTACTTCATTTCCAAAGAAATGTTCACAAACACTGGAAATTCTCTCGAGGTCAACATTACCACCCGATATGATCGCTACTACTTTTTTATCTCTTATATATTTTGAAGCTTTACCAGATAAAATTACTGCTGTCGCTAGTGCACCAGAACCTTCCACAACTGCTTTACCGCGCTGTAGTAAATCCTTCATTGCTACTTCTATTTCATCCTCACTTACAAGAATTATTTCACTTACTAATTCTTTTACAATTTCATATGTTAATTTCCCTGGAACTTTAACAGAACAACCATCGGCTATTGTAGGAGCAATATAGTTACTCACTATTTCTCCGGCGTCTATTGATGCTTTCATGCCATGTACATTCTCAGCTTGAACTCCAATTATGTCTATTGAAGGGTTAAATGATTTCAAAGCGACTGCAATTCCCGAAATAAGGCCACCACCACCAATTGGAACAATGATTGTATCAACATCCCAAAGATCATCTAAAATTTCAATCCCAATAGTCCCTTGACCAGCCATAATGTAAATATCATCATAAGGATGGATGAATGTTTCACCAGTTTCGTCTCGTACTTTAGCACAATAGTCTTTCGCATCATCAAAAGTATCACCGTATAAAATGATATTTGATCCGTAGCCTTCTGTTGCTTCAACCTTTGCTTTTGGTGCAGATGAAGGCATGATGATTTTACTCTTAATATGTAATAGCTTTGAAGATAATGCTACACCTTGTGCATGATTACCAGCTGAACATGCGATAATTCCTTTACTTCTTTCTTCATCAGTTAAATGATAAATTTTGTTAAATGCACCTCGAAATTTAAATGAGCCCGTTAATTGCATATTTTCAAGTTTTAAATAAATTTCTCCATCCGACTTTGAAGTTAAATAAAATGATTTTACTAATGGTGTTTTTCGAACTTTACCCCCTAAAAGTTCATATGCAGTTTTAATCTCTTTAATCGTTAAAGGTAAACCCTTGTGATCTAAATTATTCATCTTCTAACTTCCTTTTTTAACAGCATTTTAATTTTTCATTCTTGATACATGATAAGTTTGTGTCAAAGTACTAAACAAAATACCAAAAACAGGAATTAGTAAACAAAAGGGAAAATAAAAAGAAGGAGACAACTGTCTCCTTCTTTTTTGATTAAGCTTGAGTTACGTTTAACTTTGCAGCTAATTTATTTAACATATCTTCAGACATACGATCTAAATCAAATTTCGGATCGAAGCCCCACTCTTCTTTTGCAGCTGAGCTATCAATTGAATTTGGCCATGAATTGGCAATACCTTGACGAATAGGGTCAATGTCGAAATCTAATGTAAATTCAGGGATGAATTTACGAATAGATGCCGCGATTTGAGTTGGTTCAAATGACATCGCTGAGATATTAAATGCATTACGATGTTTAAGTTTTGATGGATCTGCTTCCATTAACTTAATAATTGCATCAATTGCATCAGGCATATACATCATATCCATGTATGTTCCTTCACCGATAAATGAAGTATATTTCTTATTTTTTAATGCTTCGTAATAAATATCAACAGCATAATCAGTAGTACCTCCACCTGGCACTGTATCATAAGAGATTAAGCCTGGGAAACGTACGCCGCGAGTATCTACGCCAAATTTTTCAAAGTAATAATCACATAATAATTCACCAGCTACTTTTGTAACACCATACATTGTAGTTGGACGTTGGATTGTATCTTGTGGTGTGTTATCCTTTGGTGTTGCTGGTCCAAATGCACCGATTGAGCTTGGGGTAAAGAATTTTAAGCTTAATTCTCTCGCTACTTCAAGAGCATTCACTAATCCACCCATATTTAAGTCCCAAGCTAATGTAGGTTTTGCTTCTGCAACTGCTGATAAAAGAGCAGCTAAATGAATGAAAGTATCAACTTCATACTTTTTAGCAATCTCTAACATTTTTTCTTTATCCATTACATCCAAAATTTCAAAATGACCAGTTTCTAAAATTGGACTACCTTCAAGACGGCGAATATCTGTCGCAACAACATTATCATTACCGTATTCATTTCTAAGACGCATAGTTAATTCTGAACCGATTTGTCCAAAACAACCAGTAATTAATATTTTCTTCATTCCTTAGTCCACCTTATAGTAATAAAATATATCGAAATTAATTTTTAAAATTATTGAATAACGTTTAATTCACGACCAACTTTTTCATAAATAGCTAAAACTTCATCTAGCATTTCTTTAGTATGCGCAGCTGTTGGCATATTACGAATACGACCAGTTCCAAGTGGTACTGTTGGGAATACGATTGACTTCGCATAAACTCCCTCTTCGTATAAACGTTTAGAAAATTCTTGTGTAAGATTTTCGTCACCGATAATACATGGTGTAATTGGTGTCTCAGACTCACCAATATTAAATCCAAGTTTTGATAAACCAGCTTTTAAATAATCTCCATTTTCCCAAAGCTTGTCGATTTTTTCTGGTTCTTCAGACATAATACGAATTGCTTCAATACATGCAGCAGCATTTGCTGGTGTTAAAGAAGTAGAGAATAAGAAAGGACGTGCACGAACTTTTAACCAATCGATTAATTGTTGCGAACCAGCTACATATCCACCTACAACACCAACTGCTTTAGAAAGTGTACCAATTTGGAAATCAATTTTATCTGATAATCCGAAATGCTTAACTGTTCCAGCTCCTTTACCCATAACGCCAGAACCATGAGCATCATCGATATATGTAATTAAGCCAAATTCTTCAGCAATTTTTACGATATCAGGAATATTTGCTACATCTCCATCCATAGAGAAAACACCATCAGCAATGTACATAACTTTCTCATATAAGCCACAAGTTGTAGCTTCTTTTGCTTTTTCACGTAAATCATCCATATCTTGGTGTTTTACACGAATAATTTTTGCCCCAGAAAGTCTGCAACCATCGATAATTGAAGCATGGTTTAATTCATCAGATAGAATTGCATCTTTTTTTGTCATAACTGCTGAAATAGCACCCATATTACAGTTAAAACCAGATTGGAATGCAATAGCAGCCTCTGTATGTTTAAATTCAGCAATCGCTTTTTCAAGTTGATCGTGGATATCCATCGTACCATTAATCGTACGTACCGCTCCTGCACCAACTCCATATTTTTCAGTCGCTTCAATAGCAGCTTGTTTTAAACGAGGATGAGTCGCAAAACCAAGATAGTTATTTGAAGATAAATTTATAAATTGTTTACCACTAATTTGAATAGTAGCTTCGTTAGAACCTTCTAAAGAGTTAATCTCATTATAGAGCCCTTTCTCTTTTAACTCAGCTAACTGTGGAGTTAAAAATGCTTCTAATGTCTTGCTTGACATAAATACCAGCTCCTTAATTAAGTTTATTTATCTAAAAGGAGTAAGCCCCCATTTTATATCTATTACTTATTATTAAATAAATATAAAAAATTATCGTTTTATTATTTTCCATTTTTGTAAGAGAAAATTTTTTATGTACTGATTACAATATGCTTATTTGAGGCTTTCCGAATTCAATTATAAATCGGTTACATTGCATTAGGAATACTTTTATTTAAAATTTATTCGAAAAAGGTTGAATTTAATTTATTATAAAGATTCATATAATTCGAATATTATTCAATTTGTTTTTTCAGTAAAATATCTAGGGGTGAATAAGAGGTGAAAGAAGAATCATGTCGATTTAAGTCTTAGCTGTAAAAATATGTTTGAAATGTGTAAAGATGAGGCGTTGCAAATAAACATTTGAGAAGTGCAAATAAAATTTTAAAATGGCAATTAAAATTATCAAATTTGCAATTAATATCCGTATACCGCAATTAAAATCCAAAACCGCAATTAAAATCCGAAAACCGCAATTAAAATCCATAAACCGCAATTAAAATTACCAAATCTGCAATTAAATCCTAAAGAATCGCAAATAAAATAAATAATTACCTATACTGGTAATGGTATTTTGACTTAAAATCTGTGTAGTTAAGATCCTTTCATATCGAAATAAGCAAAACTTCTCTGATTCTTATTAAATCCATTAAAAAATTTCTTAATTTCTCTAAAAAAGATCGATCAAAGCACACGTACATTCTATTTTCGACATTAAAAAGGGGCGCCTATTTGTCAATTTATCCGACACATAAGACAGCCCCAATAAAGTATAAATTATTTTTTCACAAAACTAAGTTTCCAATTATAAATTAGTCCATTTAAGCTCTTATTTGTGTGCCAACGGCTTGACTGATTTTCTTTTCATTCATTAAATAACGTGATAATCCAACCGTAACGATTAAAGAAACCACTACAGGAATTGAGCCCATCCATGTAATTGAACGGATGGACAATTGACTGACTGCAAGCCCTCCGATTGCTGCACCAAATGCAAAGCCTAATTGCATCATTGACTGATTTAAACCTAATAAAACATCAGATGATTTAGGAGAAATTGTTGCTAAGTTAAATTGTTGTGTTGCTCCAGATGACCATCCAGAAAATGACCATAATGTAAGGATAATGATCACTGTATTGATTGAACTAGAGATGAATGATAATAATAAAATCGATAATATATTAAGTACTAATCCTCGTTTTAATGTAAGCGTAATCCCCCACTTGTCTGCACTGAATCCCCCGAATTTAGATCCAAATAAACTAGCTATACCAAGTATTAGAAGAGCAAAACTTAAAACATGATCGCTCATCTTAGTAGTTTGAATAAGATACGGTGATAAATAAGTAAATACGATGCCATATCCGCTCATTAAGAAAAATGTAATAGATAAGGCTAATGCAATTTTTGGTTGTTTAACCAATGAAATTTGCTGCAATAATGGAATCGGTTGATTACCATGTGTTTGTGGAATTGTTTTAACGATAATTGCTAAAGAGATTAAAACAAATATGGCAACCCCAAGAAAGACCAGTCTCCAATCATAGGCAGCTGCTATAAATCTACCAATTGGGACACCTATAATGAGTGAAGCAGTAAATCCCATGACAACAGTTGCAATTGAACTTGCCTTTTTATCTGCTGGTGCGATCTTTGCAGCCAAGCTTAGTACAGTTACAACTGTAACTCCTGCACTTAATGCCATTATAATACGCGCAACCATAAACAAACCGTAACCAGGTGCAATTACTGCTAATAAATTACCTAAAATAAATACACTTAAAGAAAATAGTAATAATTTTCGTCGTTCCATTTTAGCTAATACGGCCATTAATATCGGTGTACCGATCGCATAGATTAATGAATACACCGTAATTAGTTGCCCTGCAGCTTCAATCGAAATACCTAATTCTTCGGCCATTTTATCTAAGATACCTGAAATAACATATTGTGAAGTTCCTACTAAAAAACTGATCATTGCTAAAATATAAATTTTCCCTTTATTTGTCATAAACTAATTCCTTTCATCATAATTATATATTTCTATAAATACCGAAATAGTAAACTTTAGAGAAGGAAGCCACTTGATTAGCTTCCTTCTTACTATCTATTCAAATTAAAGCTTAGATTAGAACATTTAGATGCTTTTTAACATCATATTCTTCAATTGCTTCACCTTTTTTCAAACGGTGTATAAGATCTGGATTCGAAATTAGAGGACGTCCAAACGCAGCAACATCAATTGTTCCTTCAACGATTGCTTTTTCTGCCATTTCAGGATTTAACGTTCCTACTCCAACAATAATTCCATCCCAGTACTTTCTAACAAGCTGATGCATCGTTTTACCATCTGCAAGTATACGATCAAATTGCATAATCGAAGGATGTAATAAAGTTGCACCAACTTCTTTGAATGCTTCAATGAATGTACGAATTGCATATTCTGGGTCTTCCCACATATAACCCGGAATATCAGCTTTATGAGCAGAAAATCGAATCATTGTTCTTTCAGTACCAATTGCTTCGATAACTGCTTTTATTACTTCTTTCATGAAAGTTAATCTTTCTGGAAGATCACCACCGTATTGATCTGTACGATGGTTTGTAACATCTGAATTAAATTGGTCGATTAAGTATCCGTGTGCAGCATGAATTTCGACTCCATCAAAACCTGCTTCAATGGCATTTTTAGCTGCTTGAGCATATTGATTGATTACCTCTTTAATATCCTCAGTAGTCATTTCTTCAGGTATATCATACGGCTTACGAAAACGAGAAACTAATCCTTCTGCAGGAATCGCTGATGGTGCTTGAGGTGGCTTATTTCCAGCAAGCTCGTGATGAGATAATCGTCCTACATGCCAGATTTGAGAAATCATTGTCCCTCCCTCTTTATGAACAGCATCCGTTACTTTTTTCCAAGCTTTTATTTGATCCTCAGAATAAATTCCTGGAATACCTGGGTAACCTTTTCCTCGTGGACTAATGACTGTTCCTTCAGAAATAATCAAACCTACGCCATCTGCAGCTCGTTTGCGATAATATTCAACTATATCCTCGCCAACTACACCCGTTTGATCATCTGCAAAACTTCTTGTTAATGGAGCCATTGCAGTACGACTACGTAAATTCCAAGCACCTATTTTTACTGGTTCAAAAAGTTTACTTTCTAGACCATTTTCTAATTTTCCCCAACTAGTATTATCTTTGCTTACTAAACTCATATTCATTTCCCCCTTAGATTATTCGGTATTTCTATAAATACTGAAATATAAAGTAAAATTATACCGCTTTATTTTTAAAGTAAAGCGGGTGCATATTTTTCCAAAACTTCTCGTTGTAAACTATAGTATCTGAAGGTTCCTTCTTTGCGGACTGTTAGCAAGCCACAATCAAGTAATGGTTTTAAATGATGTGTCAATGTAGAATTGGCCGATACTTTTATTTGATTTTTCATTTCTGAACAAGCTAATTCAGATTGCTTAGCAAGTACTTTAACAATTTGTAAACGAGTAGATTCTCCTAATGCTTTATAAACCTTTACTGCAATATCATCGTTCACCACTTTAACCTCCTCTCAAAAACCAACGCTTATTTCAGTATTTCTAGAAATATTGTATTTTATGTAGTTTATGATGTCAAGTGCCACGATTTCAAAAATATTTAAAACAGAATTAGCCTAATTTGAAGCAGAGAATAGTTGAACTTTAAGTGATAGCTTTTCTTAATTTTAGGGTGTTGTATTTTTCTGAGAATATACTTTAAGAAGAAATGCGGACAAATTATATACTTCGAAGTGATACGTTCATAAGCATTTTTGATGATAAAACCAAAAACCCACAAAGAAAATATTACCTTGTGGGTTATTTCACTATAGTAATTAAATAGTCTAAATAAGTAAATTAAACAATGTTGGATTATTATTTATTTCCATGAATTGAATTTCATGACAATTCATTCGCTCAATCAATGCTTTGTAATCGGATTTATTGGCCAATTCTATTCCAACTAGTGCTGGCCCATTGTCCTTATTGTTTTTCTTTGTGTATTCAAACCTCGTAATGTCATCGTTTGGTCCTAATACTTTATCAAGAAATTCACGTAATGCGCCAGATCGTTGTGGGAAGTTGATGATGAAATAATGTTTTAGTCCTTCATGAATTAAAGACCTTTCTTTTATTTCTTGAAGTCGATCAATATCATTATTTCCACCAGATACGATACAAACGACATTCTTCCCTTTTATTTCATCTTTAAATAATTCTAAGGCTGATACAGACATAGCTCCAGCGGGCTCTGCAATGATTGCATTTTTATTGTAAAGCTCTAAAATTGTTGTACAAATTTCACCTTCTGGAATAGCGACAACTTGGTCAAGTACATCTCTACAGATTTCATATGTTAAATAGCCAACTTGGCCAACCGCTGCTCCATCAACAAACTTCTCAATAAAAGGTAAGGTTACAACTCGTCCATTTGCAATCGATTCAGCCATCGAAGCAGCACCCATCGGCTCTACTCCAATTACCTTTGTTGAAGGACTAATTCCTTTTATGTATGTTCCAACCCCAGAGCTTAACCCACCTCCGCCGATTGCTACGAAAAGATAATCTACTGGACGGTCAATTTCATTTAATATTTCAACTGCTACTGTACCTTGCCCTGCAATTACATCTTGATCATCAAATGGATGAATAAATGTCATTTGATTTTCATTGCAATAAATTTGTGCATTTTGATGAGCAATATCAAAGGTGTCACCGATTAAGATAACTTCAACATATGGTCCACCAAAGAATTTCACTTGAGATACTTTTTGATTCGGCGTTGTTGATGGCATAAATATTTTCGCATACACCTGCAATTGATTACATGTATATGCTACGCCTTGAGCATGATTGCCTGCACTCGCACATACAACCCCTTTGTGTCTTTCTTCATAAGACAAGTTGCTAATTTTGTAATATGCCCCTCTAAGCTTAAATGAGCGGATTATTTGTAAATCCTCTCGCTTTAAAAATACGTTACAATCATATTTTTCACTAAGCATTGTACTAATCTGCAAAGGTGTTTTATTCGTAACTTCTTTTAACGTATTATAGGCAACTAAAATATCCTCAATCTTAACAGTACTTTTTACTTTCTCCATATAACTACCTACCCTTTGCATTTTTTTATATAAACTCCATTATAGTAAAAGTTAATTAATAAATAAACAGAAAATTCTATATTCTAATGAAAGTTTTATGTCATTACACATGAATGCAATAAAATATGCTTAATATCGGTACTTTCATTCTAATTGGCAGTAATACACTAGTTATCATTTTCGGTAGGATATGCTATCATTTTGATATTAAATATATAGATATTAGGTGATTTATAAAATGGAAAATCAATCTTTATTATTAATTGATGGCTTTAACTTATTAAGTAGAGGTTATTTTGCAACTTCTTATGGCAGAAGTGATGAACAACTTTCTAAAACGAAAGATGGCGTTTATATAAATGCATTAAGAGTTTTTATTCCTAAGCTTTTTAACTTAATTAAAGAACATGACATTACTCATCTAGCAATTACTTGGGATGTTAAACGTGAAGAAACAGATCGTCGAAATAAATATGATTTTTATAAAGCAACTCGTGGAGAACTACCATCGCCACTTATCGAACAATATTTCACTTTAAAAACAGCATTAGAAGAAATCGGTATTGCTCAACTTGAAATGGCACCTTATGAAGCAGATGATTTAATGGGAACCTTATCAAATAATTGGTCTAATTCTGTAAAAAATAAATGCTATATTTATAGTAATGATCGAGACTTATTACAATTAATAAACGAGCATACCTCTCAAATCATTGCTCAAAAAACTGGTGAAATTGTATACTCCTTAGAGCACTTTAGTAATGATTATGGAATCCATCCAAAACAATGGGTTGATGTAAAAGCATTATTAGGTGATTCAAGTGATAATATACCTGGTTGCCCTGGAGTAGGAGAAAAATCGGCTATTCCATTAATTCAACTTTATAACTCAGTTGAAGAATTGTACGAAAATATGGAAAATCTTGATACTAAATTTAATCGCTACAAAAAGAAATTAGAAGCAGGTAAGGACTCTACTTTTATTAGTAAAGAGCTTTCTGCGATTACAATTGATATACCTCATTTTGCTGAATATACATTTGAAGATTTAAAAATTAATATTAATGAAGAAAAATTGTCACTAAAACTTGAGGAATTAGAAATTCGTGTTAAGCGATAAAAGTCAAATTTATTTAGGAGAAATATAAATGTCTGAGTATTGGAATGCGTATTTTAGTTTTATAGATGATAAACCTGCTACTGTAGTATTAGATATGGAAGTAACTGAAGAAGTAAATATTGAAGATTATCCAACTATTGTTTGTATAAAACTACAATTAAAAAATCCAGACGAACGAGGTTTTCCTAGTAAACATGAATTAAAAGTTTTAGAAAAAGTTAATAAGGAAATCGAAAAACGAATTAATCCAAAACTCTACCTTAATGTTGGAAGAGTTACGACTGATGGTTTTAGAGAACTTGTCTATTATACTTCGGAACAAGATCCTAAAATGCTAATTGAAGTTGCTGAACAAATCATTGTAGCCAATAATTACGCATTTGGAGTGTATGGTATGGATGAAGAGGAACTTTGGGAATATTATTTCGAATTTCTTTATCCAAATCAATACCACTTGCAGCATATAAGTAATGCTGAATTAATTGAGCAATTAAAAAGATCAGGTGACAAATTAAAATTACCTCGTAAAGTCGAACATTTCATTTTATTTAATGATGAAATAAAGATAAATGAGTTTATTAACGAAATAGCAAAAGAAGGATTTAATTTTGAAGGAAAGTATTCAAATATTGATGAAGATTTAGATGAAGAGTATGAATTTACTGTCCGTATTTCTAGAGAAGATCATGTTGATGTAGATAGTATTGATGAATTAACTGATTTCTTAATTGAAGCTTCAGAACATTTCGGTGGTCATTATGATGGATGGGAAACTCTTGTTATCAAAAAATAAACTTTAACTTCAAATCTAAAATATGCTTAAAATATAGAAAAGAACACTACGGTTTTTGAGTAACTAAAAAAGTAGTGTTCTTTTTATTTAGTCATTAAGAAATTAACTTCTAAGGATGGAGGATGGATTCCATTTACCTTCACAATCTTTTCAATAACTATAAATCAATATTTAAGAAAAAGTAAATTCATCATCTTTTATTATCTTATGTAATCTTATCAATTTATCTGACATAGAAATGAAATGGTTACTTTCACCATTACCTAATCCTCTTGTTCTCCCATCGATTCTCCCTATCATTTCATGTTTTTTCTTCCCAATTTCCCAACAATAAAGTTCACCTTTTGAATTATAGCCACCATAAAAATATGCATACTTACATCTTATGCTTATAGCATGTGAACCACGAAATTTTACAGGGACTTTATAAGTGTTTATTTCTCTTGATTCAGGGTATAGTTGTATCAATGGAAATTGAGAATATGGATATAGCCATATGGACGATCCCTTCCCTTTAGAAATTGCATAACAATCATCTATAATCGGACCTTTAAATAAATCAGAGTGATATCTAAAAAGCACTTTACCTTCTAAGCTGAATAACACTAAACCCTCTGTAGAAATTCCACTTCCAAAAACACCTTCATCAAAATAACTAATCCAAATCCCTTCCTTACCTACTTCGACATCTTCTACACCATCTCCACAGTTAAAGGAATCTACTATAATACCATTCATATTTAAAATAAAAACATTATCCTTTTTTAATTCTTCCCTAGAATCTACAATAACAATTGTCTCCCTATCTACCCATCTTACAATTGGGAAATCTACCTCAAGATTGAGTGAAAGAAAATTTTCATCATTAAAGAAGAGGGTATACTTCTTTTTTTCCTTAAGAAGTACTATTAATCCATATTCATCTTTCCAATCTGCATCTATTATTTCGTATGTATCAAAGTTAGATTCTTCTTTTGAAAATGCAACAGTATCTATAATTAAATCATTCAAAAAATTTCCTCCAAACACATTTAAACTATGATTTTAATCTCTTAAAAATTGAACTATCTAAGGTATGCTATTAATTCACGTTTATTCCAATTTTTGTGGAAAGTTCCTTTATATACTCTTTTTGTGTATCAAACTTGGATGTTAAATATACTTCTTTCATTCTTTTTTGTGCTTTTTCAGGATAACCGTAATAATGATAAAGAAGTGTTAAATGATGTGGGCATTCCCACTCCCCCTGTTCTTCCATTATTTCTATAAAATTAATAATATCTTCGACTGTTTTATACTGTTCAAAATAAGGAATTATAACATTTACAATGTCACTTTCCACCTGCTTTTTTATTTCTTCAATATCCGTATTATCTGATATCTTATACCAATTTTCACGTATATTTTTTATATCACTTATTCGTAGTCTTAACATCGAGTATAATTCCAATGGAAATATTGGAGATTTCATTTCAGATAAAGTGGTATATACTTTATCGCAATAAATTCCAGTATTAAATAAAAACTCTACTTCATTTTTTGTATTCCATTTAGAAGATTGGATGTTAACAGTCCAGGCAAAGTCAGGAAATATTTTAGCAAAGTTTTTTCCTTTCTTCTTAAATCCATTTTCTTTAAATAAAGGTGCAATTGTTTCTTTGACTATTTGATTTAATTCATTCTGCATACTCATATTTATCTCCTTGAATGAAATCGTCTGTTACGATTCATACATAATAATTTAGCTTAATAAAACCTAAATGTCTTATTGCACTAAACTAACATTTACTTCAATAAAAAAAACGACTAAACAGCGCCGATCATGTTGTTAAATTATACCATTCGAGTCTAAGTGAAACATTCGAAACTCTAACTATTATTAATTTCTGATTCCATAATAAATGGAACAAATTTTGTATCATAGTCAAAATTATTGAAACCCTTTTATATAGAATTCAATATCTTTTACTTCTTGTTTTTCTAATTTTCTACCATATTTAGCTAATGTGTATTTAATAGCTTCAATTTGATTCATAGTCGGTGAATCAAAAATACGGTTAAAATTTCCTATCCATTTAACAAAATTTTTTCTCCCTATATCTGAGATTACAGTATCTTCCGTATTTACATAAAACTCAATAATATAGTTAATCGCATCCCATTTAGATAGTGAACAAAGTAAAAGAGCTAAATTATATTTTGTATGTTCATATTTAGTTTCTTTAAACAAATTAGATAATTGTTCTTTCATATCATTATAGTAAACTTTAGTTAATGATTTCCTAGCAGCATTAGCTACTCCTTCTTGTTTATGATCAAGCAGTCTCATAAAATATTCCTTTTGATTTTCTCCATCTAACATAGATATTGCATAGATAGCGGCTTTAACTATTGAAACATTAAGATTACCTAAAAACGGAATTATCAACTGGACGTGCTCTTTCTTACCTACTTCGCCTAACCCTAATATTGCTCCACGAAGAAATTGTTCCGAATTGATCATACGAATGTAAAAAGGAGCGAAGTCAGTTATGTTTTGCTTTTTTAATAAGAATCTTGCAATAGATCGAATTGTACCACTTTTATCTAATAGTGCACTTTCAAGTTCTAAAACGCTCTCACCTGGAAAGAAAGAATAATATTTCTCTAATACCTTTGCACGAATCATTGGAAATTTATCCTTTTTCAAAATAGGGTAATAGTTTTTAAATTCATTAACACTAATATCACCTATTATTTCATTAAAGAGTAAAAGACGTGGGTGAGGTTCTTTTTCTAGTTTAAGATAATTTATAAGTATTTCTTTATTAACTAATTTGGAATATATAATCGTTTGATAACAGAAATATCTAATCTTAGTAAAGTCTGATTTTGTACCCTCGTCTAAAAAAGGTAACGATTCCTTTTGGGATAACAACTGGACTACATCTTCAAAGACACTATTATCATTTCGCTTCGTGTTCTTTAACTTAAAGAATAGTGGAAGATTACTTACGATGTGATTTACATTCTTAATTGTTAATCGAATCTTGACATATTTCTTAGCAGTCTCTCTTATCTCTGTAACCCAGTCGTTACATCTAATAAGTAAATAAGGCAATTCTTTACCTGAATCATCCAAATTTAATAAATGTATCGCTTTTTCTCTAAAATATCCATTTGGATGAAAACTACATAATCCTAGTATTATTAACTTCTCATCATCAGACATATCCGGTAATAATAAATTCTCTGGGGATTCATTTCTCCAATCATATGACCAATCTAATGAAGTTCTTTCTCTAAACAAGTTATCAAGCTTTGATAATTCAAGAATGTTTAACGAAATGACATATTCATAAAGAACTTTTGCTGTTCTAATTTTTAGATCATCAGAGCTAGTTAATAAAAATGAAAAAATAGTGGGTATTCTTGTTAATTCATACTCACTCGCTTTTAGCATATTTTCTATATACTCCTTAGAGTAACTATCTGCAGGGTACAATGTTTGTTTCTTTTTAAAAAATCTGCGTATCATACTATTGTTCCTCCTCTCTGCAACTTAACAAATGAATCCTTCAATATAATTGTAAAAATAAGAACCGATCAAACTGATGCTATGTGTTTTTCAACTATTGCAATGCTTTAGTTGCATAAGAAAAATGAATTAATCTTCACTAATTACACCATATCTCATTTTTTCTCCAATCCATGAACTAACATCTCTCCATCTAAGTCTTTTAGATGAGATCCAACTTACACCATAATCTATATTCTTCTTTGGACTCCAACTACTGTCATCACCCCAATAAATTAATTCATCTTCAATTAACAAAGAAGCTCCATAAATTACTGAATCAGAGTGTTCTGGAGGAGGTGATATGTGGAATTGTTTTACACCTTCAAACAATAATTCTATTGCTGATGTATTTTCAAACTGTCTTTGAAAAAGTATTCATACATTAGTTCCCGATGTCATAGCCATTGTTAAATCTTCATCTACAAAACTATCTGTCCACAAATATAATTCTTTTAAACAACTATCATGGAATCCTCCAAATAAAATTTGAAGTTTTTTTATATCCTCAGTTGTTTTAATCTCATTCCATTTCATTATTACTCACCATCCCACAACAATTCACATTTGTAACTAAAGCACTTTATTAGCTGCATATCATTAAATAAACTAAGGTTTCTATACTTAATCACCAAGTGCGATGATGAATAAATTTTGTTCGATTGCTTCTAAACAAAGCTCTTTTAACTCACTTGCAAATTTCCTTATTTCTTTTTCCATTCTGTCATATTCTGCTTGGTAATTACTTAACAAATAATCAGAAATACTGAGTAATTCTTTTATTTCTTTCTCTGAAAAAAGCTTATCACTGTATTGATCTAAATCAAGTAATAAACGTAAGCTTACATTATTCCTTTCCTTACCACGAAGATGAAAGTGAATATTTTCAGAAAACTTCACATTTCTATTTATATCTAACCAGTCTCTTCTTCTTTTGCCTTTAGCTAAGGTAAAATCAATACCTACCATTTTGTACACCATCCCAAAAATTAAAAACTATTTGAATTAACATAGAAATTCATATTAATAAGCTTATCATTTCTTATTCCACGAAACTGCCATTTCGTTGAAAAAAAAAAGAAGCCGATCACAGCTCCAAAATGTTATCGAACTAAAGCATGCTTTAGTTCAATAAGTAAACATTAATTTTTAACTATTTTGTTCTCTGTTCCATTTACAATTCTCTTTATATTTTGTCGATGTAGAATGATTATTGTTAAGCTTATTAGTAGAGAAAGGGCAATGATAACTTTATCTTCAAATATAAGACTGTAAATGAATAATGCTATACTAGCCAACATTGAACTTAGTGATACATACTTAGTAAATAGCAAAGTTAACACAAAGACAACAAAGCCAACAAAAACACCTAAAGGAGTCAAAAATAAGAAAACTCCAGTTGCTGTAGCAACAGCTTTTCCACCTTTAAAACTAGCAAAAACAGAAAATATGTGCCCTAATATGGCTAATAAACCACATACAATAGGGTTAACTGTGGAACCAAGTATTAAGGGAAGTAGACAAGCAAATGTACCTTTTAATATATCAGCAATTGCAACAATTACACCTGCTTTTAGGCCTAAAACTCTATAAGCATTCGTTGCACCAAGATTACCACTACCGTAATTACGAATATCTTTCTTATAAAACAGTTTACCGATTACTAAAGCAAAAGAGATTGAGCCAATTAAATAACTTACAATCAAAGTTATAATGTTCAAAGTACTATCTCCTTACATAGTTTGTTAAGTAAGTATTTCTATTTATTGTATATGATTTTTCTGCAATCCTACTTACATTAACCTTGTTACTTGAATACTTTTTTAAATTAACTACTTCGATGTCTTTCCTGAGTAACCCTCTTATGTAACTAAACTGCCATTATATTAAATAAAAAAAGCCACCTATATTGGCAGCTGGTATTCAACTCAAACATGCTTTTAGTTTAATAAGAATTCATACACTCTTCAATTTTATCTATAATTTCATTTTTTTCCTTTGATATAAATTCTACTAAAGGCTTTTCCCAGTTAAAATTCTGTATTAGGTTTATTTTAAAAAATCCAGAATTCAAATTGCGCTCCCCATACCAACCTAAATCTAAAATTAGATTCTTATCACTGTTTTCAAGTTTGCAATAAATCCTCATTAAATTCCCACCAGTTTTCATCATTTTCATCAATTAATTCTTGTGGATCCAATTCAATGAAAGAGTTAAAGGTAACTTTCCACCCAGTTTGAATCCGAAGAGGTTGTAGTTTTTTCATTAAATCCCTCCTAATTAACAAGATTCTCTGCACAAGCTTATACAATAAAGCATCAGTTAGTTGCATAAGAACGAAAATTTTTTTTACTAAATTCTAAAAACTTATTTATATCCAATGCTTCTGAAATAGTTTTCGTTTGAAGGTCGGATAATAAATACACTTAAAAATACCGCTAAAAATAGCATAATAAGACTTCCAGCAATTACTGACATTTTAATCGATACATAGTGAGTAGAATATCCGATTAGCATAGTTGAAACTATCACTAATATTGCCTCAACAAAACCATAGATACTTCCAACTCTTCCCATTATCTTAACATCTACGTTGGATTGGTAAAATGTATCAAATCCCGTATTTGCAAAAGACAACGCAAATGATAATATGAAAAATCCGAATCCAGCCATTGAAAAAGAATTAGAAAATGAATATACGATATATCCTAATGATAAAAAAATTGTCCCAATCCCCATAAGCCAAGAAGGATGTAGTCTTTTTGCAAAAATTGTATTATTAATTGCACCTATACCAATTCCTGCTCCAGCAATACTTACTAGAACACCATATTCTGAATTACTCAAATGAAGTACGCTCTTTGAAAACACTGCTTCTAATGAATCAATAGCAGCCGTTAAAACTAATATACTATTAAACAAAAAATAAATTATCATAACGTAACTTGATTTACGGCTGAACTTTAAAACCTCAGTTAAATCTTTCCTAATTAGTTTGAAGGAGAGCTTCTCATATTTTACCTGTCGCATTGTTACCTTATCCAAATTAGGCAAACAAGCTGTTACAATTCCTGAAATGATAAATGAGATCGCATTAATATTAATAGCAAACATAGGTGTGCCAATCAGAAAAAGTAGTCCTGCGATAGCTGGTCCAGTTAGGAATCCTCCAGATTGTACTAAACTACTCAAAGCATTGAATCGAATCCTCTGATTTTGTGGAATTAATTTAGTTATATAAGTTGTTGATGTTGGATAAAACATTGAGCTTCCCATATTGACGATAAATACGACGATAAAGATCAGGTAAACAGATGATATACTTGGTAATAAGAATATTAATAATCCCCTCAAAAAATCCAAAAATACCATTAAATTTTTTTTGTTAAATCTGTCAATTAAACTACCAGCCCATAGGTTAGTAAGTAATGTTGCTAATGGTTTCAAGACATAAAGAGTGGATACAGCCAAAACAGATTTCGTCATATCATAGATAATTAGATTTAGTGCGATTAAATAAATCCAATCTCCAATATTTGAAACGCCTATTCCAAATAATAAAAGCAAAGGATTTTTCCAAGTAATATACATCTTATTTTTTTTTCATTTTACACCTCTAAATAAATTTTTTAATTTGTACAAATAAAAAAACTCGCCCTCCAAGACCGTAGTCTTGGGGACGAGTTTACCTATCGTGTCGCGGTGCCACCCCAGTTTGTTAATATGTCATCACATTAACCTCATTAAGTACATTTTAAACATACTCATACTCTATAACAGGAGCGCCTGTCATACCATCGCCATTATTGGTTCCGATATGAAACTCAGAGTCTTGCTTCAATGGACCATTCATACTCCTTTTCAGCAACTGGAGCTCTCTAAGATGAATGAATTCTATTTACTCTTCTCTTCAAAGTTTTTATAATTTATTTTTATACTATTATAACTTTTCTGTCTTATTTGTCTACTGTTTTTTATTTATTCATTATTGCATTATTCTGCCATTTAGTCGAAAAAAAAGCCACCTGGATTGGTAGCTGCTTGTCAGCAATTTGCTTATAAGAATAACCTTCTTCTTTTAAACGGATTGCTTCTGCCTTAATTTCCATACTATATTTTTGAAACTTTTGTCCTTTTTTCGCCATAAGAAACACCCCTTAAAATCACTGTTGCCCAAATGTGGGTTTTTCAACATCTACTTTAAGGGGTGCAGTCTAAATTTCGGCTCTTTTTTTATATTATATTTCGTAAATTTCCGCACATTCCGCACCAGTCGGCTCATAAAAGCAATGATTCTTCCAAACCCCCGCATAAGGCTGACCATACCATTTAGGAGGACACTGGGTATTATGAACTCCCGCTCCCGATGGATTGAAATACCACAAAGAATACACAGCAGGATATAGTCGCCAATTCTGTAAACATTGTCTGGCAAGCTTTAAATAAGTCTCGGTCGCTCTTTGATAAAATGATGGCGATTGAATCGCGTCGAAGGAAGCGTCGCTCCCATGATATTGATAAATGACCTCTCGGATTGTATCAACATTTTTGAAATCTGAACACTTGACCAAGGCTCGATTTATCACTACAGCACCAACAGACAACATCCCCCTTTGTCCTTCCGCTTCCGCTTCGGTTCGGATTAATCTTGCCAATAATTCAACATCACTTTGATTGTATTTTATTCGAGCCATAGAAAAACCCCCTTTATTCAAGATATGATTTTTCACAACTTTTTACGTTAAAAAAACCTCGCTATTAGAAATGATAATTACATTCTTTAGGAAAGAAGGTTATTAATCAATGTCCAAAAAGCATATAACTAAAGCGAAAATTAGTGATATTAAATACATGTAAGGCTACGATGTTGCAGAAGGGACTGGTCTCTTTGATATGGAGTTACAAGGTATTGTCACCCTGTTTTTCGTAAATATAAAGAGAACAATAATACTAATAGCCTGCAAAGGATAGTAAATACTAAGTATATTCAAAAACAACCGATTTAATCAGTTGTTTCATTTTTTTAAGAACTAGCCTTTGGAAATAGAATTGGTTGCCCTGGATCATCAACTAATGCATTGCGTTAGTTACATAAGGAATTCTAATTTAGTGACATAATTACCATAAACAATTGACTCCTTCCATCAGGGGATATATACATTCCCTTAGCGTTGAGGTGTTCTACGGCAAATGAGGTTAATTCGTGAGCCATTTCCTCATCACATTCGAAAAATGGATTGGTAAAAATACCAAAGCCTGTTTTCTCCTTCAGTTCTTTTAACACTATTGAATTATTTTTTACATCCTCAGTCATACTTTCATTACCCCAAGACCACATCCAAGTATTACTATTACTTGACCAGGAACCAATAAAAATCACATTAAATTCTAACTTTACATTACCACCTGTTTTAAATTGTAAAATTCCAGTTTCTTGATCATACTAGTACTCTTCAAAACTACCTATATTGTAATTCTTGAATAATTCCTCTTGTTTTTTTTCTAACTTATCGTAGCAGTAATCAAGATATTGATCAAATTGCTCATCCGTCATAGTCATAATATTCTCCATTCTAGGTTAATCATAAAAACAAATTTGATATATAACTAAATCATGCGTTAGTTATATAAGAATTAAAAAGAGAGAAACTCAAAGTAAAAAAGAGTTTCTCTAAAAAATAGGTGATATTGGTAAGAAATTAAAACAAGAAATGTAATATTATTATATAAAAATTAATATGAATTGTTTTAGTATACGCCTTTTATTTGGAAAATCATGTAAATAATTCATAAAAAAATCGAATATTCAGCTGATAATCTTGTACAACTAAAGCGTGCGTTAGTTATATAAAGGTTCGCTCATTATATTCTTTATAACTATTACTTAATTGGCTTAAGATTTTACATATTGACATTTTTTTAAAATAACAGTAACATGAAGTAGACTTCACATGAAATGAACTTCACATGAAGAAAATTTCACTTTTCGCGTGGTTAATGGGATAGGAGAGATATATTTTGAAAAATATGTTTAGGGATCGCTTTTTATTGTCAAGTTTGCTCATTGTATTTGGGAGTATAAAATTAATTTTCAATAAATCGGTAGGATTTAATTTCGGATTTATCTTGTTATTATTAGGCGGAATACTTTTGTTATATTCAATAGCCTCTTACATTAAATCTAGAAATAACACTGAAGTAGAAAAGGAATTATCAAAGGAGTATGACGAAAGAGATATGATAATTGATGGGAAAGTTGCCTATTTTTCCTTGAATTTGCTTGTATGTGAACTTTTAATTTTTATGTTTTTATCCAATTTTGTTGTAATTTCAATAAATGCTGCATTATTTATACTTTTAGTTTCATTGATAATAAGTGATATGGTATCTAGAAAATTTTATAATCATGTCCTTTAATTAGGAGGAGTTATGATAAATAGAGTGAAAGAATTGAGAATGGAACATGATATAACACAACAAGAATTAGCTGATAAAGTAGGTGTATCTTCAAGAACGATCATCTCATTAGAAAAACAAAAATATAATCCATCTGTTCAACTTGCATATAAAATAGCTTCAGTTTTCAATTTATCAATTGAAGAAACTTTTATTTTTGATGAAGATGACAAATAGTTTCATTACATTACTTAAACAAACAACGGAGGAACGAAAATGCTTATAATCTTATTTATTTTTGGAATAATTTTAATTACTTGGGGTCTTTATCGTATGAGAACAGACAAAGGCTTATTTGGAAAAAGTCAAAGAAGTAAAAACATATTCAATTTAATATTAATGGGAGAAGCATCTGGATTAGGACAATTTTTGGGTGGAGTTTTATGTATTATCATAGGTATTATCGCGTTTTTTATTAAGTAGTAACAAATTAGAATATAAGTTTTAATAGTATAAATCTCATTTTTTACTGAACTTAAATCTAAAGAAATTAGTCATTAGTCGATTAATAAAAAATAAAAGCATGTTTTGTTCAAGCTATTCAAAACATGCTTTTCATTTTTTTATAATCCTTAAAAATGTTACTTTGGTATTTAAATAATGCTAAAATCCTTCTATAAAATCAACTAGATATAAACAACTAGTAGCCAAACTAAAGTTAGTATCCAAAATTGCTAAGTGATCATATTTATATATGCTATTTTACTATACAACTATCGCATGAATTAGTTCAATAAGAAAAAATACTCTTGATTATTATTCTATTTTAAACTTTAAAGGTTCTCCCAGTTCAGCAGCATATTAGCAGCTCTTGATCTTCAACTATTGCATGCGTTAGTTGGATAAGGAATTACTACCATCCAGTAAAATAAAAAACTAGCCCTATTGCTATGCTTAGTAATATTCCTCGTTTGTATAAATACTTTTTTTGATGTTTTTCAAATTTAGCCCCCGATAAACCTTCTTGTATCTTTATTATCGAAAGAACTATCAGCCATCCACATACAATACTACCAAATATATTAAATGTTAAATCAAATAATAATCCCATTATTATCTCCCCTAAAATAGTTGGAAATTTTTTCTATAGGTTAATTATATCAATCCTTATTCTCTAAGCGTATCATTTTTTTAACATTCCTTATGTAACTAATCTGCCATTTAGTTCAATAAAAAACTCAACAATCTTCTCTAACTGAACCTCTAATTTTAATAATCTATTAGCTTAGGCGAATTATATTTTTTCTTACCAACTCTCTTATTCAACTTCCCACAAACGTTCACAATCAAACTCATTATCCTTACACTTCAAAAGAAAAATATCAGGATTACTTAAACTTTTCCAATTCTCAAAACCAAATTCTTTGTTAAACTGTTTTATTATTAAAGACATCAAATTCCCATGAGTTACAATGATTGTAATTTGATTTTCACTTTTGATGATTTCATCTATTACGCTTATTGCACGATTAGTAGCTTCTTGACTTGATTCGCCACCATCAAATTTCAACTCCATATCTTCAAATGTGGCTTCTAATTTTTCAAGCCAGTCGGGTAAATCAGTTGAGCTTAGCTTACGTTCAGATAGTCGCTCATCGAGATCAATGTCTATATTCTTTTCATTACTAGTCGGTTCGATTGATTGAATTGCTCGTAAAAAAGGGCTTGAAATAATTTGGTCAACTTTTATCTTTGAGAAAAAATCACTCAATTGCTTAGCTTGTTTTGAACCTCGCTTCGTTAGATTCGCCTCAAATGGCTGTCCTTCTGCTTCACAGTGTCTAATTAGATAAATCTCTTTTTCCATGTAATCTGCTCCTACTTAATTGATTAATTTTACAAATTTTCTCTCTATTTCCTTATATTATCATTTAAAGTCCTAATTTTGATAATTGAATTTTCTGATCTACATATTGAACATTTTTTATTAATTGATGACAATCTGAATTGAATGTATTATTTAAATTAACAATCTTTCCGGAAAGTAATTACATTTATCAAAATTTAACAATTTGGAGCTTATTAAAATTAAAGGATATTTGATAATAAGGAATATCATTTTCATGGCAAATAGAGGAGTTTTTAAGAAATGAAAGAGTATTTTACAATTGGTGAAGTATCAAAATTATTCCAAGTTAAAATTGCGACTCTTAGGTATTATGATCAGATTGGTCTCTTACGTCCAGAATTTACCGATAAAAAGACCAACTATCGATATTATTCAACTCAACAGTTTGAAAGGCTGAATTCGATTAAATATTTGAGGGCTCTTGATTTACCAATAAACGAAATGATTGATTTTTTTAATTATCGGGAAATTGATGCTCTTGTTGAAATGTTAAAAAAACAAAAAGATGAAGTTGCCAAAAAGAAGAATGAATTGGAGATTATTGAAACGAAAATATCACGCCGTTTATTACAAATTGAAGATGCTGTTAGTACACCTTTAGATGTAATATCAGAAATAACACTTCCCGAAATGCATGTAGCTTATTTACGCCATGACTATGTTATAGGCGATGATATTGAATTACCTATTACAGAACTAAGGAACAGTTTTGGGATTAATGAGGAAATTTTTTTAGGGAAAATTGGCATCTCAATCTCAGCATCAAATTTGAAAAAGAATGTTTTTGATAAATACTCCAGTATTTTCATGATACTTGAAGATGGAGATCACATTCCACCAACTTCCATTCTTATTCCATCAAGAGACTATTTGAGAGTTCGATTTAAAGGTACTCACATTGATGCTGTTGATTATTATAAGAAATTATTGACGTATATGAAAAAACACAATTATAAACTGTTAGATGATTCCTTTGAAATTACACTTATTGATTACGGCTTTACTAACGATAATGAAAAGCATGTCACGGAAATTTTATTACCTTATGAGTAAACTAAATGATAAAAACCTACTTGACCCTCTAGTTACTAGAGGGTTTATTTTTTATTAATATACTATTAATAAAAGGAGAAATCGAATTATGTTTGGCACGATTTTTAACACATTGATGATTATAGCCGGGAGCTTGATCGGAAGCATCTTTAAAAAAGGGATAAAAGAAGAATATCATGAAATCCTTATGCAGGCGATGGGATTAGTAGCTTTAGGATTAGGGATCAACTCACTAGTACAACATTTGCCTTCTAGCAAATATCCAGTACTTTTTATTGTAAGTCTGGCCATAGGCGGATTAATTGGACAAAAACTCAAGTTAGAATCAAGATTTAATAGCTTAGTTAATAAATATTCTAAAGGTAATTTGGCTGAAGGATTATCAACCGCTATTTTATTATTTTGTATTGGAACATTATCGATTTTAGGACCAGTAGAAGCAGCGTTAAAAGGGGATTATACATACCTTCTTGCAAATGGTACGTTGGATGGCATTACTTCGATTGTTTTAGCATCCACTTTTGGGATTGGAATCATTTTTGCTGGAATTGCATTATTTACATGGCAGGGATCCATCTATTTGATTGCCATACTAATGAAGAATTCTTTAAGCACTGATCTTCTAAATGAAGTGACGATTGTAGGCGGTATATTAATAATAGCGTCAGGCCTAAGTATATTGGGGATTAAGAAATGTAATACTTTAAATCTTCTACCCTCATTATTGATTCCTCCTATTGTCTTTTTATTTATGCATTTATTCCATTTATAATGTTTGTGTAATTAAATAAAAAATTTGGGAACCTTCGTCAAAATGAAGGTTCCTCTAATTACTTTATTAATTCTGTAAACATCAAATAAACGTTAAATTTAATTGGCAAATTTATTTTTAATATCAAGTAAACTTTTATTTTATTCTTTTTGCAAGCGGATGATTGTCACTGAATTGTATTAAGTCCCATAGATTTCCGTATAAATCCTTAAATACTGCAACCGTTCCATAATCTTGTACTTTCGGTTCTCTTACAAACTCAATTCCTTTTGATTTCATTTCCTCATAATCTCTCCAGAAATCATCTGTTCCTAAAAATAAAAAAACTCTCCCACCAGCTTGATTGCCAACGAATGGCTCTTGCTCTTGTTTTGATGCCTTTGCAAGTAGAATAGTCGTTCCTGATGAACCAGGTGGACTTACAACTACCCATCTCTTATCTTGTTCAGGCTGATATGTATCTTCAATTAAATTAAAATGAAGTTTTTTCGTATAAAACTCAATAGCCTCATCATACTCTTTTACGACTAATGCAATATGCACGATTGACTGGATCATCTTCTTATCTCCTAACCTGTTTTCTAATAAAAATACTACTAGTTAATCTAAATTTCAATCTAATAAACTTCATACTTCAATAATCATCTATTTAGCATAATAAAAAGACTGCCGAAACAGCCTTCGAATTAATCATTTAATTTTGAAGCAAAAATTGGAATGATTATGATAGTAATAAATATTAATGCCAAAACGATTAATGAATTTTTCCATCTAAAATCATTTTCTCCATCATTTTTGTGTTGTTTTATGAATTCATCATATATTTTCGATGAAACAAATTTTCCAGGATCTAATATTTCTCCTGTTTTTTCATCCAGTAAATACGTATCATAATTCGCTGTTTTAAAGAAACGATCTCTTACAGTATCGTATTTTGCAGCAATAGCCACTACATTTTCGTTTGTGTTTTTTTCCTTATTTGTTAAACTAAATTCTTTTTGTTCGACAATCACAGTTGATTTCTTAACATAATAATTAACTTCCTTACGATTATTCTTATCTATTTGATCTAAATAGCGCGATGTTGCATTTGAGATTGAGACATTCGATAAAAACAACAAAAAGAAACAGAAGATGCAAAATGCAACTCTTTTCATTTATATCCCCCACTTCTATTCAAATCTACTAAATTATATTCACTAGATTTTTAAATAGTCCTAGAGAGTATTTCTCATCTACCTCTTTAATGTGGAGTAGTTAATTTTTTGCTAAAGTATCCCTTTTGAGATCATTTTCTATAAAAGTTAAAAATCGATGGTTCCACATTTTTTCATAAAAATCAATTGTTTCTTTTGCAGACATAAATGGATTATTTAATGTAGAAGTTGCTCCGTTTACCATGAAGTTTTCGTAACCCAATCCATGCGCAAATTTAATTGTAGCATCCATACAGTATTCAGTTTGAGCACCGCAAAATTCTATTTTTTGTACAGCTAATTGATCTAAAAGATTTTTTAAGTTTGTTTTAAAAAAAGAATTTGCATGTATTTTATTGATGAAAAAATCTTGTTCTCGAACATCTAGATTAGCATTAATAGCCCAAAGTTCTTCTCCATGTACTAATTCTTCATCACAATGCTGAACAAAAATAATTGGTTTACTTAATTCTCTATATAATGAGATTCTTTTATTTACTTTACTAATTAAATTTTGCAATTCAAATAAATGCTCACCGCTGTAACATACACCATTTTGTAAATCGATCACGATTAAAACATCTGCACAATTATCCATTTTATCTACCTCATTTATATTTTTATTAAGTTTATAATTTCATTTAATTTTCTATACTTTTAATAATTTTCGCAGGGTTACCGGCCACTACACTATTAGAAGGTACATCTTTCGTAACGACAGAACCTGCAGCTACAATTGAGTTATCTCCAATCGTAATGCCTGGTAAAATAGTACAACTCCCTCCAATCCACACATTGTCTCCAATATGGATTGGAATCGCATACCCGCTCTTATTTCGATCCTTTGGTTGAATCGAATGGCCAGCTGTATAGATTCCTACATTCGGACCAATCATACAGTTATTTCCTATTTTCACTTCTGCCATATCTAAGATTGTACAATTATAACCTGCATAGAAATGATCTCCCACATGAATGTTATCCCCTAAATCACAATGAAAATTATGCTCAATACTTGGATTTTCCCCTACTGTACCAAACAGCTCTTTCAATATTTCTTCTTTTCTTTCGAACGATTCCACATTTATATTATTAAACTCTTGAACAAGCTTATGGGCACGTATATTTTTCATTTTTAATTCTTCTGTACCACGCTTATAATAAATTTTCTCTTTATCTTCCATGTTAAGACTCCTAACTTATATGTAGTTATTTTATAAATCACTTCGATCAATAATCTACTAAACCTTCTTTCACAGCCAAAATCATTCATCCAACTATTTGTTTTATAGTGATTTCATTATTATTTCCTTCCACTCAAAATCACTGCATTTCCTAATACTTTTTTGTTCAATAAAATTTTTGGCAATTTCATTTCTTTATCAAGTTTAGATCTGTTCAATTCAGATACACCATATTTCTTTAAATCGTTTAAGAGCTGCTCCTTTTCATCTCCAAATATTTTTTCATCCATAAATAAATCTAAAAAGACGAATTCCCCTCCAGGTTTTAACACTCTTAATGCCTCTTTTATTACATCAGTTTTATTGCTTCGATCTTTTACTTCATGGAAAGTAAGACAGCTTACAATGACATCAAATTCATTCTCATTAAAAGGGAGTTCTGAAGCACTTGCTTTCACAAAATGAATCTGATGAGAAACACCTTCTATTTCTGCATTTTGCTGGCATTGTGCTTTTGAATACTCCCAATTTCCCCCCCAATAGTCAATTCCAGTTAATACTGATGTAGGAAAAGCCTTTGCGAGTTTAATGATCAGCGAACCGCTGCCCGTACCAATATCTAAAAGTGTTCCGTCTCCATCCCACTTTACTTTGGACACAATTAAGTCATGAATTTTTGACTGATAATTCCCTCCAATGGATGCGAATTGGTATATAGAATAAGAAAGTATAAGTGTTATATATAGAAATGGCACAGCTAAAATTCCTGATAGAATTCGTACATATGTATTAACAGGTAATATTGTTACAGAAAGAAAGATGAGTGAAATCACTAGAAATATAAGCAGTTTATAGATACGAATCCAAGTTTTATATTTAGTTTTTAATTGCAAGATATCACAAACCTTTTAGTTTTTAGTTAAATTATACCTTTTCAAAAAAGTCACGTTAATTCTTTTTTAAGCCAAATACTAAAATAATTAATTAAATGTTTAGTCTAACAAAACAAACCTCTAATGCTATAACAATGCAATAGAGGTTTGTTAAATAAAGTATTAAATAGTAACTAATTCTTTTTCTTTACTTCCGATTTTTGTAATGATATCACGCGCAATCCATACACCACAAGCACTTGCTTGAGCTAAGCCACGAGTAACTCCTGCTCCATCTCCACCTAGATATAATCCAGAGATTTCACTTTCAAAGTGTACATTTAGCTTTGGTCGTGCTGAGTAGAATTTTGCTTCTACGCCGTAGAAAAGTGTATGTTCTGCAGCGATACCTGGAGTTACATGATTTAATGCTTCTACCATTTCAATTAAACTTTTCATTGTATTATATGGTAAAACTAATCCTAAATCTCCTGGTACTGCTTCTTTTAAAGTTGGTTCTAAAAAGCCTTCTTTAATACGCTTTTCAGTTGAACGGCGACCTTTTAAAATATCTCCGTATTTTTGTACGATTACTCCACCGTGTGAAAGCATGTTTGCAAGGCGTGAAACCTCGTGCGCATATTCATTTGGTTTATCAAATGGTTCTGCGAATTGATGCGATACTAATAAGGCAAAGTTTGTATTTGGACTACCTAGTTTAGGGTCTTTATAAGCGTGACCATTAGCAGTCATAATTCCTGAATGATTTTCAACTACTACGTGTCCAGATGGATTACTACAGAATGTTCTGACTTTTGTACCCACGCTAGTATTAAAGACGAATTTACCTTCGTATAAGTGCTTGTTAATCTCTTCCATTACTACGTTTGAAGTCTCAACACGAACACCAATATCAACTTGATTTGTTGACATTTTTAAACGACGTTTTTTCATAACATCAGTTAGCCATTTTGAGCCATCACGACCAGGCACAATTACAACTTTCTTAGCATGTAATTCTTCACCTTTTTTTAATTTAATTCCCTTTATGATATGAGTACCTTCAACCTTTTCAGTTATTAAGTCCTCTACTTCAGTTTTATACTTCATATCGATTTTCGTTTTTAAATACTCGTAAATGCTTTTTAGAATTTCTAAATTTTGCTCAGTTCCTAAATGACGAACTTGTGCGCGTAATAATTTAAGTCCAGCTGCGTAACCACGACGTTCAATATCTCTAACTTCTTCTGTTAAGGGATCAGTAATCGATTCAGTCGCACCATGTTCTAAATTAATTTCATCAACGTATTTGATTAATTCAACTACTTGTGAATCTGATAAGTAATCTGTCATCCATCCACCAAATTCGCTTGTAATATTAAATTTTCCATCTGAATATGCTCCAGCACCACCAAAACCATTTGTAATTGAGCAAGCTGGTAAGCAACCTGAAAATTCTTTTTTACCTGCAGCAGGCGGACATTTTTCAATTTTCTTTTGTAAAATCGGGCAATGTCTTGCGAATATATCATGTCCTTTATCAACAAGTAGTACTTTAGCATTAGGCATTTTTAAAGTTAATTCATAACAAGTAAATATTCCAGCAGGTCCTGCTCCAACAACGATAACATCATACATCTATATATACCTCCAAATAAGGTTTAATTTATATCATTTGATCAACCTAAAATAGAATACCATCAATATGAATGCGTTTCAAGCAAAAACACGAACATTTTTTGTATTATTTTTAAAAAATATTCGTTTATAAACATAGTGAAACCTTTTCATTACAATTAACCATATGTCAATTAGCTTTTTTTATCCAATTTTAGACAATTCAAACTTGAATATTAATTAATTAGACATCAGATTATTTAGTTGATTCCATCCTAATTTAACGAAAAGTTAATTATTGTAATACGAAAATATCCTATTAGATAGAATCACAATCACACTAAGTTGAATAGTTATATAAATAACAGATATTTTATATTGGAGATGGAAAAGATGCTAGAAGAAAATATCAAGGAAAAGGAAGGGAAAGACCAAAATCAAATAACTACTATAGAAGATGACGGTTTACAAGCAAGTCTTGAAAAACAAATTGTTGCTGCATCGTGGGTTAAGGCAGTTGCACAATTATATGAAACGATTACATTATCAAAATTATATTCAATTGACAAAGATTCAATCTTTCAAGGGAAAAGAGATATCATATCAGGCATGTGGATTGGCACAGCTGGTCAGTTATCCGTTGCTTTTTACGTTTCTAAGCAATTGTTCACTTCAGATAAGAAAAATTTACTTGAATTACAAAGAAAAATCGTGCTTTCTGATTCAATTCAATTAGTTGGAAACGCTTTGGCACTTATAGGTGCAGCTGAGGTAATTCAAGAGGAAATTGGTGACGGGGAAATATTCATTTCATAGTCAACTAAAAATCTTTATATTACTTAAAAAGTTTACATCTAATTTACGCATCATCAATAGCGCAAAATTAAAAAATATAAAATAAATAAATCCCACAGAAATTCCATTGTGGGATTTTTAATATAGAGTTTAATTTGTTCGTGTTTCTAAGACAGATTCTCTTTTTTAATTATCCGGTTTCCCTATTCCTGCACTTCTTGTTTTTCTCTTACCCCTGCATTTAATGCTTTTTTAAAGCTTGCAATCAAGTCTTCAATATCTTCTAAACCAACTGACACTCTTATTAATGTATCTTTTACGCCTAATCTTTCACGAACATCGAGCGGTATTGCAGCATGGGACATCTTCACAGGATATGAAACAATTGTCTCAACTCCACCTAATGAAACGGCAACTGCAACGTTTTCGACTGATTGTAGGAAACTTGTCGTTTGTTCAATCGTTTTTAGTGTAAATGAAAGGACTGCTCCTCCTCCAGTAGCCTGCTCAAAATGTATATCGTGACCAGGGTGATCTTTTAGTCCTGGGTAATAAACATCCTCAACTTCTTCTTGTTCTAAAAGCCAATTTGCTAATTTTGATGCAGTTTGTTCATATGCATCCATACGAACTTTTAATGTCTTTAATCCTCTTAATGTTAACCAACAGTCTTGTGGACCTAAAATTGCCCCGAATGAATTTTGGATTGTGTATAAATCATTTGCAAGTTCTTCCGAATTTACGACCGCTAGCCCTCCGATTACGTCGCTATGGCCTGCAATAAATTTTGTTGCACTATGAACGACAATATCAGCTCCTAAATCTAAAGGTCTTTGTAAATATGGTGATAAAAAACTATTATCTACAATGACAAGGATGTCATTTTCTTTTGCTATCTTGATTGCACTACTCAAATCAGTAATTTTCAAAAGAGGATTAGACGGTGTTTCTAAATAAAGTCCTTTTGTATTTGGCTTTATTCCGGCTTTAATCTCTTGTAAATTAGAAGCGTCTACAAATGTAAAATCGATTCCGAAACGATTTAATACTTTAGTCGCGATTCTAAATGTTCCTCCATATACATCTTCACAAATGACAATATGATCTCCAGCTGAGAACAAAGACAATACAGATGAGATTGCAGCCATCCCTGATGAAAATGCAAAACCGCGAACACCATTTTCTAACTTTGCAATTGTATTTTCTAATGCTTCTCTTGTTGGGTTTCCACTTCTTGCATAGTCGTACTTACCAAAATTCTCTATATCAAATTGATGAAATGTTGAAGTTTGATAAATCGGAATACTTAATGCGCCTGTTGCCTGATCTATTTCATTTCCATTATGAATTAATTTCGTTCCAAATTGCATCCTCATCACCCCAATGCATTTTCTAAGTCATTTAATAAATCATCAATATGTTCAATACCAACAGATAAACGAAGTGTATGGTCATCTAGACCAAGCTTTCTTTTAAATTCCTCTGGCATTTCTGAATGAGTTTGCGTATGTGGGTACGTAATTAATGATTCAACTCCACCTAAGCTTTCTGCGAATGTAATAACTTTTACACTTCCTAATACTTGTTCAACCAAACTTAAATCTTTCACTTTAAATGAAATCATTGCACCAAATCCAGTTGCTTGTTCTTTAATAATTGAATACCCTTTATGCGTTGGTAACCCTACATAAAACACTTCAGTAACATTCGGATGATTTTCTAAAAATTTCGCAAGTACAATTGCATTTTTTTGACTGTATTCCATACGTAAATGTAATGTTTTAATTCCTCTTAAGATCAACCAAGAGTCAAATGGAGCTAATGTTGCTCCTGTTGATTTTTGATAATAACGAATTCGTTCATTCGTATATTCAGAATTTGTTACGACAAAACCAGCAAGTGTATCATTATGGCCACCTAAATATTTTGTTCCACTATGAACAACAACATCTGCACCTAATTCAATTGGTCTAAAGAAATAAGGTGTTAAAAATGTATTATCAACGATCACAATTATATCTCGTTCTTTTGCAAGCTCAACTACTCTTTTTAAATCAGTTACTTTCATCATTGGATTTGATGGTGTTTCAATAAAAATTCCTTTTGTGTTCGGTTTAAGTGCATCAAGAATATTTTCAATTTCAGTCGTATCTACAAAATTATGCTCAAGTCCATATGGCGAATAAATTTCTTCGAATAAACGATATGTACCACCGTATAAATCATCTGAAACAATTAGGTGGTCACCTTTTTTAAATAAGCTTAATACTGCAGTAACGGCTGCATTTCCTGTTGAAAATGCAACACCATAATTTGCACTTTCTAATTTTGCAACAGTATTTTCAACTTCTTCACGAGTTGGATTTTGTAATCTTGCATAATCATATCCAGTCGATTGATGAAGACCTGCATGCTTAAAAGTAGCAGATTGATAAATTGGATAACTAATCGCACCAGTTAATGGATCATAACCTTTGCTTCCATGAACAGCTACCGTTTCAATTGATTTTTTATTCGTGTTTAAAGCCTCTTTTGTGTTAGTCATTATAAATCCCCCATTTTAGTCAAATAAAAAACCACTTCCTAAAAAATAAGAAGTGGTTATGTCCGCAAAATATACATATCGCTCTTATCTTCCAGGTTTTTCACCTGCAGGATTTAGCACTTTCTAGTTTTTACTAGAGTTGCCGGGTTTCGTCGGGCCAGTCCCTCCACCGCTCTTGATAAGATTATTTAATTATATTGATAAGTATATTAAAAACTCTGATAATTATCAATTGTTTTTTTTGAATTATTTAATTATTAACTCTTACTTCCATTCTTCAGGTAATAAACTTTGATAAAGTGAACTCTTATATCGGTCATCAATTAGTAATAAAGTCCCTTCATCTGATTCAGATCGTATCACTCTTCCACCCGCTTGCATTACTTTATTCATACCTGGAAAGACATATGCATAATAATACCCATTTTTTCCAACCGAATTAAAATGCTCCTTTAAAATATTTCTTTCTAAACAAATCTGCGGCAATCCTACACCAATTACTACGACTCCGTTTAAACGATCACCCTTTAAATCGATCCCTTCAGAGAATATACCGCCTAATACCGCAAAGCCAACTAGCGTTTCTTCATTTAGACTATCAAATTGTAAAAGGAATTCCTCTCGTTCAATTTCAGTCATACCATTTTCTTGAACGATTGTTTTTATAGTAGGGTATTTCTCTTTAAATAAATCAACACTTTGAATTAAATATTGATAGGATGGATAAAAAACTAAATAATTACCTTTTCTTTTCGTAATTTCTTTATATACCGAATCAATTAATCTTTCTAAATTTCTTTCACGATCTTGATACCGCGTTGATAGAGGGTCAATTGTTACCTCCAATTGCTCCTTATGAAAAGGAGAATCGATTGAAATTGTATAATCGCGACTTTGATCACCAAGCATATCTTGAAAATATTGTATTGGGGTTAAAGTAGCTGAAAAGTAAATTGTTGAGCGAAATCTTTTTATTACGTCATTTACAACTTTAGATGGGTCAAGGCAAAATAGCTTTAAATGAACTTCACTTTTATATAGTTCATAGTAGCATACGTAATTTTCATCAAAAAACTCTGCGATTTTGACGAAGTTGAGTGACTCAAAATAAGTATCAAGCAAAAGTTGTTTATTTTCGTCCTCGTCCATTTCCGGTAATTTTATTTCTACGATTTCATTGAATGTATGTAGAAGTTCTAGTAAATCCCCATCTATTTCCTTTGAAACTGGGGTTACAACGTCCTTCCATTTCTTTCTTAATTCAATAAAACGCTTATTTATTTCATTTATTATGGCATAAAGTTCATCTTTTAAATTTTTATATCGATTTTTCAACTCTAAAAATTTAGATTTGAATAGACTCGCAGAATACATTTCTCTTGAGCGATCAACAAGATTATGAGCTTCATCAATTAATAAAACTGTACTTCGTTTATGCTCATCAAATAATCGCTTTAACGATACTCTAGGATCGAAAATATAATTTACATCGCAAATAATAGCATCTGAAGAATTTAATAAATCTAATGAGTATTCAAATGGACAGACTGTATGTTTTCGTGCATATTCTTCTATTTTCTCCCTAGTTAGTGCTTTTTCGGATGAAAGAATATCAAGAACAGCATCATTAATTCTGTCATAATAACCATTGGCAAATTCACAATAATCCTTTTGACACATCGTCTCTTCTTTAAAACAGATTTTATCTTTTGCTGTAATCGTCGTACACTTTATACAAAGTCCTTGATCTGTCATGCGCTTAAATGCTTCTTCAGCAACAGTCCTAGTTATTGTCTTAGAAGTTAAGTAAAACATCCGATTGATACGATCCTCACCAATACTTTTAACAGTTGGAAAAATAGTTGATACCGTTTTTCCTATTCCAGTTGGTGCAACAGCAAATAAATTATTACCTTCTTGAATCGTTTGATATACCGCACCTGCTAACTTTCTTTGTCCTTTTCTGAAAGAAGGAAAGGGAAAATTTAATTCTTTTATGGTCTGATTCCTTAACTCAATATGATCGTATTTCCATTTTGCAAAAGGATAATAAATTTCTAGCATTTTGTATAAGTAATTTGTTAATTCATCCTTTGTAAACAAAAGATCGAAGCTTATTTTTTGCTCAGTTAAAATATTAATATATGTAAGTCTAAGTGTAATCTTTTCAAGCTGTAGTTCTTCACAAATAAAATATCCATAAACTTTTGCTTGAGCCCAATGAACAGGATATGAATTTTCATTTATTTCATTTAAATCCTTCATTGTTGATTTAATTTCTTCTATTATATATTGATCATCCTTCAGTAATAATCCATCACAACGGCCTTCTATCTGAAACGCCAATTGATCCAATTTTATAGTGCCGGATATAGGTCGTTCTTTTACATCCTGTTCACCATATTCTCTTTGGATTTTTTGATGCGCCTTTGTTCCTTCAATTAAAGAAACCGAACTTTTATAAGTTAAATTGATACTTCCCGCTGTATGAGCATACTCAACTAGCGTTCGAACTGAAACCTTTATACAATTCTCCAAGTGAGTACCCTCCTTTATTACATTTTATCATAATCCTCTTTCTTGATTAAGAATGAAAAGTACCAATAAAAAAGTTCAAGTTAAAATAACTTGAACTTTTAAAGATCAGAATGCAATATTCAACTAGCAATATAAAACTTGAATATTATATTTTCTGTAGAATTGTAATAATCTCTCCATGTCATCCTTTATTGCTTCTAGCGGAACTACAATGGCTTGCATACTTGTAAAGTAAATATAAAAGTAATTCTTCGTTCCTTTTATTTCAACTATATCATCCCACTTTATTTCATGAACACTTGATTTTGTAATTTCTTTCATTCCATTCTCATCAACCTTTAGAGAATGTTCGCCGAATAACGATTGATCGTTCTTTTCAGTTAAATGCTTAATCATTTTGTTTTTAGAGGAACGGTAGAAATACTTTGGAAAATAAACGAACCAAAGAATGGCTGCTATCGAAAAGGCAAGTAAATAACCAAAAAGCGGTTGCTTGAAAAAAAAGGAAATTAAAAATGGTATTACTAAATAGATTAAACTCACAGCAATTCGTTGATTAATTAACGACTTTTGAACAGTTTTAGAATGTTTTAAATGATGTAAATTAAATTCAATATAATCATCCAAATTAATTTCATAATTAAGTTTCATACTTGACCTCCAATTTCGCAAAAATATTTTAATCACTATTATTTTAACATTAGAAAAAAACAGAAAATAAAGTTATTTTATGTACTTATGTTAAGTTGATTTTTCAAGATTCATAGAATTAATTCTTATATTAAGAATTCGTAATAATTCATTTCCAAAGTTCTAATTTTAAATTTTTGGCATAAAAAAGGATGTCCTAACTGTAAATCAAAAAGAATAGTGATATAGGCTCGGCGCTGCAAATAATTTATGAGATATTGCAATTGATCGGTGGACTGCAATTAAATTAAGAGAATCGCAATTAAAATTGTGGACTGCAATTAAATTAAGAGAATCGCAATTAAATTTAGCGAAACTGCAATTAAAATTTGAGAATCGCAATTAAATTTTACAAAACTGCAATTAAAATCCTAAAAAACGCAATTAAAATATAAAAGTACCCATACCAGTTAAGGTATTCCTTTCTAAAAAACAGACAAAAGCAGATCATTTAAATGGAAAACTTGCAAATATGCCTTCTATCAAATAAAAACTTGATAAGAATCTACAAAAATTTCTTATAATAATCGATTAGATCAACTGCAAATGAAAAACTCTGTTGAAATACCCTAACAGAGTAGTACATTTCCCAATAAAAATGGGCCGCTCATATGTCAGTTAACCTGACTTTTGAGACAGCCCCAATCTAATTAAAACAGTTCAATTATGCTCCATCATTAATGAAGCTATATTGCGCCATGTATAGCTTATAATAATGTCCTTTTAATCCTAGTAACTCTTCATGTGTACCGCTTTCCTCGACATTTCCGTTTCCGATAACCATAATTTTGTCGCAGTCACGGATTGTTGATAATCGGTGGGCAATGACAAATGATGTACGACCTTCTAATAGCTTTTCAATTCCATTTTGAACAAGCTTCTCTGTATGTGTATCGATATTCGAAGTAGCTTCATCTAATATCAATATTCTAGGATCAGCTAGTAGAGCACGAGCAAAAGAGATTAATTGTCTTTGACCTAATGAAAGTCTTGATCCCCTCTCGTTTACATCTGTATCATATCCATTCTCCATTTTAATAATAAAGTCATGAGCATGGACTGCTTTAGCTGCAGCAATTACTTCTTCATCTGTAGCGTTTAATTTACCGTATCGAATATTTTCCATAATCGATGTTGAGAATAGGAATGTATCTTGTAGCATTATTCCCATTTGACTTCTAAAAGATTCTAAATCTACTTTTTTAATATCGTTCCCATCTACTAAGATTTCACCTTTTAAAGGATCATAGAATCGACTTAAAAGTGAAACAATTGTTGTTTTCCCTGCTCCAGTTGCACCTACCAATGCAATTTTTTCACCAGGATTTATTGTGAAATTCACATTTTTTAAGACTGTAGAGTTTTCATCATAACCAAAAGTCACATTTCTAAATTGAACTTCACCATTAATACGTCCAATTGGAGGTGCATTTTCTTCACTAATAATTTCTGGATCAATATCCATAATGTCAAAAATACGATCAGCTGCCGAGAAGTTTGATATTAATGTATTATAAAAGTTTGATAAGTTCATAATTGGACGCCAGAACATGCCAATATACATTGAAAATGCGATTAATGTTCCAACTTCGATATCTTGACTAGTTACAAGCTTATATCCAACATAAAATACAATTACAGTACCAACACCCCAAGAAAGCTCAACTAATGGCCAGAAGAAGTCATTCATTTTTACTGCTCTCATGAATGAGCCCATTAATTCAGAAACCTTTTCTTTGAAGTCTTTTTCTTTATCTTTTTCTTTCGCAAAAGATTGAACTACTTTTATTCCTGAAAAATCTTCATGTATAAACGCAATTAAATTTGAACGTTTCTTTCTATAATCATCCCATCTTTTACGTGCACGTGTTTCAATATAAAACATGGCAACTGCTAAAAATGGCAGAATTGATACTGATGCGATTGCAAGTTTAACATTTAAAATAAACATTACGACTGTAACGCAAACTAAGCTTAGTAATTCTGGAATTAACGTTTGAATACTTTGGTTGAATAAATTTTGGAGAGCACTAATATCACCCATTACACGAGCCAAAATTTTACCTACTGGTCGATTATCAAAAAACGTAAATGATAGTTTTTGAATATGTGTATAAAGCTCATGACGAATATTTACTAAAATATTATTCGTAACAGAGCTAATCATCGTCCAACGTATTTTTGAGGCAATCATTGCTAAGAAATTTAGTGCTAATAGTACAACTCCAATCATTATGAGCCCTTTTACATCGTGATTTTTAATATTTGTATCGATCGCTACCTTTAGTAAATATGGATTTAATATCCCGATTACCATTACAAATAACATTAAACAAATAACGCTAAATGTTTTTAATTTATAAGGCTTTAAATAAGTCCCGAGCCTAAGAATAAGCTCGGTTTTACTCCGATTTAGTTGGTCTTCATCACGATTTATCGTATTTTGTGCCATTAGACCACCCCGCTTTCTACTGTTTCAAAATCTTTGAATTGTTCTTCGTAGACTTCAAAGTATCTTCCCTTTTTATCAAGTAATTGTTTATGATTTCCTTTTTCAACTATTTCCCCATTTTCAACGAATAAAATTACATCGGCATTTTTTACAGCTGAAATACGGTGTGCAATGATAAATGTTGTACTATGTGAGAAACGTTTATTTAAATTGTGTAATAATTCATACTCCGTTTCCATATCTAATGCAGAAGTTGCATCATCTAAAATTAAGATAGGAGCATTTCTTAATAATGCGCGGGCAATTGATATACGTTGTTTTTGGCCACCAGATAAACCAATACCTCGTTCACCAATTTCCGTGCTGAATCCTTCTTCTAGCTCATCAATAAAGTCTAAACAACAAGCAATACGGCAAGCTTCACGGATTTCATCCATTGTAGCTTCTGGGTTTCCTAGTTTAATATTATTTTCAATCGTATCTGAGAAAAGGAAAGTATCCTGAGAAACGAGAGACATATTTTGACGTAAAGATGTTAGATTAAAATCTTTAACATTAACGCCATCTACTAGAACTTCCCCTTTGGCCACATCGTATGAGCGACCAATCAGATGAAGAATTGAAGATTTCCCAGCACCTGTCGTTCCCATAATCGCTACTTTACTACCACTTGGAATATATAGATTAAGATCTTTTAAGACAATTTCATCATTATATTTGAAGCTTACATTTTTATATTCCACTGAACCGTCAACTAGATTAGGTGTATATGCACCTTCTTTGTTTTCAATTGCTGTTTTACGATCTAAAATTTCAAAAATCTTCTTCGCAGAAGCTTGGTTTTTAGAAAGTACATCTGTTAACCAGCCTAGCATTCTCATCGGCCAAATTAAGTTCCAAATATATCCACTGAATGCTACTAGTTCACCTAGCGTCATACTTTGTTGTAAAACGAAATATCCACCGATAATAATCATTGCAACAAGCGCAATATTTGTTAAAAATTCAATATTAGGAAAATATTTACGCATTATTTTAGCTTGAGACATATTTAAATCATAATATCCACGATTCATTTTCAAAAATTTCAACGTCTCATGCTTTTCTCTAGCAAATGCTTTAACCAATCTTACACCCGCAATATTTTGTTGAGCTGTTGTATTGATTTCAGCTGTATGGTCACTTATTTTACCGTAACCTTTATTAAGTAAGCGATTTAAACGCGTCCCCATATATCCAATTGGGATCATGATTGCTAAACAAATTAGTGCCAACTGCCAATTAATTACAAATAAGATAACTGTACTGACAGTAAAATAAATTATATTTTCAACAAACAATCTTAGTCCAAACGCAATTGTTTGCCAGATATTTTCCACATCTTCATTAATTCTCGATAGTAATTCACCCGTATTCATCGAGTCGAAATACTTAAATTCAAAACTTTGAATATGCTTGAACATATCATTTTTTATATCCTCATGTACCTTTGAACTTACTAAGTCATATAAATATTCTTTTACATAACCAAAAATTGATTTGATAATTGTTACACCTATAATTCCACCGATAACCGGAAGAACTACTGATGATTTTCCTTTCGTAATACCATCATCGATTAGAATCATTTGTAAATAAGGAATTAAATGATCCACACCTATAACTAAAACCATTGAAATTGAACCAATAATAAATGAAAGCTTATGCCTAAAGACATATTTTAAAATTCGAGACAAAATTATACCTCCCTTGTATCAATTAACCTAACTCTACGCAACCCTCCACTTTTTTTGACAATAAAAAGACCATGGGAATATTTTCCATACCCCATGGCCATAAAGAAACGTTTCGCCCAAAAACAAACAGTTATGAATCGTTCATTTTTGGCACAAAAAAGCCATGGGAAATATAAACCCATGGCTAAATCGTCAATTGAAATCTAAATTTCAACGTGGTCCGTCCTGCGTAGAGATAGGGTTCATAATCATTATGAAATTTTGTGATGCTTCACAGCTTAATTTTCTTACAATCATCATGTTAACCTACCTCCTTCTTATTTGATATTCTTATCATATACGAGTGGACTTCAAAATGTCAAACTATTTTTAATAAATTTAATTATTTAATTTTATAAACAATTGCTTCATACGGTCTTAAGCTATTATTCACACCCGTTACACTTGAATCTTTATAATTACTTAAAATTATACTTACTTCATTATAGTTATTACTATAACTAAAGTTTGTTTCCTCATTTGTAAAGTTAGCTACTACTAAGAATTTTTCACCATTATACTGTCTTTCATATGCAAATACTTTTTCATCCTTTTCAGCAAGCATTTCAAATGAACCATAAACAATTGCAGGATTTTCTTTTCGCAATTGGATCAATTGACGATAATGATGAAAAATTGAATCTGAATCATTTATCGATTGTTCAACATTTATTTTAGTAAAATTCGGATTTACTGTTAACCAAGGGTTTCCTTTTGTAAAACCTCCATGCTTTTCTCCATTCCATTGCATTGGAGTACGTGCATTGTCTCTACCTTTTGTATAAATCGATTCCATTATGTCTTCGTGCTTGTAACCTTTTGAAATACGGTCATTATACATATTTTTCGTTTCAATATCGTCATATTCATCAATGCTTTCAAATCGAATATTTGTCATTCCAATTTCTTCACCTTGATAAATATAAGGTGTACCTTGCATTAAATGAAGGATTGTAGCAAGCATTTTTGCACTTTCAATCCGATATTCTTTATCATTACCCCATCTAGAAACAATTCGTGGTAAATCATGATTGTTCCAGAACAAGCTATTCCAAGCCTTTCCATCAAGCTGAGTTTGCCACTTATTAAAAACTTCTTTTAGCTCTAACAAATTCAATGGCTTTAAATCCCATTTTTCTTTACCTTCTTGTTGATCAAGACCGATATGCTCAAATTGAAAAATCATACTTAATTCATTTCGAGCAGGATCCGAATATAGCTTTGCAATTTCTGGAGTTGCTCCCCAAGTTTCACCAACAGTTAGCACATCATGATTTCCAAAAGTCTTTTTATTCATTTCTTTCAAGAATTCATGTAACTTAGGACCGTTTGCCGTAATCTCTTGATCTGGAATCTTTCCAATTAAATCTATTACATCCATTCGGAATCCACCAATTCCTTTATCAAGCCAAAAGTTCATCATATTATATACTTCTTCGTGGACTTTTGGATTCTCCCAGTTTAAATCTGGCTGCCTTTTACTAAATAAATGCAAAAAGTATTGTCCAGTTTGTTCATCATATTCCCATGCACTGCCGCTGAAAACAGAAGGAAGGTCATTTGGTTTACTTCCATTCACAGGATCTCTCCAAACATAATAGTCTCGATATGGGTTATCTTTGCTCTTTCGAGATTCAATGAACCACGGATGTTCATCAGATGTATGGTTCACAACTAAATCCATTACGATTTTAATCTCTCGACGATTCGCTTCAGAAATTAATTCATCCATATCATTCATCGTCCCGAACTCTTCCATAATGTCACAATAATCACTAATGTCGTAACCATTATCATCATTAGGAGATTTATATACAGGACTCAACCATATAACATCTATTCCTAAAAGCTTTAAATAATCAAGCTTTTCAATTATTCCTTTTAAATCACCGATTCCATCAGCATTACTATCCATAAAACTTCTAGGATATATTTGATAAACTACACTATTATGCCACCATTTTTTCTCCATTTTAATTGCCTCCTAGATTATGTATAAATCTTAAAAACTCAAAAAATTTATTTGCTTTTTATTTCTTCAATCTACATAATTCGGTACGTGAAATTCCAAAACATTTAAACCAATTTAAAATCGTGCAATCGTGTGCACAATTTTATAATATAAAGTGTCCTATTCTTAGTAAATGTATATTCAAAATTCTTTTAAACCGCTTACATTTTCTATTTTAACAAGATTGGTCATTAATGCAAACATTTACATTTTTCTTCAACGATTTAAATGAATAAAGTATATCCGTTCCTACCATTAAACTAATCTCAACCTATAACTTATTTGAAAATCTAAAAGACTTATAGATCCATTTTTAGACCTTATCCAGTATTCCAATTAACTATTTTTTCTTTATTTCAAATTTAAAATTGATAGGACAAGCATTCCCTTCATACTATATAAGGCTACGCATTTTCTAAATATTGTTGGGGGGAAAACTTTGTTAAAGCGCTGTTTTATTTTTTTCTTAGTACTGCTTTTATTTTTAAGCACTTCTTTTGTTCAGTCTTTCGCGGCAGAAACAAAACCTGTTTCGCAATTTATCATTATTAATAAATCGATTAATAGATTAGCTTTTTATGAGAATGGTAAATTGGTAAAAGTTTTTAAAGTTGCTACCGGTAAGAGTCAGGATCTAACTCCTGAAGGCAAATTTAAAATCGTCGTTAAAATTGTAAATCGGCCTTATTATAAAGAGAATATTCCTGGGGGTGATCCGAGGAATCCACTTGGTAATAGGTGGTTAGGTTTAAATGCTAGAGGGACATGGGGTACAACCTATGCAATCCACGGAAATAATAATCCAAGTTCTATTGGAACTTATGCTAGTCACGGCTGTGTACGAATGTATGATGAAGAAGTAGAATGGTTATATGATCGAGTTCAAAAAGGTGCTACTGTTTTAATCACTTCATCTAACCAATCGTTCCAAGACATCGCCGTCGCAAATCATTTATTTGATGATGATTCAGGAACTGTAGTAGTAACAAAACCAACGGATATTCCGACTAGTTTACAACTTGGAAGTGTAGGTTCAGAGGTTGAATGGCTGCAGGATTCATTAACTAAATTAGGATATTCTACAAACGGGGTCGATGGCTATTTTGCTAAAGGCACAGATCAGGCAGTGAGAGCATTCCAACTAGATAATGGCTTAACTAGTGATGGAGTTGTTGGTGCTGGTACAAAAAAATTATTATTAGACAAACTCCAAGAAAAAAACCGCGAGTTAGTATCGGCTTATTTTTATACACTTACATTAAAGAAAAATGTAAAAACAAATGGTGAGGACAGATTCGATAGTCAATTAAATGGGGTTCAAAAATTAAAATATTAAACTATTAGAGGGTATCCAAAAGTCTAACTTTTAATGGAACCCTTATTTTTTTTGTGATTAAGGTGGACTGCAAATAAAATCTGGTTTTCGCAATTAAAATTGACAAAACTGCAATTAAATTTTGAGAATCGCAATTAAATTTAGCAAAACTGCAATTAAATCCCAAAGAATCGCAATTAAATTAAAAAATTACCCATACCAGATGGGGTATTCCGACCCAAAACTTGTATAATAGTAGATCCTTTCCAATGGAAAACTAGCATATATGCTATGCAGAATAAAAATTCGAAAAAAATTTGCTAGTTTTATATCATTAAGCTCCATTTTTTCAACACAAAATAAAATGCAACTTTTGAAATACCTCGTACTAGAGATACTTTATCAAAAAGGGGTCGTCCCGTGGACAGCCCCTTTTAAATGATTACTTTGTTAAATATAAGTACAATAATTTCATCGTATTTTCCATCGCACTGTAATGCGTTCTTTCCATACCATGAGAAGCATGAACACCTGGTCCAATTAACGCGCCACGAATATCTTGTCCTCCGCGTAAAGCTGCAACTGTATCAGAACCGTACATTGGATAGATATCTACTGCATAGCTAAGTTCATTTTCTTTTGCTAAATTGACTAAATCAGTCGTCATATTGTAATCGTATGGTCCGCCAGAGTCTTTTGCACAAATCGAAACATCGTATTCAGTACAGCTTAAATCATCTCCAATACAACCCATATCAACTGAAATTAATTCAGTAATATCAGATGGGATATACGAAGAGCCATGTCCAACTTCTTCATACGTAGAAATAAATAATTTTGTTGTATATGTAGGGACAATCTTTTCCCTTTTAAACAATTCAAGTAAACCAATTAAACATGCTACACTTGCTTTATCATCAATAAATCTTGATTTTATAAAACCGCTTTCAGTAATTGTCGTTTTCGGGTCGAAGAAAATAAAATCTCCTGGGCTAATACCAAGATTTAATACATCCTCTTTTGACTTAACACATTCATCAATACGAACTTCCATGTTTTCTGGGTCACGTTTTTTTGTTTTACTATCTTCGAATACGTGAATTGATGGACTTGTAGATAAAAATGTACCTGTATATATTTTTCCTTCACGCGTTCTAATTTGACAATATTCACTATCAAGAGTTGGTACGATTGGCCCACCAATAATTGTAAACTTTAATGTACCTTTACTTGTAATTGATCGAACCATTGCCCCTAACGTATCAACATGTGCTGATAATCCGATGACTTGCTCATTGCTTTTACCAGGAATTGTGATCACGCCACAACCTTTATTAGTCGTTTCAAAGTCATATCCTAAACTATTTGTCCAGGACTGAATTAACTCCATAATTTCAAAGCAAAAACCACTTGGGCTATTAAACTCTAGTAATTGTTTAGCGGTTTGTAGCACATATTCTTTGTCAATTTTAATATTCATAGCTTTTCCCCTTCAATTTTGAAATTTTCATGCAATTCTCAACGTATTTATCATACATTTATTTGTGTTTGTTATCAATATTTCATCATTTTGCATTAACATGTTTGGCGTATTGCGATTTGATTAGTCTCATATAAATGATGTATATCGTAAATTAAATGAGGTGAAAATGTGTTTTTTTTCAAACCAATTACTGAAGAGGTCCGGTTGTTTCAACTAAAATTTACTAAACAAAATAAAACCAAGAAATTTATTTTAGCTTCTATTTTTTCGTGTATTGCTGCATTGTTTCAAGCTGCTGGTGGCCTATTACCAGGTATAGGATTATTTTTAAGTCCACTCGCCACTGCACCAATTTTATTATGTTCCATGTTTTCCATTAAAAATGGAATAAAGTCCTATTTTTTAACAATCCTGTTGTTATTGATCCTACAGCCAACTGAACTAATTGTCTTTCCTTTTACAACAGGATTATTAGGACTTGGCTTAGGCTTGGCTTTTCACTTTTTTAAAAATAGATTATCGATTATTGCGACGGGAGCAGCTCTTTTAATGTTAGGTATTATGAGTCTATTATATCTTTTCCACTTTCCAGTCTTAGGGCCGGGATTTTCTGATTCTTTTTCAATCAATACTGTTCTAATTATTTTATTATTTTCGTTCCTTTATTGCTGGTTCTGGGTTGAAATTACTTTAATTATTTTTAGAAGATTGGCACTGCTAAATTAACTAATTACATAGAAAACGTTAAAAATCCCTTCATCGAAATCTGAAGGGATTCATTTTATTTGCTTAAACTTAATTGTTATAGGGAGGCATATAATCTTTGATAAGTCTAGTTAGGAGCTTAGTTAGACTAATAGTTTCTAACATTTTCGGTTTACTGTTTCTTATTTCTAGAAATTCTAATCTATGTACTCGATATCATTATTTTGACACCATGCGATCGCTAAGTCTTTATAGCGTCTGTCACGATAACTATACCAATCCATATCAATATTTAACTCTATAACTGCATCTTTAAATCTTCTAAATGCGCCTTTTCCCTCGATTATGATTAGTAATATATTTTGTATTTTCTCATCTTTAACTGTTAAACAAAAGTCTTTAATCATTTTATATTCATCAATTTCATATTTTGAAGGTAATTCTTTATAGTCCTCAAAATTTTCCACAATTTCATTTGCGATTTCTAAATTTTCTATCTGCCAATCTTGTAAATCATCGAAAGGTTTTTCATCTTCGGCATCAATTAGATCATCTTCAGCAACCGAAAAAACTTCACCAGTTTTTATGCATTTCTAATTCTTCAATAATATCTTTTATCTTTGCTTTATTTGTCATAAAGTATCACCTTCTTATTTTTTATATTAGGCAAATCAATTGTGTTACTTCGATAATTATACTTGATAGTTCTATAAATGAATGCACTTTCCTTCTAAAAAAAACTGACTAAAAGAAAATTGGACCTTTAAAAAGCTCCAAATTAAATGCCCTAAGTAGATCAATTAAATAAGATTATTTATACACGACATAAGTATTGGCTAATTTATCATGTAATGCTGTTTTCCTATTTGAAAAAGCAATCATTATATAACCAATAAATAAAATGAAACTGGAAACAACTTGGGCTAACCAACGGCTAATTGCCTCAAATACAGATAACTTACTTCCATCTTTCTTTGTTGATTACTTTAATACCAACAGTGGCCTTTCCGATTGTCCCCTGCAATTTTGTAGCTGGCAAAAGCATTAAGTAAATAATACCAATGAGATCAATAAGTAGGTTGTATGTATTATTTGTGTTAGTAAAGAAACTAAGAAGCAATGGACTTAGAATAAAACCTAATAAAATAATGATACAAAAATCAATTGTATATGCGCATAATCTTATCCAAAATCCTGCATATTTAAATTCCAATATTGACTCCCCTAAAAATTAAATAGATTACTATGAAATCGGTTTTTAATATTAAAATGATTATACCTATCTAGTGTTATTCTGTAACTTGGGGTAATTTGCCTTTTTTTTAATGAAATTTAAATAGTCCATATGAAACTTAACTGACCGTTTGTTCAATAATAAGCCTTCAAATTTAGATAGATAAACATTCATCCATTCCCCCCTAGATTATTGTTGAAATTTCACGAAAGTACATAAGTAAAAAAACAGTGAATATATTGTTGTTATGTTGTCTAATTTTTTTTAGCTGAGGAGTGATTAACTAATTATGAAGCAACCGATGCGTGTTCTTATTTCCGGAGCGAGCATTGCAGGGCCAGCACTTGCTTACTGGCTTCATCGCTATGGTTTCGAGGTGACTGTAGTAGAACGGGCTCCTTCTTTACGCCCAGGGGGATACGCTGTTGATATCCGTGGTGCTGCAATTTCTGTGCTTGAACGAATGGGAATTCTTGATGATGTTCGTTCATTAGATACACATATGACTGGAGTTTACTTCGTGAATGATAAAGGAAAAATTAAAGGTAAAATTAGTGAAGCAAGTATGGGGAATCAGCAAGGGATGGATATTGAAATTATGCGTGAGAATCTTAGTAACATTTTGTTCGATTTGACCAAGGATAAAGTTACATATATTTGGGGCGATTCAATTACCTCTATTCATGAATCAATGTCAGGGGTTGAAGTTCAATATACTAATGGGAAACCAGATACATTCGATCTAATAATCGGCGCTGATGGAATCCATTCCAATGTGCGTACGTTGAAATTTGGTGACGAGGATCAGTTTAAACGTACTCTCGGCTGTTATATCTCAATTTTTGAATTCGAGAATTATCTGAACCTCGACCACTCTCAAATGCTTTATACCGTTCCGGGTAAAACTGTTGGAATGTATAGCGCAAATGATAAAAAGGAAGCAAAGGGCATGTTAGTGTTCCAATCCGAGCCACTTAAGTACGACCGTTATAATACAGAAGAACAAAAAAATCTTATTAAAAATGCTTTCGAAGAACTTAATGGTTGGGAAACACCGAACTTGCTCCAAAAATTGATTAATGCTTCAGATTTTTATTTTGATGAAATTTGTCAAATTCACATGCCGACCTGGTCAGATGGCCGAATTGCTTTAGTAGGTGATGCGGCTTATTGTCCTTCACCCCTCTCAGGTCAAGGTACTAGCCTGGCCCTTGTCGGAGCATATGTCCTCGCAGGAGAGCTGAAAGCTGCTAATGGTGATTACAAAAGGTCATTCATCACCTATGAAAATGTGATGAAAAATTTTGTTGAAAAAAACCAAAAAATAGGGCTTTTAACTGCTGGAGGAATGATTGAAAAATCAAACTTCAAAATTTTATTACGCAATGCAATGTTACGCTTTCCCATCTTAATGAATGGCATGTTTAAAATGATTACGAGAATGATCGCTAAAGCTGCCAATGAAATTGAATTGAAAGATTATTAAACTATTTTATTGCTCTATTTCATAAGGCCTAGTTCAATAAAAACCAACAACGCTTAGAGTAAATTCTAAGCGTTGTTTCTTTTTATTCATATCAAAATTTTTCTGAAGTAGCCCTTATTTAATTAATTAACTTATTTCAACACATTATCTAATTTAAGAACCATTTCTCATTTTTCGTTTTTAAAATCCATTTCCCATTAACACTAATAAATTTATAACTTCTTGGAATTTTTTGTAAATCTGATGGATTTTTCGAGACAACTTCAATGTCATAATATCTTTTTCGAGTAAGTGTAAAGTCCCCATTATCGGCGTCATTATATCTGCTAATCATCTTAAGTTTGTTTATTTTTCCTTTAACACCTGTTTCTTTTTCAAATAATTCGTTAGACTTTTTTGACAACTGACTAGTCGTTTCTTTTGTAAAGTAGCTACGGGTTTCAAATGATTTATATGTTTTTTGAATGACTATAAACACTAAGATTAGTGCGATTATTGTTGTAATTAAGGCAGTTACTGTTATGACATAAGTCACTTTAAAATATTTCTGAAGTAAATAAAAATATCCATAATAAGGTAAAAACACAACTCCAATAGGTAGTCCTATGTAGAAAATCGATAAGTATAAAGTTTGATAGAACAAATCAACAACCTTTAAAGGATCAGTAAGAAATATCAAGAGAACACTTATTAAAAAAGGGACGCTATACAGAACAAAAAACCTCTTTGTTACATAATTTGGAATCGAAATTCTAGATGATAATTGCATTAATATTCCTCCGAAAAAAAGCATATAAATCTATCTTTAAATAAAAATGTTTATGCTAATTTAGATAAACATTTAAGCATATTCTGATACAACTTAACAGCCATTTACTGCAACATTCTATGAAACTTGTTGAACAATGAGATTTTAATATAAAAAACAAATTAATATAAAGAAATATCTTCCTTAACTTTAAATTTAAGTTTTCCATCTTCATCAACAGATTTTATCGTAATTAATATATTTCCAGAATAACCACCTTCAAAATATCCGATAACTGATTCTGTATGTAATTTTCCTTTATTGTCTTTATAATGTAGCTCCATTGTACTCTCTCCAACATCCTTTGAGGGATTTATGTTTAGTTTATAGTCCTTATGCGAAGCAATTGTAGGTATCTTTAGATCGGTTTTAACATGATCATAGGTCAAATATATTCCCGTTACATCTTTATTTGTTTGATTTTTAATTTTAATATCAAATCCACTTTGAAAATGAACATAACCTATTATCCCTACAATCCCTGTTATTAAAATGGCTATTACTACTAAGATTTTTTTCATTCCTACCCCCCTATTCATTAAAATTAGAACTCTTTAACATTCCCATTTCAATAGATTATAACATTCTTTATTGCAAACTTTCTTTTTGTATAGTGAACCTTTTGAAATCTATTACTTTATTCATTCTTTTTCAGTAAATCATAGAATAATAGTAAAGTTCTAAAAATAAATTTTACAGAGATTAATTAGATGAGGGGGGAAATTTTGAAAATAGTAAAAATAGTATCCTTTATAGTAGTAGGTATTTTAGGTTCCATTATTTTACTGATTGCCTCTTCTTTTACTTTTTTAAATCTTGTTAAAATCACCATTAATAAACCTACTTCATCACTGTCAGCTGGAATAAGGGGTGTGAATTGGGCAGATGAGCGCGACAATTTTGTCGATGGCGTCATTTATGTAAGTGGACTGGCCAAAAATGATACATACGATTCTGCAAAAGTAGTAGGCCGACAAGTGATCGGGCAGATGTTCGATGAAACTGGTGCTAACACAGTTAGACTACCCATTAATGAAGCGACAGTCGCAAATTATTGGCGTACTTATACAGGGGCCATTGATGCTGCGTTAGAAAGAGGCAAAGTCATTTTTTGCTAGGCCACCGAAAAATGGAAAACCTGAAGATCTCAATAAATATTTTAGCATGTGGAGTACTGTTATTAAAAAATACGGAAACAACCCCAACTGTTATTTTGAACCTATTAATGAGCCATATGGTTATAATACGAAAGATTTACGCAATCTCTATCATGATTGGTTAACAAGCTTCAATATTCCAAAGAAAAATGTCATTCTTGATGGAATTGGTTTGGCCGCTCTTTATATTAATCCTCTAGGAGATGACAAACGACTTGACGGAACAATGCTTGCCGTTCACTGCTATGCGTTTTATGCAGGATATGTACATATTAATGCCCTCACAGAAACAGGATGGTCAAATATTTTAACATTTGAAATTGGAAAATACTCCGATCGTGCCATCATTACCGAGTGGGGAGCACCAATGAAAAGCGGCTTGGATTATTTGGTAAAAAAGAGTAAAAATGATATTAACTATGTTCGTGCAATGAGCAAAAAAATTAATACGATTGGTGCTGGAAGTGTTTATTGGCCAGGCTTGCGGGACGGTGATTCTTATAGTTTGATGGAGAAAAAAGTCACCAACAAACAAATCATTCTTAAGGTAACAAATCAATCTGGACTTGAAAAACTGCAAGAATCCTGGGGTATGCCTATTCACTAATATTAGTCGAATAAAGATGACCTCTTGACGCTAGTCGGGAGGTAATTTTTAATTAAAATATCTTTTAATTAAGATAATCAATAATATAAAAAAAGTTATTAGTTATTCATGGACAAAATTGATACCAAAACATACTCACACTGTTCTATTTTTCGTTTTTTTAAATCGAAAAAAAATTTTTTTTAAGTCCATTTCTACTTGAAAACCTTGCTATATCAACGTTATTTCAACCGGGACAATTCACGTCCACAGGGTGGGTAAAGTCCCTGGAGAAATCGTGATTCGAACGTGTTATAGTGGGTTTAGGAGGTGTTTCTAATGCAAATTTTAATCTGTAAAGAATGCGAAGAAACTATTGAGTACGCGGAGTATAAAAAAGTTGTGAAAATCTATTCAACTTGCGAAAACTGCAAAAACGAAGCAGCAACTTCAACTGCAAAATAACATAGAATAAAAAAGCTAATATTGTAATTTAGACCTTAATAAAAAAATACTTAATTTTTAAAGGTTTAACAAAATATCAATTAATATAATATTGAAAATGAAAAAAGGATCTTAAAAAAAGATCCTTTTAATCATTATTTAGTCTTAATTCCACATTCTAAGTTCAATAGTTAGAATCCTTATACAAGTTTAAAATAGGAATTTCACATGGATTAATTTCTGATGGAAGGTCATGAAAATTAAAAAAGCCTAACTCGAGCACTTCGCTTTCTTCTGGCTCTAATTGCCCAGTATATTCAGTACAAATATACGTCGCAATTACATTATATACCTCATCCCCATGGGGATATTTATAATAAAATTCTTCTCCAGAAAAGATGTTAAAAAACTCAAGATTTAATGCTGTAAGACCAGTTTCTTCTTTCAATTCTCTTTTAGCCACTTCTTCTAAATTTTCTCCTAACTCTAATGATCCACCAGGTAATCCCCAAGTCTTATTATCTTTTCTTAATTGTAATAATACTCTCTTTTGTGAATCTAGTAGGATAACATTTGCACCTGCCATTAAGATAGGTCGACTACCTACAACTTTTCTTAAATCCATAATATATCCCATTGATTTTCTCCTCAATATACAATGATTCTGTTTAATACAACTGTATCAAAAAATTCCATTTTATACCATTTAATTGTTACTTACTCCAAAAAACTAGCTGTAATTCTTAGAATATACTTATTTTCTTTATAGCCTATAACTAACAAAGCAGAAGTAAAAAAGGAATATTTTTCCAATTAAATTACATATATATACTCTAGTTGTATCAAGTTTAAACAACAAAAGCAGTAACACTATATAAGGAAAAGATACAAGTGTTACTTCTTTTAATCAAAGATTTATTAAAAGGAGAAAAGTGAATGAGGTTGAATCATTTAAATTTATGTGTCGATGATTTATCAGAAGCTAGACAATTCTTTGAAACATTTTTTGACTTTAAATTTCTAGAACAAAAAGGAAAAGCTCTCGTAGTGTTAAGTGATGAGCAAGGATTTATTCTCGTGTTAAGTGATCCAAAGGCATTTAAGAGGCAAATGGAAATTAAATACCCTGAAGCTTTTCATGTAGGTTTTTTAGTGGAAACGTCAAGTGAGGTCGATCAACAGTATGAGCGCTTAATAGCTGGGGGCATCCAAATAGACAAGGAACCTTATACCATGAGAGGGAATAGCTATGGCTTTTATTTCACAACGTTTAATAATTTATTGATTGAAGTTTCTTGCCTTGACGATCGAAATGGTAAAAAATTTCAAAACTTTAATGATTAACCTAGATACAAGCTACTTCTCATGATCTAATAGGGATCTTGTATTTATGCATTTTTATCGCAATAAATACAAGAACACTTAACAAGTGGCGAATAGTCTCTTATGTTATACAATGCTCATCAATTATAAACAACCACTGGAGTCAATAATTACCTCCGTGGTTGTTTATTTACTAGTATTAGACAACTTTACTAAAAGTCACGGTACAATTTCAAAAATCGTACCCATGTTTAAATCAGTCACTTTCATAGAACCATAAACCGCTAAATAGATTTTAGTTTGATTTAAATTCGTCCCCAAACCTACATAATAGGCCGGTTGAGATCCAAAGTCATAATCAGTTTGTATAACACTGAAATCACTTTGTTTACCATCTGGTCTTAATTTCGTATAAGCTAAAACTCCTTTAACCTGTGCTTGAGATCCTTTTTGTACCAAATCGGTAAATACAATACCACCAGTTAAACTAGGAATTTCATTTCCCATGTATGACTGGACTCCTGTAAGTGCCGTTCCTTCAAATTTATCTGGTCTTGGATCTTTATGAAAATAACTAGTTAAAGGTTGAAGACGGCTCGCTGAAAGTGTAACTGATTGATCGTAATATGCTATTGTTTTCTCATCCACATTTGAATTATCTGTACATCCATTTATTGTCGAAGTAGGAAAAGCACCTTCCCAACCTCTCCAGCCGAAGTTAATAAATCCCTCCATCTCAGATTCAGAATTCATTTGGATTAATTGAGTGACCGGAATTGGTTTATAATGAACAAATGAAAAAAGCGACTCGACCAAATCCTGACCGACATTTCCAATATATTTAATATATTGATTATAAAATCTTTGATATGAAATACCTGATATATTACGAACCCCTTTAGCTATTACTGTGAGAGTTTCTTGAATACTTGTTGGAAGTTCATTAAAACGAGTTACAATAGGAGGATTATTGCTGTTAATGTTTTTATTTATATCAATTTCAATTATTTTACCTGCAATTTCCAAATTATCTTGGCTTAAGTTAAATGGATCATAGCCTGACCCACCATCTCCTGTTGTTAAAACAAGTTTACTTGTTTCGGGTGAAAAATTTAAAGTGTTAAGTCCATTATGATTCAAGAACGGTCTTTTAATGTTCAATAATGTCCGTCGTTTTTGAGGCTGACCATTTGATTGGAGTACCCATTCTTCAACTGTATCAATATGGTTATATTGAGTTTCCCTATTCAGCCATTTCAAATTTAATGTTTTGGGATCACATGGATTAGGTTTAAAATGGTTAGAAAGAGCACTTGGCCCCTGAGAACCAGCTACTGAATAATGAATATAAAACAACCCATTATGATAAAAATTAGGATGAAATGCTAACCCAAGTAAGCCGCGTTCGTCATAGCCTCCAGACTCACCTAATTTTAATACCCGAGGTCGAATATCTAAAAAAGTCCTGATTTCTCCATTTCCTATGTAAAAAATCTCTCCTACTTGTGTTGCAATAAATAATCTTTCAACTGAATCACCTGGAAGAATAGTTGTTTTCAAAACGGTTGGTAAATTGACCTTACTAACAACGGGACGTAAATTCACTTTAACTTTTAGCACTAAACACTACACCTCCTCTTCATATTATTTTCTTCTATAAAATTATGATTAGAATAGTTCTATTAGTACCGAAATTCATGATCTAAGAGAACGATGGTAAATTTATAAAGATTCAAATAGAATGATCGTTTCTTTTAGTCTTTATTGTTAAAATAAAGGGCATAAACTTGTACATATGTTTTCACCAATTTGTCTTTTAATAGAAAGGAAGAAGTAATATTGATCACTGCAATAGTTATATTTTTATTAGCCGGTTTAGCTGAAATTGGCGGAGGATACCTTATATGGTTATGGCTAAGAGAAGGCCAATCAGCTTATTTAGGATTAATCGGAGGGATTATTTTGGCAGTTTATGGTGTCATTGCAACGTTCCAAATTTTCCCATCCTTTGGTAGAGTTTATGCAGCATATGGAGGCGTATTTATCGTTCTCTCAATCTTATGGGGCTGGGGTGTTGATAAAAAATCACCTGATTTATATGATTGGATCGGTGCGGCAATCTGTTTAATTGGTGTATCTGTCATTTTATGGGCACCTCGTAATTAATCCCCCTTGCTTAATGTTATATCAAGGAGCAAATCGACTATTTAGTCGATTTTTTTAACGATTTTGAAGGATAGTACAGTAAGAAAACGAACTATTTAAGTAAGAAAATTAATATTTTTATTAATAAGGAGGTAAAAAATTGTCATTACAAGTAGGCGATATCATTACATTTGAACGAACTTTTACGGTAGAAGACGTTGAATTATTTACGAAGGTTTCTGGTGATGCAGGCGCACATCATATTACGCCTGATGAACAAGGAAGACTTGTTATTCAAGGTTTGTTGACTGCAACTTTACCAACCAAAATAGGTGGAGATCACAACGTACTAGCACGAACGGTAAATTTCGAATTTTTAAGACCAGTTTACTCAGGAGATACAATAACCTGTGAAGTTACAATCGAGAAATTTGAAAAACAAGAAAATAGAATATCGATCATGTCATCCTTCTTATGTACAAATCAGAAGAATAAACAAGTATTACGTGGAAACTTTGCAGGAGTAATATTATAACCTTATATTTTAAAAAATGCCCGGGGTTCCTATAGGAAATTATTAACTAAAGAAAAGTTGCTTGGCTAACACAACTAGAAAGCTCAATCGCACTCCTTTAAAACGAACATCCTGCAGTGGAAATTTATAATTTTTACATAAAATTAGATTGTTATTGTACAATCTATTAAGTTTGATATAAAGACTGCAATGCCAAATGTTCTAAATCTTTTTTTACATATATATCATATTGAGTATTCTCATTAAATCTCCTACCATTAAAATTCATCGGTAATTTCGTCTTATACTCAATTCCATTCTTCTTCAATTTACCAATAATGATAAAATAGTTTTGATAACCATACGTAGTATAGATTAACTTCCACTTCCGGTTTAAATATAATTGAATGAAACTATACAGTACTATAATGATAAATACATAGATTGCTAGCTCTAACATATTTAGTCCCTCCAATTTATACTTTTTATTTAACATATTAAATAGCTACTAGTTTTTATGTATGGATTTTAGAAAATTATTATTTTGTATTCTTTCTATCTAAATAAAAACACTCCAGTAAATGAATACTGGAGTGTAAAAGTTATTAAAAGAATCCTAGTTTACTCGGTGAATAACTAACTAGCAAATTCTTTGTATTTTGATAGTGGTCCAACATCATTTTATGCGTTTCACGACCTACTCCTGAATTTTTATACCCACCAAAGGCTGCATGTGCCGGATATGCGTGATAGCAGTTTACCCAAACTCGACCTGCTTCGATATTGCGTCCGAATCGATAAGCAGTATCCATATCACGAGTCCATACTCCCGCTCCTAATCCATATAAAGTGTCATTAGCGATTTCCAATGCCTCTTCTTTTGATTTAAATGTAGTAACCGAAACAACAGGACCAAAAATTTCTTCTTGGAACACTCTCATTTTATTGTTCCCTTTAAAAATGGTCGGGTTTACATAAAAACCATCTTTCAATTCTCCATCAAGAACGTTGCGACTACCACCAACTAAAACTTCTGCACCTTCATTCTTTCCAATTTCAAAATAAGATAAAATCTTATTCAATTGCTCGTGCGAAGCTTGAGAACCGATCATTGTTTGAGGATCCAATGGATTTCCTTGCTTAATCGCTTTTACTCGGTTTACTGCTCTATCCATAAATTCCTCATAAATTGATTCATGAATAAGCGCTCTAGAAGGACATGTACATACTTCCCCCTGATTTAAAGCAAACATCGTAAAGCCTTCAAGTGCTTTATCGAAAAACTCTTCATTATCTACTACATCTTCAAAGAAAATATTAGGAGATTTACCACCTAATTCTAATGTAACAGGAATTAAATTCTTTGAAGCATATTCCATAATTAGTCGACCAGTTGAAGTTTCACCAGTAAATGCAATTTTTGCAATTCGATCACTTGAAGCTAATGGTTTACCTGCTTCAAGTCCAAATCCGTTTACAACGTTAACAACTCCAGGTGGCAATAGATCTTGAATTAGTTCCATTAAAACTAACACAGATGTTGGCGTTTGCTCAGCCGGTTTTAAAACAACACAATTCCCTGCAGCAAGGGCTGGAGCAAGCTTCCATACAGCCATTAAAATCGGGAAGTTCCATGGAATAATCTGACCGACAACCCCTAATGGCTCTTTATAATGATATGCAACTGTATCACCATCAAGTTCACCGAGCGATCCTTCTTGCGACCTGATACATCCGGCAAAATAACGGAAATGGTCTATTGCTAAAGGAATATCTGCAGCTAAAGTTTCACGAACAGGTTTACCGTTTTCCCAAGTTTCAGCGACAGCAAGATATTCTTTATTTGATTCCATACGATCAGCAATCTTATGTAAAATATTTGCCCTCTCAGTTACTGACATTCTCCCCCATTTACCTTTTGCACCATGTGCTGCATCAAGTGCTTTTTCGATATCTTCTGAAGTCGATCTAGCCACCTCACAAAAGACTTGTCCAGTTACAGGCGAAACATTTCCAAAATACTGTTCTCTTACTGGTCTTACCCATTCCCCACCAATAAAATTGTCATAACGATTTTTAAACGTAATTAATGAACCAGATTTTCCAGGTGTAGCAAATACCATAATGATTCCCCCTTAATAGCTTGTCTCTTTCTAAACCTATGAAAGTGTGTTTATAACTATGACTAATAATAGATAATTTGTTTAATAGAAATTTTTTGATTCAAGACACATTATTAGGTAGAATGATAGAAGTGAAAAAAATCTGTTAGAAAATGAGGGGTAACTGTGCGTAAAAACTTCGTAGATATTTTATATCTCCTTGTTGGATCAGCTATATTTGCAGTCGGTGTTAACTTCTTTGCAATACCGAATAAATTAGCTGAAGGTGGCTTTACCGGCATTACGATGATTACTTATTATCTATTTAACTGGTCACCTGATGTCGTATATTTTGTTTTAAATGCTTCCTTGTTAATAATTGGATATAAATATTTAAAGAAACAACTAATAATTTATACAGTTATTTCAATCGTAGCGATTTCATTTTTCTTACGTATTACGGACGGTTACGGCGTACCTACAAGCGAAACTTTACTAGGTACTATTTTTGCTGGTGTTTTAATCGGTCTGGGGTTAGGAATTGTCTTTCGTGCGGGTGGCACAACAGGTGGTTCTACGGTTCTTGCTCAAATGGTACATCAATCCTTTGGGTGGAGTATTAGTAAATCTTTACTTTTATTTGATCTAATTGTCGTTTTAGGTGGTTATTTTGTAATCGGCTTTGAGAAAACATTATATACTGTCATTTCTATTTATATAGGTATTAAAGTTTTGGATTTTATTATGGAAGGATTAAATCCTAAAAAAGCGATTACGATTATTTCCGATCAAGCAAATGAAATTGCACAAATCGTTTCAAATGAAATGAATCGAGGCGTAACGATTTATACTGCAAAAGGCCATTTCTCTGGCTTAAGAAAAGAGTCCTTATACATTATTCTTAATAATAAAGAACTATTTGAACTAAAAAAAATAATCCACACAATCGATCCAAAAGCATTTGTCGTTATACATGATGTAAATGATGTACTTAAGGCAGGATAAATAGTTAAGTAAACTCGGACTAAAAATAAAAAACAAATCACCATAAGTAATCTTAACTTAAGTGATTTGTTTTTTTATTTTCCCTGCACTTTTTGTACTAAGTTCTTATGTTCTTACCCTTTCTTCTCACTTCTCTCTGACAATAACCTCTCATTTATTCCATCAAGTTCCTTTTGTAGCTTGACGATTTTTGAAATTTGAGCTTTCTTTTCTTCATCCGTATCTTTTTCTTCTGCATTCATTGCAGCTATTTCAAGTTGTAATTTAATTCGTTCATTTAATAAAGTTTGCTGATCGTTTGAGATGTTCTGTCTTCCGTTCCATTCTGAAAAAGATCCTTTGAAATCATAAAGATTTCCATTTTCAATATGAATTACACGATTTGAGACCTTTTTTAGTAAATATGGATCATGTGACACTACAACTACAGCTCCAGGATATGCAGCTAATGCTTCCTCAATTCTTTCTCTCGTGTGAATATCTAAATAATTTGTTGGTTCGTCAAGCACTAGTAGATTAGAATCAGAAAAGTATAACTTTACGAAAGCAACTCTACATTTCTCCCCCATACTTAGTTGAGCAATACTCTTGTAAACATCCTCTCTTCTAAAAAGGAAACATGCTAAAATTGTTCTTGCTTCTGTTTCAGTCATATTTGGAAGTGATAAAATTTCATTTAAAATTGTTGAATCCTCATTTAACGCTTCAAGCTCTTGCATAAAATAACCTATTTTTAATTGAGGATTATGTCTTACAGAGCCATTACAAGGAATCATTAATCCTGTTAATAATTTTAAAAATGTAGATTTTCCAGAACCATTTTTACCGATTACTGCTAATCGATCTTCTCGATTTAAAATAAAATCAACTTGATTAAATATCGTTTTGTTATCATATGAAAAATCGACTTTTTCAAAAGTAATCATTTGTTTTGCTGAAAATGAATCATTTTCAAAGCTCGCTGAAATTAATTTAGCTTCTTTTGGTTTTTCTACTTTTCTTTTCTCTAATCGATCTAAATCCTTTTCTTTTGATTTAAATCTTAATGCATTTTTTGCTGCTTGTTTCTTAGCAAAAGGATCTCGTTCACTGGCTGCATTATGCGAGCTTGTAAACCATTGTTTATATTGATTAATTGTTTCAATAAGCTTTTTCTTTTCTGCTTCTTGTTTTTCATATTGAGCCTGCTGAGTTTTTCGCTCATGTTCTTTTTGAATTTTGTAAGTTGAATAGCCACCACTATATTTAAATGTACCACTATCAGTTAATTCAACTGTAACAGTCGCAACATCATCAATGAATTGACGTTCATGAGAAATAAAAAGTACACTACCTTTAAAGTTTTGTAACCATTCCGTTAACCATTGGATTGACTCAGAGTCCAAATGATTTGTTGGTTCGTCTAAAATTAATAGCTTTGGTTGCTTCATCATTACTTTTGCTAATTTGACTTTTGTTTTTTGCCCACCGCTTAAATGACTGAATGGAATATTCCATAATTCTTGCGGTAATTGAAATTTCTTCAAAACTTGATCTATTTTTGTTTCCCAATCATAGCCATCTAATTCTAAATATCTACTTAAGTTCTCGTTATATTTAGCAAGATTTTCTTCATTTGACAAATCAAGTAGATATTTTTCTAAATTCTTTTTAATGAAGGATCGTTCCTGATCAAACGATTCGATCACTTCCCTTGCCAAAATGCCTTCCTGATTCTCTTCATCTGTTAAAAGCCATCCAATTTCATCTTTTGAATAGTGAATTTGCAGCATTCCTTTTTTCAATGGAATATTACCTAAAATGGCATTAATAAATGTTGATTTTCCAACGCCATTTTCACCAATTAATGCTACCCTTTCACCTTCTTTTATATCTAAGTTTCCATTTTTAAAAATTGTTTTACCGTTTAATTCTATTTCTATATTCGATGCTTTTATAATAAACATATACTTCACTCCATCCGATTTTAAAATATCACCCTGCTTAAAAAATTCAATCCTTTATCGAAAGCATTTTTTAAGAAAGAAAATAAAAAACACACAAGCAGTATCTGCCTGTGTGTAAATTGGATGTGATTTAATAAGCCGTGTATATATATAAATATATACGTTAGAATATTTTTCTAATGAAATGTAATAGTAAATAAACCATTCATTTAAGACAATGGATTAAATTTATTATTAGTATAGGCTCATCAATAGACATAGTTATCCAATTTCTCTGACTTCAGGCAGAGTACTTTTTTGCTATAAAATTCGTTAGCTTAAAAAGTTATCGGATATTGTACATAGTGTCTAAATTTGATGCCTCCTTAAAAATATTAATTTAATCTTAACTTACTTTTAGTATGATTTCAATGGTTTCTTTTTATTCTTTCCAAATTAATGCCAATTCCTTACTCAATTTCTTTCTTAATTGGCGACTTTCTAATCGTTTAAATGCTAATTGCTGTAATTTAATTTCTTCATCAGTTTCTGGTATTACCTCTACTACTCTATGTGGTTTTCCATCTTTAAGTGCAACAAATGTTACAAAACATGTTGCAGCAACCCTTTTTTCACCTGAAAGTAGGTCTTCGGCTGTAGCTCGAACAAACACTTCCATTGAGCTTGAGCCTGTTAAGATCACGAACGATTCATAATATATGCAGTCACTTTCACGAACTGGACATAAAAATTCTACTGAATCCATCGATGCGGTTACACATTCCATTCTTGAATGCTTTGTAGCTGAAATGGAAGCAATTAAGTCCATTGCTGCAAGCATTTTCCCTCCGAATAATGTACCATGGTTATTTAAATCAGTTGGAAATATTCTACTACTATCAAATACTCTGGATTCTTTTACATATCTACCACTCATCGATTTCACCCTATCATTAAATAATTGAATAATATTTTTCTCGAACTTTTTTCGCAGATTTTACCATATTTGATAAGGCATCTATTACCTCAGTTTCATTACGGGTCATTAAACCACAGTCCTCGTAAATGTTTTTACTACTACTTGCTAATGCAAAATATGTCCCTAGACTAGGTCTTTCATTTATTTCACCATTTCTCGGATATCCTAAATTACTATATGTACTACTTTTTCCTTTTCCTTTTAACTAAAATAAAAAAGCATTTTTATCTCATAAGAGACAAAAATGCCTTTAAGTTGGAAAACATAAATAATTAGAACAAGTTAACTTAAGCTTTCTTTCCATAAGGCACCTCCCTATCTCTCGTAGGTCAAACAGCGTCGTTAGAATAGGCAGGTCTCCTGACTTAAGAATTTTTGTAAATAAAAGCCTTCCCTAAATTAATAAGTGGCATCTTTTTATTTACTCCTCTTTTACAGTGGCGGGACCGTGTTGGAATTAAACCAATCTTCCCTTTTAAGTAAATGATTTCAAACTATGAACTTCATTTACACCTATTCCCTACTATGTAGTTTTCATCATTTTGTCATAAAATGCAAAAATAGTCAAAATATTTATTTTTTACTTTACGTACTGTTTTAAAAAAAACTTTAATTTTTGTATTAAAAAATACTGTCGATTTATTTATTCAGTTAATATAAAAAATGCGTTCGTATAATAGTCTCATCCAGTTTAATACTGTTTGATCTAATCATACGAACGCATAAATTGTTTATAAAATTAATATTTTTTATTGAAAAGCTATGTTCTTAGGAACATCACATCAAATTAAGTCAAGTATTAGTTAGCTATTTCTTCATCTGCTTGGGCATCTAATGGTACACGTTTTCCGATACCAAAAGCATAAAAACAAATGACAAGGATTGCCAAGAAAATAATCCCTACAATAAGTGAGATACGTGTGTCATCATTAAACCACATACCGATTAATACCAAAACTAAGTAGGCTAACGTTAAGTAATTAGTAAATGGTGCAAAAGGCATTTTAAAAGGATGATTTTTAATTTCATCTCCCTTTACTTTTCTAAAACGAATATGACTAATTAAAATGACAAACCACGGGATCATCCCAGGAAGTACACTTGCACTGTATACATACACGAATAAGTTTTTTGGGGCAATAAAATTTAAAATAACGCCAATTATTAAACCAATTAGTACACCAATCGTACCGAATAAAGGCACTCCGTTATTTGAGACTTTTGTAAAATATTTTGGTGCTTGTCCATTTATACCTAATGTATAAAGCATGCGTCCAGCACTATAAATACCACTATTACAACCAGACATCGCAGCAGTAATTACTACGAAGTTAATAATTCCAGCTGCAGCTGTAATACCAAATTTGGCAAAAGTTACAACAAACGGGCTACCAATCGAATTTAGTTGATCCCAAGGGAAAACTGTTACAATTACAAAAATAGCACCTATATAGAAGATTAAAATACGCCAAATAAGACTTTGAATCGCATCTTTTAATGTTTTTTTCGGATTTTCTGCTTCTCCAGCTGTAATACCAATTAATTCAACACCTTGATAAGCTCCAACAACTAATGAAAGTGCAAAGAAGAAACCTGACCAACCACCTGTAAAGAAGCCGCCATTTTTCCAAAGGTTAGATAAACCAATCGCATTTCCTCCGTTTCCAAGACCGAAGAAAATAAGACCAAACCCTGCAACAATCATCAATAAAATTGTAACGACTTTAATCATTGCAAACCAAAATTCAAATTCACCAAATGATTTAACAGAAATTAAATTTGCTGCACCAAGAATCACAATTGCAATAATTCCTGGTATCCAAGCAGGTAGGTCTGGAAACCAATACTTCATATATGCCCCAACTGCAATAATTTCTGACATTCCAACAATAACCCACTGGAACCAGTTACTCCAAGCAGTCATATACCCTGCTAAAGGGTGAATATATTTATGGCCAAATGTCGCAAATGAACCTGTACTTGGCTCTAAGTAAAGCATTTCTCCCATTGCACGCATAATGAAGAAGATAAAAATCCCCGAAATTGCATAAGCAAGCATTACTGATGGGCCTGTCCAATGAATTGTACTCGTTGAACCCATAAATAAGCCTACGCCGATTGTACCGCCTAATGCAATCATCTGAATATGGCGCGCTTTCAATCCTTTTTTCAATTCCTTTTGTGCCATTCTATTTACTCCCCTTTCTGATGAAACAATTGTCACTTTTTGAATTACTCTAAAAAACTTCTCCCCTTTTACCATTACTAACTTACTTAAGAAAATTTACAGTTAAAAAGCTTCGTTATTTCCCTAAAATTAACTAATCTTTCGAATTGAACTAGGAATATCTTTCTTATCTTTCTTACGTATAATACTAATAAAATAACCAATAAAACCACCAATAATAGCTGGAAAAATCCAACCTAAACCTAAACTATACAACGGGAGGTACTTAGAAAAGAAATGATGAATTACTTCAATTTGTATTCCAGCTGAGTTTAACCCATCAAAAAGACTGACAATAAAAGTTAAAATCAAACTGCCTTGATACACTTCAGACCTACCTTTAAATGTATAGTGTAAGAATGTTAAGAAAATTAAGGATATAGCGATAGGATATAGTGTCATTAATACAGGAATTGAAACTTTAATTAGCTGTGTTAATCCTATATTTGCTATCAGTGTACTAAATACAGTCATAATGATCGCAATTTTTTTGTAAGAAATGGCTGGAAACAATTCATGAAAAAAAGTAGAACATGCAGTGATTAGACCTACACTCGTAGTCAAACATGCCACTGTAATCATTAAACCTAATAATATTGCTCCATAAGAACCAAAATAATAGTCTGAAACTTTCGCTAAAACTTCAGCCCCATTATCTAATCGACCAAGTTTCTCAACACTAGAAGCCCCCATATATGTAAGAGCAGTATAGATTATTGCTAAAAGTGAAGCAGCTATTGCTGTTGACTTTCCACAAACGATCATAAGCTGTTTTTTAGTAGTAACTCCTTTTCCTTTAATTGCGTTGACAATAATAATTCCAAAAACAAACGCTACAAGTGCATCCATTGTTAAATAACCTTCTTGGAACCCTTTAAAAAACACATTTGTTGTGTATCCTTTAAATGGCTCTTGAAATTTCCCAATTGGATGAACAATAGCAATAACCACAAGCAATCCGATAAACGTTAATTTAATAGGAGTTAGAAATTTTCCTACTACATCAATAATCTTCGTAGGATTAAGTGATAACAAGCATGTAACTGTGAAAAATAAGATGGTAAATATGATTAATGCACCAGGATTTGCATCATTTGATAAAAAAGGTTTAACGCCAATTTCAAACGATACATTCCCTGATCTAGGGATAGCAAAAAAAGGACCAATTGCTAGATAAAGAACCGTAGTAAATACAATACCAAACAACGGATGAACCCGTCTAGCTAAAGATTGCAAATTTTTTTCACCTGAAAAAACAAAAGCAGTAACACCTAACAATGGTAATCCAACTCCAGTTACTAAAAAGCCTGCATTGGCGATCCATAAGTTTTTTCCGGCTAACTGTCCAAGTATGGGTGGAAAAATTAGATTTCCTGCTCCAAAAAACAGTGCAAATAACATAAAACCTAAAATGATTATAAAAGTATTAGGTACTCTTGGTGACATAAACAACAACTCCGATTATTAATTTGTATAAAGTTTCCCAATTGGACTAATTTTCAGACCAAACAATCTTACCTCACATTTTCATCAAATTCAATAAAATTTATTATAATAAGATATTGTTTCTTCGCATATTTATATTTTGTCACAAATTTTTCAAATCTATAAAACCCAATTCGATTGATTCTCTTTAGATTTGTTGTTATAGGACAGTTAAGTTTTGATTTCGTCACAAAAAAAACACCCCAGTTGATAAACTGGGGTGCTTTCACTCTTTTGAAAAACAACATTGTCAATTAAATTACCAAATTTTCGTAAAGGGAGGTTAGTGAGGTTGATTTCCACTACAGGACTCGCTTTCCATGGGGCGAGATTCTTTAGCCTCCTCGGCAAGCCTGCGGGGTCTCAGCCTTCCCGCATATCCCATAGGAGTCGAGCACTATCCGCTCCAATCAACTTATTCATAAAAAAAATGGTTACACTAAAAACCTAATTTAATATCCTTTACTTAAAGTAGCGTAACAGATTGTTAAACAGTTTATAGGTCAATTACGATTGAACATCAACGTATTTTATAAATTTAAAACTTGTATTCTAAAAAGACTCTTATTATTTTTTACTAAGAATAAACATTCTAGAGTTTGTTGATCTTATAAAACCGTTCAAACAAGTTAATACATTCTGTAAGCACTCCTGTCGATAAATTGGAGTGCTTTTTAGAATCCAGTCCAATTCTCCTACTTTTAAAGCTATAAATGGTTATTTCTACATCCACTTTCTTACCTTAAAGGGAGATCAGTATTTTAAAAGTTATTGGATATAATCATATATATTCTTCACTAATAGTAAGCAGGTTACTGCAATAAAAAGAGCACGTACATAACCACTTCCTTTTTTTATCGCAAATTTCGATCCACATATCGCACCAGCAATTTGTGCTATTCCCATTATTATTCCATAAGTGTAGTTTACTTGTCCTAAAAACATAAACATTAACAATCCAGCAATATTACTACTAAAGTTTAAAAATTTTGCATTGCCTGCAGACTTTAAAAAATCAAACCCAATCATCAAAAAAGCAAAAATTAAAAATGATCCTGTTCCAGGTCCAATGAACCCATCATAGAAACCAATCGCAAATATTGTAACTAAAAAAATAATGAATTGATAATTGGATAATTTTTTTTGTGTTGAAATGCTGCCCCAATCTTTCTTGAAAATAGTAAAAATTGCTACTGCTCCGAGCATAATTAACATCAATGGCTTAAGCATTTCAGGGTTTAGCAAATGTACAGTGTATGCACCCAATAATGAGCCAACAAATGAAAGCGGAAAAAATTTAAGCACTGATTTTAAGTCGATTTTACCAGAACGATAAAACATTAATGTACTTGTTAGAGAGCCAATTGTCGCTGCTAATTTATTGGTAGCTACTGCCGCGGCAGGGTTAAGTCCAGTGAATAATAATGCAGGTAGTGTAATTAACCCTCCACCCCCAACAACAGAATCAATGAATGAAGCTAAAAATCCAAAACAAATTAAAATAATTAATAAAGATGAGTCTAGATGCATTTCTATCAACCTTTCAGTATAGTCACTACTGAAATAGTAACTAACAAATTGCTATCTGTAAATAGATATTGTAAATTTATTACATAAACAAAAATAGGAGTGCGAAAAATGGAAGATCTAGTGCAACAGTTAAAAAAATTAGGTTTTAACGAATATGAAGCTAAATCTTATGTATCACTCGTTAAACAAGGTCCTGTAACAGCTTATCAAGTTAGCAAGGACTCCGGTATACCAAGAGCACGTATTTATGATGTGTTAGGTAATCTTGTTGAAAAAGGTATTGTCTTGAAAGAGGAAATAAATGACACGGCACGATATTCCCCCCTGCCCGTTGATATCTTTTTACAGAAGGCCCAAACAGAGTGGCAATCAACTTATTCAGTTATAAGTGACTCTTTAAAGGATCTAGAATCATTTGGTGAAAAAGTGGACAACCGTGTCATTACTTTAAAGGACTATAAAACGATTATTAACTATTGTGAGACGTTGATTAAAAAAGCAGAAAAACGGATTGTAATATCAATGTGGGACGAAATGTATGAGGTTTTGAAAAAGGAACTGGTTCATGCGACTGAAAAAGCAACCATACAAGGAATTACGCTACATGTCGAAAATCCAATTGGAAAACTAGAAAGTCATCGCATAACACCATTTACTGAGACTAAGTCTACAGATCATTGGTTTATTTTGTCGATTGATTCTAAAGAGATGATTTATGGACCATCAATTGAGGATCGTAGTATTGCTTTTTATACAAATGATCCAGTTCATATTTACTTATTAGAGGATTATATATGGCACGATGTGCTAGTGAATAGACTTGTTCGACGTAGCAAAGACGATTTAGAGCAATGGATTACTTCTGAGCGAAGCGCCTTTTTCATGGAATAATAATAAGCAAATTTAAAGAACAAAAAAAATAAAGCATAAGGACCTTAAGGAACTTATGCTTTATTTCCAGTCTAATGTCTGTTTCACACATTTTAGTTAATAACTTTTTTCATAGTTTGTATTTAATATTATAATTTGTAATACTGAAAATTCCTTCGAGTTTATTTGATTAAAAACTGGTTATTGATGAGCTAGGCTGCTATCTGGCATTATCTTAAGTTTTCTTAAGTAAGGAATCATTAGAACAGCACCCATAAAGAACGTTATCCCCTCCGTAAGTGTTAAAGACCAAATTATGCCACTTAATCCATAAAAATGATGCAAGATGATGATAACTGGAATGAAAAGAACTCCTTGTGTAATTGACATGATTCCTGTTGCAAGTCCTTCACCGGACGCTTGGAAAATACTAGTGAATAAACCTGTGAATCCGTTAAAAACAGATGAAATGAGTTGAGCTGTTAAGATTAGTGCTCCAATACTTAGCACGGCTGAATCGCTTGTAAATAAACCGAGTACTTGATCTTTAAGAATATATACAATTCCACCAAATACAATTGAGATTCCACCAATCCATAATGTTAACTCTTTTAAAGTTTCATATAGACGTGGTTTATTTTTCCTACCAAAATTATAAGCAATTAAAGAAATAGCCCCTATAAATAAGCCCATCGTTATAAACTCTGGGAGTTGTGCAATCCTTACTGCAATTCCAAAGCTTGCTACAACATGCTCGCCGTATTCAATGGAATAGTTGTTTAATAATAAGGTTGTAATAATCATAAATGACATTTTAAATAGCTCAGGAACACCGACTTTATAGATTTCTAATTGATCGTTTTTTGATACTTTCCAATTCTTTAAGAAACCTCTTAATGTTTCACTTTTTCTGTTTAAAAACCAAACGTAATAGATGCTTGCCGCGATATTTGCTAAAACCATCGAAAGTGCAGCCCCCATTACATGAAGGTTTAAAACTAAAATGAATAACACATCAAATATGATGCTAAAAATAACACTAATGAACATGCCATACATAGATTCTTTTGCTGCACCTTCAGAACGCACAATTTGTTCTAATGCAAAGTTCAATATAAATGCAAAGCCACCAATAAAAAGCGTGATTGTATATTGTTTTGTATAAAGCAATGTTGTGGCGTCCGCTCCCAACAAATGAACAATTGGATTAACAAATAATAAGGCAATTACTGCAATAATCAATCCACATATAATGCTCATATAAAAAGCATATCCAGCTACTGATTTCCCTTTCTGAAGATTCCCTTCACCTAAAAGACGAGTAACAAAAGTTCCAGCACCAACCCCAAATACATTCCCAATCGCCATTAGTACTGTAAAGATCGGTAATCCTAATGTAATCGCGCTTAACATCGCAGTATCATGAACTAAACCGATAAAAAATACGTTTATTAAGTTATAAATTGTACCAGCAGAAATCCCAATCATCATTGGGATACATAAACGAGCTAACGCTTTACGTATCGGTGCATCTTTTAAATAATAAATATTTGATTGATCTATTTCAAATTCTTCCATTATATTCCATCCTCCCGAATCTTATCTTTTTATTTTTTTATAATTATAATTTTTGAATATATTTACTTAGAATTCTAACTTTTAGATTTCTAAGTTTTTATCGATACGACCGTAATGGCCGTAGTCACTCAAAGGTTTGAATCAATTTTTTTCAATAGGCGTAAAAATTCATTTTTTTCTTCTTCAGTCAATGACTCTGTTAATCGAGATTCCATTGCCAAAAACATATCATCAATCTGATTAACGATTTCTTTACCTTTATCTAATACGAAAATTTGCTTCTGACGTTCGTTATCAGCTTGAATTTTTCTACCAATGTATCCATTCTTCTCAAGTCCTTGAAGCATACTGGTTATACTTGCACCTCTTCGATTAAATGCATCTGCTAAATCCTTTTGAATTAAACCTCGATCCTGATGCTCAGCAATATAACTGATCATCCTACCTTGTTGTGGATTTACTTCAAGTTCTTTCGTACGATACGACAATTGATCCCGTACCTTATGCATAATAGTACTTAGAAGTCTCGTATAAGGTGTATCAATCAAATCGTTCACCTCCGAATAATTAGAATTCTAACTGTCTGAAACCAATATAACTCGGTGGGAGTTCTATGTCAATTAAAAAGATAGAACTCTAACAATTAGACTTTAAACTTTTAGGAATATATGATACTTCAAATTGAATCGTTTTTTAAGCCCTCTCTAAATTTTTTTATGTCATTTGTCCTGCATTTTTGCTAGTCCAAAATTATTAACCAAAGAAAGAACAATTACTATGTATTTCTTTAAATATAGGTCTGATTAACCAAAACAACTTTATGAACTAAGTCTCAAACCAGTAACCTTGAAGAACTAGATCTCACAATTAGCAAAGGGCAACATTACCCAATAGACGATCACGTTGAAATTGTCATGTTCTTCCTTGAATGTCGATTGGTTCTCAAACACTGAACTATAATAAAAGAAAGAGCAGTATACCACTACTATAATACGTAAACGTTTCTAAGTATTATAATGAGGATACTGCCCTTTATGATTAATTAACCTTCAGTAAGTGAAAAGTAATACATCCTGCTGGTTTTTTCCATTATACGAATAAACTTAGTAAAAGAATAAAGAACAGTCCGCAAACGGAAATAATTGTTTCTAGTAATGTCCAAGTTAAGAAAGTTTCTTTCATACTTAATCCAAAATATTCTTTAAACATCCAGAACCCTGCGTCATTAACATGTGAAGCGATTAAGCTACCAGCTCCAGTTGCTAGAACGACTAAAGCTAAGTTAGCATCAGAATGACCTAACATTGGAATAACTAAACCAGAAGTAGTTAAAGCTGCAACAGTAGCAGAACCTAATGAAATTCGTAGGATCGCTGCAATAATCCAAGCAAGTAAAATCGGTGACATTGAAGTACCTTTGAATAACTCAGCTACATAATCACCAACACCGCCATCAATTAACACTTGTTTGAAGGCACCGCCACCTCCGATGATTAAGAGCATCATCCCAATATGTGTAATTGCAGTTGTACATGAGTTCATAACTTCTTTAATTGGTATTTTTCTAGCCAATCCCATTGTATAAATCGCCACTAATAGTGAAATAACCATTGCAGTACCAGCATTACCAATAAAGCGAATCGCTACTAATAGGCTATTATCATCAAATCCAATTGTTTTTTGTAACAAATTAACAATTGTTGCAAATGACATTAAAATAACAGGAAGTAAAGCTGTAAAAACACTGATTCCAAAACCAGGAGTTTCTTCAAGTTTAAATGTTTTTTGTTCACCTAAAGATGCAATATTACCCGTTTTTGTGAACGATGCTGGTACTAGCTTTTTAGCAAGCTTTGTAAATAAAGGACCTGCGATAAAAACAGTTGGTAAGGCAATAATAAAACCGTAAAGTAATACTTCACCTATATTTGCATGATATTCACCAGCGATTACAGTCGGACCTGGATGTGGCGGTAAGAAACCATGTGTAACAGATAAAGCAGCTGCCATTGGAATACCTAAATATAAAATAGAAACTTTTAATTGTTTAGATATGGCAAATACAATCGGAATTAATAATACTAATCCTACTTCGAAGAATAGAGCGACTCCGATAATGAATGAAGCAGCAACAACTGCCCATTGAATGTTCTTTTCACCGAATTTGTTAACAAGCGTCATCGCAATACGTTGAGCTCCACCAGAATCTGCGATCAACTTACCAAGCATTGCACCAAGTCCGAAGATTAATGCTAAATGACCAAGTGTTCCGCCTAACCCAGCTTCAATCGTTGTACCAATATTGTCTGGTTTCATTCCAAGTGCTAAAGCAACTCCAAATGAAACTATAATTAATGAAAGGAAAGTATTTAATTTTAACTTCATAATTAAAACAAGTAATGCGATTATTCCGATTGCTACTATAACTAGTGGCATGGAAATCCCCCCCGAATATCTATTTATTTTTAATAATTAATCCTCTTTGATAATTAGCAATCCGCTGATAATCTTTTTCTAATACTCTCGATAGGCTAATAAAGATTGGCAATAATTCTCGATATTCTCTTACTGCATCTTCATTAGGAGTATGTTTGTGCGTATTACCGACCATTTCAGATACTACTTCAAAGGATTCTATTTTTCCTGTTGCATAAAGACCTAAAATACAAGCACCAAGACATGAACTTTCATAGCTTTCTGGTACGACTACATCTAAATCAAAAATATCAGACATCATCTGACGCCATACATTTGATCTTGCGAACCCACCAGTTGCTTGGATTTTAGATACTGGTCCATCCATACATTCAACTAGAGCTAGAAAAACAGTGTATAAGTTGTATATAACTCCTTCTAGTGCAGAGCGAATCATATGCTCCTTCTTATGTGCCATCGTTAATCCGAAAAAGGATCCTCGAACATCAGGGTTCCATAATGGTGCACGTTCACCAGCTAAATAAGGATGGAATAACAAGCCATCTGCTCCTGGTTTTACTCCTTCGGCAATCTTTGTTAATACTTCATATGGATCAATACCTAATCTTTTTGCAGTTTCAACTTCCGAAGCCGCAAATTCATCACGAATCCAACGAAATACCATTCCGCCATTGTTTACTGGTCCACCGATGACCCAGTGTTTTTCTGTTAATGCGTAGCAAAATATTCGTCCTTTTTCGTCAGTTTGCGGTTGGTCAATGATCGTTCGAATTGCCCCACTTGTCCCAATTGTGACTGCAATTTCTCCTTTTCGAATCGCATTCACACCAAGATTTGAAAGTACGCCATCACTTGCGCCAACTACAAAAGGAGTTTGTGGATCAATTCCCATTTGTCTTGCTAACTCAGGATTACAGTTTGTAAAAATCTCCGTAGTAGGTACTAGTCTTGATAGTTGATCAGTTGTAATTCCTGCTACTTGTAACGCTCCTTCATCCCAATCTAATGTTTTAAGATTCATCATACCCATGGCTGAAGCAATCGAATGATCCACAACATATTGATCAAAGAATTTTTTAAATACATATTCTTTAATTCCAATATATTTTTTCGCTTTTTGTGCGATCTCTGGTCGTTCATTAACAATCCATGTTATCTTGCTTAAAGGTGACATTGGATGGATAGGAGTTCCTGTTCGTTTGTATATTTCGTGACCATTTAATTCATCTTTAATTTTATGAGTCCAAGACTCACTTCGATTATCTGCCCATGTAATACAAGGCGTTAATGGTTGATCATTTTCATCCATAACAATTAGGCTATGCATTGCACTACTAAAAGAAATAAATAATATCTCTTTTTGAGGATGTTGTTTCATTATTTTAGAAATTGCTTGTACTAAAGCTGTAAAGATCTCTTCTGGGTCTTGTTCAGCTGTTGAAATATCAGGTGTATAGAGTGGGTATCCGATATTCTCTTGCTGAACGACTTCACCTGTTTCAGTAAATAAAACGGCTTTTGTGCTTGTCGTACCGATGTCTAACCCTAACATATAGTTTGTCATTATTCTTGTTCTACTCCTTTTGAAAACATTTGTTGAGATCTCCAAAGATCCTCTACTTTTCCTTGAACATCATCAAAGTTTTGATGTAATGATTGAATCATAAGGTCTCTATTCTTCGTACTAATTGCATCAATATATAACTGATGATTTTCGACTATTCGTTGAAAGTCTTCGTATTTTTCCTTAAACCGTACTCGCATTGATAAAAGTATAAACGCTTCCATAACTGGTTTTGCATTATTCCAGATCATCAAAATGTAAGAATGATCAATCGCTCGAATAATCGTTTCATGGAATAATACATCTTGAAATGAAAACTCATCTGCATCTTGATATTTAATAGCAATTTTCATCATTTCAAGAATTTTACTTAGTTCCATAACCAATTCTTTCGTGTCTAATTTTACCAATCGCTCAAATACAAATGTTTCAATTAGTAAGCGCACATCATATATTTCTTCTATTTCTTTTTCAGTTAATCCAATAACAACTGCACCCATTCTTTCTAAACGAATTAGATTTTCAGATGCTAAAGTTTTCAATGCCTCTCTAATAGGAGAACGACTTACATTAAAATCGGCAGCCAATTTATTTTCTGATAACTTGGTACCGCTTTCAATTAGTCCAGAAATTATCTGCATCCTTAATTCATATGTTACACGATCACCAGCTGAAGCTTTTGATAGCCATTTTTCCGGATAAAGATATTTCTTTAATTCTGACATAAGTTCACCTTCAATTCCATACGAGTATACTTGTATACAAGTATTATAAGAACATAATTAAAAAAATGCAAGCGCTTTTAATTCAAATTGCTCCACTATGTAATAGATTTTGATTATCATGAACAATTTATTACAACTAGTTTGTTTAATACGACCCTTCCGCCAATTAAGAATTCCTGGTAATTATTTGTTACTATTCACCGTTTAGGATTCCTATAACATCAATAGATTAGAGCAATAGAAATGACTTTGTGATGCTAATCGTTTAATTACTCCCTTTATTGAAATCGCTGAAAGAGTAGCACCTGAAATCGCATTTGGTATTTACCTTCAGATTTTCGGAGATCTTAGGAGAGGTGTAGTCGTTAATTTAACTCGGTCTAGTTTAAGAGCTAAAGTAGATTTTGCCAGTCAACGAAATTTTTTCTTGAGATTAATAAATAATTCTAATTAATCCAACAAACTTATTTTTTACCTAAAGTATTATGAAACCTGAATTCCAAAGTGGTAGGGTATAGCTAAATGGGCTAATCAATTTAATTTGGAGCTGAAAAGAGACTATCGTCATTCTCCTTTTAAATAACAAAATATAAAAAGCATTCATTTTGCTCAATCTTTTAAAAACCTTCAATTTATCTATATACAATTCAAACAAAAAACAGGAATGAATATTCATCCCTGTTTATAGTAATACCTTCTTCTATTAAGAAGGTATTACTTCATCTATTAAGAAAGTATTACTTACCGGTACTTCTTCTACTTTAGTTAACTTACGTTCAATATTTCTTGATTTTCTACTAGCTTCTTCTAGTTTATTTGTAGCTTCCTGCATCTTTTTATGAGTTTTATCTAATAAGTCTCCAAATTTACCAAATTCTGTTTTTACCATTCCTAACAATTTCCAAACTTCACTTGAGCGTTTTTCAATTGCTAATGTTCTAAAACCTACTTGTAAAGCATTTAATAATGCTGTCAAGGTAGTTGGTCCACTTAACACTATTCGGTACTCTCTTTGTAGTAATTCAACTAATCCTGGTATTCTTAAAACTTCTGCATATAACCCTTCTGTTCCTAAGAACATAATCGCAAAATCAGTCGTGAATGGTGGTTCCACATATTTTTCACTAATCTTCCTAGCTTCATTTTTAATGTTATTTTCAAGTTGTTTACGGTAAATCACAACTTTTTCTTGGTTCGCTTCATCGTATGCTTGCAGTAAATTTTCATAATCAGATAATGGGAATTTCGAATCAATCGGCAAATAGATTGTCTTTTCTTCTTCTGATTTAGCTGGTATTTTAATCGCAAACTCAACTCTATCTTTACTCTTAGGTTTTGTGATAACGTTTACATCATATTGTTCTGCAGTTAACATTTGTTCTAGAATGTTATGAAGCTGAACCTCACCCCAAGACCCTCTAGTTTTTACATTACCTAATACTCGTTTTAAATCCCCTACTCCATTTGCTAATGTTTGCATCTCTCCTAAGCCACGTTGTACCTTTTCAAGATGTTCACTAACCATTTTAAATGAAGCTCCAAGTCTTTTTTCTAAAGTGTCGTGTAATTTCTCATCAACTGTTTTGCGAATCTCTTCTAATCTCTTGTTGTTACTCTCTTGTAATGAATTAATTGTTTTCTCAACATTTTCATTTATCTTCTCTAAGTGAGTGGCATTACTTCTTTGCATCCCTATTATATGTTCATTTATGGTTTGTAAGATTTTTTCAGTTTGGTCAGTTAAATTTTTCGAAGTAGTAACATGATTTTCATGTAATGTCTTAACTGTTTTCTCTTGAAGTTTATTTGTTGTATCATTTATTGTACTTAATTTCTCTTCAGTCGATAGAATTAATTTATTCATAGTATCGACGTGTCTTTGTTGCGATTGCTCTTGTTGCTCCCTTAATCCTTTTATATTTGAACTTGTTTCTTTCATAAATACATTGAAGCTATTTGCTAATTCTTCTCTATTTCCTCTAAGTAAAGTATGCAATTCTGTTTTAGAAGAATTTATTTCTTCTCGGACCTGCTTTATCATCTTATTTCTTTCATTTTCTATCTCTTCTCTGGTTAATCCATCACCACTTTGACCAAAACCTTTTCCAATTTTAGTCATTATAAGTAAAAGGATAATAATTTCTACAATAGCAACGCCTAATATTGCATACAGCAACATAACCCCCCCTTTTTCCTTAATTAAATTTTTTTATATTTCTATTATATTCGACAACTTTTAACATATCTATATTTAGCAATAATTTCACAAAAAGTATTAAGTTAAAGTAATACTAATTTATTTCTGTTTTTATTTATTATCAAATCATCATGTTCTGTTTTAATAAAATAATTAGTTGCCTAATTCCCACATATTTCCTCATGATTTGAGGTATTGCTGTAAAGCTTTTTAACATGTTTACTACACATTTTAAAGTATATTCTTCATTAGACTTGAATTTAAGATTGACTCTTAATTTTTTTCTTTAACAAAAATGACAGCCTCCAATTTGGAGACTGTCGATTTACTACTTTAAAACCCATTTATATCGCGAATTAAATTATACGCATCTGGTGTCCCAATACCTGAAGCCATATCGTAGCCAGAGGTAGCCGGATAGTACAAGTTTGTTCCAGACGTAATATCATGATATGCTGCATATTTTTGAGTTGTATTAAAGACTTGATAAAGAGTTGGATTTGCTTGACCAAGGTTACCCTTGCCATTTGCTTGTGCGAATTGATTATTGAGTGCAGCGATTCCAGCCCATAATGGTGCAGCAGCTGATGTACCACCTACTACATGCCAGGCACCTCCAGTATAGATTGAATATCCAGTGTTAGGGTCAGCAGCTGCCGATACATCTGGAACCTCCCTTTTACCATTCGAATAACTGTTTTGGACACCAGGACCTGATTGGAACGATGGCATTGTATAAACTTTAGATAATCCTCCACCGTCACCTGATTTGCTTGTTTTGTTACTCCAAACCGTTTCTGAACTGTAGGAAGTACCACTTAAATTCAGGTGAGTTCCACCAACGCCAGTTACATACGGGTCATTTGCGGGACTATCAACCTCTAAAGTTCTACCTCCAGAATCGTAGGCACCATTGTCTCCAGACGCAGCAAAAATACTTTGTCCTTGGGCAGCAAATTGTTGGAATATGGTATGTAAACTATTCATGGTCGCACTTGCTTCATGCTGCTCTCCGATCCCCCAGCTGACAGAAATTGATTTTGCTGTATTATCAGAGGCAATTTTTTGATAGGTATCAATTAATCCTTGGGCACTATTTGGCCCTTCGTATACAACCACTTGTGCTTTTGGCGCAATTGCATTGATTACCTCAATATCAAGTTCAACTTCGATTGCACCTTGACCAGCAGCACCACTATAACCATCGATATATACATTTGTTGGTGCAGGGCTTCCTAAGCCATAGTAGTTGTTATAGGTACTAATGTTTGTTGCTTTATATCCGTCCAACTCCATAACTGCTACAGTTTGGCCAGATCCAGTATATCCGGCAGTTGCCAGTGGGTTGATATCGTATGCACCTTTTAATTCAGCCGGTGTATAACCGCCAGCTGGGCCACTGCCCACTTTTGGTGTCACCGCTTTATTCTGTTGGGAGAATTGCATAGATGCACTACTAATTTTCGAATGTGTATAATGTGGTTCATTATTGAGACCTTCAACATCCGTAATCACCCCAGAAAATTCAGCTGGAATGGAAGGAGCTTGATCATTGGCATAATAGGTTTTGCCATTTGAATCTTTATAGTTATTTATAGTTACACCAAAAGTATCCTCCATTTGACCAATGGTGCCACTGACGGTAATAAAGGCGTTATTGGAAGAAACATTTTCGACTTTAAAGCCTTGACTTGTCAAATAGCTTTTAACATTGGCAACAGTAGTATCAGTTGGTCCATATTGATTTTTAAATTCGTTGGGAGTTAAGTATTTCTTGTAGTTGATGGAGTCAGGGTTCTTTAAGCTGGCAATATATTCATCCAGTTTATCGCTGTTTCTTAGCTGAAGGGCAATAGTTACAGTAGCTTTGGAGTTACGGTTTGTGTGACCAGTGGAAGTACCATGATTTGCAGCAGTTGGAGCTACCTGATTAAGTTGTACATGTTTGGAAGCTGCGGCAAAAGTTGGGCCTCCTGGGAAATACATCGATAATGTTAACAATGAAGCAACAGCCGGTACTAATAATTTTCGGTTTCTTTTTTTCATCCTTACACCTCTCCTTAGTTCCTAAATAAGTTCTTACCAACAATCTAGAAATCAAAAGACGATTTGAGGCTACCCGACTACCATGAAATTAATATCTCCAGTTATTCCTTTTGGCTATCGGCTTCGGGTTATGTATCACCTTCTTTCAAAAATACACCTTTCCATTTAGGATATATTTTTGAGTTTGACGTAAAAATTAGAATCTCCTGCAAAATACATTTTTTTTAATTGAATTCTAAAAAATCTTAAATAATCTTAAAGCTTCTAAACTCCCTGATAGTTCAAGAGCAAAAAAAAAGAGTTATTCTAGTAACTCTTTTAAACTTTTTCTAATCTGAATTTTTTAACTTCTCAGCCTGTTGCCTAAATTCTTGGACATTTTTACGTACTTATGAACTCTTTTATCTCAAATTTTTTCACTTTTATTCTTCCATATGAATCCTTTTTGAGTAAGAAATATAGTTCGAATATTCCTAAATAGTTTTAAGTTACCATTCTTTAGAATAGAATTAATTGAAAGATGGCTTCAACTGTTTTTCGTACTGTTTTCCCAATAAGTTTCATTAGTCCATATTGAAGAAACTAAATAATAGAAGGTGATCTATTTTATGAGTCATTTCTTATTAAGTAGACTTGGCAACTGGAAAATACAAATTCATTGCCATCCTGGTATTAGAACAGTTGGGAATGAGCGGGAAGTGCTTTTACTCGATGAAGAACATGAAAAAATTGCACATTTTTCAATTGATACAAAAGGAGCCTTTTTAATACTACAAATCCCTTGGGGTGGATATGTAAAAATTAAAGAAGGCTACCAAACAATCGTTGTACATATTCCGTTTGAAGAAGATGCAGAGGAATAGTTGAAAGGAATACTGGTTTTATAAATAAATGCATTGGTCATATAAAAAGAGTGTGTTTAAATATATTAGATTAAATCTGAAAAGTATGAATTTTCCGTTTGGAATTATCCAAGATCCTCTGATACTCGTTGATTAAATAATGTTTTTTTGCGATTTATAATTGGCCTAATAATGATTTCTCTAAAAAAAATTAATTGAGCCAAAGTGTAAGTCATTTAGATGTTTACCATATTTGTAAATGTAAATTTGCATAGGTAGAATTTGAATTTTAGGTACAGTTTAATAATTAAAGGTAATTCTTTAAAATATTGATTTTTTTAATGTTCTAAAGAATAATTTTTATATTTGAAGAGTTGATTGAAACGAAGGGATGCTCGACTCCTATGGGAGATGCAGGAAGGGTGAGACCCCGCAGGAACGAGGAGGCTCAGCTCATGCCCCATGGAAAGCGAGCATCCCGTAGTGGAAATCAACAAGACATTCTTATTTAATTAACAACTTTTTTTAACAGCATGAAAAAAGAGTGTGCCATTTAGCACACTCTTTCCTTATTATTTACGTAATGTTAAAAACTCTAATTGTCTTAATCTTACTGTGAAGAATGTAATCGGATCGAAGTAAATACTTGGATTAGATTTCATATCTTCTAAAGTTTGATTATAGTTAGAAATTGCTACTCTTGTTTCATCAACTAGTTCATGGATTTGCTCAAATGGAGCATGTAGGAACATTGATAAATCTCTTGGTAAAGTTTTTTCAAACATTTCAAATTGTAGGAAAAACTTCATTGATAATTCTGATGTTACATCATCATAGTTGACATTATCAACATACTTTTGATATTGAGCAACAAGCTTTGATTTATTTTGTGGTAGTAAACCTAATAAGATACCTGAGCTCTTTAAGATAAACTGAGATGGTGAAGAATTTAATAAAATATTCATATCATCTAGTTGAGTCATACTAGTCATTCGATCAGCATCACGGCGCCAGTCATCTAATACTTTAAAATCACATTCAAGATTTAAGTATTCATTTCCAATGTAGTCATTTAAAGAATCACTCATTTCAGATAAGTAGCCTTGAGTACCTTCTAATAAAACACCTGAATCTTTAATCCAGTTTTGAAGAGCTTCATTTAGTTTTGGTAAAGTATTCTCTCTTACATACTCACCAATACGAAGATTCATCTCTTCGTTTAGTGTTTCAAGAATTGTACCGAAATCACTATCTTCTTTGATTAATTCTTTACATTCTTTTAGAAGACCAGGAATACTTAGCTTCAGGTCATATTTTAATTCGTCTTTTAATTCACGATACGAGCTTTTAATTGTATTTAAATGTTCCATTTCTTTATCTTTTAAAGAATGTAATAGACCATTTAATTTGTCATCAAGAACTTCATTCCATTCAACATTAGCACGTAGTTCGTCTTCTTTCTCTACTCGTTTTTCTAATAAGAAATTAATTAATTTGCGAATAGCTAATAATAATTTTTCTGTTTGTTTAGAATTTGCTTCAGTTGAAAGAACGTTATCCTCAATAAATAATTCTAAATCTTTAAATTGATCTTGATTATTATAAATTGAAGAATAAGGTAATACTTTAGCGCTAGGGAAGTCTTGATTAACTTTCGCTTGGATTTCAGCGCGAACTCGATCAATTTCTTCTTTACTATAAATAGAATCCATCTTATTTAAAATAAAGTGAATCGGTAGAGTTGGTAATTCTTTATGAATTTTAACTAGTAACGATCGTTCGTTTTCTGTATAAGGTGCAGTAGCATTTAAAACATAAACAAGACGATCTGCAAGTTTTACAGATTGTAATAATGCTTTTGTATTAACCTGGTTTCCATCAATTCCAGGTGTATCAATAATTGATAGGCGATGCTTTTCTAAAAATGAATTTGGTAATTTATAGTATACTAATTCATCACCTTTTAACAGATTATTTTCAACTGTTGTTAAATCGTAAAAATCTGCAAATTCGGCAAGTTGTGTATTTCCTTCCTTCGAAAATACGATAATATTTGAATCACTATTTTGTTCAAATAATACAGGCATTGTCGTAGAAGAACCCATCATTTTCTCACCTAAAAGTGAGTTAACAAATGAAGATTTACCGTTACCTGATGTACCTGCAACAAGCATTGTTGTATTTTCAAATTGAGTTAATTTACTTGTCCACCACTCAAAACGGTCTCCAACTTCTATTTCATTTAAAGCAGACCATTGTAGGATGTTTTCAAATAATTCTTTGCCAATTTCAAAGCAATCAGGCGTTTTTAATAACTGTTCAAATGCCATTTCTGCGTCAGCAACAATTTGATAATCAATACGGCCTGGGAATAATCGATCCCATGCAAGTGTTGCAGTCGTTGCTAAAACCGCACCTTTTATATCGGTAATACGTAACCAATTTGTTAAAAAGCTTGGCATCATTTCCTCAAGCTGAGCTACAAAATAATCACCTTCAACTAATTCTTCGTATGTCATTGAATAGATTGATGGCAAACGATTCCACTTCACACCTGTTTCAACGTTGATTTGGAATAACATATCATTAAATGTTTGTAACCAATTTACATAAACTGATTGTTCTCTGTAACTATTCCAAAGTGCTTCTACCATTAATTCAAAGTGCTCAAGATCGACTTTAGCCAATGATAGTAACGGTTGCACAAAGTAACTTGGTGCCATTTCTTTTGTTACACCATTTACAATGTATTCTCTTAATACAATAAACCATTTCAAATCTTCTGTTCGAATTGATTCATCTGAAGCTAGAGCTACAGCACTAGTCCAATCGTGATGTTTTTCATAAAATTTACGTGCAATTCTCGTTACATTTGGATAATCAGGATTATATTTTACTGCTTCTTTAATAATACGATCTGCTTCTTCGTATTTCGAAACATCGATATAAAGTGAGAATAAATGTAAGAATATTTCAGATGTCAAAGTACTACTATCTGTTTTAACTTCTTTATATAACTTCTCAGCTGTTTCAAATGCACCGATTTCATAATAAGAATCAGCGATATTTTTCTTTGCCCAATCGCTTAACTGGTTTCCGACTTTTTCCCATTTGAAAACTGCAGATTCAAAATCTTTATTTTCAAAATAAACTTCACCTTGTGCAAATCGAATAGATGAAAGATCCATATCATCATTTTGTTCATTGTAAAGGTCAGCTAGAACTGCAATAGGATGGATATTGTTTTCATTTTCATTTAAATACGATTTATAAAATTGTTTTTTAATAAATTGTTCTTTCACTTTCACTTTAACTTCCACTGTCATGTTCTCACCTACTATGTATAATAAAATCAAATTAAGTCCAAAAATTTGTCAAAAGGAATATGTTAAATTTATACAGCATTATTATTCTACCAAATTAGAGTAGCTGAAATTGTGACAATTCTATGTCATTTTCAAAAGATTTTTGTTATATTTGTTACGTTACATACAAAACATAGGTAAAAGAATATTTTTTTGGAGGCATTATGCTAACTTACGAAGAAAAACTAACAATCATTGAATCATTTCCAGAATTAACTAAAAAGCCAGTCTCACTTGGTCGTACAAATTTTCAATATGAAGAAAGTTTAAAAGAAAAAAAGAATGTTGTTTATCATTTACATCCTAATGGAAACGGCTTTGTATATGCTGAAGGTGTAAAAGGGTACAAAACGAACGAAAAAGGTATGGTAAATATAAGAGAATTTACTGAAGAGGAACTTCGCACAATTCTCACTAAATCAATTGAAAGCCTATCATTCGAGCCAATTTTTGAAGAAGATGAAGAAGTAGAAGAAATCTGGGTTAATGCGAACGGCCAAATCCTTAAACTTGTTTCTGAAATGGACATGTGGAATGTTTACGCAGGAGAAAATCTTGATGGTACATTCAATAGCTACGGTGAAGCTTGTGAATATTTAGATGAAGAAGGATTTAATGTTCAAGACTAAATATAGTTAGAAAAAATATAGAGCTTGGGGAAATCCAAGCTCTTTTTTAATTGGTTATTTTAGTGTAATTCAGTTTGTGATTTACTACCTTTTTTAGAGCGATAGACATTTCCTTTTGTATTATCACCACTAGTAGGTGCTTGTCCATGAAGTTCAGGTGCGTTTTGATTTTTACTTCCTTTGCTGCCATTTTTACTTGTCATTTTGCTTCCTCCTAATACTATTTATCATAAATAGATTCCCATTTTAAATTAAAGATTATTCAAGGAATTTAAGCACATAATAATAAAAAAGGAGGGTTAAACATGGCAAAAGGACATACAAACAAAGGTCCACAGAAAAGTTCTGTCGATCAATTTGGGCATTCAGAGGAATCTGCATATTCGAAGAGTAAAAAAATGGAAGAGTTTCATAAGAAAAATACAGAAAAAGACAGCTAATAGATCGCTTAATTCTTTTAAATGTACTTGCTAATTTTCCTTCAACAAGTCATTATAAAAGTATGATTAAATTGGAGGAAACTAAATTTATGAGCGAAAATAACAATGAACCAAAAAAAGTTAGTCTTCAGGAATTAATGAAACAAAAGTTGGCTAGCAAAAAACAGCAAAATTCTAATCAAAATACTGGAGTAAATGCTGTTAAAGATATGACGAAAAAGAATCAAATTTCTAAAAAGCCAAACAATCAACGCAAACGTATGGGTGTGTAATTAAAAAAACGACTGAGGTTATCAGTCGTTTTTTATATGTCTTCTAAAAGATTTTGATTGCTATTATTTTCTCCAAAAGTTAAAACTTCCTCTACTGGCTGATAAGATTCACCGTAAAAATGTGTATCCCTATATGTATGAATCATATTATATGTTTTTTTCATCGCTTTAAATATCATTTCTTCACCCTCATTATTTGGAGACCAGTATAAAATCTCCATAGGGTTTATTTCTTGAGTTGCTAATGATCGTCTGTTATATCCTATCGACTGAGCATGCTCAAAACCTTCTCTTTTATAAAATCTAAGCCTTTTTTCTGTATCTGTATCTTCATAATTAACTGGTTCAACCTCTAAAATAATTGGTTTGCCTTTCTTCTTTAGCTTATCAAGCAATTTATACCCAAGACCCTGCCCACGGGCATCTTTTGAAACGAACAAGTAATCGATAAATACAAAATCATCTAGTTCCGCATACATTAAAACATGATGTGGACCTTCATCCTTATGATAAATATCTGATCGCTCTTTCAATAAAGTTTCCATATGTTCCCTTGATTTCATTTCTTCAACTGGAAAATACTGATTTAGTTTTTCATACCAATGCATTGATATTCTCCTTTTCTTACATGCAGTTTATAGCATCACACTAGACAAGTCATTATTTCATTTAACTCATTAATAAATATTTACACAAAAATAATTAGTAAATCCTTTCAAATGAAGTATTTGAAGTATTAATACTTTTCATGCAAAAAAAAAGTTCATTGATATGAAATTAACATTATTTCCTTAAAGAAACCCAATCTTCCGCTAACATTCCATAAACGATGTGATCTACATAATGATCATACAACCATTCAGCTTTCCTGATCCGACCTTCCTGAAAGAATCCTAACCTCTCAGGAATAGCACGACTTTTTGTATTTTCAACAGCAGCACGAATCTCGACCCGATTTAGCAATAGATCTGTTAATGCATAATTAACAAATGCATGACAAGCCTTTGTCATTATACCTGTACCTTCAACCCCCTTTCCTAGCCAATAACCAATACTCGTCGACTTATTTGACCAATCAATTTTATGAAACCCTATTACTCCAACAAGTTTTGAATTTGACCAAATACCAGCTTGGAATCCATTGTTTTCAGTAAATTGTTTCATAGTTGTTTTTATAAAGTTCTCTGTATCCTCAAGTTTTTTATTATATGCTATTAATGGTAACCATTCTTTTAAATGTTCCATTGAATTGATTGTTAATTTGTATAACTCATTTGCATCTTGTAGAGTCAATAACTTTAATTGCAAATTTTCTTCAATTTTATAACTAAACATCAATTTTTCTCCTTTTTAAGAGCTTAGAACTAGATTATAAAAAAGACAGCTTTAAGCTGCCTTAATCGGTTATGTCAACGATGTGATGGCCACGATCCTTGCATTTTTCTTATTTGAATAATTTGTCCGGTATGGTAAGCGTCATGTAGTAATAAATCCATTAGTTTGACTTCAAAGGAATTTTTCATCAATTCCTCATCTGTCATATTACTCAATAACTGTCTTAAACTAAAACTAGTATTCTCCAATCGTTCAATAACTTTTTTCCATTCGTTTTCTTCATTCGATTGTTCTGTAAGAAAAAAGGTTTGGTCACCGTCTAGATTTTGCGTCCATTCTCTACCTTCTAGATTTGCTACAATCCTCTCTTTGTAATAAAGAAGATGATTAACGTTTTCCCAAATTGATTTAGTCGCTTCCCCTGTTGGTCTCCAACCAGCTTGTTCAGCTGTAATTCCTTCAATTGAATTTTTTAGTGGAGCAAACCAACTTTCCTTATCATATGTTTTGTCTAATACGTTTAAAAACATTTCTTTTCGATTCAAAAAAATTTCCTCCTTTTTAAACTCTAATAATTTTAGAAATTACTTCTATAAAGTCTCCTCATAACTAATAAACTGTCATAAAAAAGTAGGACAAATTTTGAACTAAATGATAACGAATAATTCGTACTTGAGGTCACCACTGTTATTTATTCAACAAATGGCTATTTTTACCTTTTATTTTTTTAGCTAAAAATACTTCTATAAAAACAAAAAGGAGTCACAACCATGACTCTCTTAGAAGCATTAACTTACAATGTGAAGTACAAAAATAACTAAAAACACACCAGACAGTACACTAATTTTTTGAAACTTTGTTCGTTTTTCAAACCAGTTCCATCTTTGATTCTCGGAATTAACAAGTCCAAAGTGAAACATCAAATAATCAATCGTACTCATTAATAAAGCCCCTAATACGACCCAAATAATATTTGACATTCAAATTCTCCCTTTATCTAAACTAAATTTAGAAAAAATTACTAATTTTTCTTAATTATACATTATCGTTTGATAGTTGTAATATGGGAGAATTTCACCATTTTAACAAAATTTCTCACTAAACAAAAAGACGACGATAAATTATCAATTTATCGTCAGAGTGTTGGAATAAAACATATACAATATTGAAAATAACATAATCATAACTGCTTCATGAGTAAATAAAATGGCTAAATATTACTTTTAACTTACTCATAACCGCTTCATGAGTAACTACAATGGCTTATTCTTGCTTTTATCTTACTCATAACTGCTTCATGAGTAACTAAAATGGCTTATTTTTGCTTTTAACTTACTTATAACCCCTTCATAAGTAACTAAAATGGCTTATTCTTGCTTTTATCTTACTCATAACTGCTTCATGAGTAACTACAATGGCTAAAATTCTGACAGTTCAGTTTCCCCTTTTTAAGATCTGAATTATCACTTGATCATCAGCAAGATTTTTTACTATTTGAAAAATAAACCTCATATCCTCTTCCAACATCTTTTACACTATGAGAATCAGAACCATACATTAATTCTATGTTTAAGGAATTCGCAATTTCAATGACATGTTTTGGTGGATAGGTTTCACCACAATACTCTTTAAATAATCCTGCAGTATTATAGTCTAAAATATAATTTTTTTCTTTTACTAGATTTAATAGTTCAACTTGTTTATTTAGGATTTTTTCCGTATCATCACAATTCAAAAATTGTTTAAATTTATTACATAAAGTCATATGTCCGATTCTTTTTGGTTTAAACGGACCTAAATCATCAATGATAGACTGTTTTACTAAATCGTAATAAGCAAGTTGAAACGCTTCTGCACTGCCATAGTAATTAACTAAACCAGAAAAGGTATCTTCTGCTTTATAATCTATACAATGCCATCCATTTTTTCCTTCTAGGTAATGAACTGACAAAAGTCCTGTGTCACAATATTTGCCGTATTCTTTTAGGAAATCCTTAAACCATACTGATTCACTCGGTAAATAATCGTATTCAAATCCAATTTTTATACGAATTCGATCCTTATACTGATCTCTTACTTTATACATTTCCTTAATATATTCGTCTACTTCATTTTCAGACATCGCAAGTGAAGCAACTGCGTCATTTGGCTTTAAGCAGTTTTGAAATGATAATGGTACGGGTGTATGTTCAGTGATATGGTATTCATCGAACCCAAGTTCAATCGCTTTTTCGATCATTAATTGTACGTCATCACCACTTCCGTGCGGACAATATTGTGTATGTGTGTGTCCATCAATTTTCAAGATTTTACTTTCTCCTTCCTATTTATTAAGCAATTGTTTATATCTTCCAATTTTATTCCTTTTTCTACCATTAAAACAATTGTGTGATAGACTAGATCACTAATCTCATAAATTAATTCTTCCGTTCCTTCATTTTTAGCACCAATAATTACTTCGCTCGTCTCTTCACCTACTTTTTTCAATATCTTATCAATGCCTTGATTAAATAAATAGGTAGTATACGATCCTTCAATTGGATTCTCTTTTCGATCTTGTATCGTTTCATAGAGATTTGGTAGATAACTTAATGATTCATTTTGAACAATATTTTTTTCTTGCATTAATGTTAATTTTTCGGAAAAACAACTGTAGCTTCCTGTGTGGCAAGCTACTCCTACTTGTTCAACCTGTAGTAAAATAGAGTCTTGGTCACAATCATAAGAAATCGATTTGACATATTGAAGATTCCCCGATGTTTCTCCTTTTTTCCAAATTGATTGGCGACTTCTACTATAAAATGTAGCAAATCCAGTATCGATTGTGAGTTTAATTGATTCATTATTCATATATGCCAACATTAATACTTCTTTCGTATTAATATCTTGCACAATTGCTGGTACTAATCCTTGTTCATTAAAGCGAATTTTTTCGATATCAAAATACATGTTTTTCTCCTCCTAATAGTCGAACTGGAATATTTTTTTCATTTAAGTAGTCTTTTAATTCACTAATTTTGATTTCTCCAAAATGGAATACTGAAGCAGCTAAAACTCCATCGACATTTGCATATTCAATCGCATCATAAAAGTGTTCTACTTTTCCTGCGCCACCAGATGCAATAACCGGAACATTAACTGCATTTGTAATTTTTTGCAGCAATCGGATATCAAACCCTCTTTTCATACCATCTTCATCAATACTATTTAAGACAATTTCACCCGCTCCAAGCTCCACACCTTTCTTTGCCCAATCAATCGCTTCCCATTCAGTCTCTTTCCGACCACCATTTATAAACACTTTATATTTGCCATCTTTATTTAACTTTGCATCAATTGAAAGCACGACACATTGCGATCCAAAACGATCAGATGCCTCTTTAATTAAATTCGGATTTAAAATTGCGGCAGAATTAATTGATACTTTATCGGCTCCATTTCTTAATAGTTTCGTAAAATCATCAATCGATCGTACTCCACCTCCAACACTGAAAGGAATACGCAATTCCTTCGCTACTTCTGAAACAAATTTCAATGATATATCTCTTTCTTCATTTGAGGCCGTAATATCATAAAATACTAACTCGTCTGCACCATTATCGCTATAATATTTTCCTAGTTTCGTAGGTGAGTCAACATCTTGAATACTTGAAAACTGTTTTCCTTTTACGACTCGTCCATTACGAACGTCTAAGCACGGTATAATTCTTCTTGCAAGCATTTAAGTGCCTCCTCAACTGTAAATTTCCCTTCATATAATGCTTTTCCAGAAATCGCACCATAAATATTTAACGTGCGAAGTGATTTCAGATCATTGATTGAGCTCACTCCGCCTGAAGCAATGATTTTTAAATTCGTTTCTTCAGCTAATTTTTTATATGCTTCTAAATTAGGCCCACTTAACATGCCATCCTTTGATATATCAGTGTATACGACTGTTTTCACACCGAGTAGCTCTAGCTGTTTACAAAATTCATAGCTATCTTGATTTGTCGACTCTTCCCATCCATTTATGGCTACAAAACCGTTTTTTGCATCTACTCCTACAATGATTCGATCACCGTATTTTAAAACAGCTTGTTCTAAAAGTTGTCTATTATTAATTGCTGCTGTTCCCAAAATTACTTTTTCTACACCTAATTCTAACCAGAACGAAATCGAATCAAGTGATCTGATTCCTCCACCTAACTGAATGTTTAAATTCGTATTTTGAACGATTTCTTTTATAATTGACGCATTTTTCCGTTCTCCAGTCCTTGCTCCATCTAAATCAACGATATGTAAAACTTTTGCACCAGCTTTTTCAAAGTCTAACGCAACTTCGAGTGGTGAATTCTTATAAATTACTTTCTTATTAAAGTCTCCTTGCTCAAGGCGAACGCAATTACCATCCTTTAGATCAATTGCTGGATATAGAATCATATAAACACATCTCCTTAAATGCTTTTAATAAATTCAGACCTGTTTCTGCACTTTTTTCAGGGTGAAATTGCATTCCGTAAATATTATTGGATTGAATAATTGCTGGAATCTTTACCCCGTAATCGGAATAAGCTAAAAGCTCATCATTTGTTGAACTAATATAAAATGAGTGTACAAAATAGACATAATCACCTTCATTTACATATTTTAATAATGATTCCTGTTTCGTAAAATTTAGCTTATTCCAGCCCATATGTGGAACTTTTACGATGTCAGGTATACGTTTTACTTGACCTTTAATTAAGCCAAGCCCAATTGCTCCGAAGTTTTCTTCACTAAATTCATATAGTAATTGCATTCCAAGACAAATTCCTAAAATTGGAGTACCACTTTTTGCCTTAGACTTTATACAATCAACTAAACCAAGTCGATTTAATTCATTCATCGCTGCTTCATATGCCCCAACACCTGGTAGAATAATAGAAGAAGCTTGCTCAATCACTTCAATTTCATTCGTAATGACTACCGGAAAATCAATTTCTTCACAAGCTCTTTTTAATGAATCTAAATTACCTACACCATAATCAATAATAATATTCACTTATAACATTCCTTTCGTGGAAGGTAATTTAGTCGAAGTTATTTCAACCGCTTGTTTAACCGCTCTGCCAAATGCTTTAAATAAAGCTTCAATTTTGTGATGATCATTTTCTCCATATAAAACTTCCATATGACAATTCATTCTAGCTTCAGAGCTTAATGATTTAAAAAATTCTTTAAAATTCTGTGTATCAATCATTCCTATTCGTTCTCTTACCGTTCGATCATTGTAAACAAGATATGGTCTACCACTAAAATCTACGACCACTCTTGCTAACGTTTCATCCATTGGAATGTAGCATGAACCGTAACGATTAATGCCAATTTTTTCGTCTAACGCAATTAATAAGGCTTTACCTAATGCGATACCAACATCTTCTGTTGTGTGATGATCATCTACTTCAAGATCACCCTCACAAAATACTTCCAAGCTTATTCCGCTATGGAATGAAAATAACGTTAACATATGATCTAAAAAACCAATTCCAGTTTGAATATTACTTTCTCCATCACCATCTAAATTTAAATTTAAACGAATATTTGTTTCATTTGTTTTTCTTGTTATCATTGCAGTTCTCACTTTGAATCCTCCTCAAATCGAATACTAATTGCTTTACCGTGACCATATAGTCCTTCTTCCTCTGCGATCAATTCAATATGTTTTCTTGCTTCGCTTAAGGCAACTTTATTGTAATAAACAACGGATGTTTTCTTACTAAAGTCATTTACATTTAATGGCGAGGTAAATCTTGCAGTTCCGCTAGTCGGTAATGTATGATTTGTTCCCGCAAAGTAATCACCAACAGGCTCTGGAGTATAGTCTCCTAAAAAAATAGCACCTGCATTTTTAACTTTATGAACGATCGACTCTGGATTTTTTATCATTAGTTCAAGATGTTCAGGCGCTAACTTATTAACAAGCTCAATTCCTTCCTCGATTGTTTTAACGACGATAATAGCTCCATAATTTTCGAATGAGCTTTTAATAATTTCTTTTCTTGGTTGTTCTTCTAATAAGTTTGGTATTTCTTGCTGTATTTTTTGTGCAAACTCTTCTGTATTCGTAATAACAATACTAGATGCCATTTCATCATGCTCCGCCTGTGCCATTAAGTCAGCAGCAATAAATCTCGGATTGGCAGTTTCATCTGCTAATATGACAACCTCTGTTGGACCTGCAACCATATCAATTCCTACGATGCCTGAAACACTTTTCTTAGCGAGCGCCACATAAATATTGCCAGGGCCAACTATTTTATCTACTTTTTCAATTGTTTCAGTTCCATAAGCCAATGCCCCAATTGCTTGCGCTCCACCAATTTTTAACACTTTTGTAACACCAGCTAATTTCGCAGCGACTAGAATAGAAGGCTTAATTTTTCCTTCTTTATTTGGTGGCGTTACAATGACAATTTCATTCACGCCTGCTATTTTTGCAGGAATCACATTCATTAAAACTGTTGATGGGTACGCCGCTTTTCCACCTGGGATATACACACCAACTCTTTCAATTGGATTAATTATTTGTTGAACATATGAATTTTTTTCATTTATTTTATAGCCGTCTTGAAGTTGCTTTTCATGATATGTCTCTATATTTTTCTTAGCTTCAATTAATGCATTTACTAAGTTTTCATCAGTTTGTTCTAGAGCCTCATTAAATTCATCTTCACTAACTTCAAAGCTTTTTAGTTTGACCTCATCATAAATTAAAGAATACCTGCGAACAGCTTCATCACCATTTTCTTTCACATTTAATAAAATCTTTTCCACACTTTTTGTGATCTCAACAGTAGGTAAATTCGTTCGGTTTATAATACTTTCAAGTTTTTCACTTTTATGATTAATCGATAAAATTTCCAGCATATATATCCCTACCCTTCTTTATTTTTTCTATAAAATCAGTAATACGGAAATAGTTAAATCGATAACTAACACGATTTGAAATCACTCTGGCGCTAATTGGAATCATTTCTTCTAAGATGACTAATCCGTTTGCCTTTAAAGTACTTCCTGTTTCTACTAAATCAACAATAATATCGGACATTCCTACAATTGGTGCTAATTCAACAGAACCGTTTAAATAAATAAGTTCAATATTTTGCCTAAACTGAAAATACTTCGAAGTGATATTTGGATATTTTGTCGCAACTCTTAACGTTTCATCACCTCGATCAATTAACGTTCCTGGAAAACCCGCTGCTGCAAAAATGCATTTTCCAAGTTCTAGATCCATCAACTCGTATACATCTTTCTCTTGTTCTAGCAGAATGTCTTTTCCTACAAAACCAAGATCGCAAACTCCTCGTTCAACATATGTAGCGACATCCACTGGTTTCACTACTAAATATTTAATTTTATTTAATTCATCTTCAAAGATTAGTTTTCTAGTTTTAGAATCAATTACTTTTCGGTAACCAGACTGACTTAATATTTTAATAACCTCATCTTCAAGTCTTCCTTTTGCAACTGCAACTGTTAGCCAACTCACTTTACATCCCTCATTTGACATGTTATCCAAGCATTTGTATCAATCGAAAATCCGATTGCATCAATGCTGTTTTCCGAATCTTCAGACACCAGAAGATAGCGTCCTCCACTTAAAACCTCTTTATTTAACTGATCGTAATACCCTTTAAAAACGATTCCGTCATAATAATCAAATTCATTTACGATTGATAAATCGAGAAGAATATTTGGACTAATTTCTTGAAATTTAATTACCTTTTCAACAGCATTTTCCATTTCATTATTTAATACTAAACTTCTAAGTAATGAATGAAGTTTTTCCCCTTTACCTTGTAAACTAAATAACTGTTCAAAAACATTTCTGGCTTGAAGGGGTAAATTAATTGACTGAATAAATCGTTCTAATTCATCTATGTTTTTTAAATAAATTAGCTTTTTCAATTTGTTTTTTTGCGACTCGCTTAAATTACATTCTTTGAAAAGTCCTTCGATAAATCCTGTATGCCCGATTTCTAAAATAAAAGGAACATTGCTTAATAAATCAATTGCCATAATAACTACTTCTATTTCAGATGCTTCAGAAATTTGCCCTAAATTTTCGATACCAAATTGATTAATTTCCTCAAGCTCTACCCCATTATTTCGATAGATTGTTGATTGATAAAATACTTTACATTTCTCTTCCTTCAATGCGATTGGATAAATTTCTTTCATTAATGCACTTGTTAAATCAGGTCTTAACAATAAAATTTGCTGTAAACGTGTCAATACAACAACTAAGTCTTCTCTAGCTAATCTAGGGTTTCGACTCGAAAATGAATCATACTCTTCAAATAACTGAGGATGAAAAGGGATATATCCTCGCTCTAGTGCATAATCTTCCATTTTTCTTTTATATCGATAATTGACTAATGATTGCTTTAATTTCCCATCCAATTGAACATTCCCCCTTTTAGAAAAAACAAAAAGGCCATACAGGTTAAATGCCTGTATGGCCTTCTGGCACGACACAAGCACCTTTTTCGTAACACGAAGAGGGCTTGCATCTATGGTCAATTTTTGTCCATAGATTCAAACCCTGGGTGGATGATGATGTTGTAGCCCATTATTCGTGCGTGCGAAAAGCATGTTCATGTCTCCTTTTTCGTTTTATTTTTATTCATCTTAATGAATTTGATATAAGTTGTCAATCCCTTTTGAAAAATAAAAATTTTGAAAGGGTTTACATTAAGATTTTTTAATTTTTCGAATCTATTAAACTAAAATAAGTGTTTTATTCTTATAACAAATATCTTATATAGTATAACTAATGCAAAAACCTTACTTAGTAAAGAGATAATAAATAACGTAAAACCAACTAAAAAACCCGTGAATTATTGCCCAAAGAACTGATTTATGAATACTCCAAGATATTGTAATGGCTAAAGCCGAACCGAAAGTAATAACACTTTTTGAACCAACTGGAACATTATGTCTTTTTTCTGACCTTTCTTTCATACCTCAATCCCCATTTCCACTAAAGCTATATTTGTTAATATTTATTCTTCAGTGAAAAGTTTATTCTCTTCAAGTATTAGTATCAGTAATTTTAACGCAATATACCTGTCAGTTGTTGTACTACTTATGTATGCATTATTAGGGCAACTAGCTTTTTCTAGTTGATTTTAGTAAATAAGTACTTTAAATATCAAAAGAAAATATTTCTTTAAAACCTTTTTTTCCTTCAAAAGTTATTTTTATGGCTCTTGTTTTTGGCATACGTTGAATCCAATTTAGTTCTAAAAATCTTTCTAGAAGAGCATTTCCCAATGCTCCACCAAGGTGATATCGTCTTTCACTCCAATCTAAACATTTATGTGAAAATGATCGACGTTTCTTCTTAATTTTTTCAAGATCGATTTGAAAATCAGTAAAGAATCTCTCTCCTATTTCTGTTACAATAAATCCTTGTTTTTCTTCGTTTATGACTCCCAAATTAATTAAAGAATCAGTTAATAGTACCCCAAACTTTCCTGCAGGATGATCGTAACACGTTCTTGCAAAGCGTATTGCTGAATTTTCCGAAGCTTGTTTTAAAGACCTAATTTCAATTGGCGGAGCTATTGATAATAATGTCTCCATTATTTGAGCAACCTCCTGATTTCGAATACCGTAGTAACGATGTCTTCCTTGTTTTTCTACATTAAGTAATTTCGCATCGACCAATTTTGCTAAATGGAAACTAGCCGTTTGTGGTTTTATTCCAGCCATATATGCCAGTTCGCTAGCAGGATGAAATCGACCATCTAAAAGGACGGTTAATATTGCAGCACGTGAAGTTTCACTTACAAGCGTAGCAACCACTGCCACATTTGGATTTGCATTCATTTTAAATCTCCTCCCATTATGTAATCCATATTTCGATGATAATTGAACTATTTATATTCTACAATATATTTGAAATACATAATTATTAGGAGGAAAAAAATGAATCATTTTACAAATACAAAGTTGATTAGACCTAAAATTCTATATTATGGAACACCCGTAATTTTACTAAATACATTGAATGAGGATGGGACAGTTAATATTAGCCCGATGTCCTCTTCATGGGCTTTAGGAGATTGCATAATATTAGGAATTGGACTTGGCGGGAAAGCAATTGAAAATTTACAGCGACATCCTGAATGTGTAATCAATGTACCTAGCCCTTTATTATGGGAGAATGTTGAATTTTTAGCCCCTTTTACGGGAAAAAATCCCGTTCCTGATACTAAGAAAAATATAGGATTTTCATATAAAAAAGAAAAATACAATATTAGTAAATTAACCGCTACAGAGTCACAAACCGTAAAACCTACACGAATAGCAGAATGCCCAATTCAAATCGAGGCAATTGTAAAGCACATTCGTATCCCTGAACATTCACCTGATTTTGCAATTGTTGAGACACATGTTTTACATGTACATGCTCATAATGAAATCATCATTGAAGAAAATCATATTGATCCAAATAAATGGAGTCCACTAATATACAATTTCCGTCATTATTTCGGTCTCGGAAATCAGTTAGGTAAAACTTTTCGTTCGGAAATATAGTAAAAAACTAAAATATAAAGTTAGATTCCACCTTGTAAGGAATCTGACTTTTATATTTTAGAAGGAAAAACAGGTAAAAAAGAATTAATTTTTGTACCTCAACAATCACAAGCTGAGGTACAATTCTTCACTAACTCGCAACCATTTTTAAAGCATCAACATATTGTTTTGCTTCTAATAATGAAAGACCTAAAACACTTCTAACTTCTCTAATTGCTTGAATTTCTTTTCCTTCTTGTAAAAGTTTACGTATATCATTATTAATTGGATGTTCTGGGACTTCTACTACTTTAGCAATCTGATCTAAAGTAATCTTTATATTTTTCATTCGATTCTCTAGTTTTTTAAGTTTATCAATAACCGTTGTAAAAAGTACAAAAACTATGACTAACACTAATCCAAGAAACGTAAATTCCACGCTAATCACCCTATCTATTTATATATTTTTAACATTATTGAATATCATTATATTTTTTTTCAAAGAGTTCTAATGGCATAGTGAGCTTGTTGTTTTTCACTCTTCCAATAAATGATAATTTCTACTTGATTCCCTTTCTTCTCAACTTCTAGTAAAGCATTCCCCCCTTTATCTCTTATTGAGACGAAAAGAGTAAATATACTACTTCAAGAATACGTAAATTTTAGTTATATAGAGATAAAACAAAAAATCGTCATTTCTATAAATGACGATTTTCCAATTAATTAGATTGTAGAAGTATTTTTCGTTAATGCTGGCTTTAAATGTAAGATTAGTCCTTCATTTTCAGCAGCAGTTCCGATTGTAATTCGAATTCCATTAGGGAATGCACGGATAATGTATCCTTTTGATTCTAGATCTTTAAAGATTTCTTGACTGTTTTCAAGTGGAACAAATATAAAGTTTGCTTGAGATGGATAGTATTCGATTCCATAACTGTTGAAAAACTCTTCGTATTGTTCCATGCCTTTTTTATTTTGTTCAACACAGTTTTTAATAAAGACTTGGTCTTCAAGTGCTGCTATTGCTGCAACTTGAGATAACATTGAAGTGTTGAATGGTAGTCTAGCGATATTTAATTCTTGAATTAATTTGCTATTTCCGATTCCGTAACCGATTCGGAATGATGCTAGGCCGTATGCTTTTGAAAATGTTCTTAATACGATTAGATTTTCAAATTTATTTAGTAATGAGAGTGTATCAGGGAAATCTGATGCTGATACATATTCAACGTAAGCTTCGTCTACAACTACAAAAGTAGTGCTTGGTACTTTTTCTAAAAACTCGACTAATTTGCGGCTACCAATATATGTACCTGTTGGGTTATTTGGATTACAAATCCAAACTATTTTAGTATTCGCATCAACTTGTGCAAGCATAGAATCTAAATCGTGTACACCTTTAACTAAAGGAACAGGTCTAACTTCAGCACCTTCAATAACTGCGTGATGAGCATATTGTGAAAATGTTTGAGATGCTTGTACAATATTATGTTCTTTCGTTAGCAACGCTCGACTAATCATTTGAATAACTTCGTCAGCACCACTTCCGAATATTAATTGATCTGGCTGTATATTTAGGAAATTTGCTAGTTTCTTACTAATTTCTTCTGTTGCTCCATCTGGATAAATCGCAAACTTACTTACTACATTACGTAGTTCTTCAAAAACTTTAGGAGAACATCCGAATGGATTTTCATTTGATGCAAGTTTTACTACTTTGTCTAGACCATATTCACGCATGACTACTTCACTTGGTTTTCCTGGTGTGTATGCTTGAAGCGTCAAAATTTGTGGTTTCACGTACATGCTTATTTCTCCTTTTATTCAAAGTTTTGTATAATGTTGTCAGTTTATCATATTATTAAGCTGTTAATCTAGTACTATTTTTAAGAATATTTCAAATTATCTAGTTCCATAATGCCTGGGTTTTCTTGTACATAGCTTGTTTCAAATTCAAATAAAAAGTAGAATCAAAAGACTCTACTTTTCAATCCAACTACCCATATAAGCCGGATCTTCATATTGATGTGCTTCTTTTACTACGTAAAGTGGTCTAAATGTATCAATCATAACTGCTAGTTCTAATGTTTCTTTCTTTCCAATACTTCCCTCAGTTTTACCTGGATGTGGTCCATGTGGAATACCTGATGGATGTAATGTAATAGACTCTTGTTCGATTCCTTTTCTACTCATAAAGTTTCCTTCTACATAGTAAAGGACTTCATCACTGTTTACATTACTGTGTACATAAGGTGCCGGAATTGCTTCGGGATGGTAATCATACATCCTTGGTACAAATGAGCACACTACAAAATTATGTCCTTCGAATGTTTGATGTACTGGTGGTGGCTGATGAATTCTTCCTGTAATCGGTTCGAAATCTTCAATATTAAACGCCCATGGATATAAATACCCATCCCAACCTACTACATCAAATGGATGATGTGTTAAAACATGTTTATAAAGGTTTCCTCTTGCTCTAGTTAGGACAGTGAATTCACCTTTTTCATCATATGTCTCAAGCGATTCTGGTCCTCTAAAATCACGTTCGCAAAATGGACTATGCTCAAGCATTTGGCCATATTCATTGCGATAACGTCTTGGCGTTGTTAATTGGCTATTTGACTCAACAATTAAAAACTTCGTATCATCATTTGGAACTACTTTGTAAATTGTTCCAATAGGGATCATGATATAATCCCCTTTACGGTAAGTAATTGTTCCAAACATTGTTTGGATTTCTCCTGAACCGTAATGGACGAAGAACATTTCATCTCCTTCACCATTTCGATAAAAATGTTTGCTTTCTTCCGTTACGTTAGCAACTGCAATTAACAGATCAGAGTTACCTAAAACGTATACTCTACCTTCTAATGCATCACCTGTACGCTCTAAATTGTTTGTACGAATATGGCGGTGCTGCAGGGATGTTTGTTCTTCAAATTCGATTTGAAGTGATTTATAAAATGATGTTTCACTAACTGATGTAGGCATATTGTTATGATATAAAATAGATTGAGTACCTGAAAATCCTTTTGTACCCATTACCTGCTCTCTGTATAATGACCCATCTTCTTTACGAAATTGAATATGTCTTTTCTTTGGAATCTTACCTAGACTACGATAATACACATGCTTCCCCTCACTTTCTTACGGTATTTCGTAATGTACCTAAACCTGTAATGCTTAACTCCACGACGTCTCCATCTTCTAACCAGCGATGTTTTTCTTCACCAAGTTCTAAGATACAGCCTGTTCCAACAGTTCCGGAGCCAATCACATCACCTGGATATAACGTTACATTTTTTGAAGCATGAGAAATTAATTCTGGAACGGAATAATAAATTGAAGAAAAATTGCCACTAGAAATGACTTTTCCATTAACTGCAGCTGTCATCTTCAAATCATAGCTTTTACCTGTTCTAAATTTCTCAATTTCATCTTTTGTTACAATGCAAGGTCCTAAAGAAGTAGCAAAATCCTTACCCTTAGATGGACCTAAGCCAACCTTTACTTCATGTGCTTGAATATCTCTAGCACTCCAGTCATTCAAAATTGTATAGCCAATAATATAATCATCGGCTTCTTCAACTGGGATATCTTTACCTTCTTTACCGATAATACAAGCGATTTCTAATTCAAAATCCATCTTTTTGCAATTAGCTGGAATACTGACATGATCTTCAGGTCCAATTACCGCTCGATGATTCGTAAAATAGAAAACTGGTACGTCATACCACTCAGGTATCATCTCTAGACCTCTTCTGCCGCGAGCAGTTTTCACATGCTCTTCAAAGGCATAAAAGTCACGAATACTCTGTGGTTTTGGTAATGGTGCTCGCAATTGAACGGAAGAAAGTGGAATACCTTCTCCTGTTATTTCTGCTATTTCATTTTTATATAAATCATAGTTTTCTAGAATTGTTAGTAAATCCGCTGGAATTCTGCCATTACTAGCTTTATTAAGATCCATTACTTGATCTTCAACTAATAATCCTGCACGCTCATTACCATCATATTGAAAAGTTATAAATTTCATACCTTCACCTTTTTCTTTCAATTGCAAAAGTATCAGAAATAGCACGAGTATAAGAATGGCCAGCAAGGCGACCAACTGGATTTAGCTTTTCAGTATTGATTTTGCCATCTGCATATAATTCATCATTTATATGAACATTAACGACTTTACCAATTACTAAACTTCCAGCACCTTTGTTCTCACCAAAATGTAGTAGCTCATGAAGCTCACATTCTAGTCCTACTAAACTTTCTTTTACTCGAGGAACTTGCACAGTTGTCCCATCAACTTTTGTAAGACCAACTTGTTCAAATTCATCTACTCCATACGGAAAATCTGCAGCAGCATTATTAACTTGTTCGCAAATTTCTTCACTTACAATATTAATAATAAATCGTTTCGTCTGTTCAATATTTTTTAATGTGTCTTTTTTCTCGCCGTCTGTACCTCTAATCATTGGTGCAAAGCACACTAACATCGGGTCAGCACAAATCGCTGTAAAGAAACTAAAAGGTGCAACATTCGCTACACCTTCTGAGTTTACAGTTGAAACAAAAGCAATCGGACGAGGCAACACTGAACCAATTAACAGCTTATAAGCATCTTGCCATGGTAAAGTATCCGGTCTAATTTCCATTGTTACAACTCCTTATAGATTTCCTCGAAGTTCTTGCTCGCGCTCGATTGATTCGAATAATGCTTTAAAGTTACCATCACCGAAACCTCTAGCACCTTTACGTTGAATAATTTCAATAAATAAAGTTGGACGGTCAACGATTGGACGAGTGAAGATTTGTAATAAATACCCTTCATCATCACGGTCAACTAAAATCTTTAATTCTCTTAATTTCTCAATATCTTCATCAATTTTTCCAACGCGCTCTGTTAACATATCATAGTAAGTATCTGGTGTTTTTAAGAATTCCACACCTAGAGCTCTAAGTTTAGTAACTGTATCAACAATATCTTCAGTTAATAAAGCAATATGTTGTACGCCTGGTCCATTGTTATAATCTAAGTACTCTTGAATTTGTGATTTCTTTTTACCTTCAGCTGGTTCATTAATTGGGAATTTAATTCTGCTTCCATTTGTCATAACTTTTGACATTAATGCAGAATACTCCGTACTAATATCGTCATCATCAAAATGGATCATTGATTGGAATCCCATTACATTTTCATAATAAGAAACCCATTCTTCCATTCTTTCAACGTTACCAACTACGTGGTCTAATGCGATTAATCCAGTTTCATTTACTGGAATTGTGAAAGCGCGATCTTTATATCCTGGTAAGAAAGGACCATTGTAGTCGCCTTTTTCGATTAATGTGTGAATTGTATCACCATAAGTTCCGATTACAGCTTTTTTAACTGTTCCGTATTCATCGCTAACTTCAGTTGGAGGTAAAATTTTAATTGCTCCACGGCTTACTGCACCTTGATATGCTGCTTCTATATCATCTACTAATAAAGCGATATCTTTAACACCATCACCATGTTTTTTAATGAAGTCAGCAATTTTAGAATCTTCTTTTAAAGTTCCAGTAATAACTAGACGAATAGTACCATTTTTTAATACGTAAGAAACTTTATCACGTACTTTTGTTTCTAAGCCAGAGTATGCTACTGGTGTAAATCCAAAAGTGTTTGCGAAGAAATAAGCTGTTTGTTTCGCGTTCCCTACATATAGTTCTAAATGATGTACATCTGATACTGGAAAAACATCATAGCTAGTATTTGTTTGTTTTAATTCATCTTGTTTCATTTTAATTTCCCCCTATAAATTACGAATTTTGTAAAGAAAAGAAAAAACTATGTAAGAGCGTAAAGTAAACGCTTACAAAACAAATAAACCGCATAAAAAAAATTCTTAACAAGGATGACAATTCGCCAAGAATACCATTTAGAAATATATGGGAATTTCCCTAACGAACACACAACCTTTACTACTATATTAATGTAATCATCGTTTTATGAATCGATTTTACACTTATATAGTAGTCTCTAAGATAAATATTTCTACACTTCTTTTTAAATTCCTTCAAAAAATTTTTAATTTAATAAATTTTTTGTCGTTTCTTAATTTTATAACGATAGTATTAATTCGTTTTGCTTTTCTTTATATGATTTCCACCCCATGTACATAAGAGATCCAAAATTGGTTTCATTGATTTACCGTATTCATTTAATTCGTATTCCACTTTTGGTGGAATTTGATCATATGCAATACGATTAATTAGTCCATCCGTTTCTAACTCTCTTAATTGCTGTGTTAACATTTTTTGAGTTATTTTAGGCATCAGTTTTCTAAGTTCATTCGTTCTTTTTTTACCAGTTTCTAAATGGCAAAGTATGATACATTTCCACTTACCACCTATTACCTCAATCGCCGCTTCAATCGGCATATTATATTCTTTCATATATCCTCCATCATTGCTAAATACTATTTAATTAAAAATAAAGTTAGTTTACTCAACTTTTTTAGTACTAATGAAAACTTCAAAATCATCATATATTGTGGATATTATAACTATTGTCCTATCAATGATTTTGCAGTCAACAGTAAATGTTCATAAAATATAGCATACAAATAATTTATAGTTCAACTATTTATCAGTTATAAAATAACCGAACTTAGTTCCATAGACTTAGATTTCCCAAAAAGTTTTATAGGCACTTTTTAGTACGTACTTTATTTTAAGATCGTTATCATTCATAATTACAATCATAATTTATTCAAAAAGGAGTGGAAACAATATGTTTATCATTCATGGTAGTTCTAGGGAAAACGGAAATACAGAGCAGCTAACAAATTTCATTACAAAAGATGTTGCCAAGACGGAAGTACAATTACGTCATAAACAGATAAAGGCAATTAACGACCAAAGACACGAGCCAAATGGCTTCCAACCAATTGATGATGATTACGAGGAAATTGTAAAAGAAATGCTCGAGCATGATACGATTATTTTTTCAACACCTTTATATTGGTATGGTATGAGTGGATACATGAAAAACTTTATTGATCGTTGGTCTCAAAGTCTTCGTAATAAAGATCTACAATTCGCTGAAAAAATGAAAAACAAAAAAATCTATGTCGTAATTGTTGGTGGAGATCAGCCTAAAATTAAAGCTCTACCATTAATTTTACAATTTAAGCATATTTTCGAATTTGTCGGAGCTACACTTGAAGAATATATTATTGGAACAGGAAATTCACCTGGAGCAATATTAGAAGATCAATTAGCCATTCAACAAGCCGAATTGCTAAACACAACATTAAAAAATAAGTAAGTACAACTAGAAGGAGCAAGACCTTGATTCCATTTTTACAACATAACCCAACTAAATTATGGTTTGGGAAAAATCAAATTGAACAATTAGCAAATGAAGTACAAAATTATAATCGTATCCTGATCGTTTATGGTGGCGGCAGTATTAAAAAAAATGGCGTATATGATGACGTAATGAACCAATTAAGTGATAAAACGATTTTTGAACTTTCTGGAGTTGAACCAAATCCGAGACTAACAACGGTGAATAAAGGTATTCAAATCTGTAGGGATGAAAAAATTGATTTTATTTTAGCTGTAGGCGGCGGCAGTGTAATCGACTGTGTTAAAGCTATTGCAATTGGCGTTCCATATGAAGGAGATGTGTGGGATGTTATTACAAGAAAATCTAGGCCGACAAGTGCAACTCCTTTTGGTACTGTTTTAACATTAGCTGCAACCGGTTCAGAAATGAACTGCACATCAGTTATATCAAATATGGCAGTAAATGAAAAAAGAGGATGGAGTAACCCACTCGTTTTTCCTAAATTTTCAATTTTAGACCCTTCTTATACATTCTCGGTACCACTAGATCAAACAATTTACGGAATTGTTGACATTATGTCACATGCATTAGAGCAATATTTCCACCGTGTTAGCAATACACCTATGATTGATCGCTTTATCGAAAGTTTATTAATTACTGTAATCGAAGCTGGTGGAAAACTTGTTAAGGATTTAGAAAACTATGAATTACGCGAAACAATTATGTATGCTGGAACAACAGCCTTTAATGATACGTTATTAAATGGTACAGATGGTGGCGACTGGGCATCACATCAAATTGAACATGCGGTATCTGCCATTTACGATATTCCACATGGCGGTGGGTTAGCGATCATATTCCCAAACTGGCTAAGTCACTGTTTAGACTATGATCCAAGCAGAATTAAAATGCTAGCAACAAATGTTTTTGGAATTTCTGAAGAAGGAAAAACAACGAAGCAAGTTGCAGAAGAAGGGATCCAAGCACTAAGAAGTTTTTGGAACTCAATCGGTGCACCAAACCGTTTAGCAGATTATCAAATTGACGACTCACGTTTAGACGAATTAGTAGAAAAATCATTTGTAAAACCAGTAGTTGGTGGTTATAAAATTTTGGATAAAGAAAGTGCGAGAGATATTTTAGTTCGTTCTCTTTAATGTTACCTAAATAAATAGATAATTTACAATTCAAATATAAGTATATTTTGCATATAAAAACGCTTGGAGATAGTATCCAAGCGTTTTTAATTATTAAAATATGTTATCCTTTTTTGTTACTAAGCGAATATATCTTTTTTATAATTTAAAATATATTCCCTCCTATTTTTAACACGAGGAACGCCATCTTTTTGATAATATATATCAAGCACATTTTCAATTTCACTTTTGACTGTCCCTAGTATTTTAGGATTGAATTGTTCTACATAAGGGTCTCCACCTCTAACTACACAATTTGCCATTGTGTCAAGAGCGATTAAGCTGAGAGGTCTTCCTTTAGTTAACCACGATTTCATTCTCTCCCAAGTTGGAAAGCATACTGCAGCGAGTCTTCCCCAATTATCATTAAATTCAATGCTATTCAATTCGATCCAATCTAGTACATCACTTGAACGGAAACGATATAAACAACTAAACGCTTGTATTGGCAACTCTTTTTCATTAACTAATTTTAATTTATTTAACACATTATTTAAACCTTCTTCAATTGGTAAACTGCTCGATGTCGCCAACGATAGTTTAAACAGTAACTCTTCATCATAATTATTCCAAAGTTCTCTAATCCACTCTGAAGCAGAGCTACCCAAGACATCAGCCACTATTTCCAACATTCGCGATTTTATTTCATAATTAACAGTTGCATAAAACCTTGATTTAACAGATTTTAAAATTGATAAATCATTATGTACTTTAAGAGCACTAATTACATCATCCTCTAGAAACCATCTAGTTATAGAGAAATCGATCAATGCTTCTAACTCTTTTCGGACATTTTTCAAAGTTGGTGCTTTATCTTTTTTTGTTACAATTACCTCTTCTTCTGGTTGACAAGCTTGACCATCATCTTCGTAAAAATCATCATGTAGTAAATACTTTTTTGGTGAATGGACAACTGCTAAATTGTACCATTCAATCGGTTTCAACGAACGTTTTAATAATCTTTCATGACAATTATTGCATAGCTTATAAGGTTGATTTGGTTCTTCAGAATTTTCTTCAACACTAATTAAATTTAACTTACAGGCTTCACATAATTTGGTAGGAAAAACCAACAAAATCACCTCTTTTAATCTTCCATCATGTATATGTTAACATAAATTCCTACTATTCTTTTTAGAAGATATTAAAAAATCCGCCTAAATTAATCAAATTTATTTTCAGGTTCAAACACTTTATTTGCACTTACTTCAATTACATTGCCTATCCACCAACTTTATTTATATCTCCACATTCCAGTTCTAACAAAAAAAAGAACCCAATAAAAGGTTCTCAATTAAAATTGCATTTCTATCCAATTAAGTTCATTAATATGGTGATCAACAACGTTACAACACATATTTGGGTTAATCGTATCGACATGTGAAATTGTAATAGATGACATCGAAACCGAATATTTAACTGTATCAACAATGCTCATATTATTCATATAGCCATATCCGATCCCAGCAACTAAAGCATCTCCCGCTCCTGTTACATTAACGACTGAAACGCCATCGGCTTGGATAATACCTTCTTCTATTCCATCATTATAATAAATTCCTTCTGCATCTAAACTAATAAAAACATTTGTTACGCCTAATTCTCTAAAATATCTGCCAGCTCTTCGAACATCTTCCACAGAAGTAATTTCAAATCCACACAATACTTCAGCTTCATGTCGATTTGGTTTAATCGTATGAAAATATTGAATATAATCTTTTATTTTTGAAGCTTTTGACGCAGAAACTGGATCTAAAATAAATTTTGTTTCATTATGGAAATTTGTTAATAAATAAGCTAAAATACTTGGATTGTCCGCGTCAACCACCATATATTCAGCATTTCGAATAACTTCTGCTTTGGAGTCTATAAACTCCTCTGTAAAATTGTTTGTGATATCTAAATCTACTACCGCAGAGACCATTTCTCCGCTTTCATTTAAAATGGCTAAATATGTTGGAGTAGATTCTCCTTTAATAATTAATGTGTCTTCCATATCTATGTTCATATTTTTTGCGTGATTTAACATATTGATTCCATTGATATCATCACCAATGACTGAAATAAACTTTGTATTTAAGTTGATCTTTGCCATATTTTCTGCAATATTACGGCAAACACCACCAAACGATACTTTTACACTGCCTGGATTTGAATCATATGGACGATAATTTTTTTTCGTAAATCCGATAATATCACATATCGAAACACCAAATACTAAAATATATGGATCAGAAGGAATTGTCATTTTGTCAGTCCTTTCACTTTAAACTGAAAGAAAAATAAATTGTATTGATTCACTAATTATACCAATATAATATATTCTTTATAAAGTATTTTTTTGAACTTATTTTCATAATTAATTTCTTTTTTATTATTGACTAAAATTATTTTTAAGTATAATATTTATTCTTACGTTTAAAAAATATATTTTTTACGTGGTTCGAAAACCTCCCACGAAAAAAAACTAAGGAGTAACAAAATGAAGTTAAAGACAATTACTGTTAATGGAGTATTTGCTGCACTTTATATTGCAGTTACGTACTTTATTCAACCATTTGGGTTTACGAATGTACAGTTTCGTGTATCCGAAATTTTTAACCACTTAGTCGTATTTAATAAAAAGTACATATATGGAGTAGTTTTAGGAGTTATATTAGCTAATTTTTTCTTTTCTCCAATAATGGCATATGATTTAGTCTTTGGTGTTGGCCAATCGATTATTTCGTTATTAATTACAATTGCCACGTCAAAATTTATAAAAGGTATTATACCGAGAATGATTGTTAACACGGTTGTCTTTACGATTACTATGTTCTTAATCGCAATCGAATTAAAACTAGCATTTCATTTACCTTTCCCAATAACTTATTTAACTACAGCCATTGGTGAATTTGTAGTGATGGTTGTTGGTATACCGATAATGTACTATTTAAATAAACGAGTAAAATTCGAACATCTAGTTTAAGTAAAAAGAGTTGTTTCTCTAAATAGAAACAACTCTTTTTATTATGTATTATTTGTCTTCTCTTAATAAATAATCATTACCATCTTGATCATAAAAATTAAACATTGAACCGTATGGCATTTTCATCAGGTCATCAACTTTTACGCCATTTTGTTTCATTTTTTCATAAGCAGACTCAATATCCGTTGTGCTAAAAAGTACAGATGGATGAGCTATTTTTTCTGGTTTAAATTGTTCCATCGAAGTTTTAGAGTAAAGAACTAAAGTAGTAAATTCACTTTCACTTGGACCTACTTCAATCCATTTAGCGTCTGGTCCCATTGGCATTTCTAATTTTAGTACAAACCCCATTTTATTAATCCAAAAATCTTTTGCTTGCTCTTGATCTTCTACATAAACAGTAACTTTACCGATTTTATTAATCATATAAAAATCTCCTCTACTGGTTAATTTTACTACCAATCTATTTTAGCAAACGCAAATATGTAAAACAAACCGATTAAGTATGAATTTTCACTTCATGTATATGTCTTTTTTCCTGTAGAAGCATTTTTATAAAACAATACCATATACTTTTTTGAAAACAGTACTAAGTAAGGGGGAAGTAATCTTGCCTAATAACGTAATATGGAACGATGTTGATGAATATTTTGTAGAAAAACTAATTCCAAATGATCCTATCTTAGAAAATGTATTACTTGCAAATTATCAAGCCGGTTTACCTAGTATAGATGTGTCTCCTACTCAAGGTAAATTACTTTATCTATTAGCAAAAATTAAAGGCGCTAAAAACATTTTAGAAATCGGTACTTTAGGTGGATATAGTAGTATTTGGTTAGCTCGTGCACTTCCTGAGGATGGCAAATTAACAACCTTAGAAATTAGCCATGAGCATGCAAAAGTTGCCAAACAAAATATCATAGAAGCAAAATTGCAAGAAAAAGTCGAGATTATTATCGGAAAAGCGTTAGATACTTTACCAACGCTAAAAGAATCAAAGCCTTTATTTGATTTCATATTTATCGATGCCGATAAACCAAATAATCCTCATTATTTAAAATGGGCATTAAAATTAGCAAGCTCTGGTGCATTAATTATTGTCGATAATGTTGTTCGAAACGGAGAGGTAATTTATGAAACGAGTCAAGATGAAAGTGTTAAAGGTGTTCGTGAGCTTTTGGATCTAATCACTACAGACTCTCGAATTGACACTACCGCTATTCAGACTGTTGGATTAAAAGGATATGATGGTTTTGTGATTGGAGTTGTTAAATAATTTATTAATTTTAAAAAAGGGGCGCCCATAGTTCAGTTAATCTGAATTATGAGACTGCCCTTTAAAAATTCAAACTTATTTTATTACATTACTCGCTTAAACATTTTCTCAAGCTCATACGAACTAAAATGGATAACGATTGGTCGACCGTGTGGACATGTAAATGGATTGCTTGATTTTCTCAACGATTCTAATAGATTAAAAATCTCATCGTTTGTTATATATTGATTTGCTTTTATTGACGCTTTACAGCTCATCATGATGGCTTTTTCTTCACGCAGTTTTTTTATATTAATCGTTCCGCGTTTTAATAGTTCTTGAATCATTTCATCAATTAATGTATCCTCTTGTCCTTCTGGAAACCAATTTGGATGTTCACGAATGACATAACTATTCGATCCAAACTTCTCGATAAATAGCCCAACTTCTTGGAGTTCATCTTGGTATTGGTCTAATAAAATAGCTTGCTCTGGTGAAACATCAAATGTAATTGGAATTAATAAAGTTTGCAGTTCTGATGCAACTTCCCCTATTTTTTCCTTAAAATATTCATAGTAAACACGTTCCTGTGCGGCATGTTGATCAATTAAATATAATCCTTTTTCATTTTGAGCAATAATATACGTTCCGTGCATTTGGCCGATTGGATATAAAGGGGGTAGTTGGTCTATGTTTTGCTCATCATATACTTCTTCGTTCACAATGACTGTTTCTTCTATATTTGATTGGTCGTCTTCACTTACAAAATTTGAATATCCTACGTCTTTATTCAATTCATGTTTTTCAAAATAAAGACTTTCATAATCGGTTGGGGTTGATGAATCAATTTGATTAATTGAATCGAATTCAGTTGAATCTTCTTCTTTTATTGTTTCATTCGTTTCATTGGAATAATTCGAATTAGTAGTAAAACGATTTTGAAGCGAGAATGGTAATTTCTTTTCTACATCTTCTTTTATAGAAGAATGTTCAAAGGAAAATGTAGATTGTTCACTAAATATTTTTTCCTTTGGAACTGTTGACTTTATTTCTGGAATTAGGGAACGACCTCTAAAAACTTTTTTTATACTTTCAGTAATTAATGTAAATAATTGATCCTCTTTACTAAAACGAACTTCTTGTTTTGTTGGATGTACATTTACATCGACTAATTGAGGGTCCATTTTAATAAATAACGAAACGATTGGAAAACGGCCAATTGGTAGCAAAGTATGATAACCTTCACTAATTGATTTGTTTACACCATAGTGTTTTACATATCTTCCATTTACATATAGTGATATATAGTTTCTAGTTGCTCTTGTATATTCTGGCATAGATAAATAGCCTTCAATTTGAAAGTCTAATGACTCGCCTTTAAAATGAACCATGTTTTTTGCAATTTGTAGTCCGTATAATGATGCAAGGATTTGTCTTGCGTCGCCATTTCCATTACTACGGAACATTAATTTATCATTATGTTTCAAATCAAAAGCGATTTGTGGATTAGCTAATGCTAATCGATAGACAACGTCTGTTACATTACTTAATTCTGTTTGAACCGTTCTCATATATTTTAATCTAGCTGGTGTATTAAAAAATAAATTTGAAACTTCAATACTTGTACCTTTTGATTTAGCAATTTCTTTTTGGGATTGCAATACGCCACCTTTTAAAATGGTTTCAATTCCAGGTCCGTCTTCGGTTGATGTTTTTACTGTAACATAACTTACAGACGCAATACTCGGTAATGCTTCACCTCGGAAACCTAATGTACGTATTCGAAATAAGTCATTTTCATCTTTTATTTTACTAGTTGCATGGCGCTCAAATGCAAGGATACTATCTTCCTTTGTCATCCCTTCGCCATTATCACTTACAAAAATTCGTGAGAGTCCACCGTCGTTAATTTCGACTGTAATACGTGTACTAATTGCATCAATTGCATTCTCAAGTAATTCCTTAACAACTGATGCAGGACGTTCTACAACTTCACCTGCGGCTATTTGATTGGCTAAAATTTCATCTAACTTCTGTATTTTTGACATTAGTGAACCTCCTCTCTAAATAAATGCATTAATCAATAAAAAAAGGTATAGTACATTAAGCTATTATCATAATTTTAACTATTAATTAAAAGAAAGGCCATTTGGCCTTCTTTTATTTTTTAACTTGCTTTTGAAGTTCATATAATAAATTAAATGCTTCCATAGGATTTAATTCTAGTATATTTATTCCTTTTAATTGATCAATGACAGGATGGTTTTTAACAACTTCTTTAACCACCGGTTGATGATCGTCAAATAAGCTTAACTGAGATTCAGCATCCTCTTTGTTGGTCGTTTGAACAATTTCTTTTTTCGGTACTTGAATAGTTACAATCTCTTTTTCTGTATTTTCAATTCCCTCTTTAACATAGGAATGACTATTTGATTCTAAATCATTTAATAATTCTTTTGCCCGACTGATTACATCTTTTGGAAGGTTTGCTAATTCGGCAACGTGGATACCATAGCTTTGATCCGCTGCGCCTTCAAAGATTTTATGAAGGAATAATACTTTTCCATCTTGCTCTTTTGCTGCAACGTGAATATTTTTCAAAAACTTAAGTTGATTAGCTAATACCGTCAATTCATGGTAGTGAGTAGAAAAAAGCGTTTTTGCTCCGATATGATCATGTATATATTCAATCATGGCTTGTGCTAAGGCCATTCCATCATATGTTGATGTTCCTCTACCAATTTCATCAAATAAAATTAAACTTTTTTCAGTTGCATTTGTGATTGCATAATTAGCTTCTAACATTTCGACCATAAATGTACTCTGTCCAGAAATTAAATCATCTGCTGCCCCAATTCTAGTAAATATTTGATCAAAAATAGGTAATTTCGCATATTCAGCAGGTACATAGCATCCAATTTGAGCCAATATACTTATTAGCGCAACTTGTTTCATATACGTACTTTTACCAGCCATGTTAGGTCCTGTAATTAAAAATTGATGAGTCTCAACATCGAAATTAGTATCATTCGGAATATATTCGGAACCTAGTAGTACCTTTTCAACTACTGGATGTCTTCCATTCTTCACGATATATTCTCTTTCCTCCGTGAATGCAGGTCTAACATATCCATTTTTTTCACTTACTACAGAAAAACTTTGTAAAACGTCAATTTGACTAATTACTTGTCCTAATGTTTGAAGTCTAGATAAATATTGTTTTACTTGTTCTCGAATTGAAATAAATAACTCATATTCCAAGCCAATCATTTTTTCTTCAGCTTCAAGAATCATTGTTTCTTTTTCTTTTAGTTCTTCAGTAATAAAGCGTTCTGCATTCGCTAATGTTTGTTTACGTTCGTAACGACCTTCTGGTACTTGACTAATATTTGATCTAGTCACTTCGATAAAGTAGCCGAAGATTCGATTATAGCCAATTTTTAAGTTCTTAATCCCCGTAATTTCTCTTTCTCTTTGCTCTAATTCCATTAGCCAATTTTTACCGTTCTTACTAACGAATCGATATTCATCTAATGTTTTATGAAAGCCATCTTTTATAATGTTTCCTTCTTTAATTGATAAAGGCGCATCTTCTAAAATTGCATTCTCTAAAAGCATTTGAAGCTCTTCACACGGATCGATTTGATTAATTAATTCATCTATCGTTTCATGACTAATTGATTTTAAAGCATGAATAATTGAAGGTACCGTTTGAAGTGAACGTTTTAATTGTAATAAATCTCTTGCATTTACATTACCAAATGAGACTTTCCCAGCTAAGCGCTCTAAATCATATACATCTTTTAATAATTCCTTCAGGTCTTCACGGATAAAATAATTTTCCATTAACAATTCTACAATCGTCAAACGATGTTCAATCTGTTTAGTACTTACTAGTGGACGTTGAATCCATTTTTTTAGTAAACGTCCACCCATCGCCGTTTTCGTTTCATCTAATAACCAATTTAAAGAACCTTGTTTGTTTTTTGAACGTTGTGTTTCAACTAATTCAAGATTTCTCATCGAATACATGTCCATGTTTAAAAAATCATGTTGATGAATAACGACTATTTCTTGAAGATGAGAAAGTGTTCGTTTTTGTGTTCTCGATAAATAATTTAATAATCTTGCGGCAGTAGTTTTTAAACTAGTTTGATCAATTGATTTTACAACATTTTTAAACTCATCTGATAAATGAACATTTTCCTCAAATGAAACGGTAATTGAAAAACTTTTTTCTAGTGTTTGAATCGCTTTAGATGAAATATCTTCATTTACAACAACTTCTTTAGTACCAGTTGCTGCGATTTTTAAAACTGCTTCTTCAATTGAACCACTAAGTAATAAAGCATTCCCCTCACCAGTCGTCAAATCAATCCAAGCTAAAGCATATGAACTTGGTGTTACTTCTGATAATGTTGAGATATAATGATTTTGCTTTTCATCAATCGATCTACCCTCCATTTGCGTCCCTGGAGTAATCAGTTGAACAACCTCTCTTCGAACTACTCCTTTTGCGACCGTTGGATCTTCAACTTGTTCACAAATAGCTACTTTATATCCTTTTTCAACTAATTGTTCTATATATCCAGCTGCAGAATGGAATGGTACTCCACACATTGGAATTCGTTCATCAGTTCCTCCTGCTCGACCGGTTAACGTAATTTCTAAAACTTGAGATGCCTTTATGGCATCCTCAAAAAACATTTCATAAAAATCACCAAGTCTAAAAAACAAAAATGCATCTTGGTAATTTTTCTTTATATTTAAATATTGCTCAATCATTGGCGTATAAGTTGCCATTTCTATCCTCTCCATCAAAAAACATTCTTCGCATATTATATCACATTTTGCAAAAAGGCTTAGAAAGTTCGAAAGTTAAGAAAAAGAAAACTTTCGATTGATTGTAAAGTTGAAATTATTTATAAAATAAAAAAGCTAGGAAGTATCACCTTCCTAGCCTAACTTACTCTTCTTCGCCTTCTAAAACAAAATCTGGATCTAAATCTTCAAACTCATCATCTACATCAAAGAACTCGTCATCGTCGTGTACACCATGCGGTGCAACAAGTACGACAATTTTCGTTTCACCTACAACTTCAACTAATACTTCTTTCTCTACTGTTACAATAAATCGATTTCCATTTGGAGAAATAATTGCATCTAAACAATTTGGATGTTTTAATGATCTAGCAATCACTTCACAATCTTCGCCAGTAAAGTTTTCATCTCTGTGTCTTAACTTTACTACTTCAGTATACTTAACAGACTCAGGAACAACTTCTGTTTTCGTATTGTCACCATAGGAGTACCAAATATTAATATCATATTTACCAGATACTTCTACTCCATCCTTACATTTTTTTGCATCATATACATGGTTAATAACCCAGCAGCCTAAAATACTTGATGGAGTATGATTTGGTGTGATTGTATGTGTGACTTTGTTATATTTCTTGCCTCTTCCTACGACTGCCTTCGTTATAATCTCTCTATGTTCGCGTTCAGACATAGGTGTGACCCTCCTCGTTCCATTTTCATTTCATTCTATGCGTGACATATGCGGAATGTGTTAATGACATGAAAATTCTTTTATACAAGTTAAAAAAACATGTGATGATAAATTGTATGACGACAGCCTAATAAAGTTGACTCTAAATTGAAGAATTTAAAAAATAAACATAAAAATTATGATATTAAGGCTATTTAGTAATTACTTTATTAGCTTTATATAAAAAAAAGACTCAAGCAGCAAAATTATTTGCTTCCTTGAGTCTTTTTTATTAATGGCTGCAGCTATCTGTTTTGCAAGCATCCGGCCCATGTTCTACTTTTGAACCTGTCTCACCACTTAATAAGTTACCGCCTGTTGACTTAATGATTTCGTCTGTCACACCATTTGAGATCGTGTGAGCGATTAATTGAAGTAAGTCATTAACTTCTACTTGAGAAGATTGAAATTCTTGTACAACTGGAATTGTTTCTAGTTTTTCGTTTAATTCATCAAGCTCTTGTTCAACTTTTTTTAGTGCTTCTTTCTTACCCCAGTGCTCTAAATTAACTGCTTGTTTTTGTAATGACTTAATTTCTTCAATATAAGCTCTTACAGTTTCACTCTCGTTAATTTGCGCTTCAGCACGTTTAAAAAAGTCTACTTCTTCTGTTTCAGAAATCATTACTGCTAATTCTTTTGCACGTTCAACGATATCCGTTTTTGTATATTTTCCCATTATAGCACCTCTACTGTTTCTTCTACTAATTCTCCATCTAATGACCATGTTTTAGCTTTTGTAACTTTTACTTTTACAATTTGACCAACGATTGATTTAGGACCTCTAAAGTTTACAAGTTTATTATAAGGAGTATACCCAGCAAGTACATCAGGGTTCTTCTTACTTTCTCCTTCAACTAATACATCAAGTATTTGACCTTCAAAACGTTTATTGAATTCAGCAGATTTTTCATTTACAAGATTGTTAAGTCGTTGTAATCTTTCCTTTTTCACACTTTCTGGTACATTATCTACCATTTTTGCAGCTGGTGTACCTTCACGTGGTGAATAAATGAAAGTAAATGCTAAATCAAAACCAACTTCTTCATATAATGTCATTGTTTCTTCGAATTGCTCATCCGTTTCATTTGGAAATCCAACAATGATATCTGTTGTAAATGAAATTTGTGGCATTGCTGTTTTTAATTTTCTTACAAGTTCTAAATATTGTTCACGATCATATTTACGTGACATTAGTTTTAGAACTTCAGAGCTACCAGATTGAACTGGTAAGTGAATATGTGGCATTAAGTTGCCACCTTTTGCTAATACTTCTATTAAATGATCATCAAAATCACGTGGATGACTTGTTGTAAAACGAACACGCGGGATACCAATTTTACGGATTTCATCCATTAAATGACCTAATCCATATTTACCATCATCTAAGTCTTTACCATAAGCATTAACATTTTGACCTAATAAAGTAACTTCTTTATAGCCCAGTCTAGCTAATTCACGTACTTCATTGATGATATCCTCTGGCTGACGACTACGTTCTTTACCACGTGTGTAAGGAACAATACAGTACGTACAGAATTTATCACAGCCATACATAATATTAACCCATGCTTTAATTTCTCCACGACGTACTTTTGGAAGGTTCTCAATTACATCCCCTTCTTTTGACCATACTTCAATCACCATTTCTTTACTAAACATCGCTTCTTGAATAATAAATGGTAATCTATGAATATTATGTGTACCAAATACCATATCTATAAATGAATGTTTTTGTAAGATTCGATTAACAACTGCTTCTTCTTGAGACATACAACCACAAATACCGATTAATAGATCTGGTCTTTGAAGTTTTAACGGTTTTAAGTGACCAATTTCACCAAACACTTTATTTTCAGCATTTTCTCGAATAGCACATGTATTTAATAGAATAATATCAGCATCTTCAACTGATGTAGCTACTTCATAACCCATCGTCGTTAAAATACCTGCCATAACTTCTGTGTCATGTTCATTCATTTGGCAGCCATATGTACGGATTAAGAATTTTTTACCTACACCTGAATTTCTCATTTCTTCAGGAATTTCGAAACCACGATCATACGTAACTTCTTCTTTACCTCGACGCTTTGCATCAGCTAAAGATGGAGCTTGGTAAACTTTTTCAAAATATTTACTATAATCTTTATCATTTTTATCTTTTGAATTATTTATATTAGTGCCTTGAAGGCGTTGTTGTTCATTCATGAAACAATCTCCTTTCTTCTCGAGCGTCCACACATTACTTAAGTATATAACGTTATTCTACAATATACAATGTGCGTTAGGCAAAAAAGAAAGCTGATAATACTAGTATATTTGAATAATTTTATCCATTATTATAAAAACAATTCTTTAAAAGAATAAAGCGCTTTAATGATTGATTGAAGAATGTTGATTCAGGTTATATGGTCCTCACTTTTAGAACCGTATCTCGAGCCCTCTCTAAACCTAAAAAACACCTTTTTCAACATAAAAAGAGAATCCATCAAAGGATCCTCTTAAATTCATTGAGTTCATAATTTACATAAAAAAATAAAAATATAAGTAGCTTAAGAAACATCCTGTCCAAGAAACAATCGTAAAATTCATGACAATGACATTTTCTGACCAACCATATTTAATTCCATAATGAAAATGTATAGGTGCCATTAGAAATAATCTTTTTCTTGTTCTTTTAAAGTAGAAAACTTGAAAAATAACGGAAAACTGTTCAGCTAAATAAATAAAAAACAACATTGGAATTAAGATCTCTACTTTTTCAATTATCGCTAAAAATGATAACGAACCTCCGATTGCCATCGAACCTGTGTCGCCCATAAAAGCCTTAGCTGGATATAAGTTATAAATTAAAAAACCAGCTAAACTAGCGATCATTATGAGACTAAAAATTTTCACTTCAATATGATCTGAAATCAGAAAAAAGAAAAAGAAGGTAGGGATTGATACCATACCAAGCAGTCCGTCCATCCCGTCAGTAAAGTTAATAGCATTAGCTGATCCTACAATAAATAAAGTGATTAAGGCCAAATAAACCCATAATGGTAAAAAGATACTTAACAAATCGGTAATCCGAAAGGTTGTGTCTACTTCAAAAAAATTAATTAAAACAATAAGTAAAAAAATAGTAAATGAAAATTGAAAAACTAGTTTTGTTTTAGCTGATATTCCTCCTGGATCCTGTTTTGATGCTTTCCAAAAGTCATCAAGAAAACCAACAACACTGAATAAAATAAAAGTTCCAACTAAAAAAAGCATAAGTGGACTTGAATAATTAACGAAAGCTACTAAAATACCTATCAAAAATATACTTCCCAGCATTAAAGGAGTTCCTTTTTTATTATGGTGTTCAGCTGGTAATTCCGCTCTAATAGGTTGAGTCAACTTCAATCTTCTTAACGTAGCAATTAAAAAAGGTGAAAGAATACTTACCAAAATAAACGTAATTAAAGCAGGTACGAGTGAGGATAACAAAATTTTTCTCCTTTCTATTATTTCTAATTAAGAAATTCGATAATATCAAGCGATTTCCTTTATTTGCCTATTTTTTAATTTAAGAATTCAATTTAGTGTTACTTTGTTATTAGAAAATGGAGGGTCTCCAAAATTGGAACCCTCCATTTTTTAATATGGTATTCTTAGAGAATCTTTAAATGTTGATAAAACTGTAGATTTATAAACAGAAGTGATAAATAATGACTAGGCTGCAAATAAGAGTTTTGGAATGCCAAATAAAGGGTTCTTCTGTAAAAACAAATGATGAAATTGGTAATTAAACAGTGGTTTGCAAATAAAACCTGAAAAATTGCTATTTTAATCTATCGCTGACTTTAATTTTCCAAATCATATGATCAGATCCCTTATCCCAATAGTCCTTTAATAAATAATCAGGTTCGCCAAATTTCTTTTTCCAGATTTTTTGGGCATTACAATAGCCACTATCTAAACAAAATTTTTCTATCCCTTTATTGTGTAAAGTAACGAACATATTCTTTAATAATAAATTTCCTATTCCATTTTTTTGATAGTCTGGATGTACAAATACAGTACCGACCTCAGGTAGCCCTTTTAGTTCATTGTTTGTACAATTTAAAATAAGATCACTAGCTGGACCATATTCAATCGAACCAATAATCTTTTCGTTATTTAACGCAATCAAAAAATATCGTTCTTCACCATTACTTTCAAAATCATTTTCTAGATAAATTCCTTTTGTTTTGATTTCTTCCTTCATACTTTCCACTTGATTGCTAATACCTTCTTTTGTAAAAGTATCTGTAATCACTATTTTAAAAAATTGATTTAATTCTTTAATGTCTTCTATTATCGGTCTTCTTATTTTTATATTCATCATCAAAACACTCCTAACTACAAATTACTTCAACATCAAATGGCAGTATCCTTCATAATAGATTGTCATGATTGTCCATATCTAAAATAAAAAAAACTCCTCAAAAAATGAGGAGTTTTTCTTTTTATTACATGAATTCAGCAACTAATTTTTCGAATTGTGCTTTTTCTAATTGAAGTTCTGATTCAACTAATGGTTCTTCACTGTATCCAGAAATTAATTGTTGGTATGATTTTTGCTCTTTGTTTTGGTAGATAAGACCAGTTACTAAACCTTTATTTTGCATTAATGTTTGCATAGCCATTTCTTTGTTTGATGGATCATATCCTTCAACATCAGAAAGTTTAACAAGATTTTCTTTAAACCAGTCATATGTGTTTACTTTATTGTAAGTTACACATGGGCTGAATACGTTAATTAAAGAGAAACCTTTGTGGTTAATACCTTGCTCAATTAATGAAGTTAATTCTTTTAAATCACTTGAGAAACTTTGAGCTACGAATGTTCCACCAGCTGTTAATGCCATTTCCATTACTGAAAGTGCAGATTCAACAGAACCTTGTGGCGTACTCTTAGTTTTGAATCCTACATCACTACGAGGTGATGTTTGACCTTTTGTTAGACCATAGATTTGGTTGTCCATAACGATATACGTAATGTCGATGTTACGACGAATTGCATGGATTGTATGACCTAAACCGATAGCGAATCCATCACCGTCACCACCAGAAGCGATAACAGTTAGATCACGGTTAGCCATTTTTACACCTTGTGCAATTGGAAGTGAACGACCATGGATACCATGTAAACCGTAAGAGTTAATATATCCAGAAATACGACCAGAACATCCAATACCAGAAATTACTGCAAGGTTATCAGGTTCTAAACCAACATTTGCTGCTGCACGTTGAATAGATGCTTGTACAGAGAAGTCTCCACATCCTGGGCACCAGTTTGGTTTAATATTATTACGAAATTCTTTAAATGTTGCCATTTAGAACAACTCCTTCCTTGCAAGTATTGTAAATTTCTTTTGGTAAGAAAGGATTTCCATCATATTTTAGTAAGCTTGAAATCTTTTCTGCATGACCACAATTCATTTTGATAATGCTTGCTAATTGACCAGTAGCATTATTTTCAACAACGATTACACGCTTAGCTTTTTTAAGCTCAGGCATTAATTCGTTTGTTGGGAATGGGTGAATTAGACGGATATGAGCATGGTTAACTTTGATACCATCTTGCTCTAAACGAACCATTGCTTCTTCAATCGCACCACGAGTTGAGTTGAAACCAACTAGTAATACATCAGCATCTTCGTGTTTAGAGTTCACTAACACTGGGTTAGGGAATTTTAGGTTATTTAATTTACGCATACGTTTATCCATTTGTTGATTACGGTTAATTGGTGATTCTGATGGTTTACCCATTTCATCATGCTCAACACCAGTTACGTGGTGAATTCCACCTTTCATACCTGGTACTACACGAGGAGAAACGCCATCTTCAGTCACTTCATAACGTTTGAAGTACTCTTTGTTTTCAGATACAGGTAATTCTTGTTTGTAATCAAACTTACCACGGCGAATTTGTACTTTTTCAAATTGAAGTGGCTCAACAGTTTGTTTACCTAAAGAAAGTTGTAAGTCAGTAATTACGATTACAGGTACTTGGAATTCTTCAGCTACGTTAAACGCTTCCACCATATCGTAGAATCCTTCTTCTACTGTACTTGGAGCGATTACTACTTTCGGAATTTCACCGTGAGTTCCGTAGATCATAGCCATTAAGTCTGATTGCTCTTGTTTAGTTGGAAGACCAGTACTTGGACCACCACGTTGAGTATCAACGATTACTAAAGGAACCTCAGTCATACCAGAAAGACCGATTGCTTCCATCATTAATGAAAGACCAGGACCTGCAGATGATGTTAATGTACGAACACCAGCATAGTTAGCACCGATTGCCATTGTACATGCAGCAATTTCGTCTTCAGTTTGAATAACTGCTCCACCATACTGAGGTAATTTTTTGATTAAGTATTCCATAATTTCAGATGCTGGCGTAATTGGATACGCTGCCATAAAACGAGAACCACCTGCTAATGCACCCATTGCGATTGCATCGTTACCGATTAGGAACATACGTTTTTTACCATCAGCTTCTGATAATTGCATTTTATTTACATTCACGCCAAGCATTTCTCTCATTTCTTCTGCTCCACGTGCGATTGCTTCTATGTTTTTCTCAACAATTTGTTGACCTTTTTTACCAAAAATTTCATCTACAACTTCTCTGAACACTTCAATTGATAGACCTAAAATTGCACTTGAAGCTCCAACTGCAACCATGTTTTTCATTAATGAAGTACCTAGTTCAGTTGCTAATTCTGTAAATGGAATTGAATAAAGTGTTACGTCAGTTGAATCTGGAATTGTCGGATTAAATTTAGCATCAGCAATTACGATACCGCCTTTGCGTAATTCATAAAAGTTTACATCGATTGTTTCTTGGTCAAATGCTACTAAAATATCTAAGTCATCTGAAATTGCACGAACTTCAGTTGTACTTACACGAATTTTGTTATTAGTGTGACCACCTTTAATACGAGAAGAGAAATGACGATATCCGTATAAGTAGTAACCTAAACGGTTTAGCGCAATTGCAAAAATCTCACCTGTACTTTCGATACCTTCACCCTGTTGTCCTCCAACTTTCCACGAAAGTTGTTCAATCATTTCCTACACCCCTTTGAATGCCCTCATTCGTAATAAATTAAATTATAAATGGATAATTTTTTTGCATATCATTCATTTTTTATAAAAGAATGAAAGCGATTTAAAACATATCTTTTGATATGAGTTAATTCGCTTTCAATTCTAGACCTATTAATCAAAAAAATCAATGATTTTGAAAGAAATTATTCCTTTAATTTTTATATTTTTATTATTCTGAACAAGTAACGTGTTATTTGTAATGTATATATGATGAATAATTCTCATACATAAAGCCTTTAACCTGCTGTTCTGTATAGTGTTTAAGCAATTCATTTGTTAAATTTTGATAAAGACCTACGTGATGTAAATTTGTTGGATGAGTATCGATTCCATCAAAATCTGATCCCATCGCGATAAATTTTTCTCCACCTAGAGAGCACATATAATCGATATGTTTAAGAATATCTGAAATATTTGCGACACCTTCATCAACTAAAAAAGTAGGATAGAAATTAATCCCGACTATTGCTCCTCTATTAAACATAGCCTTTAGCTGTTCATCATTTAAATTTCTTGGATGTTTACAAATCGCTTTAGCATTTGAATGAGTCGCAGTTGGATATTTTGCTTGTTCAAATGCATCCCAAAACGCGGCTTCAGTACAATGAGAAAGATCACACCACATATTATGCTCATTTAAGTAATGAACTACACTTCTTCCAAAATTAGTTAACCCCCCATTTCTTTCCTCAAGAATTCCATCCGCAGCTTCATTTGCATAATTCCATACTAGACCGACACTACGTACCCCTAGACGATGTAATATCTTTAACCGATTAATATCACCTAAAAGTGCATCACAGCCCTCTAGCGTCAAAATAGCACCCATTTCGTGACTTTTTAATCCAACTTCATCTTCTTTTGTTCGAATAACTTTTATATTATTATTTTCTGTTGCTACTTTTTCATAAAAAAGTGTTACACATTGAAGAGCTGCATCAAATTTGATTAGTTTATGTATACTTTCAGGAATATAAATCGCATAACATTGTATTTTACTATTCCCTTGTTTTAATCGATTAACTGAAACTTGTAAGGAATCATCATTTTCAAAATTGATCGAAGGCTTTTCTAGTAATTTCATCAATACATCACAATGAGCATCAAAAACTTTCATAAATTAACACCCTCCTATTTTTTTGACTATTAAAATTAGTGTATCATATTAATAAATCCAATAATAAAAGTAATAATTATACGCAAAAAAACTCGTCGACTAAACGAGCTTTCAAGTTGGAGCTAAAGTTTTGTCCACCTTTTAATTTCAAATTTGCGTAATCTGACTCGCTAACACTTACTCTTCCTTGAATTAAAAATAAAACAACCTGTCGCTTTAGGCTAACAGGTTGTTATTATTAACGAGGCTCTACGATTAATTTTATCGCTGTACGCTCTTCCCCATCGATTTGAATATCTGTAAATGCAGGGATACAAATAAGGTCTACACCACTTGGTGCAACGAATCCTCTTGCAATTGCAACTGCTTTTACAGCTTGGTTTAACGCGCCAGCACCAATTGCTTGAATTTCTGCTGAACCACGCTCTCTCAATACACCTGCAAGTGCTCCTGCTACAGAATTAGGGTTTGACTTTGCTGAAACTTTTAATATTTCCATTCCTGATCCTCCTTGTACTTACAAAGCTATTATTGTGTACAATAAAAACTATTCTCGATAACAAGAAGTTATTCCTGCAAATATTTAAAAGTTTTTTAAAAATTTTCACAATTCTTTTAATTAATATTATAGCTCTTGATGATCATCATTTATTTGTATTCTTTTTATTGATTTTGCTAGCCCAGTTTGTTTATCTAATTCGATAATTACACCACTTAACTGACCTCTACCTTCATCAACTTCGAATCTCACTGGTAAGTTCGTTAGGAATTTTTTTATAACAGCTTCTTTCGTAACACCTAGAATTCCATCATATGGACCTGTCATTCCAACATCTGTAATAAACGCTGTACCAGCAGGTAAAACTCGCTCATCAGCCGTTTGAACATGTGTATGTGTACCAACAACCGCTGTTACTCTTCCATCCAAATACCAGCCCATAGCAATTTTTTCACTTGTTGCTTCAGCATGAAAATCAACAAAAATGATGTTTGTTCGTTTTTTAGCGATTTTTATTAGCTCATCAGCTTTTTTAAAAGGACAATCAAGTGGTGGTAAAAATGTTCTACCTTGTAAATTTATAACGGCTATTTCAACATCATTAAAATTTAAAAATACTAATCCATTACCAGGTGTACCTTCAGGGAAATTAGCTGGTCTAACTAAGTATTTTGCTTGATCAATAAATTCAAAAATATCCTTTTTATCCCATGCATGGTTACCAAGTGTTACTGCTTGAGCACCTAATTCTAAAAATTCGCGGTAAATTTTTTCCGTTATTCCTTTACCATGTGCTGCATTTTCACCATTTATAATCGTTACTGAAGGATTATATTTCCTTTTTAAAGCTTGAATATTAGCCTTTACCATTGCCCTACCATTTGAACCAACTACATCGCCTATAAACATTATTCTCATTACGTTACATCCTTCCAACTTGCCACTGTTAATTCACAGCACTGATTTTACTTTTAGATTACCCAAAAATACGAAAAGCCCCATTACTAGCACAATCTGAATCTTCATCTATGCCATTCAACTAAGATTCATTTCAGATATGTATTAGTTGGAGCTATTTTTAAAAATACTTTATTTTGTTACAAAAAAGAAAATAAAGTGGCATAAACCACTTTATTTTGCATACTCGACAGCTCGAGTTTCACGAATAACCGTAACTTTTATATGACCTGGGTAATCCAGTTCATCTTCAATACGCTTTCTAATGTCTCTCGCTAATCTATGAGCTTGTAAATCATCAATTGTATCTGGTTTTACCATGATGCGTACTTCACGACCTGCTTGAATAGCGAATGATTTTTCTACACCTTCATATGATTCAGAAATCTCTTCAAGCTTTTCTAATCGACGGATATAGTTTTCTAATGTTTCGCTACGTGCTCCCGGTCTAGCAGCAGATAAAGCATCTGCAGCAGCTACAAGAACCGCAATAATTGAAGTTGGCGCAGCATCCCCGTGATGTGATGCAATACTATTGATAACTACTGGATGTTCTTTATATTTCGTTGCTAATTCAACACCGATTTCAACGTGACTTCCTTCTACCTCATGGTCAATTGCTTTACCAATATCGTGAAGTAAACCTGCACGTTTTGCAAGTTTTGTATCCTCACCAAGTTCAGCAGCCATAAGTCCAGCCAAGTTCGCTACTTCCATCGAATGCTTTAACACATTTTGACCATAACTAGTTCTAAATTTCAGACGACCTAATATTTTAATTAAGTCAGGGTGAATTCCATGAACACCAACTTCAAAAGTAGTTTGTTCACCGACTTCACGTATGTACTCATCTACTTCTCGTCTTGATTTTTCAACCATTTCTTCAATTCGTGCAGGATGGATTCGACCATCTTGTACTAATTTATCTAGTGCAATTCGTGCAGTTTCACGACGAATTGGATCAAAACCTGATAATATTACAGCTTCAGGCGTATCATCAATAATTAAATCTATACCAGTTAACGTTTCTAAAGTACGTATATTTCGTCCTTCACGGCCAATAATACGACCTTTCATTTCATCATTTGGAAGATTTACAACTGAAACAGTTGTTTCAGCAACATGGTCTGCAGCACATCGCTGGATTGCTAATGATAAAATATCTTTTGCTTTCTTATCTGCTTCTTCTTTTGCTCGAGCTTCTGTTTCTTTTACTAGTATTGCTGTTTCATGGGATAATTCATTTTCGACTTTAGTAAGTATTAATTGTCTTGCTTCTTCACGATTTAAGCTAGAAATTCTCTCTAACTCTTCTTGTTGAGCAGCAATTAATGCTTCTATCTTGCTTTCCATTTCTTCTATCTGCTGTTGTTTTAAAACAAGAGATTCCTCTTTTCTTTCAAGAACAGACTCACGTTTTGAAAGTCCATCATCTTTACGATCTAAGTTCTCTTCTTTTTGCATTAAACGATTTTCTGACTTTTGTAGTTCACTACGACGGTCTCGAATTTCGTTCTCTGCATCTGTACGAATTTTGAAAATTTCGTCCTTTGCTTCCAATAAAGCTTCTTTTTTAATTGTTTCTGAATCACGTTTTGCATCTTCAATAATTTGATTTGCATGATTAGTTGCGCCATTTATTTTAGCTTCTGCAATGGACTTACGGACAAAAAATCCGACAGCATAACCGACTCCGAATGTGGCAAGCAATGCGAAGATGATCAAAATTATAGTATTTGCACCCATGATTTCACCTCCTCTTGCTATTTAGTTAGTTTCATTTTTGTCGGCTGTTATATTGTATAAATAATTGCATCAACATACAGCACACTTCAATTCAATTTTTCACAAAATAGTAATATTTTTTTAGAATATACACTTAAATATTAAATCTCTTACCAAATGATGTCAAGCCTTGTAACTCGCTTACTTACTTGATTTATCAATATTTATTACATTTTTACTAGATTTCATACATGAGAATCTAAATTTTATTCATTAATTTTTTTTTAAGATCTGATTAGTAAGTTATTTGATCGAATTTCTCTTTTATAAATTACTACTCATAAATATAAAAAAAATATAGATATTGTCTGTTTTTTGATAAGCCCCGATCATAAAAGTATGCCTTATTCTAATACAAGACACCTACTTACCATGAATGACTTTATTTGCCTCTTCATGGTCATTCTAATAAGGTCTCACTTTGCATTTCTTATAGGGATGGTGAATCCTTCTATTGGAATCAATTCTTTCAAATTGATGAAATTATTTTCTGTATTTCAAAAAAATCAAAGTCATGAAATTATAAATAAAAAAATGCAGGCACTTTTAATAAGCGCCCGCATTTTTTATTGCTCTAAACTAACTTATGATTACTCATTTAATAAAGAGAATTGTTCTTCGTCATCTGTTTCTGTTACAGTAACAGGGTTATCTAAACCATGGTGAAGACGGATCGATTGTTTAATCGTATCACGAATTTCTTTATTTTCTTTTAAGAATTGCTTAGCATTCTCACGGCCTTGTCCAAGACGCTCTTCATTGTAAGAATACCATGCTCCACTCTTAAGAACGATATCTAAATCGGCTCCAATATCAAGAATTTCACCTTCTTTAGAAATACCTTCTCCATACATAATGTCTACTTCTGCTTGTCTAAATGGTGGTGCTACTTTATTTTTAACTACTTTAATCTTTGTTTTGTTACCCACAATATCATTACCTTGTTTTAATTGTTCAGCACGACGTACTTCTAAACGAATTGTAGAATAGAATTTTAACGCACGTCCACCTGGAGTCGTCTCAGGATTACCAAACATAACTCCAACTTTTTCACGAATTTGGTTAATGAAGAATGCGATCGTTTTTGACTTGTTAATTGCACCTGAAAGTTTACGTAATGCTTGCGACATTAATCGTGCTTGTAGACCTACGTGAGCATCACCCATCTCACCTTCAATTTCAGCTTTTGGAACTAATGCAGCTACTGAATCAATTACGATAATATCAATTGCACCACTTCGAACTAATGCTTCAGCGATTTCAAGTGCTTGTTCACCTGTATCTGGTTGAGATAATAATAACTCATCAATGTTTACACCTAATTTTTGAGCATAAACCGGATCTAATGCATGCTCAGCATCTATAAACGCCGCTTGTCCTCCATTTGCTTGAACTTCAGCGATTGCATGTAATGCTACAGTTGTTTTACCTGAACTTTCAGGACCATATACTTCGATAATACGTCCTCTTGGATATCCACCTACACCTAATGCTACATCTAGTGCTAACGATCCACTAGAAATAGTTGAAATTTGGCGTTCTGTTTGTTCTCCAAGTTTCATAATTGAACCTTTACCGAATTGTTTTTCTATTTGTTTTAAAGCCATTTCTAATGCAGCTTGACGATCACTCATTTAGATTCCTCCTTCAGGATTCATTTATCTCTTAACTACATAATAACTGTTTTTTGTTCGTTTGCCAACAAAAAAATAGAACGTTTATTCGATATTTTTCGTATTTAAACTTAATTTTTAAAGAATAGAAACGCTTGTTTCGTATTTTTTGGTCTATAAAACTAGATTTTTATTAATATCGAAACTATAAAATTAAAAAACTCGGCTAAATTAACCGAGCTTTTATATTATAAAATATTCTATTTCAATTTATAAGTCTTGACTTTCGAAACTTGAATTAATTAATTTAATCAACAAGTTCGCGCCATTTTTGACACTTGATAATCTGATTTGTTCTCTAGTGCCACTGAATTGAAACTCTTTTACAATTGAATCAGAATCACCAATTTTTATACCGATAAATACTTTCCCTACCGGCACATCTTCTAATGTAGACGGTCCTGCCTCACCAGTAAAACTAATTGAAATATTACTGCCTGTTAATCTTTGAATATTTTCAACTAGTGATTTTGCACATTCTGCACTTACAGCACCATTTTTATTAAGAATGTCTGCTGGCACATTTAAAAGATTTTGTTTTATTTCATTAGAATAACAAACAACACTACCTTTAAAAATGGACGAGTTCCCGGGAATATCTGTCAGTCTTTTACTGAATAGACCTCCAGTTAAACTTTCAGCAGCAGAAATAGTCAGTTTAAAATCTTTTAGCTTACTTGATAAAACTGTAAATAAGTTTTCATTATTTGTACCATATATAAACTGCCCAACGCGCTCACGTATTTTTTCTTCAGCTTGTCCAATAAGTTTTTCTGCCTCTTGTTGATTACTAGCACTTGCAGTAACTCGAAGCATTACTTCTCCCTCACTCGCTAAAGGAGCAATTGTTGGATTTGATTGATTTTCAAGTAAATCAAGAATTTCAGTTTCTAAAATCGATTCACCGATGCCAAAAAATTTAAGCTCTTTCGAAATAATCGTACTTGCTTCCTTACCTTTTAAAAAATACGGAATTAGTTCTTTCTCAACCATCGGAATCATTTCTTTAGGTGGTCCTGGTAATAATACAAATTGTTTATTTTTCACTTCATAAACCATTCCAGGTGCCATACCGTTTTTATTCAATAAAACATGTGCGTTATGAATGACTAATGCTTGTTTTTTATTATTTTCAGTCATTGGTCGATTTACTTTAATAAAATATTGTTCAATATACTCTAGTGATTGTTCATGATAAACAAGTGATTCTTGAACAAATTCTGCGACTACTTCTTTCGTTAAATCATCCTTTGTTGGTCCAAGTCCACCAGTTAAGATGATTAAATCACTTCTTGATGAAGCAATTTCTAATGCACTTTTAAGTCGTTCGGAATTGTCTCCTACAACTGTTTGGAAATGATGGTGATATCCTAATGCAGATAAATGTTTAGCTATAAATTGAGCATTTGTATTTGCAATTTGGCCTAAAAGTAGCTCAGTACCTACTGCGATGATTTCAGCACGCTTCATATCATTTCCCCCTATATTAATTACATTGATTTAAGAAGAACATCTCTATTTTTATAAAAATAATCCCAACCAGAATATACTGTAAAGAATAATGCGACCCAAAGTGATACATCCGCAATCGAAAATGGTAAGAAATTCAATGGGAAGTCATGTAAGAAATAAGCAGAAATCGCAACTATTTGAGCCCAAGTCTTAATTTTACCTAGCATTGCAGCAGCATGAACTTCTCCAGAGCCAGCTAAAATCATTCGTAATCCGGTTACAGCAAACTCTCTACTTATAATGACAATCGTAATCCATGCAGGAACATAATGAAAATCAGTTAAGATAATTAATGCGGACGATACAAGTAATTTATCAGCAAGTGGATCTAAAAACTTACCAAAATTAGTTACTAGATTAAATTTTCTAGCGTAATAACCATCTATAAAATCAGTAACTGATGCAATAATAAAAATTGCAGCTCCTACTAAATGATTAACTGGTATTGAATCACCCATTAATGTAACTTTTCCCCATCCAAAATCGATTAAAACGGCAATCATAAATAATGGAATTAGACAAACCCTTGAAACTGTGATCTTATTTGGTAAATTCATGGTAAAACCCTCCAAAACTTTCTAAAAATGAAGCATTTATAATAAATGAATAAAAGCCATCTTAAAGATGACTATTGATTCATTTTTAAATTTTTAATCGTAATCTTTTGGTGAACAGCATTTGTTGGACTAACTGGATATTTAAATATCTCATCGTTAATTCGTAGCTCAACATTATTAGAAGCACCAATATTTACAGTTACTTCATTTTCATCTGTTAAGTCGTAGTTTTGAGTTTGTCCTTGTTTTAAAATTCCGGAATAGAACATTTTTCCATCAGCATTTTTTAAATCTACATAACTTTCACCATTTGCAACTACTTCTAATTTAAATACATCCGTACCAGATAAAGAAATAGTAGTTCGTTTACCCGCTGCAGAGTCAACAGTAATTTTTTGCGCTGGTGTTTGCTCAGTCACATCATTTTTCGGTTTCTCTGTTTTTTTCGTATTATTAACTTTTGCCTGATCTAGCGCATTATTTTTTGGTTTTTCAATTTCAGAATTAGAGTTAGATTGAGTCTGATTCGTATCCGCAGATTTTCCATCATTTTTTGATGGGAACATCATATAAATAGCGATACAGATTCCGATGATAAGAATCGCTACTAGTATCCTTGGTAAATAATCCATTACTCGTGATGACTTAACATTGCTTAATGGTTCTTTAAGCTTCGATGCTCTACTAGGGATTTCTTCATGCTTTACTTCTTCTACTGTACTTGCCACAGTTGATTCTTCTACCACTGGCTTTTCAGTTAGAAATCCAGAAACGTCAACACCTATTGTTTCTGCATATTGTCTAATAAATGCACGAACATAAAATTGCCCTGGCAATATTTCATAATTACCTTCTTCGATTGCTTCAAGATAACGTTTCTGAATCTTCGTTAACTCTTGTACATCGTCAATTGATAAACCTTTCGCTTCTCTTGCTTCTCGTAAATATTTTCCTAATTCTGTCACAAGTTACACCCCAACTAACTTTAAAAATCAAACATCGAGAACGAGTTGTGTCCATTTTTATCCATTTGGTCTACAAGTTCATATTTAATTTCTTCATTTTCATCATTTCTTAATTCAATTATGTAATCAAAATCTTCTAAGGAGTATTCAGTTTGCTGTACAAATACATCAGGATGTTCCACTACTTTCACAGAAGACATTGCCATAATTTCGCGAACCAATTGCCAATGTTGCTCATTTGCTCTTCTATGAGAAAGAATGCCATCAATAATAAATACATTATCTGAATTATATTCATCTTCTATTAATTGACTTCTTAATGTTTGTTTAATTAATGTTGATGAAACAAATAACCAGCGTTTATTTGCACAAACACTTGCTGCTACAACTGATTCTGTCTTACCAACACGAGGCATCCCTCTAATTCCGATTAGCTTATGGCCTGGCATTTTAAATAGCTCTGCCATAAAATCAACAAGCATACCTAAATCATCGCGGACAAAACGAAAAGTCTTTTTATCATCTACGTCACGTTGAATATAAGTACCATGTCTTACAGCTAAACGATCTCTCAGAGTTGGCTTTCTAAGTTTAATTATTGTTATATTGTCCATAGTATTTAAAATTGATTCAAATCTAGTAATTTGATCATCGTTATCGCAACCAAGTAACATGCCGCGTCTCATTGTGTCGACACCATTGATTGTTAAAATATTAATCCCTAGCATACCGATTAGCGATGCAATATCTCCAAGTAGTCCAGGGCGATTCTTATGTATTTCATACTCAAAATACCATTCGATTAACTCCATACCTATACCCCCTATTTGTTAACTACTTAACTCTCCATTTAATAATAAACGATTTCGCCATAATATAAAAGGTAAAATATGTGAAATAAATAACTTTCGACCGGAAATTTTGCTATGAAGTATGCCAACCGCCGTTTACTCCAAGAATTTGGCCTGTTATATAAGAAGATTGTTCGGAAATTAGGTAATTTACCGTATTCGCAATTTCACATGGAAGAGCTAAACGATTCATTGGAATTTCATTTGCGATTTCTTTTAAATCTTCTTCACTAAACGTATTTAACATATTCGTTTTTACGGCACCTGGGGCAACGGCATTTACTTTCACTCCACTTGGCCCTAATTCTTTAGCTAATGCCATCACATAGGCGTTTTGAGCACCTTTAGTAGTTGAATATAATACTTCACATGAAGCACCAATTTGTCCCCATATAGACGAAATAACGACGATACTGCCAGATTTTTTAGCCACCATATTAGGAAGAAAATGATTGACTACTTTGATCAAACTTTTGATATGTAATTGAGTCATTCGATCGATTTCCTCATCACTTACATCGTTAATTAAACCAAAGATTGAAAAACCCGATGCATAAACAATTGAATCGATTGTATCATTTATTTGTGATGTTAAAATTTCAACTCCATTTTCAACTGACAAGTCCGCTTGAACAAATTGGCAATTTACTTCAATCTCATTAGCTAATTGGATCAGCTCATTAAGTGGCTCTTTCTTACTATTATAATGGACAACTAAATCATATTTTTCATTGATTAATTTTTTCGAAATTGCTAAGCCAATGTCACCACTAGCTCCAATTACTAGAATTCTTTTTCTCATTTATTATAATCTCCATTTATTCGAGGTTTTAATGCAGGTTTAAAGAGTATTAATAATTATAAAGGTAATAGAGAAACGAGGACTTAAAAATTTTTATTAATAAATAATACACTTTGATTCTTTAAAAACCCTTAAATTTTTAAAATTTCAAAAAGCATCCAATAAAGGATGCTTTTAATTCTTTCAATGAGGAAGAACAAAAAATTCACTCATATAGTCTTCATTTATTAGATGACTAGCACTTTCTTTTAGATCCTCTACAGAAATAGATTGTAACACAGATACAATGTCAAATAAATGCATATCTAAGAACGCATATCGTGTAAATTGGTTAGCGATATATTCTGGAGAATTTAATGAGCGTAAGAATCCGCCAATTTTCTTTTTAACTACGCGATCGACAATTTCTTTTTCCCACTGATGATTTTTTGAATCTAATAACACTTCTTTAATTTTTTCAGAAAGTTTTTCAGGTGAAGTAGAATCTCCTCCGATGATTGCAAAAGCAAAACCATTTTCTGCGGAGTAATCATATGAGAACGTATCATCGATTAAGCCATCTTCATACATTTGTTGATACGTATTTGAGCCTTTGCCAAATAAATAATCTAGTAATACTGAAATTGATAATTCATGCTTTAATAATTCGCTTCCACCTTTAGGTGCAGAAAAGTCTTTCACGCCAACCAGCACTTTCGATGATTGGACATTCATATGTAACACTTTTTTCTTCTCTGCTGATTCTGGCGTTTCTTCAGGGAAAAATCTCTTAATTTCATTTGCATCTTTGAACGTTTTTTTGCTTTGGTTTTCTTTAATTAAATTCATTGTTTTATCAGGATCTACAGGACCTACAACAAAAAACAACATATTACTCGGATGATAAAAAGTTTCATAACAAGTATAAAGTAATTCTTTTGTAATTTTTGAAATTGATTCAATCGTTCCAGCAATATCGGTTCTAACAGGATGTTTACCATATAAATTGGCAATCATCCCAAAATATTGTCTCCAATCAGGATTATCTTCGTACATTTTAATTTCTTGACCAATAATCCCTTTTTCTTTTTCAACACTTTGATCAGAAAAATATGGATCTTGAACAAAATCAATTAAAGTCATTAAATTTTGTTCTACATTATTCGTTGCTGAAAATAAATAAGCAGTTCGTGTAAAACTTGTGAACGCATTAGAAGAAGCTCCTTGTTTACTAAAAACTTGGAATACGTCCCCATCTTTCTTTTCAAACAACTTGTGCTCTAAAAAATGAGCAATCCCATCTGGTACAACTAATTTTTCATCTTTTCCTAAAGGAATAAATTCAGAATCAATCGAACCGTATTTAGTTGTAAAGGTCGCATATGTTTTGTTGTAGCCTTGTTTAGGAAGAATATATACTTTTAATCCGTTTTCAAGCTCCTCGAAATAAAGCGTTTCATTCAATTGTTCAAAATACTTTTTTTCCATTATGCTCCCTCCTGACCTTTTAAGAAATAAGTTGTGTGAAGTTTAATTTTATTAGCTACAGCTACAATTTCATCTTTCGTAACTTTTTCAATTTCAGGGAACCAGTCCTCGATCGGACGTTCATTCCCTGCAGCTTGGTCATTGAATAATGTTTCAATAATTCCATAAGCTGTGTCCATACTTTCTAATAGACTGTTTTTAATCACTAATTTTGTTTGATCGATTTCCTCTTCAGTGAAATTTCCCTTTTTCATTTCTTCAAGTTGTTCAGCAATAATTGTAGTTGCTTTTTCATAATTTTCACTTGCTATACCAGACATAACCATTAAAATTGATTTATGACTTTCAAAACGAGAAGCAGCATAGTATGCTAAGCTATTTTTTTCACGAACATTGATAAATAACTTTGAATGAGAGAATCCGCCAAAAAGTCCATTAAATACTTGAAGTGCAAAGTAATCTGGATCTTTAATCGAAATCCCAGTCGTATAACCTATATGAAGTTTAGCCTGATTTAGTTTTTGCTCTTCAATTACTTCATTAGGAGAATCGACTGGCGTTGCTTTTGTTGTATCAACTGTTAATTTTCGACTAGTTGTGTTTCTAAAATTCTCTTCAACTAATTGTTTACATTGGTCAAATGCAACATCTCCAACTATATATAGATCAATTAAATCTTGTTGCAAAGCTTTTTCATAGTACTGATAAAGTGAGTCTGCTGTCATTGAATTGACATCTTCTGTTTTTCCATTTGCAAGTAACGCATAAGGTTCATCCTTAAACATTTCTTCCACTAGTCGTTGATTTGCAAATTTCAATTTATCATCATTAATTGATTGAATTCGTTGTACTTGAGTTCTTTTTTGAGTTTCAACATGTTTAGCTGAAAATACCCCATTTTCTAAAAATGGATTTTGCCAAATAGAAGCAATAAGCATCAGCGCTTCATTTAATAGTGAACCTTGATTTGAAAGGTATTTTTCATTTGCAATGTCAATTGTAAATGACATAACATGGTAATCACCTTTTTTTGATACGTCTACAAAGAAGGTCGCCCCATATAATTCTTCTAATTTTCTTCTAATTTCACCATTGGTAGGAAGAGCTTTTGTTCCACTTTGCAATACATAAGGTAAAATTCCGCGATACGATACTGTATCTTCTTCGAGTTTTCCTCGTACTTTTAACGTAATCGAATTTGTTTTAAACTTTTCAGTTGTTACCACATGTAGCTTAATACCGTTAATATCACTATTTTTGTACTGTAACAAATTCAAATTGAACCCTCCTTAGTCAAATACTATTTACTCATATTTATTTCCAATATCTTCATTGTATCTCTAATTTTACCAAAAATAAAACCTACTGCTTAGTTTACCCAAAATTATTAATTCAAATAAAAAGAAGCTTCTTATTTTAAAATCGTTTAGAGATGTTGAAAAAGTCGTTTAATTCAACTATCTGTCCTTTTAAAATAAGTACTTCGTTGATTTCCTCTCCAGGATGCTCCCTTTCCGTGGGGAGAGAGGTGAGCCTCCTCGGCCAGCCTGCGGGGTCTCACCCTTCCCTCTTTTCCCACAGGAGTCTCGCACCTTACGTTCCAATCATTACCAAAACATAACTGAAAATCTTAAAACCAATACATTTTTTAACATTGTCTTTTCTTTTATACCTCTAAAACGATTAAGTCTTCTTTTCCGATGTGATTTTATCCTCAAATAACTCCATGTGACATGAGGTTAACGAATTCCAGAAGAAATCAAACTGAAGTTATTTGAATGTCTTGAGGATCTTCTTCTTCGTAAAATCGATCAAAACACGAATTATAATTTAATTTCTTGGTATAGTTGAGAGATGTTCGACCAAAGCAATCTTACTTAACAAGATAATATTCGTAATTAGTTGACACAATGTTGTTTCAGCAAATGAAAAAAGCTTCCTAATTAAATAGGAAGCTTCAAAACAATTATTTATCGTTTACCTTTTTCATATGCAACACCAACTGATTTTGGTGCTTGAGATGATTTAGAGAAAATTACTAATGCGATTAAAGTTACTACGTATGGGAATAACTTTAATGCTAATGGTGGGATATGAGCTAAGCTTGGAATTACTTGCGATACATTGGCAATTGTTGTTGCTACACCAAAGAATAATGTCGCTGCTAAAATTCCAAGTGGCTTCCATTGTCCAAAAATTAATGCAGCAATTGCTAAGAAACCAAGACCTGCAACACTACCTGTAAATTCGCCAGAGTAAGTTACTAAAATAATTGCTCCACCTAATCCAGAAAATGCACCAGAAATAATAACGCCAAGGTAACGAATACGGTATACATTAATACCTGCTGCATCAGCTGCTTGTGGGTATTCACCACATGCACGTAGACGTAAGCCTAAACGAGTTTTATAAAGTACAAATGTACTGATGATTAGAATGCCGATGACTAACCATGTTGTAGAATACGTGTTTTTAAAGAATAAATCTCCAAGAATTGGAATGTTCTTTAACACTGGGATATCCGTACGAGTAATACCGTTAATACTGATGTTTCCTGATCCAGTAATATTTCTTGCTAAGAAGATTGTTAAAGCACCTGCAATCATATTAATTGCGATACCACTAATTACTTGATCTGCGTGTAAATTTATACTTGCAAACGCATGTAGTAAAGAAAATAAAGCACCTGTTAGAACTGCAACAAGAATTCCTACCCAGATTACCCAAACTTCACCTTGATGAGTTTCTTGAAGTTTTGAAATTGTTAAGGCACTAGCGAAACCACCAACAACCATTAAACCTTCTAAACCAATATTTACGACACCGCTTCGCTCAGAAAATAAACCACCTAATGCTACGATTAATAATGGAATCGTATAAGCAATTGCATATGGGAAAATTTGTATAATTAAATCCATGCCTTATTTCACCTTCTCTCCTACATTGCTGTTTTTGTATTTGCGTGATTTCGATACTCGATCTATAACTTTTTTAATTAAAATACTAGTTGCAGAGAAATAAATAATAATTGCAATGATAACATCAGCAATATCTGGTGGAATTGAAGTCATTGCACTCATAAAACCTTTACCAGAATATAATAGTCCAAAGAAAATAGCTGAGAAAAATACGCCAATTGGTGTATTCATGCCTAAAAGTGCCACGGCAATTCCGTCGAATCCTTCAGTAGGTAAAACACCTATTTGAATTAGTGATGCATTACCAGCGAATTGAACAACACCTGCTAACCCTGCTAGTCCACCTGAAATCATCATTGATAAAATAACATTTCTATTTACTGAAATACCAGCGTATTCAGCAGCACTACGGTTGTAACCTACAGCTTTTAATTCATATCCTAATACTGTACGATTAATAATAAATGAAACAACGATTACCATAATTACGGCGATAAATAAACCGAAGTTAATATATGATCCACCAAATAAATTTGATAAAAATGGCATTTTTAATGTTGCAGCATCTGCAAGCATTTTTGACTCTGTTTCAGTACTACCTTTAAAATATTGTGGTACTAAATAATAAACAGTCCAATAGGCAATCCAGTTCATCATAATCGTAGAAACTACTTCGTGAACATTAAACCTAGCTTTTAGTAGTCCTGGAATAAATGCCCAAGCTGCACCTGCAATAAAGGCTACAATTACCATAATTGGAACTAAGATAAGAGTAGGTAAATCGAAAGTTAAACCAATTGCAGAAGCACAAAATCCTGCGAAAAGCATTTGGCCAGCTGCACCAATATTAAATAAACCTGTTCTGAATGCAAATGCAACAGAAAGTCCTGTTAAAATTAACGGAGTAGCAGTAGCAAATGTATTACCAATACGCTCCGGATCTTTTAATCCACCTTGGAATAAATAAGTAAACCCTTCTACTGGATCATTACCTGTTACTAAAATTAATAATGCTCCAGCTAGTAAACCTAATACTACGGCAATTAAAGAAATGATTCCTCCCTTTTTCATGCCCCTTCACCTCTCCTTATACCAGCCATCATTAATCCTAATTCATCTTCATTTGTGTCTTTGGCATTAACGATATCAACGATTTCTCCAGCATTTACGATTGCAATGCGGTCAGATAAATTAAGAACCTCATCTAGCTCTAACGAAATCAGTAGAACAGCTTTTCCACTATCTCTTTGCTCTATTAATCTCTTATGAATATACTCTATCGAACCAACGTCTAATCCACGCGTTGGCTGACATGCAATTAATAACTCTGGCTTAAGTTCGATTTCACGACCAATGATTGCTTTTTGTTGGTTTCCTCCAGACATTGATTCAACCACTGTTTTAGCACCTTCACCAGATCGTACATCGAATTCTTCAATAATTTTCTTTGCATGTTTGGCAATCGCAGTTTTATCTAATACACCATATTTAGAGAATGGCTCTTGATTATAAATCTCTAAAACAACGTTTTCTTCAATTGTATATTCAAGAACAAGTCCTCTTTTTTGACGATCCTCTGGAATATGAGCAATACCGTTTCTAATTCGCTCGCGTATACTGTGTTTTGTAATATCTTGATTTTTTAATAAAATAGAACCCTCTTCAATCGGTCTTAACCCTGTAATTGCTTCAACAAGTTCAGATTGTCCATTTCCTTCAACTCCGGCAATCCCAACGATTTCACCTGCTCGAACTTGAAGTGTAGCATTTTTTAAACCTAAAACTTTTTTATTATTTTTGACACTTAAATTATTTACATCTAGTACAACTTCACCAGGATTTGATTCTACCTTATCTACCTTGAAAGACACCTGACGTCCGACCATCATAGATGCCATTTCAGATTCAGAAGTTTGTTTTACATCAACTGTACCAATGTACTTACCGTGACGAATTACTGTACATTGATCGGCAACAGCTTTAATTTCTTTTAATTTATGAGTAATGATAATGATTGACTTGCCTTCATTGATCAAGTTTTTAATAATCTTCATTAAATCTTGTATTTCTTGTGGAGTAAGTACTGCTGTTGGCTCATCTAGGATTAATACTTCAGCATTACGGTATAAAGTTTTTAAAATTTCGACTCTTTGTTGCATCCCTACTGTAATATCTTCAATCTTTGCATATGGATCTACATTTAAACCGTAAGTTTTAGAAAGCTCTTCAATACGTTTTGCTGCAGTCTTAATATCTACGACTAGCCCCTTTTTAGGTTCAAGACCTAGAATAATATTTTCTGTTACTGTAAAATTAGAAACTAGTTTAAAATGTTGGTGAACCATTCCGATTCCTAGTTCATTTGCAACATTTGGATTTGAAATTTTAACTTCTTTACCTTTTATTTTTATAATCCCTTTTTCAGGTGTGTACATTCCAAAAAGGACGGACATTAAAGTTGATTTCCCTGCCCCGTTTTCACCTAATAAAGCATGAACTTCCCCTTTTTTTAATCGTAGTGTAATATTATCATTCGCTATAATGCCAGGAAACTCTTTTGTTATATTTAGCATCTCCACTACATATTCCATAATTTTCCTCCTTGATATTACGAAGTCATTTTTTATTTTAAAGTTTTACTTGATTTCGAAATATTTTTCTATATTTTTTATTTAAGGAGGGCTTAACTCTCTCTCCCGATAGTCATGCCCTAATCAATTGGAAGCTTTACCAATATAAGTGCTTACAATTGATTAAAGCATGAAACTAAAAAATCATTTTTAGGGTAGAAGAAGCATATAAAAGGGACTCCTTTCCTATGCTTCTTCTATCATTTATTAATTAGAAATTTAATTACTTAATTAAACTTCCTCTTTCACTTGCTACTACAATTTCACCAGACTTAATTTTGTTAAATACATCATTAACTTTTGTTATAGTATCAGAACTTAAGTTTGGATTTTCTTTTGGTAAACCAATTCCATCATTTTTTGCATCGTAAGTTAAAGTTTGTCCACCAGGGAATTTTTTATCTTTTTCAGCTTTAACCATATCAGAAGCTGCTTTTGCAACACCTTTCATAGCTGAAGTTAAAATGATTGATTTGTTATCTTTATAAACACCATCAGCGTACTGATCTACGTCAACACCAACAACCCAAACTTCTTTACCACTAGCTACTCTGTTTTTAGCTTCAGTAATAGCACCTTGTCCTACTCCACCTGCTGCAGTGAAAATCGCTTTAACGCCGCGGTCATACATTTGAGCTGCAATTTGTTGACCTGCTGCTTTGTCTGTAAAGCTTCCAGAATAAACTACGTTATTAGCTTTTAAAGAAATGCTAGTTCCAAGTTTTTCGTTTGCATATTTAATACCTTGTTGGAATCCCCAGTTATATTTTTGAACTGCTGGAATTTCCATACCACCGATAAATCCAACATCACCAGTTTTTAATTGAACTGCTGTTGCAATACCAGCTAAGTAACCAGCTTCATGTTCTGCGAAGAAAATTGAAACTGTGTTATCTTTTACATTTGGAGTAAAATCTTTAGCTGTGTGTGGAGTACCATCGATAATTACAAATTTGTCATCTTTATATTTATCTTGCGCTTTATTAATTGCTGTTTCAAATTTATAACCAGGAGTTATAATAAATTGAAACCCTGCATCATTTAAGTTACCGATTTCTTTTAAGTAATCTGCTTCCGTTTCACCTGCAGGTTTTAAGTATTTTGTATCTTGCTTAAGATTGAAACCTAAATCTTTAGCTCCAGCTTGGATCCCTTCCCAAGTACCTTGGTTAAATGACTTATCATCAATCGTACCAGAGTCTGTTACCATTCCTACTTTAAATGCGCCTTTTGCGTCTTTTGTATCTCCACCTTTACCACAAGCACCTAAAATTGTACCTGCTGCTAAGGCCATTGAAAGAACAAGACCAGCTTTTTTCATCTTCATAAAAATTTTGCCCCCTTAAATTTTTATTTACTTTTGTACTAGCTTGGTTTATAATCGTTATCTTAACGATCCACCTCCCTAATAATTTAATGAACTTTCAGTAAACAATATTTGAAAACTTGCCAAAACTTATTTTTCGTAAATATTAATTTGGCTATACAATTTAATTTCTTTTTCTTAAAACATTAAAGCTGAACTGATCCGCTCTAAAGTAATTATAAGAATGTAAAACTGCACGGTTTAAATCGTCAAAGTGTAACTGTTCGATTAATAATAATGAAACATCTGGTTCACACTGTAATAAAGGAGAAACTTTATCGTGGTAACCTATCGGTTCAATTCTTGCACTTGAATATTCGATATTGCGACCAGTTTCTTTTTTAATGAATGTAAAAAACGAGTGATCTTCATATGATGGAACCTGTTTAAAATAATTAGTCGGTAATTTATCAATGCAATAAACGACAGGTTCACCATTTGCTGTTCGAATTCTTTCTACTACGTGCATTCGATCATCTTCAGTGATTGTGAAGCTTTTTAAATCTTCTTTCGTAGGAACTAATAGTTTAGAAGATAGAAAGATTGTACCAGGCTCTTTACCTGCATCAACAATCATTTCTGAGACACTACTTAATTGTTCAATGCCTGTCCTAAATATTGGTTTCGGTTTCACAAATGTACCGACTCCATGTCTTCTAACTAAGATATTTTCTTCTTCTAAAACTCTTAATGCTTCTCTTAATGTTGCTCTTGATACTCCAAATATTTTAGATAACTCATACTCTGATGGTAACTTATGATGTGGCAAGTAAATACCATTCTCAATATCTTGTTTTATTCGATCCATCACTTGGAGATAAAGTAATCTGGTGTCTGTTTTAATCTTCATTTCCCATCCCCCAAACTTCGGATTTCAGACATCAGTTGTTAGACATCTGTCGTATAATCCTTCTTTACTATACTGTTATTTTTTACTCATTTCAACACTTTTTTGTAAACGCTTTATTTTTTATTACGTTAATGGATCATTTGTTCATATTTAACAAAAAAAACTCTTATAATCTACCGTTCCACTTAGTGAAAAAGCTAGATTATAAGAGTTTTTGATTATCGTAAATATAAATCATTTCTCCATAATAATGCTTTTTCCCCATAGTATTGCAAATATTGGTTGCAATGTAGAAACTTCCGACCCATTATGTCGATATTATATGAGGACTATCAATTTATCTGAAGAAATAATATCATTCTATGTCTAAAAATGTCAATAATGTTTCGACAATTTTTTCTTTTTTGTTTATGACAAGGCTTGCTCATCTTCTACTGGCTTACTAATTAATACTTCCCTTGGTTTACTACCTTCATACGGACCAACTATACCATTATCTTCCATCGCATCAATTAATCTGGCAGCTCTTGTATAACCAATTCTAAATCTTCTTTGTAGTAGTGATACCGAGGCTGACTGCATATTTGATACTAACTCAACAGCTTCATTATAAAGGTCATCATTCACTTCAGATTTCCCATCTTTTTCCTCTTTTACCATCATTTCTTCTTGGTATTGAGCCTTTTGTTGAGAGATTGAAAACTCGACTACTCTTTCAACTTCATCATCAGATAAAAATGCCCCTTGTACTCGGATTGGTTTAGATGCACCGATTGGTTGATATAACATATCTCCTCTTCCTAATAGTTTTTCTGCTCCACCAGTATCAAGTATTGTACGAGAATCTGTTTGAGAAGATACACTAAAAGCAATTCGAGAAGGTATATTTGCTTTAATGACACCCGTGATAACGTCAACGGACGGTCGTTGTGTAGCAATAATTAAGTGGATACCAGCTGCACGAGCCATTTGAGCTAATCTAGTGATTGAATCTTCCACGTCACTCGAAGCTACCATCATTAAGTCAGCTAACTCATCAACTATTACGACGATAAATGGTAATAAAGGTTGTTTCGAATCAGTCATCGTATTATTTTGTTTAGTTAATTCGTTATAACCTTCGATATTTCTAGTACCTGAATGAGAAAAAAGCTCGTATCTTCTTTCCATTTCACTAACAACTTTTCGTAACGCTTGTGAAGCCTTTTTAGGGTTTGTTACAACAGGAGTTAGCAAATGAGGAATACCATTATAAACATTTAATTCAACCATCTTCGGATCGATTAGCATTAGCTTTACTTCAGATGGTTTTGCATTCATTAGGATACTTACAATGATTCCATTTATACATACACTTTTTCCACTACCTGTCGCCCCAGCTACTAGTAAATGCGGCATTTTATTAAGCTCTGCAAATACAGCATCACCGGCAATATCTTTTCCTAACGATACAGCTAATGGATTTTGTAATTTCGGATTTTTTGCTTCGAGAACTTCTCTAAGTAATACAGTCGTTATATTCGTATTAGGCACTTCAATTCCTACAGCAGATTTACCTGGAATCGGAGCTTCAATTCGAATGTCTTTTGCTGCAAGTGCAAGGGCTAAATCATCACTAAGATTTACAATACGACTAACTTTTACACCTGCTTCAGGGTATACTTCATATTTAGTTACCGCAGGTCCATGATGTACTTTTGTTACTGTAGCCTTTACACCAAAACTTTGAAATGTTCTTTCAAGCTTGTCCGCATTTTCCTTTAGTTTGGATTCATTTTCACGTTTTTTAGCACCCTTTGGGTAGGCCAATAAATCCATTGATGGCAATACGTAATCTACCTTATCATCAATACCTACTTCTGCAACTGGCAATTCAATTGATTGATCATCATCCTCTGCAAAATGAGCTTGGATTTGATTTGAATTATTTGCGATGATCAATTCTGGTCCCTTAGGTGGCTGATATGTAGGAGAATATTCGATTTGAATTTCTTTTTTCGGCTCGATGATCTCATCTTCATATGAATTTTTAACTTGGTAATTTAAATTATTACCCGTAGACACTTCTACTTCATTATCATTGTCTTCAAATGAATCTTTCCTTGCTTTTCTCTTTTGTTTAGCCTCAGCTCGTCTACTAGTAGTTTTTTGTTCACGACCACGCTTCCAGAAATTTGTAAAATCCTTCCAGCTATCTGAAATTAAATTTCTTACTTTTGGCATTATATATTGATATATATAACCACCAAGTGGCTTACCAGTTATAAATAAAACTCCCGCAACAATTGCAATGATTCCGAATAGAATCGCACCGGTTCGATCAAATAAGAAATATAAAACTGCAAAAAGTATTGCTCCAATCATACCTCCACCAAGATCAACCGTACTGATTTTGCCTTTGGCTTCAATTAAAAATAAATCTAGCGTACTTTTTATAACAGATTGATCATGAAATTGATTATTTTTTGCTAATAAATCAAATAGAGTAACATGACTAAACATCAATATACTAAAGAAGATTAACAATCCACCAATCGTAATACTCGAAACAAATGGAGGTCTTTTTCGATAAATTATGCTATATGCAGATAAACCGATGATAAAAAGAAAACTAAGCATGTACCATTCCCCAAAGAAGAATCTCAAGAATAATACAAACGCTTTACCTACAATACCAAGCTTTAATATTGTTACGATTGATAGTGCTAAAAATATTAATCCACTAATTTCATACCATATTGAACCATTACCACTTACTGATTTTCGAGCTTTTGACTTTTGCTGCTTCTGCTTTGCCATGTAATTCACCCCCATCAAAATTTGCAGATTCGCCAAAGAAAGCAGCCTTTTGGCTGCTTTCTTAAATTGAATTTATTATAACATATCAGAACATATGTTTACCATGTATTGTTAATAATTACCTCAAGTTGGAAGAACTAAAATTCTTTGACCAGGTGTATACTGCATAAAATGCTGCGGATCAGTACTGACAATTCGTTTAATTTCAAAAGCTGTACCTCCAACACTATCAACCAACATTGGAACACCATTGTATTCCAAAAACTGCTGTGATGTGTATTCTTGTTGATCAACAGGAAAAATCGATTCAATTGGCATGATTGTATAAAGAATCAAAATTCATTCTCCTCTTTATTAGACTTTTCTTTTCGTTCATCAATTAATTCCTGCAACTTACTCAGTGCTTGCCCGATCCCACCTACATCATCAATTAGTCCATATTTTACTGCATCTCCACCGACTACATTCGAGCCGATATCTCTTGTTAAATTACCTTTTGTAAACATTAATTCCTTGAAACGTTCTTCTGTAATATTTGAATGCTTTGTAACAAAACGTGTTACCCTTTCTTGCATTTTATCAAGGTATTCAAATGTTTGAGGTACACCAATTACTAAGCCAGTTAGACGAATTGGATGAATCGTCATTGTTGCCGTTTCAGCAATATATGAGAAGTCAGTACTTACTGCAATTGGTACCCCGATACTATGACCACCGCCTAAAACGATTGATACAGTAGGTTTCGTTAATGTCGCAATCATTTCTGATATCGCAAGGCCTGCTTCCACATCTCCACCAACAGTATTTAGAACAATCAATAATCCTTCAATTTTAGGATTTTGTTCAATTGCCACTAATTGCGGGATTAAATGTTCATATTTAGTTGTCTTGTTTTGAGGTGGTAATGCCACATGCCCTTCAATTTGTCCAATTATCGTTAGACAATGGATTTTTGAATCATTGCTTGCTGGAACATTTGTTTGTCCTAATTGCTGAATTTTTTCAACAATGCTCATATCCTTTTGATCATTTGGCTTTGGAGGTGCATCTTCGTTTGGAATAGGTGTTTCATTATTTGAATTTGTCAAAACGGTTCCCCCTATCATTTTTCATACAAGTTAGTATGTGAAAATAATAAGGAAATCATACCCATCTTGGATTAAGAAATACATTGCTATTTAAAATTATACTTCCATTAATATTGGAAGAATCATTGGTCTTCTTTTTGTTTCTTCATATAAGTAAGCGCTTAATCCATCTCTTATTGAATTTTTTAATAATGTCCATTCAATTTGATCGTTCTGTAACATTTTTTCTGTAATGTCTTTTACAATTTCAGTTGATCTAGTTATTAATTTTTCGGACTCACGAACATATACAAAACCACGAGTTATAATTTCTGGACCAGATATGATTGCTTTCTTTTGCTTGTTAAACGTTACCACAACGATAAGTATTCCATCTTGTGAAAGTAGCTTACGATCACGTAATACGATATTTCCAACATCACCGACACCAATTCCGTCAATTAAAACATTGCCAACTTCGATTTTTTCAGTACGAGAAGCTTGACCATTTTTAAACGAAACGATGTCCCCTTTTTCAATAATAAAAATATCTTCTTTTGCCATCCCTACTTCTTCTGCAATATGTGAATGTGCTTTTTGCATTCGATATTCGCCATGAACTGGTATGAAATATTTTGGCTTCATTAATTCAAGCATTAATTTTAATTCTTCTTCATAGCCATGGCCAGATACGTGTACCTTCTTATAACCATAAATAACATTTGCGCCGGCTCTAAATAATAGATTAACAGAAGATGAAACTAACATTTCATTTCCTGGAATAGGTGTTGCCGCCATTAGTACAGTATCACCTTTTCGGATTGAAACTTGTTTATGCGTACCTTTAGCAATTTTTGAAAGAGCTGCCATCGGTTCTCCTTGAGTACCTGTTGTAAGGATGACAATATCTCTTTCTTTATAATTATCTGTATCCACAACTGAAATCATTAAATCATCAGGAATCGATAAATAATCTAATTCCTTCGCTATTTCAATCGATTTCATCATACTACTTCCGACAACTGCAAGTTTTCGATCAGAAGCTACACTTGCATCAATAACCTGTTGGATTCGATATATATTTGAAGAAAAGCAAGCTACTAAAACTCTTCCTTTTGCTTTCATTATCTCTTTTTTAATTTCTTCCGATACTTTCTTCTCAGAACCCGAAAACCCTTGTCTTTCTGCGTTCGTGCTATCAGATAGCAAACATAAGACACCTTTATCTCCTATTAATGCTAGTTTACCTAAATCAGCACCTGGATAGGGACTTTTCGATTGATCAAATTTGAAGTCTCCAGTAAAAACGACAGCACCTTGTGGTGTATTTATACAAAATCCAAACGAATCAGGAATACTGTGAGTAGTCCTAAAAAAACTAATTGAACTATTTTCAAAAGTTAATAAAGTAGTTTCGTCATATAGTTCAAATTGCTCAAGGTTTTTAATACCCTTTTCACTTAATTTTTCTCTTATAAATAAATAAGCTAATTTATTCGTGTAAAACTTTACTTGTGGAAGTTTATTCATAATATATGGAATTGCACCAATATGATCTTCATGTCCATGTGTTATAAAAACACCTACTACTTTATGTGCGTTTTTCTCTAAATAACTTACATCAGGTATGACATGATCTATTCCGTACATTTCTTGGTCAGGAAATTTCAAACCTGCATCTAACACGTATATCAAATCGCCTACTTCGACTATATACATGTTTTTTCCGATTTCTCCGACCCCACCAAGGGCAAAAACTTTTACTTGTTCCTTCATTTCCTTCACCACAACCTTTTCCTCCTAGTTAATTCTTTAAATTTACAGACCGTTCAAAATCTTACAAACATTATATCCTAGTCCGAACAGGTAAAACAAGATACATTCTTCCTTAAATAGGAAAATCGGATTACTTTGGGTAGTATTTTTAATCATTTTTTAACGGCCAGGTTTCTATAGCTAACATTAAAAAGTAAAATTGTGTTGTTTCCACTTCATCTTTCCTTCTTAACGATTGGAGTTAAGATTACTTGAATTAAACGAGAATAATATGGGCTACCTTTGACAGTTTTTTGCAAAATTAATCATGTTATCAGACTTCTTATCTCCTCTTATTTCTCTTAACTGTCTATATTGAATTTCTTTCTATTGAATAGTCAATTATTACTTATTGGTGGAATATGAATATGTTAGAAAAGGAGGTTCGATATGAATTTTAATCACAAAGAGCCCCCCAAAATGAATCTTTCTAAATTTGTTGATGAACTACCCATTCCACCAATATTAAAACCTCGCTGGAAAGATCATTTTTATACTTATTATGAAGTAACGATGACGGAGTTTAAACAATCGCTCCATAGCGAGTTAAATGACTCAACTGTTTGGGGGTATGAGGGAAGCTATCCTGGACCTACAATTAAAGTAGAGAAAGGGGAAATCGTGTTTATTAAATGGATCAATGATTTACCAGACAAACACCTGTTTCCGATCGATTATACAGTTCATGGTGCTCATAAAGATGTCCCTCAAGTAAGGACAGTTGTACATGTACATGGTGCTTGTGTCGAATCTGAAAGCGATGGCTATCCTGAAGCTTGGTTCACAAAAGATTATAAACAAGTTGGGCGTTATTTTAGAAAGCAAGTATATCGATATGATAATTGCGATTGTGCATCTACACTTTGGTACCATGATCACGCACTTGGTATTACAAGGCTTAATATATATGCTGGTTTAGCAGGATTCTATCTAGTTAGTGATCAGAAGGAAGGTTCATTAAATTTACCGAATGGGAATTATGATGTCCCACTATTGATACAAGATAAAAGTTTTAATCACGATGGTTCACTTTATTATCCAGAACAACCAGATCAACCAATTAAAGAACTACAAACGTCTATTATCCCTGAATTTATTGGTGATACAGTCATCGTCAATGGTAAAGTTCATCCTTATTTAAAAGTTGAACCAAGAAAATATCGATTTAGATTATTAAACGGTTCTAACTCACGCTTTTTTCGATTTAAGCTTAATACAGGTCAACTTATGTATCAAATCGCAACTGAGGGTGGATTCATGCAGCATCCGATTGGGATAAATGAGCTCATGTTATCACCTGCAGAACGAGCAGAAGTAATCATCGATTTTACCAATCTTGAAGGTAAGAAGATTATTATGCAGAATGATGCTCCTACCCCATTTCCATCGGGAAGACCTGTTGATGAAAATACAGGAACTGTGATGCAATTTCTAGTTACATTGCCATTGTCAAACCTGGACACGAGCATGATACCAGCTAGTATGGTGACTATTCCAAAAATAAATGAACAATCTGCTTCAATGAAGCGATACTTAACATTAGATCACAGGATGGATCAGTATGGACGAGAAATTATGTTATTGGATAATAAACATTGGGATGCCCCCATTACAGAAAATCCAAAATTGGGAACAACTGAAATATGGTATTTAATTAACTTAACGCCAGATGCTCATCCTATACATCTCCACTTAATTAATTTCCAAATCTTAGATCGTAGAAACTTTGATGTAGAAAAGTATAAAAAGGAAAAGATCATTCATTATACAGATCCACCGTCTCCACCAAACCCACAAGAATGTGGTTGGAAGGACACTGTTCAAGCTAATCCAAATCAAGTAACAAGAATAATCATGAGGTTTGGGCCATTCACGGGCTTATATGTTTGGCACTGTCATATGTTGGAACACGAGGACTATGAAATGATGAGACCATTTATTGTGATTCAATAGGAGAATTCTGTTTTTTTGTGGATGAGTCCATACATTAATAAAAACCACTTACGCAAATCCAAATTAATCGGATTATTTGTAAGTGGTTTTGTTATTAATTACTTTGTAATGCTTCGTCTAATTTATTTATTAATATACCGATCGTTGTGCGTTCAGCTTCTGAAAGTGGTACAAGCGGTAAACGAACTCCACCAACATCTAACCCTTTCATTTGTAAAGCTGTTTTGATTGGACCTGGACTTGGTGCCATGAAGAATCCTTCAAATAATGGTAATAGTTTACGGTGTAAGAATTGTGCTTTAGCCATATCTCCTGTGAAGAAGCTTTCAGCTAATTGCTGCATTTCATTTCCTAATACGTGTGCTGCAACAGAAACCGTTCCTTTTGAACCAATAGCAAATGCAGGAAGTGTTAGGCCGTCGTCACCACAGTATAATTCAAAATCTTCAGGAGTACGGTCAATAATTTCTGTCATTATGCTTAAGTTACCAGTCGCATCTTTAATTGCAACTATATTCGGAATTTCTGCTAATCTTACAACTGTATCTACAGAAAGGCTAGCAACTGTTCTACCTGGTACATTATATAACATTACAGGCAGTTCAGTACTTTCAGCTGCCGCTTTAAAGTGTTGATAAAGTCCTTCTTGGTTTGGTTTATTATAATAAGGTACAACTACCATTATTGCATCTACACCTAAAGCAGAAACCTTTTTCGTTAATTCAACTGTTTCACGAGTATTATTACTTCCTGTACCTGCGATTACAGGTACTCTTCCAGCTGCAGTTGAAACAACATGGCTAATCAATGCTAATTTTTCTTCAGAAGTTAACGTTGGAGATTCTCCAGTTGTTCCGCAAACTACGATTGAATCCGTACCATTCTCAATTAAGTAGTTCACAAGTTTTGTTGTTTTTGCGAAATCAATATTTCCTTTTGAATCAAAAGGAGTTACCATCGCTGTTGAAATTTTACCAAATCTACTCATTGTTCCACTCCGATCAAAATTTAATCCATTTTAACTGAACTAAGTTCAAATGCATCATGAAGTGCAGTAACTGCTTCGACCATATCTTCATTTTTGACAAGCACCCAAATAGTTGTATGACTGTCAGCTGATTGTAAAATTTGAATTCCTTTTTCAGCTAATGCAGTTACAATTTTTGAAGTTACGCCAGGTACTCCTGCAATTGCCGCTCCAACTATTGATACTTTTGCACATCCTGTAGTGTATGAAGGCTCATAGCCGATTCCTTTTAATACATCTATCGCTTTTGAAGCAACTTCATCACTTACAGTGTATACTACACCATTAGGAGAGATATTAATAAAGTCTACACTTATTCCTTTATTTGCCATTGCTTTAAATACTTGAGAATGTAAATCAAAAGTATGTTCCTTTGAAGTTACTCTAATTTGCGTAACATTCGGTACATGTGCAATTCCTGTAATTAAACGATCTTGAATATTATCACCAATAATTCGTTGTGTAGGATTCGATGTTACTAGTGTACCTAAACTATTTGAATAGGTTGAACGAATTCGAATAGGTACCTTTCCTTGCATCGCGATTTCTACAGCTCTAGGATGAATTACTTTCGCACCTTGATACGCCATATTACAAATTTCTGCATACGTCACAACTGATAAAGGCCTTGCTTCTTTTACAATCCTTGGATCTGCTGTCATTACGCCTTCAACGTCAGTAAAGATTTCGATTGTTTCTGCGCCAACAGCAACCCCAAGTGCAGAAGCAGAAGTATCACTTCCACCTCTACCTAATGTTGTGATATCACCATTAGATGTTGATCCTTGGAATCCTGCTACTACTACAACATCATAGTTTTCTAGCTCTTTAATTAGACGGCCGCATTTCATATCAAGAATTTTTGCATTTCCAAATTCATCATTTGTTCGGAAACCTGCAGATGCACCTGTCATTGCCATGGCATGAATACCGTTTTCATTCAATAAATTTGAAAAAATAATTGATGAAATTGTTTCACCACATGACATTAATAAATCAAGTTCTCTTTGTGTAACCTTACTTTTTTTTGCGCCAACTAAATTTAATAGTGTATCAGTTGCATATGGTTCACCTTTTCGTCCCATAGCAGAAACAACAACTACTAATTTATATCCTTTTTCTAATGCTTCTTTTATATGCTTAAGTGCGTGCTTTCTACCATTTTCGTCACGTACTGAAGTCCCTCCAAATTTTTGGACTAATATTTTCATTTTTGCACCTCTCTAGCAGTTTTCACTAAATGATGCTTAACTCAATTAATCTTTCAGCAATTTGCACTGAATTCCAAGCAGCACCTTTTAATAGATTATCTGAAACGATCCATAAATGGAATCCAAATGGATTATCTAGGTCTTTACGGATACGTCCTACAAATACTTCATTACTTCCAATACTGTAAAATGGCATTGGATATAGTTGTTGTTCTGGATCATCTTGTAAAACGATTCCAGGTGCATCACTTAAAAGTGATTTAAGTTCAGCTACTGATACTTCCTTATCAACTTCAATGTAAACTGACTCTGAGTGACCAGAAATTACAGGAAGTCGTACACAAGTTGCGCTAATTTGTAATTCAGGTAAATGCATGATTTTTTTCGTTTCATTAATCATTTTCATTTCTTCATAAGTATATCCATTCTCAGTAAATACATCGATTTGTGGAATTGCATTAAAAGCAATTTGATAATGTTTCTCACCACTTTTTACCGGTAATACTGATGGAGTTGCTTCTTCACCATTTAAGAATGCTTGCGCTTGTTCCTTTAATGCTTCAATTGCTGTAACTCCAGCACCAGAAACGGCTTGGTAAGTTGAAACTACTACTTTATTTAAACCAATTGTTTGACGAATTGGTTCTAGGGCAACAACCATTTGGATTGTTGAACAGTTAGGATTTGCAATAATCCCTTTATGATTAAATAAATCTTTGTCATTTACTTCAGGTACAACTAAAGGTACATCTTCAGCCATTCTAAATGCACTAGTGTTATCTACTACTACTGCCCCTCTTTTAACTGCTTCAGGAGCTAGATCTTTTGATACTGAGCCACCTGCACTAAATAAAGCAATATCAACACCTTCAAAAGCTTCAGGAGTAGCTTCTTGTACGATTACTTCTTTACCTTTATATGTTAATTTTGTTCCTGCAGAACGTTTTGAAGATAAATATTTAATTTCTTTTACTGGAAAATTTCTTTTCTCCAATGTTGCAATCATTTGTTGTCCAACTGCTCCAGTTGCACCTACTACAGCTACTACATAACTTTGTTTATTCCCCACTTTTTTTGCACCATCCCTGTTTTCACTTTTATTAAATAGTTTACGTCAAATGAAGTTTATATTCAAAGGTTTTCGCTTGAATAATTGATTTCATAGTAACGAGTATGTATCCTAATGACACATACTCAATTTTCTTCATTCTAACATAGAAAAAATAATTCAGTCCTATTTTTTCTAAAATATTTATTGGAGATCGCGATATTTTTCAACTAAAACAGGTTGAAGTTGTTTTCCTTCAATAGAAGATTTCACTGTATCAAGCAATGAATCCATTCTTGCCACTAATGAATTCGGTTTTTTGATTGGATCATCTTGGCCAAAGGGAATAAAATAGATATTTTTTGTACTCATTAAACGCATTAAATTATGACTTAGAGGATAATACCTATCTAAACGGAATATCATTGGTTTGGGACAGTAAAAAATTGACTTTAAAAGGAGCCGATTAAAGGATTTAAAAGGGGATTGAAACAAAAAATTAAGCTTAATAAAATAATTTTTAAGATCTCACCCTAATGATTGTAATGAACGATATAGTTAGCGTAAACATAATCAAGTTGTTTTTTAATGCAAGTATTATAAAAGGTTTGTTTATAATCAGTATATAGTACCTTTAAAAACCGATCTCTAATTGATTTAATCGTCAAATTATGAAACCGTAAATAGGTTTCTGTCCAAAATATCATATTGTTAGAAAAAGTTTCATCGTCGATTTCAAAAAATGTCCGTACAGCTCGAATACCAATATTCCCCATTAAAACAGTAATATCTTCCACGTCAACATTTGCATCTAGTTCAAAAATAATAATCTCATAGTCGTTTCTAGTTCTATTATGTGCACCCTTAAGTGAATAACCAATTAATTCACCATTTGTAAGATTTAAGGCAACTACACCTTTTGCATAATCTAAAGCCCAGTTATTATAAGCTAGTTCTAAGACATCTTTTATTCTTACATTTAAAATCAATTGATCAGCAAGCTTACGTTCGATCAATTTTCCCTTTGAACAAAATTGTTTTTTAAAATGATATTCGATAATAACCAACATTCCTCTCTTTGATGAATATTTAGAATCACTATCACTATAATTACGTTCGTTATGTAAAAAAAATGACAGATTTTTGAGTAATCTGTCTTAGAATTTTTCTTAAAATAATGAATCATGGTCACTATTATATCTGTAGTTAAATTGATTGCATATTTAGTTTTTTACCGCTGTGAAAAGTACAAAAATATAGTTTGCCTAAGCAATTTACTTTTGAAATCTAATTCTTCATTGATCAAGATTACAGATAAAAAAGCACCCTTTTTTAGGTGCTTACTAAATTCATCTTACTGATCATCTTTCTTATACATTTCTTCTTTAATAATCTTCCAGCCAATCGTATGAATTTCTTCAATAATTTTCTTTTTATTTTCTTCTGTAACATCATTTGGCGCAATTATATTCACTTTTGTTTTTCCGAATTGATAGGTAGCAGTAAATTCTGTTTGTTTACTCAGTATCACCACCCCCATAATTCATTGTATGTTTAGTTTTCTGACGGACTAACCAACCTTTTTTTGCCGATGATTCAAAAATTAATTAATTCCTTAATTAGACATATATATAGTCTATGAGGTGATTACATGGAACGAGTTGCATTGTACTTGCGTAAAAGTCGAGCAGATTTAGATGCAGAGGCTAGAGGTGAAGGTGAGACCTTATCAAAGCATAAGGAGCAGCTTTTGAAATTCGCTAAGGAAAGTAATTTAAATATAATCTGTATACGACAAGAAATTGCATCTGGTGAATCGCTTGTTTACCGGCCAGAAATGTTAAAGCTTTTACAAGAAGTTGAAGAATTCAAATATGATGGCGTGTTAGTAATGGATATGGACCGTCTTGGACGCGGTAATATGAAGGAACAGGGCATTATTTTAGAAACGTTTAAATCCTCTAGAACAAAAATTATTACTCCAAGAAAGACCTATGACCTACATGATGAGTTTGATGAGGAATACAGTGAATTTGAGGCATTTATGGCGCGAAAAGAATTAAAAATAATTACTCGAAGGCTTCAACGAGGTCGAGTATTATCAGTCCAAAGAGGAAATTATTTAGGAACCTTTGCACCTTATGGATATGAGATATATGAAACAAAGGAATTCCGCTCTTTACGTATTAATAGCAAGCAGGCAAAGGTAGTAAAAAGTATTTTTGAATGGTATACGAAGGATTTGATTGGTGCAAACGAAATTGCTAACCGTTTAAATCAAATGAATATCCCTTCCTATACAGGTAAAAAGTGGAGTTACAATTCCATTTTGGAGATGATCAAAAATCCGATTTATATCGGTAAAGTGACTTGGAATAAAAAATCAAGTAAAGGTATAAGAAAACCAAAATCTGACTGGTTAATTGTCGATGGAAAACATGAAGCAATAATTGATCCTGATATACACAATTTTGCACAAGATATTTTAACTAGTCGATACCATGCCCCTTATAATAGTAAATTAAGTAATCAGCTAGCTGGAATAATGTTTTGTAGTAAATGTGGATCAAAATTACAGCAGCGTTATCCAAAAGGCAAACCTAGACAAATTGTGTGTACAAATAACCGTTGTAACACCCGCTCTTCCTATACTCATTTAATTGAAGAGAAACTATTACAAGGGTTAGAAATTTGGTTAAAAGAATATAAAATCAGTTTTACGAATCAACCCGACGAGGAAGATTTTGAAGTAATTAATTTAAAAAAACAGGCACTTAAACAAATAGAGAATGAATTAAATGAAGTTGTAAAACAAAAAAATAATTTATTTAATTTACTAGAACGCGGTATTTATGATGAATCGATTTACAATGAACGTTCAAAAACCCTCTCTAATCGACTAGAAGAACTTTCAAATAGTAAGACGTTAATTTTGGATGAACTGGCAAAATATCACAATAGAGAGTTGCTAAACGAACAATTAATTCCAACCTTTGAAAAAGTGTTAGATTTATATTACAAAACAACCAATATAGAGCTTAAAAATAAACTCCTTAAATCAGTCTTATTTAAAGTTGAGTATCAAAAAGAGCCACATCAAAAACTAGATGATTTTACACTAATACTTTACCCAAAGCTCCCCAGGTGATCTTTAAAATTGATTTGGTATTACCATCTAAGTCACATTAAATTAGTTCCATTTAAACCTAAAGCATCGTTTGTAGAAATACCTAAAACAACAGGTTTTCCATTTCTTAATGTAGCCTTAGCTGCCATTAATACAGGGCTGTCAGTTTGAGCATTAGCAAACTTACTCATTGAATTTCCTGTTAACGGTGCAATTACCATACAATCTAATTGTACTTTTGGACCAAATGGTTCTGCTCCTACAATTGAATCAACTGTTTTACGCCCTGTAATTTCTTCAATTTTTTCGATCCAGTCTTCTCCTACTCCAAACCTGGTTGTTGTGCTTTTTACAGTAAATGTAACGACAGGGTATACGTCAGCTCCATCATCCACTAATTTTTGAATTTGTGGTACTACCTCTTCATAAGTACAATGTGATCCTGTAATACCAAATCCAATTTTCTTACCTTTCAACGTCATTTTTGTTGCTCCTTCCTTTTATCTAAATCTACCTTTAATAGCTGTGTTAGTACGTTTCCAATTATTTGACCTGCTGTTTTAGGAGCAACGATTCCTGGTAAACCTGGTGCTAATAAGGCCTTAATGCCTCTTTTTTCAGCATAACGAAAATCTGTTCCTCCAGGTTTAGAAGCTAAATCAATGATTAATGAATGTGGTTGTAATTTTGAAATAACACTTGCTGTCACGATTTGAACTGGAACAGTATTAATTACAACATCTACATCCTTTAAGGCCTCTTCAATATTCTTAAATTCAAAAGCTTCTAAGCCCATTTCAATAATTCTAGCAATATGTTCTGATTTACGAGCCCCTACTTTTACTTTTGCACCCAAATTATGAAAAGTCCTAGCGACACTCATTCCTGTACGACCTAAACCTAATACCGCTACTTTCGAATTATGAATTGTATATTCCGTATGTTGAATAACCATCATAATCGTACCTTCAACGGTTGGAATACTATTATAAATAGCTACATCGTCTCGTTCAAATAATTTTACTAACTTTCGGTTTGAAGCTGTAACTATACTATCTAAGTAAGAGTTACTTATTCCAGAGTAAATCGTACAATGTGAAGGAGTACTGTCTAAAATTTCTTTTGTCAGCACGACTTTCTCATTTGAAAAAATTGTATCGACTACTCCTTCAATATTTGTACCTGGTACAGGTAGAAGGATTGCATCAAGATCTTCAAAATTTGCATCTGCCATTAATTCTTTTGAAGCACTTGTAAAGCCACTATCTAATTGTTCAAAGCCTATTAATGTTACCTTTGCGTCTAACTCTGTTAACTTCCGAATAACTTCCAGCTGTCTGGCGTCCCCACCAATAACAGCAATATGCAAGCCAGTTAACATGCAGCATTCACCTTCTTTACTTCACTATGGTAAATGGAAATTAATCTCTGTAAGCAGGACTACCGCCTAACATCTTTCTCCTAAATATCTTATGAATCTTCCATTGCATTGGTGAAGATTCTTTCTAAAATTAAGGAGCAGTAATGAAAAACTGTTTAAATCTGAACATTTCTATTCTCAGTCATTTGAAAAATAAAAAAGAGGACCCTATAAGGGCTCCCCTAATTGATTAACTTATTGTTTAATATTTGTTGGAATTACTCCATCGGGACTTACTAATGAAACTGCATAGTCATCAGTAAAAACAAACTTCGCAATATCATTTACTTTATCAATTGTTACGTTATCTATTAGTTGAATTACTTCATCTAAAGTACGGTGATTACCTAGCATCAATTCATTTTTACCATTTCGGCTCATTCTGCTATTTGTACTTTCTAATCCTAACATTAAATTACCTTTTAATTGCTCTTTACAATTATTTAATTCTTTTTCTGTTATTCCATCTGCATTTAATACTTTTAAAGTTTCTTGGATTGTTTCAAATAATTGATTTAATTGGCTTTTTCCAGTACCTGCATAAATTGCAACTGTACCGCTATCTTGGTATGCAGAGTGATATGAGAAAACAGAATATGCAAGTCCTTTTTGCTCACGAACATCTTGGAATAAACGACTACTCATACTACCACCAAGTATATTATTTAAGGCAATTAATGGATATAAGTCGCTATGTCCAAGTTCAAGACCTCTATAGCCAACACAAAGATGTGCTTGCTCTGTTTCTTTTTTTCGAGCAATTTGTCCATAATGTATTGTAGGGATCCCAAAGTTTATCTCTTTCTTTTTCCCCTCATAATTTCCAAATAAATCTTCAACACGTTTAATAAAGGATTCATCAATATTACCCGCAATTGAAATAACTACTTGATCTGGCGTGTAAAAATCCTTCATATACTGACGTAAAGTATCGCCGTTAAAAGATTTTAAAGTTTCTTCTGTTCCTAGAATTGGATAACCTAATGGATGAGTTTCATACATAACTTTACTTAATAAATCATGTACTAAATCGTCTGGTGTATCATCATACATTTTAATTTCTTCAAGTACTACATTTTTTTCTTTTTCTAATTCACCTTCATCAAAAGTTGAATTAAAAAACATATCACCTAACACTTCTAACGCGTAATCCGCATGAGTATCTAACACTTTAGCGTAATAACAAGTATATTCTTTTGAAGTAAATGCATTTACTTGTCCACCAATTGAATCGAAACTTTCAGCGATTTCTTTCGCATTTCGTGTTTTAGTACCTTTAAAGAACATATGCTCAAGAAAATGTGATACACCATTTAGTTCTGACGTTTCATTATTTGAACCTGTTTTAATCCAGACTCCAAGTGCAACTGAACGAACAGTTGAAATATTTTCAATTACTACTCTAACTCCATTTTTGCAAGTATGTCGTACAATCATGTAATGCCTCCTATGTATAAACCATATATTTTCACTTTTGTAATAAGATTGAAAAATTTAACTATATTTTACAATCATCTTAACAAAGCTGAAAGTAATTGTCATTTGTTTTCAACTTTTTTAATTGTATCGTACCGTTTTTCATCTAATAAAGTTGAAATATTTACAACTTTTCGACCTGATGCTTCTATTTTTGTAATTAGTTCATCAAGTGCCTCAGCTGTCGGTTTCGTTGGATGCATAAGAACGATTGTACCATTTTCTACTTTTTTCATAACACGATTAATAATGACTTCTCTTGGCGGTTTCTGCCAATCAATCGTATCTGCTGTCCACATAATTGTTTTTAAGCCTAAACTTGAAGCAATTTTAACTACCTCATCACGATAACTACCGCTTGGAGGGGCAAACCATACAACTTTTTGATCAGTTGTGGCTAGTATGACTGAATTTGTTTGGGTTATTTCATTTCTTATTTGCTGACTACCTAATCTGGCCATATCGGGATGTGTATAAGAATGGTTCCCAACTTCTTGATCTGCAGCAGTGATTAGTTGAGCGACAGTTGGATTATTTTTTACCCATCTACCCTCAAGAAAGAAAGTTGCGTTTGCATTGTGCTTCTTTAATACTTCTAACATTTTCGGAATATATTCATTTCCCCATGCAACATTGATTGTAAATGCTACCATCGGTTTATCAGGATTCCCTTTATACACTGGTGATGGTGGTAAATCCTTTAAATGAACTTTTGGAGAAACTTCTTTAAATACTAGCTTATTCTCATCAAACTTGCCTTTTGCTTTCATTTTCTTATATGACGCATTAACATCGACTGTTAAACCATTATACCCAGGTATTGCTTTCCAAACCGAGTCCACATAGGCATCTTTTGGAGGTATCTCGAAAGTTGGCGCTTTTGTTTTGATTTCATCAAATAACCCATTTGTTTTTGCTGTTACAAATGACGTTTTTGAAGTTAAGTTCCTCACGTATTGATTAGTATATTGATTTCTAGCGACTAAAATTGCTAGAAATAATGCCATAACGAATGCTAAGACTTTTAACCGACTTCTTCCCATTTCCTAAACGCCCTCCTACTAGAAGGAATATGATATTTTTTAATATAATAGAACAAGCTTTCTACGTCTTATGTACGACTAAATTAGCAATCACTAATTTACCTGGTAATTTCTAGTTCTACTTTTCTTATTGTAACCAAAAAATTTTTAGGCACACATAAAATTCTGCAAAATTAAAAGAGAGAATTAGAATGGAAATGTGGAAGTAAAATAAAAAAACAACAGGCTCATTTCTATGTGCCTGTTGTTTCTATTTGGGGTCAAAGAAGAGCGAACGCCTTCCGCTTTTCTAGTTTTGCTCAGCTTTTTCTTTTTGTTCTTTTAATACAGCTTTACGAGAAAGGTTTACTCGTCCTTGTTTGTCGATTTCAGTTACTTTTACTAGGATTTCGTCTCCAAGTGAAACTACGTCTTCAACTTTTGCAATGCGTTCTTCTGCAAGTTCAGAAATATGGACTAATCCATCTTTACCTGCAAAGATTTCAACGAATGCGCCGAATTTTTCAATTCGTTTTACTTTACCCATGTATAATTGACCTACTTCTACTTCACGAACAAGGTCTTCAATAATTTGTTTTGCACGTTCATTCATAGGTTGGTCTACAGATGAAATAAATACAGTTCCATCTTGTTCGATGTCAATTTTCACGCCAGTTTCTTCAATAATTTTATTGATTTGTTTTCCACCAGGTCCAATAACATCTTTAATTTTATCTGGGTTAATTGTCATCATTAAGATTTTTGGAGCAAACTCAGATAATGCTGTTCTTGGTTCGCTTATTGTAGCAAGCATCGAATCAAGAATTTGCATACGACCAATTTTCGCTTGTTCTAATGCTTCTTTTAAAATTTGTTCTGATAAACCTTCAATTTTAATGTCCATTTGAAGTGCAGTTACACCTTTAGCTGTTCCTGCTACTTTAAAGTCCATATCTCCTAAATGATCTTCCATACCTTGAATATCTGTAAGAACTGAATAATGTTCACCAGATTTAATTAATCCCATTGCGATACCAGCAACTGGTGCTTTAATTGGTACACCAGCATCCATCATTGCAAGAGTACTTGCGCAAATACTTGCTTGTGAAGTTGAACCATTTGATTCAAGTACTTCTGATACAAGTCGAATTGTATATGGGAAATCCTTTTGATCTGGAATACTTGGCTCAAGTGCTCTTTCACCTAATGCTCCATGTCCAATTTCACGGCGACCTGGTCCACGAATTGGGCCTGTTTCACCAACACTAAATTGTGGGAAATTGTAATGATGCATAAAACGTTTTGATTCTTCTATGCCTAATCCATCAAGAATTTGCACATCACCTAGAGCCCCTAGTGTACAAATGCTTAACGCTTGAGTTTGTCCACGAGTGAATAAGCCAGAACCATGTGTACGAGGTAGTAAACCAACTTGTGATGATAATGGACGGATTTCATCTAATTTTCTTCCATCAGGACGTACTTTTTCAACCGTAATTAAACGACGCACTTCTTCTTTTACTAGCATTGAAAGGATTTCTTTAACTTGTCCAATAATCTCTTCTTCTGCTTCATTTTCTTCAAAATGAAGAACAACACGTTCTTTTACTTCATTGATTGCAGCTTCACGAGCATGTTTTTCATGAACTTGAATTGCTGCGTTTAATTCTGTTTCACAAATTTCACGAATTTGTTTTTCTAATTCAGCGTCAAGTTCATGAAGCTGAATTTCCATTTTTTCTTTTCCAATTTGAGCTACTATTTCTTCTTGGAATGCAATTAATTTTTTAATTTCTTCATGACCAAACATAATTGCTTCAAGCATTACTTCTTCTGGCACTTCATTAGCTCCAGCTTCAACCATGTTAATTGCATCTTTCGTTCCAGCAACTGTTAAATGAATGTCACTGTTTTCAGCTTGCTCTACAGTTGGATTAATAATAAATTCGCCATTAATGCGACCGACTACAACTCCAGCAATTGGGCCGTTAAAAGGAATGTCAGATACACATAGAGCTAGAGAACTACCAAACATAGCAGCCATTTCTGATGAACAATCTTGATCAACACTCATTACCATGCTGATTACTTGTACTTCATTACGGAATCCATCCGCAAATAATGGTCGAATTGGGCGGTCAATTAGTCGACTCGCTAATATTGCTTTTTCACTTGGTCTACCTTCACGTTTAATAAATCCACCAGGAATTTTACCTACTGCATATAAACGCTCTTCGTAGTTTACTGTTAATGGGAAAAAGCTAACTTTTTTAGGTTCCTTTGATGCAGTTGCTGTTGCTAATACGACAGTATCTTCGTATCTTACTAAAACTGCTCCATTTGCTTGCTTTGCTAATTGTCCTACTTCAACAGTAAGAGTTTTACCAGCAAGCTCTGTGGAAAAAACGTGCTTTTGTTGTTCCATATGGTATAAATACCCCTCTCTAATTTACAATTCAAAGTCTAAATTAATTATGTAAAAAAATCGTATATTCTCTATTATCTCCTATGTTTAGTAAAGAAATCAACTAACGAGAAAAAGAGAATAAATATTTATAAATTTAAAATTCAATTGTTCAGTAATTTTAAATCGATATGTATAAGAAAAAGCGGGAAGAATCCCGCTTTTTCTTAAAGTATCAAATTAATACTCGAATTAACGACGTAAACCTAATTTGTTAATTAATTCACGGTAACGAGTAATGTCTTTGTTACGTAAGTAGTTAAGTAAGTTACGACGCTTACCAACCATTTTTAATAAACCACGACGAGAGTGGTGATCTTTTTTGTGAGTACGTAAGTGCCCATTTAAAGAGTTAATGTTTTCAGTTAAAACTGCAATTTGAACTTCTGGAGAACCAGTATCGTTCGCATGAGTTTTGTAAGTGCTGATGATTTCGTTTTTACGTTCTTGAGTTAATGCCATGTTTTTTCACCTCATAATAATATTGTTGAACACCTATCACCTAGCAGTCGTCGGTGAATCGATTTGCCAAGCAACGGTTTTTCAAGTACTTTAATAATATTACATTGTTTTAATTATAAAAGCAAGTATTCTAAATTAGTTATTGTCTAAAATAACTTTTTACTGTTTCACGATCTTTCTGTAATTGATCGATTAACTCATTTATACCATTAAACTTCTTTTCATCACGTATTCTAGCATACCAAAAAATTTCAACTTCTTTTCCGTATATATCTTCATTAAATTCAAAAATATTAACTTCAATTGTTTGTTTTTGGAACTCATGATAGAAAGTTGGTTTGTATCCAATATTACACATACCTTCATATATTTCACCATTAACAATACATTTTACAGCATAAACACCTACTGATGGTAATGCATATGGAATGGAAACAGAAATATTAGCTGTTGGAAATCCAATTGTTCGGCCACGTTTGTCACCATCTACAACGATCCCTTTAATTTGATACTGCCTGCCAAGTAAGTGGGTAGCTTCTTCCATTTCACCAGCTTTTATCGCTTCTCTAATTCGTGTTGAACTTACTTTCTCCTCGTCTAAAACGAATTTTGAAACTGTTGATTGAGTAAATTCACCTCTAGAATGAAATGGTAATGATTCCATATTCCCTTTACCATATTTTCCAAATGAAAAATCAAATCCAGCAACAACATGTTTTGCATTTAAAGAAATAATGTATTGATCGACAAATTCTTGTGGTAGTAATGTCGCAAATTCCTCTGAAAATTCAACAACAAATAATTGGTCTACACAAAGTTTCTCCATCCACTTCACTTTTAGCTCCAAAGGTGTCAAATAAGAAATCGCATCATCACGATTTCCGAGAATTGCAGATGGATGTGGGTTGAATGTCATAACTGATAATAATAATCCTTTTTCATCCGCAATTTCTTTGGCAGTTTTTATGACTTGTTGATGACCTTTATGTACTCCATCAAAAAAGCCAAGTGCTAAGACCGTTTCTTTACAATCTTCTTTTTTTATTGAATGAGGATGGGTGATTTTTATTATTTTTGTCATATATATCACCTTTTCTATAATCAAGTCTCTTTTCCCATTATAGAACAATGAATAAAATTTATATAGTTTTTTCTATTGGTTATGAAATACTCTTGTCGGTTTAATTACATTATTATTTTTAGGGTTTGGAGTGTACATTGCAATAATTCTATTATTTTCGTTGTAGACTGCAATATATTCCCCTTCTTTACAGTTCATCGTATTCGGAAAAAATCCACCATTAAAAACTCTTACTTCTTCTTCAGCTGTCACAGTTAGACGTGGATACTCATTAAGAGCTTGCTCCATCGATAACATGACACGATCTAAAGTAAAATCATTAGCATTTTCTTCTAATTCAGCAAATGTAACACAATCATCAATCGTAAATGCGCCTGCTTTTGTTCTAGTTAAATAAGACATGTGAGCAGGGAATCCTAAAAGCTCACCAATTTGAACAGCTAAAGTTCTAATATATGTACCTTTACTACAAAAAACTTCAAATTTAAAAGAAATTGTTTCTCCTTCGAATACTTCTCGATCATCAAGTAAAATAATTTCAAATATTGTAACCGTTCTAGTTGGACGTTCAACTTCAATTCCAGCTCTAGCGTATTCATATAGCTTTTTACCATTTACTTTTACAGCAGAGTACATTGGAGGAGTTTGACTGATATCTCCAGTTAATTGATTTAATACATTTAAAATTTCTTCACGAGTAATAACTCGATCAACCTTCTTTTGATCAATAATTTCACCATGAGCATCCTCGGTTGTTGTAGAAAACCCTAAAGTAATTTCACCAATATATTTTTTCCGATCATCGGTTAAATATGGTATTAGCTTTGTAGCTTCACCTACACATATTGGCAAGACGCCCGTTACTTCTGGATCAAGGGTTCCTGTATGACCGACTTTTTTTGTCTTTAAAATCTTTCTTATTTTAAAGACGCAATCATGAGAGGTAAGACCCGCTGGTTTATTTAGTGCAATTACACCATTCATCTTATCACCTATCGTTTATTTTTTAGCATGATGAAAAATGGATAGACGAATCTCTCGCCTATCCATTCATTATCAGTTATTCTCTTTATTAATTTGAGTTAGCAATGTCTCAATTCGATTACCATAATCGACTGATTCATCAAATTCAAAAATTAATTCTGGTGTCTTACGTAAACGAATACGTTGACCAATTTCAGAACGAATAAATCCTTTTGCTTTCGCTAATCCAATTAATGTATTTTGACGTTGTTCATCGTCACCTAATACTGAAATATAGACTTTAGCTTGTTGAAGGTCACCAGTTACTTGAACATCAGTAACAGTTACGAAGCCGATTCTTGGATCTTTAATTTTTCTACCAATAATCTCACCAAGTTCTTTCTTCATTTGTTCCCCAACACGATGTGCTCTAACTTTCATACTTTCACCTCAATCTTACAAAGCAAAACATTACGTGCTTCATACAATTAGTTTAACTAAATGTATAAATAATTATTTATTATGCTGAACTTATTCATTTGTGATAAGTCCATTATTTTTTTCCAGTTTTAAATGATCATCTAGAAGAAAATAATATGATGTCTAGTTCCAGCGACTTGCCCCTCGAGGTCATAAGCCAATGACCAGTTAAGGTTAAAGACCAACCTTATCTGGTCCTTGTCTTATGCTTGTCGGGGCAGAGCGAGTCGCTTCCACTTTTCGTTATGTCTAGTTCCGAAAGCTAGCTCTTCGGTAATATTCCAACTACTTTCGAAGTGGACAAACCACCACTTCTTCAAGTTGCCGGAGATATTCCCTTCAGAGCTGGGCAAGCTTTCTCCACTTTTCGTTACTTACGTTTAATTTCTTCCATTACGTAAGCTTCGATTATGTCGCCTTCTTTAATATCATTGTATTTCTCGATTGTGATACCACATTCGTAGTTTGTCGCTACTTCTTTAACGTCATCTTTGAAACGTTTTAGTGTGTCTAATTGACCTTCGAATACAACGATACCATCACGAATTAAACGTACACCGCTGTCACGAGTGATTTTTCCATCAGTTACATAACATCCAGCAATTGTACCAACTTTTGATACTTTGAATACTTGACGAACTTCTGCTTGACCGATTACTTTTTCTTCAAACTCTGGGTCTAACATACCTTTCATCGCAGATTCAATTTCCTCAATTGCTTTGTAAATAATGCGGTGTAATCGAATATCTACATTTTCTAAGTCTGCAGTACGTTTTGCATTTACATCAGGACGTACGTTGAAACCAATAATAATCGCATTAGATGCAGAAGCTAAAATTACATCAGACTCAGTAATTGCACCAGCGCCTGTGTGGATGATTTTAACTTTTACGCCTTCTACTTCAATTTTTTGTAATGAAGCAGCCATCGCCTCAACAGAACCTTGAACGTCAGCTTTAACAATTAGATTGATTTCTTTTACGTTACCTTCTTGAATTTGAGCAAATAAATCTTCAAGAGATAATTTTGAGCTTTCACTACGTTGTTGCATAACTGCTTGTGAAGCACGTGCTTCACCAACTTGACGCGCACGTTTCTCGTCAGCAAATACCATAAAACGGTCACCTGCTTGAGGAACTTCATTTAAACCAGTAATTTCAACTGGCATTGATGGACCAGCCTCTTTAATTCGACGACCTAAGTCATTTACCATTGCACGTACACGACCAAATGAAGTACCAACTACAATTGGATCTCCAACTTTTAATGTACCATTTTGAACTAATAAAGTTGCAACTGCACCTTTACCTTTATCTAATTCAGCTTCGATTACAGTACCAAGTGCTTTACGTGATGGGTTAGCTTTATATTCTTCTACTTCACTAACTAAAAGAATCATTTCAAGTAACTGATCAACACCATTACCGTTTAATGCTGAAATTGGAACAAAGATTGTGTCTCCACCCCATGCTTCAGAAACAATACCGTGTTCAGTTAATTCCTGCATTACACGATCTGGGTTTGCAGATTCTTTATCCATTTTATTCACAGCTATAATAATAGGTACTTCTGCTGCTTTTGCGTGATTGATTGCTTCAACTGTTTGAGGCATAACACCGTCATCAGCTGCTACAACGATAATTGTAATATCAGTAACTTGTGCTCCACGTGCACGCATAGTAGTAAATGCTGCGTGACCAGGCGTATCTAAGAACGTAATTTTCTTTCCTTCGATTTCTACTTGGTAAGCACCGATATGTTGTGTAATTCCACCTGCTTCTCCAGCAGTTACCTTTGATTTACGAATATAGTCAAGTAAAGTAGTTTTACCGTGGTCAACGTGACCCATAATCGTTACAACTGGTGGACGTTCTTGTAGATTAGCCTCATCGTCAGCTTCATCAATAAAGCTTTCGAAATCATTTTCATCGACAATAACTTCCTCTTCAACTTCAACTCCGTAGTCACTTGCTAATAATTCGATTGTGTCTTTATCAAGGTCTTGGTTGATTGTCGCCATAATGCCTAACATAAATAATTTTTTAATTAATTCTGATGGTTCTTTACCTAATTTTTTTGCAAGCTCAGAAACTTTTAATGATCCTGAGAAGATTATTTTATTTGAGGTGTTCTCGGTTGAGTTATTTTTATGATTCATATTTTGGTTGCCTTTCTTTATCCCTGTCGTTTGTCGATCTTCAATTTGACTGCTTTGCTTTTGGCTATCAGTCTTTTTCTTTTTATTACTGTTCTTTTTTGATTTTTCTTTCGTATCTTCTAATTGATAGTCTGCTTCATAATCAAGCTCTTCACTAGCTTCTACATTAAATGCAGGAATTACCTTAAAAGAAGATTTAGACATAGCTTTTTGGGGTTGTTTGATCTCTACAGACTTTGGTTGAAAACTCTTATTTAACTTTTCAACAATATCCTCTGCAATTGTGGCCATATGATTCTTTACTTCGATTTTTAAATCCTTGAGTCTTTCAATAATTTCCTTACTTGAAACATTTTGCTTTTTAGCATACTCATAAATTCTAATTTTCGTCATACGTTCACCCCCAGATTAGTCCATTAATTTAATAATGTCTGAAGTTTTGTTGCAAATCCTTGATCAGTAATTGCAACGACCACTCGAGCGTCTTTCCCAATAGCGTGCCCTAATTCAAAGCGATTTTCAACATAACAAAGTGGAGTATTGTAATAAGTTGTCTTGTCTTTTATTTTCTTCGCGGTTAAATCGGAAGCATCCTTTGACAAAATAACTAGTTTTGCTCTTTTTTGCTGGACTTCTTTTACAACTAACTCTTCGCCTGAAACCACTTTACGAGCTCTAGCTGCAAGTCCTAATAAAGACAATCCTTTATTTGTCATGCTTTTTCCTTTTCAATAAACGCTAAAAGTTCTTCATATAGACTAGCATCAATTTTAGCGTTTAATTGCTGTTCTAAAGTATTTTTTTGCTGCGCTTGTTTTACTACTTCAACAGATTTTGTTAAGTAAGCTCCACGACCAGATTTTTTTCCACTTGGATCAATGGATACTTCACCTTCTTTAGAACGTACAATTCTGATTAATTCTTTTTTTGGTTTCATTTCTTGTGTTACAACACACTTACGTAAAGGAATTTTTCGATTCATGAGTTTACTCACTCCTCATTAAAGTCGTCAGCGTAAGCATCGAAATCATCATTAGATACAGTTACTTCTTGCGCTGGTGATGTATAGTCAATACCAATTTTATCTGCGTCAGACTGTGATTTAATATCAATTTTCCAACCAGTTAAACGGGCAGCTAATCTAGCATTTTGACCTCTTTTTCCAATTGCAAGAGATAATTGGTGATCTGGTACTACTACTGTAGTTGCTTTTTCTTCTTCATTTACTAAAACTCTAATAACTTGAGATGGACTTAATGCATTTGCAACAAATTCAACTGGATCTGAAGACCAACGAACAATATCAATTTTTTCACCTTTTAATTCATTAACGATTGATTGTACACGTTGACCTTTTTGACCTACACAAGCACCTACTGGATCTAAATCAGGGTTGCTTGTATAAACTGAAATCTTAGAACGGTCACCTGCTTCACGGGCTACTGAACGTATTTCTACAACACCATCATAAATTTCAGGTACTTCTGTTTCAAATAAACGCTTTAATAATCCAGGGTGAGTACGTGATACAAAAATTTGTGGACCTTTTGATGTTTTTTCAACTTTTGTAACAAATACTTTAATGCGATCATGGATTCTATATTTCTCAGTTGGAATTTGTTCAGTTACAGGAAGTACTGCTTCAATTTTACCTAAGTTAACATAAATTGCGCGTGAATCGATACGTTGAACTGTGCCTGTCATCATATCTTCTTGGCGGTCAATATATTCTGAATAAATTACACCGCGTTCTGCTTCACGAACTCTTTGTGTTACTACTTGTTTAGCAGTAGTTGCAGCAACTCGTCCAAAGTCTTTAGGTGTAACTTCTAATTCAATGATATCTCCCACCATAAAGTTTGGATTATGTTGTTGTGCTTCTTCAACTGTAATTTCTAAACGTGTATCAAACACATTGCTTACTACTTCTTTTCTTGCAAAAACACGAATTGAACCGTTATGTAGGTTAAAATCAACTCGAACATTTTGTGCTTGATTAAAATTACGTTTATATGCTGAAATTAAAGCTGCTTCAATTGCTTCAATTACTACATCTTTACTAATTCCTTTTTCTCTTTCAATTATTTCTAATGCTGTTAATAACTCCGAACTCATTAAAAGTACCCCCTACTTAGAAAAACGTAACAGCAAGTCTTGCACTTGCGATCTTTGGTGTTGGAATAGTCATCATTTTTTTTCTTGTTTTAATTGTTAACTCTAACTGAACTTCCTCTGACGTATAGGAAATTAATTTCCCTTCGAATTTCTTTTCGTCAAGGATTGGTTCATAAGTTTTAATGAAAACTTGTTTTCCAATTGCTTTTATAAAATCTTGTTCTTTCTTTAAAGGACGTTCAGCACCTGGTGATGAAACATCTAAGAAATAAAGGTTTTCAATTGGATCTTTTTCATCTAAGACTTCACTTAGTTTTTCACTTACTGCAGCACATTGCTCCAAATCAATTCCAGACTCACTATCTATAAATACTCGAAGGAACCAGTCTTTTCCTTCTTTTACGTATTCTACATCAACTAACTCTAATCCTAGTTGTTCAATTATTGGTTGTGCTAATTCTGATACAACCTCTGTGACCTTCTTACTCAAGAAGTATCCTCCTTCCAAACATTACAAGATGAAAATTCCCTGCTATTTAGCAGGGAAATTATCTTTAGTATTTCCAATTTACGCAATTATTGTAACTTAAAATTCAAGTTACATACTACGCAAGAGATGAATTGGGTCATAAGGGTAATAAGAAAGAGCAGGTTGCCCCTGCTCTTCAAGAAAAATCCCGTGCTAAATTACATCTGTATCTACTATACCATAATTCCCAAGTTTTGCAAACTGTTAAAAGCCATCGAAAAGTGATAATTGGTTTTGATCAGGTAAGTTTTGTAAACAGCCTTGTTTATCTAAATACTCTAAAACTGTTTTTGAAATTTTACTTCTTTGTTGTAAGTCTTCTTTCGAAAGGAATTCTCCATCTTCTCTAGACGAAACAATATTTTTAGCCGCATTCGTTCCTAATCCTGGAATCGAATTAAACGGTGGGATTAGCTTATTCCCATTTACTAAAAATTCATCTGCACTTGAACGATATAAATCCATTTTTTCAAACGAAAAGCCTCTTTCACACATTTCCAAAGCAATTTCCAATACAGTCATTAAACTTCTTTCTTTTACTGAAGCATCTAATCCTTTTATTGCGATTTCTTCTATTTTAGCTTTAATCGCACTTGGACCGGCTATCATTGCTTCAATATCGAAATCTTCAGCACGAACTGTGAAGTATGCAGCATAATAAAGGATTGGATGGTGTACTTTGAAATATGCAATTCGTACTGCCATTAATACGTAAGCAGCGGCATGCGCTTTAGGGAACATGTACTTAATTTTTTTACAAGAATCAATATACCAAGCAGGTACTTTATTATTTCTCATTTCTTCTTCCCACTCTGCTGGTACACCTTTACCTTTACGAACAGATTCCATTATTTTAAATGCTAATGAAGGCTCTAATCCTTGATAGATTAAATAAACCATGATGTCGTCACGACAACCAATTACTTCAGAAAGTGTACAAGTCCCGCTGTTTATTAATTCAGATGCATTTCCTAACCATACATCTGTACCATGTGACAAACCAGATATTTGAACAAGTTCAGAAAATGTAGATGGCTTTGTATCTTCTAACATTTGACGTACAAACTTAGTACCAAACTCTGGAATTCCATAAGTACCTGTTTTACAGAGTATCTGCTGTTCAGTTACCCCTAACGACTCAGGTCCTGCAAATATCTTCATTACTTCAGGGTCATCAGTTGGAATCGTTTTTGGATCGATTCCACTTAAGTCTTGAAGCATACGGATAACCGTTGGATCATCGTGTCCTAATATATCAAGTTTTAATAAATTATCATGAATTGAATGGAAATCAAAATGTGTCGTTTTCCATTCAGACTTTACATCATCAGCTGGGAACTGAATCGGTGAAAAATCATAAATGTCCATATAATCTGGAACTACTATAATTCCACCTGGATGTTGTCCAGTTGTTCTTTTTACACCTGTACATCCCATAGCTAATCGATCATATTCAGCACCACGTAAATTTAAATTATGATCATTTGCATAACCTCTTACATAACCGTATGCTGTTTTATCAGCTACAGTACCAATTGTACCTGCACGATAGACATAGTCCTCACCAAAAAGTACCTTTGTATAATTATGAGCAGTTGGTTGATATTCACCGCTGAAATTCAAATCGATATCAGGAACCTTATCTCCTTTAAATCCAAGGAAGGTTTCGAAAGGAATATCATGACCATCTTTTTTATATGCAGTACCACATTCCGGACAATCTTTGTTCGGTAAATCGAATCCAGAACCTACTGATCCATCATTGAAAAACTCAGAATGCTTACAATTTGGACAGACGTAATGTGGTGGTAAAGGATTTACTTCTGTAATTTCTGTCATGGTCGCTACTAATGATGATCCTACAGATCCCCTTGAACCTACTAGATACCCATCATCTAATGATTTTTTTACAAGTTTATGCGAAATCAAGTAAATTACGGCAAAACCATGTCCAATAATACTCTTTAACTCTTTTTCAAGACGGGCTTCTACAATTTCTGGTAATTGCTCTCCGTAAATAGATCTTGCCATTTGATAGCTCATATCGCGAACTTCATCTTCAGCACCTTCAATTTTTGGAGTATATAAGTCATCCTTAATTGGCTTAATATCTTCAATTAAACTAGCAATTTTTTGCGTATTTGTAACGACTATTTCTTTTGCTTTTTCTTCTCCTAAAAAGGCGAAGGCAGATAGCATCTCATTAGTTGTTCTAAAATGAACATCTGGTAATCGATGTCGATTTAATGGATTTGCTCCACCTTGAGACCCAACTAATATTTTGCGATAAATTTGATCTTCTTTTTGTAAGTGGTGAACGTTACCAGTACCAACTACAATTTTTTCTACCTTTTCAGCCATTTTAACAAGCTTTGAAATAACTTCTCTTAAATGTTGTTCATTTCGAACAATTTCTAATTCTACTAAATGTAAAAGTGTCTCTGGCGGCATTACTTCGATATAATCATAAAACTCCATTAGCTTTTCTGCTTCTTCAGGAGATTTTTGAACACTTGCCTCAAAAACTTCACCTTTATCACATGCAGATCCAACTAATATACCTTCGCGATGTTTCACTAATAATGATCTAGGAACCCTTGCAACTCGATGATGATAATGGATATGAGAATATGAAACAATTTTAAACAAGTTTTTTAGTCCAGTTTCATTCGTAGCTAAAAGAGTTGCATGTGATGGTCTTGCTCGTTTATAAGCATCGCCTTTCCCCATGTTATTATTTAGCTCGTCATGATAATACATATCCTGCTCTGCTGCATCTTTCAGCATTTTTAGAAGTAAGAAGCCAGTGGCCTCAGCATCGTAAATCGCTCTATGATGTTGTGTTAAGTTAATATCGAATTTTTTACACAGTGTATTTAATCGAAAGTTTTTAAAATCCGGATACAAAGTTCTAGCTAACTCAAGCGTATCAATTACACCATTATTTGTAATACCAATTTCATATTTTTTAAAGCCCATTTGAATAAAGCCCATATCAAATGAAGCATTATGAGCTACTAGTATATCGTCACCCATCCACTCTTTAAACTCACGAAGTACCACATCAACATTTGGGGCATCTCTTACCATTTCATCAGTAATTCCCGTCAATTCAATCGTAGTTGCAGATAGTGGATGATGTGGATTTGCAAATCGTTCAAATCGGTCAATGATTTCACCTTTATGAATCTTTACAGCAGCTAACTCGATGATCGTATCATAAACCGCAGAAAGACCTGTTGTCTCTACGTCAAATACAACATAGGTTGCTTCCTCTAATGAAATATGAGATGGATTATATGCTGTTGGTACACCATCATTTACTAGATTTATTTCAACGCCATATAGTATTTTCACACCGTGTTTTTTCCCAGCTCCAAATGCTTCAGGGAAGGATTGAACAACCGCATGATCCGTTATTGCAATTGCTTCATGTCCAAACTTACCTGCTTGTTTGACTAAATCACCTGCTGAAACAACTGAATCCATTTGGCTCATATGTGTATGGGCATGTAACTCAATTCTACGCTCTCCTTCTGGAGCTTCGTCCTTGCGTTCATCTGGGGTAATTTCATTTATATCATTTGCAATCATGACTAAATCACGTACAAATGTATCGTTTTGTACGGATCCTCTAACTTTTACCCACATACCCTTTTTAATTTTATTTAACATCGGGATATCTTCTTTATCTCTAGAGAACATTTTAACTAGTATTGAGCTCGTGTAATCGGTAATTTTAAAGGTAATTAAGACACGGCCGCTCTTAAGTTCACGAATTTCAGAATCGAATACATATCCTTGCAGAACAACTCGTTTTTCTTCTTCAATGATTGACGAGATTGTATTAATTTCAGTTTCCTTAATATAATATCCAACGACAAGAGGACCTGAGGGCTCATCTCCTTCAGCTTCTTCAGCAGCCTCTTTCTTTTCTAATTCAACAAGTACTTCCATCGCTCGCTTGCGATCTTCTTCAGCTTTTTTCTCAAGAAACTCAGTTTTTTCTTCAACATTGTCTTTAATCGTATTCTCAAAAAACAGCTTAGGAAAACCTACTTTTTGATATAAATCTTGCAGCTGAGGAACGTATCGATTTGTAAAAGCATTTTCTTCAATTAGACTATTTAAATGGATCATTACTTTATTATTTTCAACTGAAGGTAGAGCAGATTCAATATGTTGTAATATAGGTGATTTCGATTCAACAGATTGAATCATAAATGACCAATAATCAATTACTTTTTGTTCTTCTATTTTTGGATTTTCCGTATTAATAACGACTGAAACATCTGCTATATGTTTAAAAGTCCTTAATAAACTTGTTACAAAAACTTGAAACGTTGCAAAAGGTAAAACATTATCTATTTTAAAAGTAAACTGCCATTTTTTTTCGCTTTTATTTACTTCAAGATTTACGATTTCCCCATTTTTAAAATACAAATCTCGCATATCTTCAGGAAATTGGAGCTGATCTAATAATAGCTGAAACCGCTCCTGACGTGTTTGTCCCATTTTTTCACCAACCTTATTATATAAATTGCAGTATATGTGTAAAAAAATCGAAAGTACCTCCACATAAATAAGAGGTACTTTTTATTTGTGTGCGATTACCGTAAGGTGTCGCTTCCACTTTTATTTTATTTTAACATATTTATTTCATTCACAAGGTTAGAAATTTCTACTTCTTTACTAACTTGTCCATCTCTAGTTTTAAGTTCTACAATTCCTTCTGCAGCTTTTTTACCAACAACTACACGTACAGGAATTCCGAAAAGATCTGCGTCTGCAAATTTTACACCTACACGTTCATTTCGGTCATCTAATAATACATCTTGTCCAATCTCTTTTAACGTTTTATAAATATCGTCAGCTAAATTTACTTGCTCTTCATTCTTTGTATTTACAGTAATAACATGTACATCAAAAGGAGCTAGGTTTTTAGGCCAGACAATCCCTTTCTCGTCATTATATTGCTCTACAATTGCAGCTAATGTACGAGATACACCAATACCATAGCATCCCATAATGATTGGATTCGATTTTCCATTTTCATCAAGGAATGTTGCATTCATAGACTCAGAATATTTTGTACCTAATTTAAATACATGACCTACTTCAATACCTTTTGCGAATGAAATAGTTCCTTTACCATCTGGTGATAAGTCACCTTCTTGAATAAATCTTAAGTCTACGAAATCTTTAACATCATAGTCTCTATTTACAGTTACGTTAATGTAATGATAACCTTCTTCATTTGCCCCACAGCAACCATTTACAATACCTTTAATTGCATTATCTGCTAATACTAATAAATCTGATTTTACTCCAATTGGACCTAGTGATCCTATTTCACAGTTCATTAGTTCTTTTACTTCTTCTTTAGAAGCAAGCTCAACTGAATGTGCACCTAAATAATTCTTTAATTTAATATCGTTGATTTCATGGTCACCACGAGCAAGCACTAATACAAAACTTTCATCTGCCTTGAAAATAATTGATTTAATGCTTTTTTCAATCGGTAAGTTTAAGAATTCAATTACTTCATCGATTGTTTTTTGATTTGGCGTTTCTACTTTTTGAACTTCTTCTAATTTCTCATCAGATGGTTCGTAATTCGCAACAACTGGTGCCATTTCAATATTTGCTGCATAGCTAGATTCATTTGAAAATGCGATTGTATCTTCACCAATGTCAGATAACACCATGAATTCATGCGTATCTTTTCCACCCATTGCTCCTGAATCAGCAACAACCGCTCTGAAATTTAAACCACAACGAGTAAATACGTTACTATAAGCCGTAAATAAACGATCATATACTTCATCCAAGCTTTCTTGTGATGCATGGAAAGAATAAGCATCCTTCATTAAAAATTCACGACCGCGAAGTAGTCCAAAACGAGGGCGTTTTTCATCACGGAATTTTGATTGTACTTGATAAAGTGTAATCGGTAATTTTTTATATGATTTTAATTCATCGCGAATAATGGAAGTAACAACTTCTTCATGAGTTGCTCCTAATGCAAATCCTCTACCGTGACGATCTCTTAAACGCATTAGTTCTGGACCAAAATTATCCCAACGACCTGATTCTTCCCATAATTCTTGCGCTTGCATTGATGGCATTAACATTTCCATCGCACCAGCATTATTCATTTCTTCTCGAACAATATTTGCTACTTTTTGAAGAACTTTATTGCCTAAAGGTAAGAAACTATATATACCAGATGCATTTTGTCTAATAAATCCTGCTCTTAATAATAATTGATGGCTTTTTATATCTGCATCTGATGGTACTTCACGAAGAGTTGGACTATATACGATACTTTGTTTCAAAAGGATTCACCTCATATTTTTCTTTTATTCTTATATTCTTTTTTTATAAATTATTTTAAAAATAATTGTTTTAAAAGCTATTTCTATAAAAGGCCTTTGTAAGTTAAGAATCCGCTCCCACTTAAAACGGGCTAATTGACAAACAATATGTCATTAAGCCCGTTTTATAAACAAGTAAGTCGCGGATTCTTTAAACAAAATTCATGAAATTACACGATTAAATTAAACAGAGCTTCTTATAAGAAAAATCTTTTAATATCGTTCCAAGTTACGATGATCATTAATAACATTAAAAGCGCAAAACCAATAAAGTGAACGACACCTTCTTTTTGGCGATCTATTGGTCGACCTCTTAATGCTTCTATTGCAAAAAATGTTAGTCTTCCTCCATCAAGAGCCGGTAATGGTAATAAATTCATAATACCAAGGTTGATACTTAAAAACGCTGCCCATTTCATTAAGTAGAAAATACCTGATTGTGCAGCTTGATCTGTTACCTGATAAATACCAACTGGACCTGAAAGATTATTGATTGAGAATTGACCAGATACTAAATGCCCAACTGCTAATACAATTTCTTTTGTCCATCCAATTGTTTCAGTTATACCATATTTAACCGAAGAAAAAACATTTTTTTCAACAGGTGCATATACACCGATTAAACCATTTACTTTATGGTCGATTGTTTCTGATTTTGGAGTAATTGGAATCGAAATAACTTTGTTATCTCTTTTTACTTTAAATAATAATTCTTTACTTGGGCTTTCTCTTACAATTTTAACGACTTCTGCCCACTTTGAAACATCTTTATTATCAATTGATAAAACAATGTCGCCTTCTTTTAGACCAGCAGTTTGTGCTGGACCTTTTGGAAGTAATTCACCAATTTTAGCATCATTTACTGGAGTTCCTTGAAGTAATCCCAATAAGATAAAAATCACTAAAGCTAAAACAAAATTCATCATTGGTCCTGCAAAAATAGCAATCGCTCTTTTTCCAACTGATTTACTATTAAATTGTCGGTTATACGGAGCAATTTGATGACCTTGTCCTTCACTATAAATGAACGCTTTTTCATTTACATTGAATTTTGAAACGCCTTCTGTTCCTTCTTCAGTACCAATGATTTCTAACTTATGTTCTAAATCTATTGAATCAACTTCAACAAAACGAAGATCTTGGAAACGATCAAACTGATCAACTACAATTTTAGTAACTTCCCCGATTGAGTTAAATTGTAAACCGATATGTGATCCAGGCTTTACTTGTACCATTTCTGGATCTTCTCCAGCGTAACGAACATAACCACCAAGCGGCAATAATCTTATTGTGTATGTAGTTTCATTTCGATAAAATGAGAAAACCTTTGGACCAAACCCAATTGCAAATTCTCTACATAATATACCAGCACGTTTTGCAAAATATAGATGTCCTAGTTCATGAAAAAATACAAGTGCGCCAAAAATTACAACAAACGCTATAACTGTATTCATCTAATTACCACCCTTACTTTATTAGTGATGAAACGAATTGTCTTGTTTGTTCATCAATGTTACGAATTTCTTCTAATGAAGGTTTACTTATTACATTGTGTTTTTCAAGAGCGTTTTCTATTAAATTCTCAATTTGTAAGAATGATATTTTATTCTGTAAAAAAGCAGCTACCGCTTCTTCATTTGCTGCATTTAATACAGTTGGTAAACTACCGCCAACTTTACCAGCTTGGTAAGCATAATCCAAACATTTAAACCTGTTAAAATCCATCTCCTCAAAATGAAGTGTCCCAAATTTAATCAAATCTAATGGCTTATGATTAGTAATTGGTTTTCTTGAAGGATAGTTCAGTGCATATGCGATTGGTACCCTCATATCAGGTGTTCCTAATTGTGCCATTACACTTCCGTCATCGAATTCAATCATAGAGTGTATAACACTTTCTCTATGAAGTACTACATCAATTTTTTCATATGGCATATTAAATAGCCAATGTGCTTCAATTACTTCTAATCCTTTATTCATCATCGTAGCTGAATCAATTGTAATCTTTGCTCCCATTGACCAATTTGGATGATTTAGCGCATCTTCAATAGTAACATCCTTTAATTGATCTCTTGTTTTATCTCTGAAGCTACCACCTGAAGCTGTAATGATTAATTTATGTATTTCATTTGGGTTTTCACCATTTAAACATTGATAGATTGCTGAATGCTCACTATCTACTGGTAAAATTGAGACACCATATTTTTCTGCTTCAGCCATTACAATATGACCTGCTGTAACTAATGTCTCTTTATTCGCTAGTGCGATTGTTTTACCATTTTGGATGGCTTTCATAGTTGGAACTAAACCTACACTTCCAACAACAGCGTTTACAAGTATTGTACTGTCTTCATGAACGGCAACTTCGATAAGGCCTTCTTCACCATATAAAACTTTGATTTGTGAAGGGATACCTAAGCTCGTCAGTTTTTCAGCTTCTTCTTTACCAGCAACTGAAACTAGTTTTGGTTTAAATTCTAAAATAATCTTATATAATTCATCAATATTTCTCCCAGCTGAACACGCGACTAATTCAAAATCATTTGATTGATTTCTAATAATATCGAGTGTTTGTATACCGATTGAACCAGTTGCTCCAAGTAAGCTGATTTTCTTCATTTTCATATGTCTCCTTAAATGCAAAAACTAATACTATAACGTAAATAGTAAATAGACGATTGGCAATGTGAAAATGATACTATCAAATCTGTCTAAAATCCCACCATGACCAGGTAATAAATTTCCTGAGTCTTTCACACCGTAGTATCTTTTATATGCAGATTGTACGAGATCACCTAATTGACCAAAAATCGAAACAAGAACAGCTACTAGTACTAAATATAGTATTGAATGATTTAAAGTTAACATAATCGATAAAATTACTGCAACTACTACAGCACAAATAATTCCACCTATCGAACCTTCAATCGTTTTATTGGGACTAATATCAGGCCAAAGTTTAGTTTTACCTGTCGCTTTCCCTATAAAATATGCACCCGAATCAGTTGCCCAAATTACGAATAATGGGAAGAAAAAGAATGCAATCCCCATATTTCTCATCTCGTACATATAATGAAATCCTAATCCTACATATAAACTACTTAGTACTACAAAAGAAGCATCTTCAAAAGTAAATGTATTCTTTGTAATTACCGTATATGATAAAAGTAGTAGGATTAGTACAATTGAAATTTCTGTTTTACCGATTTCCACAGGAAAAATCTTATTTGATAAATCATTTGGTGTAATTGCTACCCATGTTAAGATTAATCCAAGTACAGTTTGTGCACTGAATAAATTAAACTTTTTCATTCTAATCAATTCAAAATAACCGATTGTCCCAAGTGCAAATACAAGTAATCCAAACGGCCATTTACCAAATATTACTAATCCTAAAAATAATGCTCCAGCTATAACTCCTGTTATAATACGCTGTTTCAAGTTCGTTCACCGCTTTCTTAAATACCACCATATCTTCTAGCTCGATTTTGATATTCTTTAACCGCATCAATTAAACACTCTTCGGTAAAATCGGGCCATAATACATCTGTAAAATATAGTTCAGAATAAGCAATTTGCCAAAGCATAAAATTACTAATCCTTAATTCACCACTTGTTCTAATTAACAAATCTGGATCTTTAAAATCACTAGTCATTAAATAACGATTGAACAATTCTTCATTAATTTCTTCTTTATTTACTTTATTATCCAATACATCTGAAGAAATCTTTTTAACTGCAGAAATAATTTCGTCTCTAGATCCATAATTTAGGGCAAAATTTAATACCATACCCGTATTATTTTTAGTTTCCTCTACTGCTCTTAATACTGCTTCTGTAGTATAGCTTGGTAATTGCTCTTTATTTCCAGTTAATCTTACCTGCACATTTTCTTCGATTAATTCAGGTAAAAATGTTCCTAGAAATTCTTGAGGTAACTTCATTAAGAATTCTACTTCAGTTTTAGGTCTTTTCCAATTCTCAGTTGAAAAAGCATATAAAGTTAACGTCTTTACACCTAATTTACTAGCAGTTCTTGCAATTTTTCGAACTACTTTCATTCCCTCATAGTGTCCCTTAACCCTTGGAAGATTCCTCTTTTGTGCCCATCTACCATTACCATCCATTATTATTGCAACATGCTCAGGAATTACTCCATCGACCCCATTTAATTGCGAACTTGGAGGTACATTTTTCTCTTCTTTATTTCTTTTAAAAAAAGAAATTAATTTAAACATCTTTAATCCTCCGTCTAAGTATATCTAATTAAAGCATTGAGTAAAAAAACCCCCTTAAACAGAGGGTCTTTTTACTCAAAGCGCTTAGTTTATTTAATTATAATGCAATAATGAAATTATGTAATAGCATAATGTGAAAAATTCATTATTTTTCTAAGCGCTAATAAGATATACCTTGCAATGCAGTATTAAACTTCCATTATCTCTTTTTCTTTTTCTTTTGTGATTCCATCGATTTTTTCGATATGTGAATCTGTTTGTTTTTGAATGTCTTCTACAAGACCACGTAATTCATCTTCAGTAATTTCACCATTTTTTTCTGCTTTTTTCAGATCATCATTTGCATCACGGCGGATGTTACGTACTGCAACTTTAGCATCTTCAGCAGATTTTTTAACTACTTTTACTAAATCGCGACGTCGCTCTTCTGTTAATGGTGGGAAACTAATTCTGATTACAGTTCCATCATTTGAAGGGTTTAATCCTAAGTCAGCTTTTTGAATCGCTTTATCCATATCATTAATGACTGTTTTATCGTAAGGAGTAATTAATAATAATCTTGCTTCTGGTACTGAAATATTTGCCATTTGGTTGAGTGGTGTTGGAGCACCATAATATTCAACTAAAACTTTATCTAAAATAGCTGGGTTTGCACGACCAGCACGTACTGTTGCTAATTCTCTAGAGAAAGCAGAAACAGCTTTTGTCATTTTTTCTTTTGCTAAAGAAATGATTTGATTAGACATCTTTATTTCCCCTTTACTATTGTTCCAATATTTTCGCCAAGTACGGCACGTTTAATATTACCTTCTTCCATAATTGAGAATACAATTAATGGAATATCATTGTCCATACATAAAGAAGATGCAGTTGAATCCATTACACCTAAACCTTCTTTTAATACGTCTAGATATGTAAGAGTTTCGTATTTTACAGCAGTTTTATCGATTGATGGGTCAGCTGAATATACTCCGTCTACATTATTTTTTGCCATTAAAATAACATCTGCTTCAATTTCAGCAGCACGTAATGCAGCAGTAGTATCAGTTGAGAAATAAGGATTTCCTGTACCAGCAGCAAAAATTACAACACGTTTTTTCTCTAAATGACGAATTGCTTTACGACGGATATATGGTTCTGCAACTTGACGCATTTCAATTGATGATTGTACACGAGATTGTACACCAAGTGTTTCAAGACTATCTTGAAGTGCTAAAGAGTTCATTACAGTACCTAACATGCCCATGTAGTCAGCTGTAGCTCGGTCCATACCCATTTCGCTACCTGTTTTACCACGCCAAATGTTACCAGCACCTACTACTACTGCAACTTCAACATCTAGTTCTGCAATTTCTTTAACTTGTTCAGCAATTGATTTAATAACAGATGGATTAATTCCAAATCCTTGCCCGCCAGCTAGTGCCTCACCACTAAGTTTTAATACTACGCGATTATACTTTGCTTTACTCATAATACCCTCCATTTACGTACATCTATGTATTTACGTTTCTTTAAAAAATAGGGAACACATAGTGTCCCCTATTTTCATTCAAAGTAACTAAATTAGTTACCTTTTACTTGATTCATTACTTCTTCAGCAAAGTTATCTTCACGTTTTTCTAAGCCTTCTCCAACTTCATAACGAACGAAAGATTTAACAGTTCCGTTAGCAGCTTTAACGAATTGACCTACTTTAACGTCTGGGTTTTTAACGAAAGATTGATCTAATAAGCAGATTTCTTCGAAGTATTTACCAATACGTCCTTCTACCATTTTCGCAACGATGTTTTCAGGTTTACCTTCGTTTAATGCTTGTTGAGTTAAAATTCCACGCTCATGCTCAACTTCTTCTTGAGAAACAGCATCACGAGAGATATATTTAGGGTTGATTGCAGCGATGTGCATAGATACGTCTTTAGCAACATCTTCTTTAGTTGTTCCTTCTACTACTGAAAGAACACCGATACGACCGCCACTGTGTAAGTAAGCACCAAATGCATCAGCATCAGTTTTAGAAACTAATTCAAAACGACGTAAAGAGATTTTTTCTCCGATTTTAGCAATAGCATGGTTGATGTATGTTTCAACAGTTTCACCAGTTGCCATTGTTTGTGCTAAAGCTTCTTCAACAGTTGCAGGTTTGTTAGCAACGATATGTTTAGCAAGAACAGAACCTAATTCTTTGAAACCTTCGTTTTTCGCAACGAAATCAGTTTCAGAGTTTACTTCGATTAATACTGCATCGTTTCCAGAAACTTCAACGAAAGTTAAACCTTCAGCAGCGATACGGTCACCTTTTTTAGCAGCTTTTGCGATCCCTTTTTCACGAAGGTAGTCGATTGCTTTGTCCATGTTACCTTCAGTTTCAGTTAATGCTTTTTTGCAATCCATCATACCAGCGCCAGTTTTTTCACGTAATTCTTTTACCATTTGTGCAGTAATTGCCATAATATTTCATCTCCTATATGTAAGCTTATTTTATTCAATCGTTTTATAAGGTAAACAATTTCTGATTATTTTAACCTTAAAAAAAGGTGATAAAAGGCTAAAACCTCTTATCACCTTTCAATTTCTCATTAAGCAGTTGTTTCTTCGCCTTGTTTCGCTTCAAGAATCGCATCTGCCATTTTTGATGTAAGAAGTTTTACAGCTCTAATAGCATCGTCGTTTGCTGGGATAACGTGATCGATTTCATCTGGATCACAGTTAGTGTCAACAATACCGATGATAGGAATGTTTAACTTACGTGCTTCAGCAACAGCGATACGCTCTTTACGAGGATCAACTACGAATAATGCATCAGGAAGTTGCTTCATGTCTTTGATTCCGCCTAAGAATTTTTCAAGACGTTCTAATTCTTTTTTAAGTTGAATAACTTCTTTCTTAGGTAACACTTCAAAAGTGCCATCTTCTTGCATTCTTTCGATATCTTTTAAACGTTTAACACGTTTTTGGATTGTTTGGAAGTTTGTTAACGTTCCACCTAACCAACGTTGGTTAATGAAGTACATACCAGAACGGATTGCTTCATCTTTAATAGCTTCTTGAGCTTGTTTTTTAGTACCAACGAAAAGGATGTTTCCACCTTCAGCAGCGATACCTTTCATTACGTTGTAACACTCTTCAACCTTTTTAACTGTTTTTTGTAGGTCGATGATGTAGATACCGTTACGCTCAGTGAAGATGTAACGTTTCATTTTTGGGTTCCAACGGCGTGTTTGGTGACCGAAGTGAACACCAGCTTCTAATAATTGTTTCATAGAAATTACTGACATTTTATTTCCTCCTAATGGTTCTTTTTCCTCCGCTCACGTCTTCTTCTCCTATCACTCCCAAACTGGGTAGCACCAATAAGAAAATCGGCAAGCGTGTGTATTAACACCATGGACTACTATAGCATATACATTATTAATTATCAAGAGAAAACGAGAAATTATTGTCGAAGTTTCAACAATGTTTGCTTTTTCTTTTCTCTATCTAAATCCTTCTTGCATTTTCATCCATAGAAAGTCTTTTTTAAATCATCGAACTGCTATTATTTAAATTTGGGCTATTTTTCCATACTTTTGATTAACACATGAATGGAATAAATCAAGTGATTTAGAAATGAGAATTCACCTGTCCCAACAACAGAATCTTTATCAGTATTGGGAATTTTTGTTAATTTATTCAACTTAATCGTATTCTTCTTCATATTTTATTAAATCGTTAAAATAGAATTGTCAATAAAGTAAATAATATGAGGCTGATTTGCATTACTCAAATATAAATAATCTTAAAAATCATTATAGTGCCATTTAAAATTCTAAATGAATTCATTGTGGAGTTTACAAAGCTCCTATATATTTTTTTTACTTAAAAGATCTCTTAATTTAAAAATAGATTTAGCATGGATCTGAGACACCCTAGAAGTCGATAAATTAATAATTGTTCCAATTTCAGTAAATGTTAATTCTTCATAATAATACAAACTTATTACTAGCTGTTCTTTCTCATTTAATTCAGTTTCAATCCTCTTAGCAAGTAGCTTATTTTGTTCATCTTTCAGTAGCATTTCTTCTGGTGTTAATGTTTCATGATCCTTTATTGTTTCAATAAAATTAACTTGTCCATCTCCAGCATCTTTGATTTGTTCATCTACAGACAACATATTAGAGAAAAACACATCATTCATGACATTAATAACTTCCATCGAAGAATAACCAGTGTACAGCGCTATTTCTTCAGGTGTAGCTTTTCGTTCAAGAGTCGGTTCTAACTTTTCAATTGCATTTTCAATTTTTTTTGCTTTATCTCTAATTGTTCTAGGTAACCAGTCTTCTTTACGAAGACCATCCAGTATATTACCACTTATTCTTATTGAAGCATATGTTTCAAATTTCAAATCTCTTTTCGGGTCAAATTTCTCTAGTGCGTCATATAAACCCATTAACGCTAAACTGTGTAAATCATCCCTGCTGATGCTGACACTTGAAGGTAATCTATGAGCTATACGATTTACTTGAAAGTGAACTAGTGGCATATATATCTGCATTAACGTATCTCCGGCATCTAAATCACGATCTTCAATCCACTTTTTCCAATAACTTTGTGAAACATTTTTTTGAACTTGCAACACGTTTTTCACCTCAGCGAATTACCATATTATGTTTAATACTTGATTGACAATTTGTTCTTAAATTAGTGATTTTTGGCGAAATTAAATTTTTAGGCAACATTTAAATAAAGGGAATTAAAGCTTTACTCAAGTTTTATTCGTACTATTGAATATGCAGTTTCCGATTAAATATGTACTATGTCCATTTCCCAAGGAGTCTAGTGAATGCATCAAAAGGAGATTAAAAAAAATCTAGATTTAATTCATCAAATTCTTCTTTTATTACTATTTAGCCTTTCAATTTGCCTATTATTAAACGGCTAAATAGTAATAAATATGAATCTATTAATTTTATTCAATATTCGGTACGAATCAATCATTTCGCATACATGCTTTTTCAATGTAAGTTTCGATAAAAACTCAGTTGTTCACTTTTTGATCCTTTTAAAAATTATATTATTAAAATTCTATAATGTATCCACTTATTCTTTAAAATAATGTGAAATTTTATCTAGTACAATAAAAAATATTATTTTTTCATTTTTTTAAAATAATTGTACTTATATTCCAAAATTTTATTTTTAATATAATAGATTAAACTTTAGGATGACCTAATTTTAGTTATACTTAATAAAGAACAAATTAAAGAGTACAATTTTTTTATTTTATACTATTAAAAAGGAAGCCTCTTTTGTAATAATTGTTGTTTAGTAATTAACTGTTTATAACCAAAAATTATTAAAGCTAACGAGGTAGTTTAAAATAGGGTTAATACTAATGAAAGTAGGCTAGTTCTAGAAACTTTTCATACTTGTTTGATATTGTACTTCTTTATCTTCGTATTAAGGAGAGTATGTATCTGAAGTGGAAATAACTGACATCTACTAAAAAACAACAATATATTTGAAAGCAGCCAACAGTATAAAAGGAAAAAATCCCCTTACAATTTTATTATCTAATTCCCTCTCAAAAATACTTTTTATATTTTATCACTATAATCAAGTAAATATTTTTTAATCATACCATAATTTCCAATTCGTCTACATAGTTCATTTATACAAAAAAGGAAATAGTCTCTATTTATTTAATCTTTTTATTCCAATATAAAATATGCAATATTCTAACAATAATAAAGCAAAAAAACCTTTTCCCAATTATTAATTGAGAAAAGGTTTAAACTTAATATTATCTTTTAAGAAGTGACATTATTAATTAGTTAGATTTTAATTTCTCTAACTCTAATAAGAATTTGTCATTTAGTACTTTAATATAAGTACCTTTCATTCCTAGTGATCTTGACTCGATAACACCAGCACTTTCTAATTTACGTAGTGCATTTACGATTACAGATCTTGTAATACCTACTCGGTCAGCAATTTTACTTGCTACTAATAAACCTTCGTAGCCATTTAATTCTTCAAAAATATGTTCGATTGCTTCTAATTCGCTATAAGAAAGAGATGAAATAGCCATTTGTACAACTGCTTTACTTCTAGCTTCTTCTTCAATTTCTTCTGCTTTTTCACGTAGAATTTCCATACCTACTACTGTAGCGCCATATTCTGCTAAGATTAAATCATCATTTTCAAAATCATGATTAATTCGAGCAAGAACAAGAGTACCTAAACGCTCACCACCACCGATAATTGGTACAATAGTAGTTAAACCGCCAGAAAATAAATCTTTATTTTCAACTGGGAATGCAGTGTGCTCACTGTTGATATCGATATTTGATGATGTTTCATTAATATTAAATAGGTTTTGTGTATATTCTTCAGGGAATTGGCGATCGCTGAACATTTTTTGCATACGCTCATTTTCGATTTTTTGGTGAAGACCGTAACCTAATAATTTCCCTTTACGACTTAAAATAAATACATTTGATTCAATAACCTCTTCTAATGTATCTGCCATTTCTTTAAAGTTTACTGGCTTACCTGCAGATTGTTGTAATAACTTATTAATCTTTCTTGTTTTTTCTAATAATTGCATCTTTCTAAATGCCTCCTATTTAATTGTACGTTTCCTTTGAACTTCTTAGCAAACTCATGGCTGAATTCAACATGTTCTTTAACTAAATTATAAAATGAATTGACTGATATCTTTATCTTTTGCAATATTTGCGAGCTTTTCATTTACATATTGAGGTGTAATCATAATTGTTCCCATTTGAATTTCAGAAGCTTCAAACGATAGGTCTTCAAGAAGCTTTTCCATAATAGTATGCAATCTTCTTGCGCCTATATTGTCTGTTGTCTGATTAACTTCAAATGCTATTTCTGCTATTCTACGTATAGCATCGTCAGAAAATTCGATTTGTATACCTTCTGTAGACAATAAAGCTTTATATTGTTTAATAATTGAAAAATCAGGCTCAACTAAAATACCAACAAAATCTTCAACAGATAATTTCCCTAATTCTACACGAATTGGGAAGCGACCTTGTAATTCAGGTATTAAATCTGATGGTTTGGAAATATGGAATGCACCTGCTGCAATAAATAGAACATGATCCGTTTTAACCGGTCCATATTTTGTCACAACCGTACTTCCTTCAACGATTGGTAAGATATCTCTTTGTACGCCCTCTCTCGAAACATCTTGAGTAGAGTTTTGCTTACTTGCAATCTTATCAATTTCATCAATGAAAATAATCCCTAGTTGTTCAGCTCTATAAACTGCTTCTTGTGTTACTTCATCCATATCGATTAATTTCTGAGCTTCTTCATTCGTTAAAATCTTACGAGCTTCTTTAACAGGAAGCTTTCTTTTTTTAGTTTTCTTTGGAAATAGACTACCTAATGACTCTTGGAAGTTCATTCCCATTTGTTCCATTCCAGTTCCTTGCATAAAATCTAGCATCGGAGCTTGTTGTTGCTCTACTTCAATAGATACAAGTTCATCTTCTAGTTTTCCAGATAATAGTTGAAATTCTATATTTCTTCTTTTAGATGTTAATTCTGTATCATTCTCTTCTTGCTCAGCATTCGAGTTTTGTGAATCTTGATTAAAAAGCATCTCAAGTGGGTTTTTGAATGAAGCTTGTTTTTTCATACTTGGTGCTAAAAGTTTAACTAATCTTTGATTCGCATTTTTTTCAGCTTGATCTTTCACCTTATTCATACGCTCTTCTTTTACAATTCGAATAGAAGTTTGGACTAGATCACGAACCATTGATTCTACATCTCTACCAACGTAACCAACTTCTGTAAATTTAGTAGCTTCAACTTTAATGAATGGTGCACCAACTAGTTTTGCCATCCTTCTAGCAATTTCAGTTTTACCAACACCTGTTGGACCAATCATTAAAATATTTTTTGGTGAAATTTCATCACGGAATGACTCTTCAAGTAAACTTCTACGATATCGATTTCTGAGTGCAATTGCTACTGCTTTTTTCGCTTGTTGCTGTCCAACAATATATTGATCAAGTTTTTCAACAATTTGACGAGGCGTGAAAGAAGTACTCATAATACACTCTCCTATTCTAATTCTTCTAAAATTATATTTCCGTTCGTATACACACAAATATCACTTGCAGTTTTTAAACTAGCATAGGCAATTTGTTTTGCTGAGAGATTTTCCCCTGCGTTTTCCTTTAGCGCACGGCCTGCTGCAAGGGCGTAATTCCCTCCAGAACCGATTGCAAGAATTCCATCGTCAGGCTCAATTACTTCACCAGTACCAGAAATTAATAATAATGAATTATGATCCATTACGATTAGCAATGCTTCAAGTTTATGTAATACTCGATCTGTTCTCCATTTTTTTGCTAATTCAACAGCAGCTCGTTGAATATTACCATTATATTCAACTAACTTGCCCTCAAAAAGTTCGAATAAAGTAAATGCATCTGCAACAGATCCTGCAAAACCAGCTAAAACTTTTCCATTAAAAAGCTTTCTAACTTTTCTTGCAGTATGCTTCATTACTACTGCATTTCCAAAAGTTACTTGGCCATCACCAGCCATGGCACTTTTACCATCGTGTCTGATTGCGAAAATCGTTGTAGCATGAAAATTGGACATGTGAATCCTCCTTAGAAATGTCGATTAATTTCTAAAATTGAGCGAATTTATGCTCTAGGATGATGTAAATTGTATACCTTTTGTAATCTTTCCTTCGTTACATGTGTATAGATTTGAGTAGATGATAAATTCTCATGCCCAAGTAATTCTTGAACACTACGAATGTCAGCACCGTTATCAAGCATATGCGTAGCAAAGGTATGCCTTAACATATGTGGATAGATTTTATTAGTCAACGAAGTATCTTTGATCATTTTTTCTAATATACCACGGACACCTCTTGCCGTTAGTTTTGTACCACGGTGATTCAAAAAAAGATCGTCATTCATTTGCTTGTTAGCTACTATCAGTCTATTTCGGCCATCTTCTATATATGTATGAAGAGCTTTTTCTGCATAACTGCCAAAGGGAATATACCGCTGTTTATTCCCTTTGCCCGTTACTAAAATAGTCCCAATTTGAAAATCTATGTCTTTTAATTTCAAATTACAGCATTCGCTTACTCGGATTCCGGTAGCATATAGCAATTCTAAAAGAGCTTGATTTCTTTGTCCAAGTTCCGTATCTAGATCGCTAATCTTAAATAGTTTTTCAAGTTCTTCCTTGTACAAAAATCTTGGTATCATAGTTTCTTTTTTAGGAAGTGACGCTAATACAAAAGGATTCTCTTTTGCTTCATTTTCTCTCATAAGAAAACGATAGAAACTTCTTAAACAAGAAATATGCTTTGAGACTGTACGTCTTGATAGCTGTTTGTCATGCAAAGTTGTTAAATAGAGACGAACATCAGAATAAGTAACTGAAGAAAATGAAATAATGGATTGTTGCTCCATAAAAACTAGAAATTGTTCAACAATTTTTTTATAACTATTTAATGTGTATTGTGAAGAGTTTTTCTCTAATTGTAAATACTGAATGAATAATTGACACAATATTTTAATATTCAAGGTAATTTCTCCTCACAAGCCACTACATACTAACATATTAAGTAGCTATTTGCAATTTATTTTCTTAACATTCTACAAAATTCATAATTGATTCTAATGCACGGTTTGCATAAGCTTCATATCGTTCTTGTTTTCTTTTAATTTTGACATCAAGCCTAGGGAATAGACCGAAATTAGCATTCATTGGTTGGAAGTGTTTTGCACTTGTTGTCGTTATATAATTAGCCATACTTCCAATTGCAGTTTCTGCTGGGAATACGACTAACTCTTTTTCCATTACGTATCTAGCTGCATTTATTCCCGCTACTAAACCAGATGCTGCAGATTCTACATAACCTTCCACTCCAGTCATTTGACCTGCAAAGAATAAATCTTCACGTCCTTTAAAACGATATGTTGCTTCTAATAGATTCGGTGAATTTATAAACGTATTTCGATGCATTACACCATATCGTACGATCTCAGCATTCTCAAGGCCAGGTATTAATTGTAAAACTTCTTTTTGAGGCCCCCATTTTAAATGCGTTTGGAATCCTACTATATTATATAAAGTTCCAGCACTGTCATCCTGGCGTAGTTGAACAACTGCATACGGCGTTTTACCAGTCTTTGGATCCTCTAAGCCTACTGGTTTCATTGGTCCAAATAATAATGTTTGCTTTCCACGTTTAGCCATTACTTCAACTGGCATACAACCTTCAAAGAAAATCTCTTTTTCAAATTCTTTTAAAGGAACTGTTTCTGCAGTAGTTAATGCTTCATAAAAACGATCAAATTCCTCTTCTGTCATTGGGCAATTTAAGTAAGCTGCTTCACCTTTATCATATCTTGATTTTAAATATACTTTATTTAAATCAATACTTTCTTTTTCAACTATTGGAGCCGCTGCATCATAAAAATAGAAATAATCTTCACCCGTTAATTCTTTTAATTGCTGTGATAATTCAGGTGATGTTAAAGGTCCTGTTGCGATAACTGTTGGTCCTTCAGGAATTTTAGTCATTTCTTCGTTATGCACAGTTACATTTGGATGATTTTTTACATATTCAGTTACACGGCTAGCAAACTCATGTCGGTCTACAGCTAACGCACCACCTGCTGGTACAGCACACTCATCAGCAGATCGAATAATAACTGAATCTAATCGTCTCATTTCCTCTTTTAATACCCCTACAGCGTTCGTTAGTGTATTCGCTCTTAGTGAATTACTACAAACTAACTCAGCAAACTTATCAGTATGATGAGCAGGAGTTTGTTTAACAGGTCTCATCTCGTATAAATGTACTTTAATTCCTCTTTTTGCGATTTGATAAGCAGCCTCGCTTCCTGCTAATCCTGCTCCAATTACATTAATAAATTGTTCTTTCATTGTTAACTCCTTCTACGCTGATTCAATCAAAATTACGTAATCATATTTTATAATTTTTTACTTAATGATTTCTTAATTAAAAGTTGATATGAAAAGTAAAAGTGAGCAAATAAATTGCTCACACTTTTATTTAGACAAATTCTTTAGGAAATATGAATTTCAGACTGATTTGCTAAAAAGTCTTAAGGTAAGTAAGTAAATTAATTACTCACACTTGTTGGTCCTCTTTGTAGTCACATGATACACATTGAACTTGAATACCTTTTTTCATTTTCTTTTCAACTAATAAGTTTTCACATTTCGGACATGGTCTTGCAATTGGCTTATCCCATGATAAGAATTCACATTCTGGATAATTCGTACATCCATAGAATATTCGATTCTTTTTCGATTTACGCTCAATTATATTCCCATCTTTACATGTAGGACATTTGACACCAATATCTTTTACAATTGCTTTTGTATTTCTACAATCTGGAAAGTTTGAGCATGCCATGAACTTACCGTATCTGCCCATTTTAAATACCATCGGGCTTCCACATACTTCACAGTCTTCACCAGCAGGTTCATCTCTAATTTCAACTTTTTGCATTTCTTTCTCAGCTATTTCTAAGTGTTTCTCAAAACCTCTATAAAATTGATCGATGATTTGAATCCAATTCACATTGCCGTCTTCAATTTTATCAAGGTCACCTTCCATTTGAACCGTAAACTCAATATTAATTACTTCTGGGAAAAACTCAACGACTAAATCAAATACTATGTGACCTAGTTCAGTAGGTACAAAACGTTTATTATCTAATGAAACATATCCACGTTTTTGAATCGTTTCTAAAGTTGGTACATATGTTGATGGTCGACCTATTCCTAACTCTTCAAGCGTTTTTACTAATCTAGCTTCCGTGTATCGCGGAGGTGGTTGAGTAAAATGTTGTTCAGGTAATATATCTTCTAATTTAACTTTTTCACCTTCAGCTAATGGTGGAAGGATACGATCTTTCTCTTCTGTGCCATCATCATTACTTTCTATATACACCTTCATAAAACCAGGGAATTTAACGACTGACCCATTTGCTCTAAATATTACATCATTATTAATTAAGTCAACTTTAACCGTATCTAGTACTGCAGATGCCATCTGACTAGCAACAAATCGTTCCCATATTAATTTATAAAGTCGATATTGATCACGGCTAACATGTGCTTTGATTGTATCAGGCGAACGTAATGTAGACGTTGGTCTAATTGCTTCGTGTGCATCTTGTACTTTATCTGATTTTTTTTCACTTTTTTTATTTGTAGCAACAAAATCTGCACCATAAGTGTCAATTATATAAGATGTTGCTTCCTCAGCCGCAACATCGGATATTCTAGTTGAATCAGTTCTCATATATGTGATTAATCCAACCTGTCCTCCACTACCAAGCGAAATTCCTTCATATAATTGCTGTGCAATCATCATCGTTTTCTTTGCACGCATATTTAATTTTCTAGCTGCTTCCTGCTGTAGTAAGGATGTAGTAAAAGCAGTTGCTGGATTACGTTTACGTTCTTTTCTAGTAACACTTTGAACTTCAAAGTGTTCACCTTTGATTTGTGATAAAATATTTTTCACGTCAGTCTCAGAATTTAATTCCAACTTTTTACCATTAACTCCGTAAAAAGAAGTATCAAATGTTTCTTTCTTTGTTAAAGCTTTACTTTTAATTGTCCAATATTCTTCAGGTTGGAAGATTTGAATCTCTTTTTCTCGTTCGATAATTAGTCTAAGAGCGACAGATTGAACTCGACCAGCACTTAAGCCCTTTTTCACTTTCTTCCATAATAATGGGCTAATGTTATACCCTACTAAACGATCTAGTACACGTCTTGCTTGCTGGGCGTCTACTAAATTCATATTAATTGGTCTAGGCTTTTTAAATGACTCTTTAATAGCGTCTTTTGTAATTTCATTAAACACTACACGGCAATCCGATGATGTATCGATATTGAGTGTATTCGCAATATGCCACGCTATTGCTTCACCTTCACGATCTGGATCGGCTGCTAGATAGATTTTTTTTGCTTTTTTCGCAGCAGATCTTAAATCCTTTAAAACTGGACCTTTTCCACGGATTGTTATGTATTTTGGGTTGTAATCGTTTTCTATTTCAATCCCCATCTGGCTTTTAGGTAGATCTCGAACATGTCCCATTGATGCGATTACTTTGAATTTTTTACCTAAGTACTTTTCTATTGTTTTAGCCTTTGAAGGGGACTCCACTATAACTAAATTTTCTGCCATCTTTTAAGCCTCCCGAGAGTTTCCTATTCTTTACTCTCTGTATTCCTTATTTCTTTCTTTTATTCTTATGTATTCTCAAATAGATTCATAATAAGAAGAGTTCAATTTATATTTTTGATTTTCCTTCATACAATTTCAAATTGTATAGTTTATTCTATACATTAGTCAAATTTTATTTAGATATAAAATAACACAAGTCGCATTAGTATTGTCAATATTTTGTAATATAAACATATTTTTTTATTTTTTAGTATATTCCTAAAATTCCTCTAAAATATCATTTGTACATGTAATTAATTTCGCTCCATCCTGAATTAATCGATGATTCCCTTTATATTCTTCCATTATAATCGGACCTGGCACTGCAAATACCTCTCTATTATATTGAATTGCAAAATTTGCAGTAATCATTGTCCCGCTCTTCTCCTTAGCCTCTAAAACGATTAAACCTTTTGATAAACCAGCAATAATTCTATTTCTTCTAGGAAAATATCTTTTTTCTGGTCTAATATAATATGGATATTCGCTAATAACTAAATGATTTATAGATAGCTCATTAAATAAGTTACAGTTTTCCTTCGGATATATATAGTCTAACCCACATCCAACAACTGCAATCGTTGTTCCGTTGTGGAAAATAGCTGAATTATGTGCAATTGAATCACATCCAGATGCCATTCCACTAACAATAACACAATTTTCTCTTATCAGACCTATTATTAATGAATCACAAATAATTTTCGCAAATGAGGTTGGTTTTCTTGCCCCAATTATACTCAACATAAATTGTTTATTTAGGATATTTTCATTACCTTTTAAATATAAAACAAACGGAGGGTCACATATTTCTCTTAACAAATCCGGATATAAATCATCATAAATTGTAATAATTTTAATATTTTTTTTATAGCTTTCTTTTAAAATATCAAAAATGGAAGTTGAATGAAGTTGATTATATAATTTATCAGCGGCCTTAGAAGTCATTTGAAATGTAGTTTTAAATGTGGAAGGTGAATATTGATAGAGGTTTTCTAAATGATGATCATAGAGAAGAATCTTCTTGATTGCTTGATAGTTTTCAAATAAAAAATGATGCAAATGAATAAGTCGAATTTTCTTTTCCATGTATTCTCCTTTCTTATAAGAAAGTAGCCTCCTATCGGAGGCTACTTATAATTATTCTTATACTAAAGCTTCATGTGTCTTACATTGTTCATATAAGCCACGCTCTTTTAATGCACCAATTAAAGTTTCGCCCATTACTGCAGGAGTAAGTGCAACTTTAATGCCACAGCTTTCCATTGTAGCCATTTTCTCTTTAGCAGTACCTTTACCGCCTGCGATGATTGCACCAGCATGTCCCATACGTTTACCTTCTGGAGCTGTTTGACCGCCAATGAATCCTACTACTGGTTTCGCCATATTAGCTTGTACCCACTCAGCAGCTTCTTCTTCTGCAGTTCCACCGATTTCACCAATCATAATAACTGCATAAGTTTCTGGATCTTCATTGAATGCTTTTAATACATCGATGAAGTTTGTTCCATTTACAGGGTCTCCACCAATACCTACAGCTGTAGATTGACCAATACCAGCTTGAGTTAATTGATGTACAGCCTCATAAGTTAATGTACCAGAACGTGATACGATTCCTACATGACCTTTTTTGTGAATGTAACCAGGCATGATACCAATTTTACACTCATCTGGAGTGATAACACCAGGACAGTTAGGACCAACTAATCTAGTCTTTTTGCCTTCCATGTACTTTTTAACTTTTACCATATCAAGTACTGGAATACCTTCTGTAATACAAATCGCGATATCTAATTCTGCATCAACTGCTTCCATGATTGCATCAGCAGCAAATGCTGGTGGCACGTAGATTACAGATGCATTAGCACCAGTAACTTCAACTGCATCTTTAACTGTATTGAATACAGGTACGCCAGCAATGTCAGTTCCACCTTTACCAGGAGTTACACCACCAACGATTTTAGTACCATACTCTAACATTTGAGTTGTATGGAATAAGCCTTGTGAACCAGTAATACCTTGTACAATGACTTTAGTATCTTTATTAATGAATACGCTCATTTTTATCCTCCCTCTCTTAGCCTACAAGTGCAACGATTTTTTCAGCGCCATCAGCCATTGAATCTGCTGCAACAATGTTTAAGCCAGACTCATTAAGAATCTTCTTACCTAATTCAACATTCGTTCCTTCTAAACGAACTACTAATGGTAAGTGTAAACCAACTTGTTTAGTTGCTTCGATTACACCTTCAGCAATAACATCACACTTCATGATGCCGCCGAAGATATTAACGAAAATACCTTTAACATTTTGGTCAGAAAGGATGATTTTAAACGCTTCAGTAACTTTCTCAGCTGTAGCACCGCCCCCCACATCAAGGAAGTTAGCCGGATCTCCACCGTAGTGTTTAATGATATCCATTGTAGCCATTGCTAGACCAGCACCATTAACCATACATCCGATATTTCCGTATAAAGAAATATAGTTTAAGTCATACTTAGAAGCTTCGATTTCTTTTGGATCTTCTTCTTCTAAGTCACGGTAAGCTAAAATGTCTGCATGACGATATAAAGCATTTGAGTCAAAGTTTAACTTTGCATCTAATGCCATTACTTCTCCATCACCTGTAACTACTAATGGATTAATTTCAGCGATTGAGCAATCTTTTTCGATAAACGCAGTATATAAGCCCATCATGAACTTAACAGCTTTGTTTACTAAGTTGCTTGGAATGTTGATATTGAACGCAATACGACGTGCTTGGAAGCCTTGTAGACCTACTGCTGGATCAATATACTCTTTAAAGATTTTTTCAGGTGTTTTTTCAGCTACTTCTTCAATTTCAGTTCCACCTTCTTCAGAAGCCATTAATACAACTTGTGAAGTAGCGCGGTCTAAAACTAAACCAACATAATACTCTTTTTTAATATCGCAGCCTTCTTCGATAAGTAAGCGCTTAACTTCCTTACCTTCTGGTCCAGTTTGATGAGTAACTAATACTTTACCTAGAATTTCACTAGCATATGTATTTACTTCATCTAAATTTTTCGCTACTTTTACGCCACCCGCTTTACCGCGGCCACCAGCGTGAATTTGAGCTTTTACTACGCATACAGCTGTACCTAATTCTTTAGCTGCTTCTACTGCTTCTTCAACTGTGAAAGCAACTTTACCATTTGGTACTTTTACGCCATAGCCTCGTAGGATTTCTTTCCCTTGATACTCATGGATATTCATGATCCATCCTCCCCTTTTAGAACAAGACAAATTAAAACACATCCCTATTGTATCTCTTACAGAATATACTGTAAATACTTTAGTAGAAAAGAATTAAATATTCTATGTTTTTATATAGAAAACCCTTTCAGATACAATAGTCAATGTAGTTTATCATATTACAATATTATTTTTCCAATAATTTATCCTTGTCCAATAAAAAATAAATTAACGACAGTTAGGAGCATTTTAATTTTAGGTTTTTATCATTTCGATTTATTTATCTACTTTGTACAAAATTAAAATGTTATGTAATATTAAATGTCGTTAATCTAATCTATTTTAGACTACTTCAGTAAATTGATGTAGTCTAACTTCCAATTATTTTTACAATCAAACTTTTTCTTTGATTGGTGCAAAGGATCTTCTATGTTCATTAATTATTCCATGCTCATCGATCGCTTTTAAATGTTCCTTTGTTCCATATCCCATATGCTTTTCAAATCCATAGTTTGGGTGTTTTACACTAAGTTCGCACATTAAAGAATCTCTTGTTTCTTTTGCGAGTACAGAAGCAGCTGCTATACTAATGCTCGTTGCATCGCCCTTAATGATTGATGTTTGAGAAATATCCAGTGGTAGTTTCATTGCATCAATTAATAAATGTTCAGGCGAATGAGTAAGTTGTTCGATCGCACGTCTCATCGCTAATTTAGTCGCTTCATAAATATTGATTTCATCAATTTCTGTTGAACTTGCCATACCAACTCCATAAGAAATTGCTTCTTCCTTGATCCGCTTTACGAAATACTGTCGTTTTTCTTTAGATAATTTTTTGGAATCATCTAACCCAATTAGCTCAGTATTTTCCGCTAAAATTACTGCCGCTGCTACAACAGGACCAGCTAATGGACCTCTACCAACTTCATCTACTCCTGCAATTAACTTTATATTTTGGCTATAAAGATTCTGTTCATATTCCATCATTTTAAGGAATTTCTCCCTAGCTAAATCTCTTTTTTCTTGTTCTCTATACCATTTAGCAACTAGTTTTTGCACACCAATTCTTTGATCACTTTCAAATTCTTTTAAGAGTTCGTTCGTAGGGTCAGTTATTTCACTTAGTATATTTTTTATTTCATCTATTTTCAGAGACATAATATAGAACTCCTTTTATCTTTGTTTGGACCATAAAATTTCATTAAAAAAGAAGAAAGTACGCTTATTCTTGCGCACTTTCTTCTAATATTTCATCAGTTACTTCAAGCATTGATGGATTTTCGAAAGTTAATCTTCCTAATTTCCCTGCTCTTAGCTCACGTAAAAATAAATCAGATGTTTTATCATAATCTATCATTCCGCCTGACATAAGTAATCCACGTTTCTTTCCAATATGATCAAAAATATCAACGACTTCTTCAGAAAATAAAACTTCCTCATTCATGTCATATCTATCTTTTAATACATTTGGATAAAACTCTCTTAAATATTTAATCGCATAAATCATTACTTCTTGTAGGTTAATGATACTATCTTTTATTGCCCCTGTAGTTGCTAAACGAAGACCTACAAGTTGATCTTCAAATTTAGGCCACAATATACCCGGTGTATCAAGCAGTTCAATTTCTTTCCCTACTTTTATCCACTGCTGTGCTTGCGTTACGCCTGGACGGTCACCAGTTTTAGCAATATTTTTTCGTGCGAGCTTATTGATTAAAGTCGATTTTCCTACATTCGGGATCCCAACTATTAATGCTCGAATTGCGCGTGGTTTAATCCCTTTTGATCTCATTTTATCAAATTTCTCTTTTACAAGTATTTCACAGGAAGAAATAATCGCTTTTAACCCTTGTCCAGATGCTGCATCAATAGCAATTGCCATTACGCCTTGTTTTTCGTAATGTGCTAACCATTGCTGAGTAATTCTTGGATCTGCTAAATCTGCTTTATTTAATAAAAGTAATCTCGGTTTATTTGAAATTATTTCATCGATCATTGGATTTCTAGAAGCAGCAGGTACCCTTGCATCTGCTAATTCAATTACTACATCAATTAGTGAAAGTTTTTCTGTAACTTGTCTTCTAGCTTTTGCCATATGGCCAGGAAACCATTGAATCGTCATGTTGCCACCTTCTTATACATTGAATAATCAAGATTAATTTGGCTTTTATTTCGCCATTTCAACCTCAGATAACGGCCAAAAAACAAAACTTGCTCGGCCTAAAATTTCTTTTTGACTAACTGTTCCGATAATACGACTATCTTTACTTAATCGACGATTATCCCCTAAAACGAATACTTGTCCTTTAGGTACAGTTTTTCTACCAGTAATCTCTTCTAACTTAAAGTCTTCAGTTAGAGGACCATCTGTCGTTTCTTTTTTATATTCGTTCAAATATGGTTCTTTATACGGTTTACCGTTAACATATAGGACATCATTTTTATATTCTACTGTGTCACCAGGTAAGCCAATCACTCGTTTAATATAATCTTTTTCCTTTGTAGCATGGAAGACTACAATATCAAAACGTCTAGGTTCATGTAGTTTGTATACGATCTTATTTACAATCATTCTACTTTGATCCTGTAGTGTTGGCATCATTGAGATACCGTCAACTAAAACCGGTGTAAAAAGGAATGTTCGAATACCAAGTGCAAGTACAAGCGCAATAAAAATTGTTTTAACTAATTCCCAAATTCCACCACTATTGCTTTCTTTCAACCTAATCCCTCCATTTTATAACCATACGTTTTGCAGTTTTAACCAGTTAAGTTAATAACTTAATTTATGTATTCTATTTTACTTTTTATTATATCCATAATCTACAAATATTGGAAAAAAAGGAGCTTGTTTAATACAAGCTCCTTTCAAAAGACTATCGAAGTTCTTTAATTCTTGCTTTTTTACCAGTAAGTGCACGTAGGTAGTAAAGTTTAGCACGACGTACTTTACCGCGACGAACAACATCTAATTTAGCAATTTTTGGAGTGTGAATTGGGAACGTACGTTCAACACCAACTCCGTAAGAAATTTTACGAACTGTGAAAGTTTCGCTAATTCCGCCACCACGACGTTTAATAACTACACCTTCGAATAATTGGATACGCTCACGAGTACCCTCAACAACTTTAACGTGAACTCGTACAGTATCACCAGGACGGAATGCTGGTAAGTCAGTTCTTAGTTGTTCTTTTGTAATTTCGTTGATTAAATTTTGCATAATGTATGCTCTCCTTTTCCAACCGATGCTCTTACAAGATTTAGTGACTCGCAGCGGAACACCGAGAATAAAGGCTTAAGTATTTACTCAAGCCACAAGTTATATTAACATATTCTATTAGTGCACGCAACTAGTTTTCTTTGTTTAATTCTTCTTTTACTTGCTCCATCCATTTTGACTCTATTTTAGAAAGAGAGTAGTTTTCGAGTAAGTCTGGACGTCGCGTGATCGTTCGTTTAAAAGATTGCTTTGTTCGCCATTCTTCGATTTTCGCATGATTTCCTGATAATAAAACATCTGGTACTTTATGACCTCTAAATTCTGCAGGTCTCGTGTAATGAGGATGCTCTAATAAGCCTGTACTAAATGAATCTTCAATTTTTGAAGTAGTATTACCAAGTACCCCAGGTAATAAACGAACAACGCTATCAGCAATAACCATAGCACCAAGTTCTCCACCTGTTAATACATAATCCCCAATTGAGATTTCATCCGTCACTACATGTTCACGAATTCGTTCATCATAGCCTTCATAATGTCCACAAATAAAAATTAAATGCTCTTCTTTTGCAAGCTCTTCAGCTTTACGTTGATTAAATCGCTCTCCTTGAGGGCATAGAAGGACTACTCTCGGCTTATTCTCACTTTTTGATACTAATTCATCAACAGCATCAAAAATCGGCTGTGGGGCTAGTACCATACCAGCGCCGCCACCATATGGATAATCATCAACATTTGAATGTTTATTCGTAGAGTAATCTCTAAAATTTACACAGCGAAATTTAACCGCCTCTTTTTCTTGTGCTTTTTTTAAAATAGAAGAATTTAAAACTCCTTCAAACATTTCTGGAAAAAGGGTTAAAAAGTCTAATTTCATCATAATAGACCTTCCATTAATTCGATTTTAACCTTTTTATTCGCTACATCTATTTCTTTCACAATTTGCTCGATATAAGGAATAAGAGCATCTTTTTGACCTTTTCTTTGAATAACCCATACATCATTTGCGCCTGGAGATAATATTTCTTTTATTTTTCCGATTTCTTCTCCATCAATTGTCTCAACAGCACAACCAATAATTTCATGGTAATAGTACTCATTTTTATCTAGCTCGTGTAATTGATCTTCAGTAATCTTTAAAATCCCATTCTTAAGTGGTTCTACAGAGTTTAAAGACTCATACCCTTCAAATGTAAGTAAATCAAAATTTTTATGTACACGGTGACTTGTTACGACTAATTCAATTGGTGTCGATTCGTTTTCCTTAAAGAAATATAGTGTATTACCTTTTACGTAACGTTTTTCTGGAAAATCAGTTCTTGAAATAACACGAACCTCTCCTCGAACTCCATGTGTATTTACAATTTTTCCGACATTTAAATATTTTTTCATTTTTTTACCTCTATATTAAAATTTCTATGTTTATGATTAGTTTGACCATTTAGATGGTATATATGTCTATCTGAGACCTTAGACGGTTAATACAAGATGTCTAATGCCAAGTATAGCATATCTAAAAGTCATAAAAGCATTAAAAGCTACCTCAAAGCTCAAACGACAACATGTTATTGGAGAGCTAGTGCTCGTAAACTCTGTAATGTTGAAAACGGCCCTTAGCTATAGCCAAGGACCGTTTTACTTTACTGAATATCTAAGTGAATACGTTTTGCGTGTTCATTACTTGCTGCATATACAACCGTACGAATCGCTTTAGCAATTTTACCATGTTTGCCAATCACTCTACCAGCATCTTCAGGGTTTACCTGTAAATGAAAGAATAGATTGTTCTCATCTTCTTTAACTTGAAGTGAAATATCCTCTGGATGATCTACAAGACTTGAAACAATTGCATTGATGAGTGTATTCATCTTTTTTTCCATAATTACTTGCCGTTGCGAGCGTTGTGGAATTTCTCTAAGATACCAGCTTTAGAGAATAAGTTACGAACTGTATCAGATGGTTTAGCACCTGTTCCTAACCATTTTAATGCTGCTTCTTCGTTAATTTTGATTTCAGCTGGTTGAGCAACTGGATTGTAAGTTCCAATTTCCTCGATGAAACGTCCATCACGAGGAGAACGAGCGTCTGCTACTACTACACGGTAAAAAGGAGATTTTTTAGCTCCCATACGTTTTAAACGAATTTTAACTGCCATTTTTAAAGCACCTCCGAAAATATTTACAACGATTTATATATTATCAAAAACCAATACTGTTTGTAAAGTAAAATTTCTTAACAGCATAATTTTTTATTAAATGATGTTTAAATGCTGGAAAATTATACAAATAGGTTAGAATAAGCCCGGAAATTTAAAACCTTTCTTCTTCCCTTTTTGCATACCGCCCATCATTTTCATCATTTTTTTCATTTCTTCAAACTGTTTTAATAAACGGTTTATTTCTTGTACAGGGCGACCAGAACCTCTAGCTATTCGCTTTCTGCGACTTGAGTTAATAATATCTGGTGTAAGCTTTTCCTGCTTTGTCATCGATTGAATAATTGCCTCTACATGAGCGATTTGTTTATCGTCAATTTGCAGATCATTCAATCCTTTAATTTTGTTTGCACCTGGCATCATTTTTAAAATATCACCAAGTGGTCCCATTTTTTTAACTTGAGAAAGTTGGTCTAAGAAATCATCTAAAGTAAAAGATGCATTTCTTAATTTTTGTTCCATTTCTTTTGCTTTTTCTTGGTCTACGTTTTCTTGTGCCTTTTCAATTAAAGTAAGCACATCACCCATTCCTAGAATACGTGATGCCATTCGTTCTGGATGGAACGGCTCAATTGCATCTAGTTTTTCACCAAGTCCAACAAATTTAATTGGAGTATTTGTAACTGCACGAATTGATAATGCGGCACCACCACGAGTATCGCCATCAAGCTTCGTTAAAACGACTCCAGTTAAACCTAATTGATCATTAAAGCTTTGTGCCACATTGACTGCATCTTGTCCTGTCATTGCATCAACAACTAGGAAGATTTCTTCAGGTTTTGAAAGTTCTTTAATTTGTGCAAGTTCTTCCATTAAACCTTCGTCAATATGTAAACGACCTGCAGTATCAATTAGGACATAGTCATGATGTTCATCCTTAGCGTGTTGAATCGCTTGTTTCGCAATTTCAACCGGACTTACTTGATCTCCTAATGTAAATACAGGCAAATCTAGTTGTTTACCTAATGTTTGAAGCTGTTTAATCGCGGCAGGACGGTAAATATCTGCTGCAACTAAAAGTGGCTTACGATTGTACTTTTTTCGAAGTAAATTCGCTAATTTACCAGTCGTTGTTGTTTTACCAGCACCTTGTAAACCAACCATCATAATAACAGTCGGCGGGCGATTTGAAACAGCAATTTTGCTTTGTTCTCCACCCATTAATGCCGTTAGTTCTTCTTGAACTACCTTTACAACATGTTGACCAGGCGTTAAGCTTTGTAATACTTCTTGTCCTACAGCTCGTTCAGAAACACGTTTCACAAAATCTTTAACAACTTTAAAGTTAACATCCGCCTCTAGTAAAGCAAGACGAACTTCTCTCATCATTTCCTTGACATCAGATTCAGATACTTTACCTTTGCCTCGAACCTTTTGTAATGTCTTTTGAAGTCGGTCGGCTAATCCTTCAAATGCCATAAAACCGTCCTCCTTATTATTCTAATTTCTCTAACGCATCGATCACTCGAAGAAACTCGTCATCTACAACTTTACCTTTTTTAGCATAAGTTTTCAAATGATTTAAAAGTTCATTTCGTTGTTGAAATTTTTTTAGAAGTAATAATTTCTCTTCATATTCTTCTAACATAGCTTCAGTACGTTTTATATTATCATAAACCGCCTGTCTACTAATGTTAAACTCTTCCGCAATCTCACCTAAAGAATAGTCATCCAAATAATATAATGACATATAGCTTTGTTGTTTAGGAGTTAAAAGAGAATGATAAAAATCATATAGATAATTGATTCTCATCGTCTTATCTAACATTGTATGATCTGCCAAAACTATCACTCCTTTGTTAAGTGAATTGCCTTTACATATGCTAGTTTACCTAATACACAAATATCTGTCAAGTTTTTTACTTGACGATTAATGAAAATCAAAACAACGAAATTAATTTGAACTTTTATCCTAATTGTCTTCTTAACTTTAGCAAATTTGAAACTTACGTTATTTGTTAGTTAATTTCCACTGTGGAGTGCTTGCTTTATGTTGGCCATCTTGCATTCATTTGAACATGATCTTACCAATCTTGTTATTAACATATTTTAAAAAAAGTGGATATGTCTTTTTAATTTAAACAGATCCACTTCAATTCTTAATTACTTATGCTTCTTTATTTATTAAATCTCCAAATAGGCCATATACAAATTGTTCTGCTTGGAATGGTTGTAGGTCGTCCATTTGTTCGCCAAGGCCAACGAATTTAACGGGTACTTTTAGTTCGTTTCGGATTGCTAAAACAATACCACCTTTAGCCGTTCCATCTAGTTTCGTTAAGACGATACCAGAAACATTTGTAGCTTCGGAGAATGTTTTCGCTTGAACAAGACCATTTTGGCCAGTCGTTGCATCAATTACTAGTAATACTTCGTGTGGTGCACCAAGTACTTCTCTAGCAATGACGTTACGTACTTTTTCAAGTTCTTTCATTAAGTTTACTTTATTTTGTAGACGGCCTGCTGTGTCACAAAGTAAAACATCGACTTTACGAGCTTTTGCAGCTTGAACTGCATCATACATTACTGCAGCAGGGTCTGATCCTTCACCTTGTTTAATTGTTTCAACACCGACACGATCTCCCCAAACTTCTAATTGTTCAATCGCTCCGGCTCTAAATGTGTCTCCAGCAGCAAGTAGTACTTTTTTGCCTTCAGTTTTTAGTTTATGAGCAATTTTACCAATTGAAGTCGTTTTTCCTACTCCGTTAACTCCAACAAATAAAACAACTGTTAAACCATCAGGATTTAAATTTAACTCAAATGAATCATCAGCTAAATCATTACCTTTATACAATTCAACTAATTTTTCAGAAATAACCTCTTGTACACCTTTTGGATCTTGAATATTTTTTCGTTTAACTTCAAATTTCAAGTCCTCTACTAATTCCATTACTGTGTTTACCCCAACATCAGCCATAATTAGAATTTCTTCAAGTTCTTCAAAAAAATCTTCATCTACTTTACGGTATCTAGCAAATAAATCGTTTAACCCTTCTGTCAGGTTATTTCTAGATTTCTCTAATCCAGATTTAAATTTTTGAGTCACAGACTCCGTTTGCTTCGAGATTGTTTCTTTTAATTTCTTAAAAAAGCTCATAATTTCAATCCTTTCTAATTACCATTCGATAATAATGCTTCACCTTCATCTAAACGAACTGATACTAGCGTAGAAACTCCATATTCTTGCATTGTAACACCGTATAATACATCACATTCTTCCATCGTACCTTTACGGTGTGTAATAACAATAAATTGAGTTTGTTCACTAAAGTATTTTAAGAACTTTGCAAATCGAGCTACATTGGCTTCATCTAGTGCAGCTTCCACCTCATCAAGTACACAGAAAGGTACCGGACGTACTTGTAAAATTGCAAAAAGTAGAGCAATTGCAGTAAGCGCTCGTTCGCCTCCTGATAATAGGCCTAAATTTTGAAGTTTTTTACCTGGAGGCTGTGCAACAATATCAACACCTGTTAACAATAAATTTTCCGCATCCGTTAGAACTAAATCAGCTCTTCCGCCACCAAACAACTGAGTAAAGACGACTTGGAACTTTTCACGAATTGCACTAAAACTTGTTTCAAAACGTTTTGTCATTTCTTCATCCATCTCACTAATTACATTGTAAAGTGTGATTTTTGCTTCATTTAAATCAGTTCTTTGTTCTTGAAGAAAATCATGACGTTCAGATACACGTTCATACTCATCAATTGCACCAATATTAACAGTTCCTAATTCCTCAATTGAACGCTTTAATAGTTTAACTCGTTTCCTTGCATCATCAACTGTCATTTCAAGTGTATATTTCATTTTTGCCGCTTCGTAAGTAGTCATATACTTTACATTTAGTTGTTCAAGACGATTTTCAAGCTCTACATCCAGTCGATTACTATTTACTTCTTGTTGTTTTAGTAAATCAGAAAGTGACTTATATTGACGTTGCTTTTCACGTAATGATTGAACATAATCTTCTAGTTCTGTTTGGTAAGCAATTCGTTGCTCTCGACGTTTCGAAATAATTTCTGTCGTTTTTGAAAATTCAATTCGAGTATCCGAAATGATTTTCTCGAGCTCTTCCTTACCATTTTCATTCGTCATAAGTTCACTTGATAAGAAGATTATTTTTTCCTTCGTTTCTTCAAGAATTTGCTTTTGTTTTATCGAATTTTCTTCAAACTGGCGAATTCTTTCGTTACTATAACTTAACTTTTGCTCTTCTTGTGCTAGAGAAATTTTCAGACTAGTTAACTTCGATTGTAATTCATCTTTAATTTCCTTTTGATTTAGTTTCCGTTCAGTTAATTCATTGATTTTCTGTTCTTTTGAAATAATCTCATTTTTTACATTAGCTTCTAATGATGATAATTCCTCTAGACGGTCTTTAACCTTTAATAAATCACTTGCTGAACTTCCCATTTCTAAATCATAGATTGCTAAAGCATCGTTTATATTCTTTTCTTCAAATTCGATACTTTTTAGTTGCTCCATAATTGAAACAATTAATTGCTTAACATTTTGAATTTCATCATTTAACGTTTGAGCTTTAGAAGAACTTTCTAGATTTGTCGTTTTAAGCGTTTGAACCTCATTTTCAAGCAAGTTCGTCTTTTCTTGCATATCCTTTAGCTTTACAGTGATTTCTTCTAATTCTCGCTGTCTTCCTATAAGTGAAGAATTCGTTGTTCGAACGGCTCCACCAGTCATCGCTCCACCAGGATTAACTACATCACCTTCAAGCGTGACAAAGCGATAGCGATGCCCAACGAGTTTAGCCAACTCATTAGCACCTTTTAAATCTTGTGCGATTAAAACAGTTCCAAGTAAGTTTTGAATCACTTGCTCATACTCGCTTGAATAACTAACAAGTGATGATGCAACCCCAATAAAGGAAGGATTTCTTTTTAATCCTTCAATTACATTAGCTGGTACAAAACGAGCTTTAACAATATTCATTGGTAAAAATGTAGCTCGGCCTAATCGTTGTTGCTTTAAAAATTGAATTGCTCTTCTAGCATGCTCGTCATTTTCAACAACAATTTGTTGTGTAGCTGCACCTAGTGCAATTTCAATTGCAATTTCGTATTGTTTGTTTGTTGTAATTAGTTCAGCAATTGCACCTTTAATACCTTCTAGTCTTGTGCCTCTTGCTTTCAATATTTCTTTAACACCTTGATTAAAACCAGCAAAATCTTCTTGAAGTTCTTCAAGTGTTTCTTTTCTTGATTTTGTTTGTTGAATAAACTGATAAGCTTTATTAAGTAATTCTTCTTTTTCCTTTAAAACTGTTGAAGTTTCATTGTACTGCTTATTCAGAGATTCAAACTTTCCATTTAACTCTTTAAACGTTAAATCAAATTGTTCTTTTTCATTAAGCAACTCAGTTTTTCTATTCTGTAATTGCTCTCTTTGACGAATGTATTTTTCATTTTCTATATCTAATCGACTCGATTTTACTGAATATTGCTGGCTTTGTTTTTCAAGCATCGTTTTTTCATTTTTTATCGATGCTTGATTATTTAAAAGCTCAATATAATCAGATTTTATTAATTCGATTTGTTCTTCAATATCACCCTCATAAGATGTAATATCATTTTGGATCTCAACAATATTTGTTCTCGTTTTGTTTACATTTTGACGAGAAAGTTTTTCTTGCTCTTTTTCTACTTCGATTAATTTAGTCGTCTCGTTTATTTGATCAGTAACTTCATCAATTTGTTTTCTTAATTGTTCAGATTGAGTTGAAGTATTTCTTTTTCGCTCCTTCATTAGCTCTTTCTGACCTTCATATTTTTCCAAGTTCTTCGTTACACTTAATAAAACTTGCTGCAATTGATCGATTGATTCATCTAATGCATTTAACTTCTCTTGTAATTCGTGTTGTTTTGATTCTTCAGTCGAAATCTCAGTCGATAACGCAATCTCTAAATCAGAATTTTGGGCAATTTCTCGTTTAAGCTCTTCCCATTTCTGGTGAAGCGATTCAATTTCGTATACTAAGAGAGCTGCCTCAACCTGTTCTAGCTCATCCCTATGTTCTATGTATTCCTTTGCAATTGAAGCTTGCATTCTTAATGGTTCAATTTGAGAACTTAATTCAAATAAAATATCATCAACTCGATTTAAGTTTTCTTGCGTTTCGAATAATTTTGCTTCAGCCTTTTTCTTTCGGTTTTTATATTTTAATACTCCAGCTGCTTCTTCAAAAATTCCTCTTCGCTCTTCTGGCTTACTGCTTAATATTTCTTCAACCTTCCCTTGAGAAATAATAGAGAATGCCTCTCTTCCAAGTCCAGAATCCATAAATAAATCAACAATATCTTTTAAGCGACAAGATTGTTTATTAATATAAAAATCACTATCTCCAGAACGGTAAACACGTCTAGTTACACTTACTTCACTATACTCAAGTGGTAATTGTTGATCTTCATTATCTAAAGTCAAAGTAACTTCTGCATAATTTAAAGGTTTTCTTCCATCACTACCAGCAAAAATGATATCCTCCATCTTCGCTCCTCGTAATGATTTGACTGACTGTTCGCCTAATACCCATCTAATGGCATCTGTAATATTACTTTTACCACTTCCATTAGGGCCTACAACTGCTGTAACACCTTTTACAAAATCGATCGTAACTCGCTGAGCGAATGATTTAAATCCAATTATATCTAGTCGTTTGAGGAACAACTGAATTCCCCCTTTTTGATTTAATTATATACACAAAAACTCCCCCATAAAAGGGGGAGCAGACTGCCCGCCAAACGCTCGCTTTCTTCGTTGCTTCACCTGTCTAACGGTGCTCTTTATCGTCTATGATAACTTAAACTCCTCACCAGGCTTCAACCCTCGAATGTCAAGCGCTTGCAATCAGTCTAAAAATCAAGTTTGATTGTTTAATTGACAAGTTTCTACTAGATTTTTTAGTTAATCTATTTACTTGACTCTTTTAATTTTAATAATGCTTCTTTAGCTGCTTGTTGCTCTGCTTCTTTTTTAGATCTACCACTACCGATTCCTAACGTTTCGCCATTTAATAATACTTTTGAAACAAATTCACGGTTATGAGCTGGTCCTTTTTCTTGAAGTATTTTATACTCAATTGAACCTGTGGAGTCTCTTTGTACAAACTCTTGTAATTGACTTTTAAAATCCATCACATGCGAAAAAGCACCATCGTTTATTTTTGGGAATATATGAAGAGATAAGAAGTTTATAACTGTTTGTAATCCTTGGTCCAAATATAATGATCCAATGAATGCTTCAAAAACATCCGCAAGTAATGCTGGACGTGTTCGACCACCTGTCATTTCTTCTCCGCGACCAAGTAATATATATCGACCAAAATCTAATTCATTCGCAAATTTCACAAGTGATGGTTCACAAACGATTGCGGCACGTAATTTTGTTAACTCGCCTTCACTCATAGTAATATATTTTTGAAATAAATATTGTGAAACGGTAAGCTCTAAAACAGCATCCCCTAAATATTCTAATCTCTCATTATCTTCATATGGTTTTTTACGATGCTCATTCACATAGGATGAATGTGTAAACGCTTGAATTAGCAAGCCCTCATTATTAAACATAATATTTATTTGTTTTTGTAATTTTACAAAATTCTCTTTTTCAACATCAGAAAGTTTATATTCTCTTACTCTTCTTGAATGCGGCATATTTACCTCCAACTAAAAAGCAGTTTGATATGCTGCTAAACCTACTAGTCAAGAAAATGATGAGAAGTCCCGTATAAAATACGGGACTTTTCTCATTACATGTTGCTCTCTATGTAGTTCACAACATCACCAACTGTGACGATTTTTTCAGCATCTTCGTCAGAAATTTCTAATTCAAACTCATCTTCTAATTGCATTACTAATTCAACTACGTCTAATGAGTCTGCATCTAAATCTTCTTTGAAACGGCTTGTAATTTGGATCTCAGATTCTTCTACACCTAAACGGTCAACAATAATCTTTGATACGCGCTCTAATACATCTTGCATTATTATTCACCTCCCCCCAAAGATTGTCTACTTATGCATTATACATAAAAATTTGGCAAACGCCAAACTAATTCATTACAAGTCCACCATCAACATTGATTGTTTGGCCAGTAATGTATCTACTTGCATCCATTGCTAAGAACACTACAGCATTTGCAATATCTTCTGGTTGACCAAAAGATTGCAATGGAATATTCGATAACATTTGCGTTCTAATTTGCTCATTTAATTCATTTGTCATATCAGTTTCAATAAAACCAGGTGCAATTGCATTAACTGTAATGTTTCTAGAAGCTAATTCCTTTGCTGCTGTTTTTGTTAAACCTAATACGCCAGCTTTTGCAGCTACATAGTTCATTTGTCCAGGATTACCAATTTGTCCAACAACTGAACTAATATTAATGATGCGGCCATTACGTTGACGAGTCATAAACTTCGCTGCTGCTTTGATACAATTGAATACGCCTTTTAAGTTTGTATCAATTACATCATCCCAATCAGCATCTTTCATACGTAATAAAAGACCATCTCTTGTAATACCTGCGTTGTTTACTAGTATATCAATACTACCAAATTCATCAACAGTATTTTTTACTAATGCAGCAACTTCTTCACCATTTGATACATTTGCTTTATATGCAATAGCTTTAACTCCAAGAGCTGTAATTTCTTCTACAACTTTAAGAGCAGCCGCTTCATTCCCTGAATAATTAACAACTACATTTGCACCATTTTTCGCTAAAGTTAAGGCGATTGCTCGTCCGATACCGCGAGATCCACCTGTAACTAATGCAACTTTACCATTTAGCATGATTTTATTTCCTCCCATTCATTTAAAAATTGGTTTAATGTTTCAACATCATAAACATTTACTAATTTTGATGATGGAGAGATTGCTTTTACTAATCCAGTTAAAACTTTTCCAGGACCAATTTCAACAAATGTATCAACACCAAGATCAACTAATTCTTGAATCGATTGATTCCATTTTACCGGAGAATATAATTGATTAACTAATAATTCTTTAATTTCATTTGCATCTGTCACAACTTTAGCAGTAACATTTGAAATTAATGGCGTTACACAATCATTTACATTTATTTTACCAAGCTCGTTTTGGAATTCTTCACTAGCAGGTTTCATTAAAGATGAGTGGAATGGACCACTTACTTTTAAAGGTAATACACGTTTAGCTCCAGCTTCTTTTAGTAAACCAGAAGCAATTTGTACACCTTCTGCATCTCCTGTAATAACTACTTGTGTAGGAGAATTATAATTCGCAATACCTACAGAATGTCCATTTTTATTCACTTCAGAAATAACTTCTTCAATTTTTTCTGGAGCTAAAAATAATACAGCTGCCATAGCACCTTGTCCTACTGGTACAGCTTGCTCCATTAATTTCCCACGTGTATGTACTAATTTAACACCGTCTTCAAATGAAATGCTTTCAGCTGCGACAAGTGCTGTAAACTCACCTAAACTATGACCAGCGACAAAGTCTGGTTTAATTCCAGCTGATTTAATCTTCTCAAGCATAGCAATTGAAGTTGTTAAGATTGCTGGCTGTGCATGATATGTAGCAGTTAACTCTTCATCTGTTCCATTGAAAATAATCTCAGAAAGACTAAAACCAATTTGTTCATTAGCAGTTTCAAAAATAGATCCACATTCATTATAGCTCTCAGCTACATCTTTACCCATTCCAACTTTTTGTGATCCTTGTCCAGGAAAAATAAACGCCACTTTACCCATTGGAGTGACCCCCTTATGCATTTGATTCGATTTTCTCCATGTGATCACTTACTAGTTTTACAACATTATGTTCAACCATCGTTTGCGTTTGCTTAATTGCACTAAAAATCCCCATCGCATCAGAACTTCCATGAGCCTTAATGACAGGTGATTTTAAGCCAAATAACGCTGCTCCACCATACTCGGAGTAATCCATTTTCTTTTTTACACCTTTTAAGTTTGGTTTTAATACAGCTGCTGCAAGCTTTGATGTGAAATTAGTAAGCATCGCATCTTTAATTAATGAAAACATTGCAAGTGCAGTACCTTCAATCGCTTTTAAAGCTACATTTCCAGTATACCCGTCTGTAACTACCACATCTGCTACTGAGTTCATTAAGTCTCTAGCTTCAACATTTCCTATAAAATTCAAATTACTTTCTTTTAGTAATTGGAATGTTTGTTTAGCAAGTTCATTACCTTTTTTATCTTCCGTGCCTACATTTAGTAATCCAACAGTCGGATTATGTATACCTCTAACTTTTTCGGCATATACAGATCCCATTATTGCATATTGAAGTAAATGGTTTGCTTTTGCATCAACATTTGCACCTACATCAAGAAATACAAAGCCTTTGCCATCTAAAGTAGGCATCGTAGGTGAAAGTGCAGGTCGTTCTACACCTTCCATTCGACCAACGACTAATAAGCCCGCTGTCATCAATGCGCCAGTATTTCCAGCAGAAATACATGCATCAGCATTGCCTTCTTTTACTTGGTTTGCCATTAAGACCATAGAAGCATTCTTTTTTCTTCTAACCGCTCTAACTGGCTCTTCCGTTCCTTCAATTACTTCATCTGTATGGATAATCGTTATATTTTTATCATTCGTTAAGAATGGTTTAATTTTTGATTCATCACCAATTAAAGTAATATGTATATCATTTAATTTTTCAACTGCAAGCATCGCACCTTCAACGATGGCTTTTGGGGCATGATCTCCACCCATTGCATCGATCGCTAATTTCATCTTGTTCACTTCCTATTCTTCAATACTTCGGTGGTACATTTCGAACAAGCCATGGAATACATGTTCTTTTTCAACATAGCCATTGATATCAACTGTCGTACGCCTCGGATCTCCTTTTTGCGGTAAAACCTTTGCCTTCGCAATTACTCGGTCATTTGTTCTTACTGGTTTAATAAAAACAAAATTGGATTTAGCTGTAAGAGCTAAATCATCATGAATAACTGCAACTGCTAAAGAATTAGCCTGGGCAAATAAGTGATGACCTCGGGCAATTCCATTTCTACTAAAAGTATGCTCTTCCTTAACGTCAAATATAGAAATGGCACTTTCGTTTAAATGAATATCAATAACTTCACCGATTATTTCATCTACTGGTAGTGATTTTACATCTTCTAATTGCTGAGTGGCAACATTTTTGATGCGCTCCCTTAACTCAGGAATTGATAACTCAAGACGATCAAGACGAATAGTTTGTATGCTCACAGATAACTGATTAGCTAAATCTTCATCTGTAATAAACGGATTTTCTTTTATAATTTTTTTTAACAATTCATGACGATCTTTTTTATTTCTTCTCATATTACATACCTCAACTACTAATTTGTGACCAGGTATTAAATACAGTTTATATTAAAAATCCACGTATTACAATAGTTTTTTGACAAACTTTTAATACCTAGTACTAATCTAATTTTTCTGAATTAAATATTCCCGTTCTATCTAAGTACATTCTTAATCCTTGATATTCATTAGCTTTCCAAAATACATCTGAATTAACAAGTAATGTTGCATCATTTCGTGCAACTTCTAATGCACGATAGTCATGTACCATATCTGCCATTTTAAATTCAGGTACACCACTTTGTTGTTTTCCAAAGAAATCTCCTGGTCCTCTAAGCTCTAAATCTTTTTCACTTAACTCAAAACCATCGTTTGTTTCTGTCATGATTGTTAGTCTTTCTTTTCCTACTTCACTTTTTGGATCGCCAACTAAAATACAATATGATTGTTCTGAACCTCGTCCAACTCGTCCTCTTAGCTGATGTAATTGTGAAAGTCCAAATCGGTCTGCATCATAAATAACCATCACAGTTGCATTCGGTACATTTACCCCTACTTCTACAACTGTTGTTGATACTAATATTTGAACCTCATTCGCTGCAAATGCCTTCATCACGTCATCTTTCTCTGTTGATGAAAGCTTTCCATGCATCAAACCGACCTTCGCCGTATTTTGATAATGAAAAGATAGAACACTATGTAAATCTAATGCATTCTGAAGGTCTAGTTTCTCTGACTCCTCGATTAGTGGACAGATTAAATATACTTGTCGTCCATTTTTAATTTCTTTACCGATAAAATCTAAAACGCGATCAAACATTTCTTGTTTAACCCAATACGTTTCTATTTTTTTACGACCTGCCGGATATTCATCAATAATCGAGACATCCATTTCACCAAAAGCTGTTATTGCCAAAGTTCTTGGGATTGGAGTTGCTGTCATAAATAAAACATCTGGAAAATAGCCTTTTTCTCTTAAAACTCTACGTTGACCAACACCAAACCGATGTTGTTCATCTGTAATTACAATACCTAATTTATTAAATTGAACCTCATCTTGAATCAAAGCATGAGTTCCGACTAAAATATGTACTTCACCGTTTTTTAATCGTTCTAGGATTTCACGACGCTTTTTACCTTTTACAGAACTTGTCAGAAGCTCAACATTTACTCCAGTATGTTGTAGCATTTTTGCTAAAGATTCAAAATGTTGCTCAGCTAAAATTTCTGTAGGCACCATTAATGCACCTTGGTAACCATTAAGTGTACATGCATACAATGCAATGGTAGCGACAACGGTTTTTCCCGACCCTACATCACCTTGTAATAAGCGATTCATTCGATAAGGACTTTCTAAATCTGAGAATATTTCTTGTACAACTCTATTTTGAGCTGATGTCAGAGGAAATGGTAAGGATTGGATTAGTTGTTGAATTTTTTCAATATTTAATGTTTTTGGGATACCTTTTGATTGATTACGCTGAATTTTTCGAAGTGCTTGCATTTTTAGTTGAAACAGAAAAAACTCCTCATAAACAAAGCTTCTTCTAGCTTGTTTTAAACTATTCGCATCAATTGGATGGTGAAGTAATCTCATTGTTTCTGAACGATTTAAAAGTTTATATTTTTGAATTAGTTCGTTTGGCACTAAGTCATTTATTAAATGTCCATATTTTTTAAAAGACTGCTCGACAAATTTACGTATTGTTTTTACAGACATTTTTCCCTTAATTGAATAGACAGGCTCAATTTCATGACTATTCGTACGAGAACCAAATACGAGGTCTGATAATGAAATGGTTTGTTTATGTTGATCCCACTTGCCAGAAACAGTAACATGCTCATTTAAGTTTAACTTTGTTTTAAAATACGGTCGATTAAAACAAATAACAGTAATTAAGTATCGATCCACTAAAAGTCGAAATGTTAGACGAGATTTATTTTTGCCAAAATATTGAAGAAGAGGAGCGCTATGAACAATCCCCTCGACAGTCACGCGCTCTTCATGCTTCACTTCTGATAAATCCTTATTTCGAAAATCCTCATATCGATACGGTAAATATTCGATTAAGTCATTTATAGTAAAAATACCCATATCATTTAATTGTGTTTCAGTTTCCTCGCCGACACCACTTAATACAGATACTTTTTGTTCAAGTTCAATACTCACTATTTTTTTAGCGAAACACCAAATATTTTTGCTTCTAATTCACGTCCTGTTGGCGTTGCCGCTAGTCCTCCTTCTGCAGTTTCTCTTAGCGCAGATGGCATTGTTTGTCCAATTCGATACATAGCATCAATTACTTCGTCACATGGAATACGACTTGTAATACCTGCTAATGCCATATCTGCTGCTACCATTGCGTTAGCAGCACCCATTGCATTACGCTTAACACATGGTACTTCTACTAAACCTGCAACAGGGTCACATACTAAACCAAGCATATTTTTTAATGTAATGGCAAATGCTTCAGCACTTTGACTTGGAGTACCACCAGCCATTTCAACGATCGCAGCTGCTGCCATACCACTTGCAGAGCCTACTTCCGCTTGACAGCCACCTGCAGCACCTGAAATTGACGCATTATTAGCTACAACAAAACCGAAAGCACCAGATGCAAATAAGAATTCAATCATTTGCATTCGAGTAGGATTTAATTTCTCTTTTACAGCAAAAAGGGTTCCAGGAACTACACCAGCAGAACCTGCTGTTGGTGTTGCACAAATCGTACCCATTGCAGCATTTACTTCATTTGTCGCAACCGCTTTACTAACAGCATCTAAAAGTAAATGGCCTGAAAGGAAATTACCTTTTGCAATATAATTTTGAAGTAATACAGCGTCTCCGCCTGTTAAACCTGTTGGCGAGTGAACACCTGCAAGTCCTCTTTCAACTGCCTTTTCCATAACAACAAGATTTTGCTCCATTTTACCGATAATCTCTTCACGGCTTCTTCCTGTAAATAACATCTCTTGTTGAATCATTATTTCTGAAATTTTAACATTTTTTGATTCAGCTAATTCAACTAATTCAGCAACATTTTTAAACATATAAGTTCCCCCTCTCCTTAATCAACCATTTTCGTAACACGAATGATATGTGGTAAAGATTCAATTTCTTTAATTACTTTATCATCTAGATCTTGGTCGACCTCAATTGCCATCAAAGCAATTTGTCCGACTTCTTTACGTGAAACTTCCATATGGCCAATATTTACAGCATATTTCATTAGGACATTTGTTACACCAGCAATCGAACCAAAACGGTCATTGTGCACAACAAGAATTGCTGGGTAATTACCCGAAAGTTTTAGTTCAAATCCATTCAATTCAATAATTTCAATTTTTCCACCACCGATTGAAATTCCTACTAATTCAAATGGTTGGTCATCATCGAGAATCGAAATTTTCACTGTATTTGGATGCTCCGTTACTGCATCTTCTTCAATGAATTCAATTGACATCCCTTTTTCTTGTGCAATATTTAATGATTCTGGAATACGCTCATCGAATGTATCAAAATCCAATAGACCACCAATAAGCGCAACATCTGTCCCATGTCCACGATATGTTTTAGCAAATGAACCATATAATGAAATCAAAATCTTTTTAGGTTCTTTTCCATAAAGATTTCTTGCTACACGACCAATTTTAGCCGCTCCAGCTGTATGTGAACTAGAAGGGCCAATCATAATTGGACCAATTATGTCAAAAACACTTTTATATTTCATCACGTTTCCCCCAATACGTTATTGTAAAAGCGTATTATATTTAGTTTTTGTTTTGTTAGTACAAATCATTTATATAAAAAGTTGGTATTATGGACAAAACAATGTCCACCTTATAGTGTAATACGAAATTCTACAGAGTTCTACGTTATTTTACAATACAACTTAAATAATTTACAAAAAAGAAGACTAAATAAGCAATTTGTCGATTTCCTTTCCAAGTTACTCCCTTTTTTGGGGAGAGAGCAGAGTCCCCTCTGCGCGCCTGCTTAGTCCTTTCCAAAAGAGTATTTAATAGTGTAAAACAACAAATAAAAAGAAGAAGTGCATCCCACTTCTTCTCTTTGTTTTTTATTCAATTGAAAAAATATACGAATATAAAGGCTGATTTCCGTTATGAACTTCAACTTCTAAATGATCAAAGCTCTCTTCGGCAAATTCAACCAATTTTGAAATTTCTTCATCTGATACATCTTGACCATATAAGATTGTTAATATTTCAGAATCTTCATCAATCATATCTTGTAATAATTTTTTTGCAGCCTCTAATTGATTTGCATCTGTTGTAACAATTTTACTTTCAAGGATTCCCATGAAATGATCTTTTGTTATTTCTACGCCATCAATTTCAGTATCTCGAACCGCATAAGTTATTTGACCTGTTTTTACTGTCTTTAATGCATCTTGCATTCCTGATTTATTTTCAGCTAATGATGCAGTAGGATTAAATGCTAATAAAGCTGACATACCTTGAGGTACTGTTTTAGACGTTACAACTGCTACATTACATTCTGCAACAGATGCTGCTTGCTCAGCCGCCATCACGATATTTCCGTTGTTAGGAAGTACAATAACATTTTCTGCGTTACATTGTTCAATTGCTTTTACAATGTCTTCTGTACTAGGATTCATTGTTTGACCGCCTTCAATTACAACAGTTGCCCCAATACTTTCAAATAATGCTTTAATCCCTGATCCCATAGCTACCGTAACGATACCAAATTCTTGTTTTTCAGTAGGTTGTGTAGACTCATTTTTAGAAGGAGATTCATTTGAAACCTCTTCATGTAGTAAGTTAGTATGTTGTTCGCGCATATTTTCAGCTTTTAGTTTTAAAAAGCTTCCAAAACGTTGACCTAAATTAAATACTTCCCCAGGGTACTCAGCGTGAATATGAACTTTTACAATTTCATCATCAGCAACTACTAATAAAGAATCACCCCATGCACTTAACTCTTTACGGAAAGTGTCTATGTCAAAAGGATGTTTATTTAATTTTTCTTTTTCAAATCGCACCATAAATTCAGTACAATATCCGTATACAATGTCTTCCGTATTTAACATACTTTGTACATTTCGATGTTCTGCTTCAACAAGTTCCTCAAGTGAAAGAGTCGCCTCAGCACCTTCTAAGGAAATTTCTTCACCTTTTAATGATGCTAAAAATCCTTCATAGACAAGTACTAAACCTTGGCCTCCGCTATCGACTACACCAACTTGCTTTAACACAGGTAGTAAGTCTGGGGTACGGTTTAATGATGCATTTGCTTCAATAATTGTTTCCTCAAGAAAAGGAATAAATTCTTCATGTGTTTTTGCTATGACAACTGCTTTTTTTGCTGTTTCTCTTGCAACTGTTAAGATTGTTCCTTCAATAGGCTTCATAACAGCTTTATAAGCAGTTTCTACCCCTGCTTCTAATGCTAAAGCAAAATCAGTTGTTGAAATTGTATCCTTTGATTCAATCGATTTAGAAAAACCTCTAAATAATTGAGAAAGGATTACACCAGAATTTCCACGCGCCCCCATCAATAAGCCCTTTGCAAAGCTTTGACCAACTTTCCCTACATGACTATTTGGTTTTTCTATTACTTCCTTAGATCCAGAAGTAATAGAAAGATTCATATTTGTTCCAGTATCACCATCTGGTACCGGGAATACATTTAATGAATCTACAAATTTTACATTTTTCGTTAAGTTATTTGCACCTTGAATCACCATATCTGCAAATAATTTACCGTCAATACGTTTTATCGACACAAATTCTCCTCCTTAATGCGTCTTTACAGGTTAGCTACTTTCACACCTTGAACAAAAATATTAACAGAGTCAACTGATAATCCTAATGTTTGATCAAGAGTATACTTCACTTTATTTTGTACGTTATTAGCAACCTCAGAAATCTTCGTACCATAGCTTACAATTATGTACATATCGATATTAACGTCCTCACCTACTTGGCGAACAATAACACCTTTTGTAAAGTTATCTTTTTTTAGGATTTCTGTAAGACCATCCTTAATTTGTTTCTTAGAAGCCATTCCAACAATACCGTAACAATCAACGGCAGCTCCACCAGCAATTGTAGCGATCACATCTGTACCAATCTCGATTGTTCCATATTGAGTTTTCATTTCTAATGACATATTTTGGTCCCCCTTATTGGATAATCCAAGTATAGTTAGTTATACTACTTACTTATTATTGTATACCTTTTTCCAAAATAATTCTATTGACTCACTACTATTATTAGCATTTCAATAATATTCATGGTTAATTATAGAAAATACAATTTTTAAAGAATTTCTTTTAAGGTAAGTCGGGTGGTCCCTCTTTAATATTTTGTATATCAGACATTTCGATGTCAAGGTTTTTTTCTTGAACAACTTACCAATAACTGTTGCATTAAGTAGAGCGGTATGATAAATTATAGTAGTGTTTGAATGAAAATAATCATTGAAATGTTATTCCGTTTTTTGTTAGGAGGGAAATAGATGGCTCGTGTTTGTGTAATCACAGGAAGAAAGTCTCGTTCTGGTAACAGTCGCTCTCACGCTATGAATGCTTCAAAACGTACTTGGGGTGCTAACCTTCAAAAAGTTCGTATTTTAGTAAACGGTAAACCAAAGCGTGTTTACGTTTCAGCGAGAGCATTAAAATCAGGTAAAATTGAACGCGTTTAATTTATTAACGTACTAAAAAGCATAGCGATCCGCTATGCTTTTTTACTTTTTTTATGATACCTGTTGCCTCTAACCAAAATACTCTACTCCAATTAAGCTAAGCGTCTTTTTTAAATGTACTCAGCATGGCGCGAACAAGTCCGCCAAGAAATCTAGGTAATTTAATCGTATAAAATCTCATGCTTTCCCTCCTACAAGCTTTCTAGCATTTTTAAGGAAAAGATTAATCCTATTACATTCTACTTGCGTTGAGCGAAAACTATGACATGAAATTGTTAATCTTTGCTCCTTACTACTAATGCTATGCCTTCGCTAAATGAAATAGACCCTTCACTCTCTAGTAGTTCATTGCTTACACATAGTGATGATCCAATTTCCAATAAATGATTAGTTAGTGGGTATTTAAAGCCCTTTAAAGTTAAATTTACTACATTAGCACCTAATGAAAAAAAGGATACGTATTTAAAATGCTGCAGTTTACTAATGAAATGGGTACCTTGCAAAATGACATATATTTCGTTATATTCATCAACGATTTTTATTGGAACACCAGAATTCATAAATTTTATTAATAATGTAATACTTCCAAACTCATGATCTAAACGTTTTCCGGTAACACAATGGATAAAAATCTTTTCTGGTTTTTGTTTAATTGCCCATTGAATAGCAAGTTCTAAATCTGTTTCATCTTTTTCAGGAGGGTAAATAAAAACATTTGGAACAAGCCCTTTTAACTTTTCTAAATTCTCATTACTTAAAGAATCAAAATCACCGAATATTGCCTCTGGAATTAATCCTTCTTCAATTAAGTAATGAGCTCCATTATCTACGCCAATCAGTATCTGGTTTTCGTCTTTCTGAGTAATTTCAGTAATTGTATTTGATTTCGGTCCTGCACCTACAATATGTATAATCAATTTTTCTTCCACCTTTAAAAAAAATGCAATCGAATGTCGATTGCATTTTTTGTTTCATAATTAGATTTTCCATGCAATTTTAGATGATTACATTACCCTCTAATTTTCGCTATAGCTTCTTTTCTGTCTTCCTTATTATAAACTGCTGAACCGGCTACTAATACGGTAGCACCTGCTTCTATACAAATTTTAGCCGTATGCTCGTCAACGCCACCGTCTATTTCGATTTCAACTGATAAATTGCGTTCTTTAATCAAGTTAGCAACTTGTTTAATTTTAGGAACAACTGATTGAATAAATTTCTGTCCTCCAAAGCCTGGATTTACGGTCATTAAAAGGACCATATCGACATCATCAATAATCTGTTCAATTGTTGAAACTGGAGTCGCTGGATTAAGAACTACACCTGCTTTAATGCCAAATGATTTAATGGTTTGGATCGTGCGATGTAAATGTGTACACGCTTCAACATGAACCGTAATAATGTCCGCTCCAGCTTTTACAAATTGCTCTATGTATTGATCTGGTTTTTCAATCATTAAATGTACATCAAGTGGAAGCTTCGTCACAGGTCTAATTGCTTCTACAATCAGTGGTCCAATTGTGATATTTGGTACAAAATGACCATCCATTACGTCGACGTGTATATAATCTGCCCCTCCACGTTCTACATCTAATATTTCTTCTCCAAGTTTAGCAAAATTCGCTGAAAGGATTGATGGTGCAATTTTAACCATGATTAATACCTCGGCTTTCTATCTCTTATTTCTTCTATGAATGATACATAATGATCATATCGTTTAGGAGAAATTTCCCCACTTTCAACCGCATCTTTTACAGCACATTTTGGTTCTTTTAAGTGGGTACAACCTCTAAATTTACATTCTTGACTTTTTTCTCGCATTTCCACAAAACAATAAGATAAATCTTCGGATTCGATTCCCATAAATTCCAATGAACTAAAACCAGGAGTATCTGCAACTAGACCCTGTCCAATTTTTATTAATTCAACATGTCTAGTTGTATGTTTTCCTCGTCCTAAATGAGAGGAAATAATACCCGTTTTTAAATCAAGCTCTGGATTAATCGCATTTAGTAAAGTTGACTTACCTACGCCAGATTGTCCTGCAAATACAGATATTTTATTTGACATATGTGGAAGTACTTTTTCTAATCCTTCCTCAGTTTTTGAAGAAGTTAAACATACTTCATATCCAATTTGGCGATAATAAGAAACGTATTCGTACACTAGTTTTAATTGTGCTTCTGAACACAAATCAATCTTCGTAATGACAATTAAAGGTTTAATTTCATTAAACTCAATTAATACAAGGAATCGATCTAATAATATTGGAGAAAAATCGGGCTCTACTGCTGAAAAAACTAAAATTGCTTGATCAACATTTGCAATTGGAGGTCGAACAAGTTCATTTTTTCGCTCTTTAATTTCAAGTAAATAACCTTCTCCACTTTTTTCGATATGATATTCTACTTCGTCTCCAACTAAAGGTGTTATTTTCTTATTCCGAAAATTTCCTCTACCACGACAAGCAACAACTGTCTCATCTGTTTCAACATAATAGAATCCACTCAATGCTTTTATGATTTTGCCTTCTGGCATATACTCACTCCTACAACTCTTTAATTCGATGGATAAGGTACATCTCTTTCTGCAATAACTTGACCATCTTTAACAATTTTATAGGAAGCAGTTTGTCCAGGATCAATTGTCACTTCTACTGGTATAGTAGTTGTTTCGGTGATCGATTTTGAAATTGCAGGTTTTTCACCATTATTATTTTTATCCCTAATATATACCTCAATTAGCTGAGGTGAACTAGGATTAGTTGGTGTATATGGTACTTGTATATTGATTGTTACTTTTTTCGTCTTTTCTTTTTGTTTTCCAGAAGAAATAACGATATTTAATGTATCCCCTTCTTTTACTGCAACGTTAGCAGATGGAGATTGAGAAATAACATGATTTTCAGCAACAGTTCCAGAATCTTCTTTCGTTACGTTAAGCTTTAGGTTATTGTCACCTGCATAGGTTTCAACATCTTTTCTAGACCATCCTTTTAGGTCACGAAGAGTGATCGTTGATGTCCCTTTACTTATCCATACATTTAAATCCGTTTCTGATGGAACAACTTCAGCCCCAACGTTCGGAGATTGGTCGATTATTTCACCTTCCGATTCATCACTTTCGATAAAATGCGTTGAAACAGAACGATAATCGTCTTGTAATCGAGATTTTATCGTGTTGTATTGAAACCCTTTTAGGTCTTCCATCTCATTACTTTTTTTACCTTTTGATTTATAAATCGTTATCGATGAATTTTCTTTAACAGTTTCCCCAATATTAGGCGAAGTTTTAACGACTTTCCCTTCATCAACTTCATCATCAAAAATTTCTTTCGGATCGCTTATCTTTAACCCTTTTGATGCAAGTAACGTAACCGCACTTTCGTATGTCATATCCTTTACATCTGGAATTTCTACGTCTTCAGGTAAAAATAATGCAGGAATCAAAGTTATCGCTAATAAACCACCAATTAAAAGTGCAATAAATGTACCTATAATAAACTTTGCAAAAGAATTTTTCTTCTTCCGTTTTAATTTATCAGGTTCTTTTACGACAGCCTCTTTTTTGATTGGCTCTTTTTTGATTGGTTCTTTTTCTTTATTTGATTTTTTCTTTGATGGTACGACAACCGTATCATCATTAGTTGAAACTGGAATATCCTTTATGATCGGAATTACCTTCGTTTCATCATCATTTGAAGGAATCACAAAAGGTTTTTCATTCAAACGATTACTATCTAAAGCAGTTTGTAAATCAAGCTTCATCTCATCTGCAGTATCATATCGATAAAAGATATCTTTGGCAGTAGCTTTTAAAACGATATTTTCAACGCTTTGAGGTATTTCTGGGTTAAATTTTGTTGGCGGTGGAACTTCGCTTTGTAAATGTTTTAATGCGATCGCAACTGCACTCTCACCCGAAAAAGGAAGTTTTCCTGTTAAAAGCTCAAACATTACAATTCCTAAAGAATAAATGTCTGACTTTTTATTCGCAACTCCACCTCTTGCTTGCTCAGGTGAAAGGTAGTGAACAGAACCAAGAACTGAATTTGTTTGTGTAATTGTTGCAGCTGTAGAAGCTGTTGCAATTCCAAAATCAGTTATTTTTACATTTCCTTCTTTATTGATTAAAATATTTTGCGGTTTTACATCTCTATGAACGATTTGAAAATGATGCGCATGTGCTAATGCTGAGGCTAATTGTTCCATAATCCTCAATACTTCTTTTGGCTTTATAGGTGTATGATGCTGAATATACTCCTTTAAAGTCTCACCTTCAACGTATTCCATGACGATATACTGTAATCCATCTTCTTCCCCAACGTCATATGAACTTACGATATTTGGATGAGATAGCGAAGTAACTGAATATGCCTCACGTTGAAATCTTCTTAAGAAGTCAGGGTCGTTTGAAAAATCAGCTTTTAACATTTTTACAGCTACATCTCGATCTAATATCATATCACGGGCTAAATAAACGTTTGCCATACCGCCAACACCAATTAATTTTAAGATCTTATATCGGTCGTTTAGGCGTCTACCAATCATCACGCTCATCATCACCCTTTCTCTATATTTCTAGGCTCAAACTTAATAATGGCAAGGGTGATGTTATCTTCTCCACCAAGATCATTTGCGATTGAAATCAATTGGTTACCGAGAATCTCAATTGGTAGATTTTCATTTAATTTTTCATTAAAAAGTTCATTTGATATTTTATTTGATAAACCATCTGAACATAAAATGATTAAATCATCTTCTTCCCAAGTTAAAGTTTTAATATCAACATCAACTGTTTCCTCAGTACCAAGTGCTCGCGTTATAACATTTTTACGAGGATGAATTTCTGCATCCTCCATAGAAATTTGACCAAATTTAACGAGTTCAGCGACAAAAGTATGATCTTCTGTTATTTGCTTAAACCCTTCATCATTCCTCAAATAACTTCTACTATCACCTACATGTGCAATCGTAAAAAATAAAGGAGTACAAATAATCGCTTCAAGGGTTGTCCCCATACCCTTGCACTCTTCATTTTGCTCTGAATGAACTAATAGATTTGTATTTAATTGCGCTACAATATTTTTTAGCCATGATTCGGCTTCTACTGGTGTTTCAAAATTACTAGTATTTTTCCACTCTGCTTCAAGGAAATTGATCGCCATCATACTTGCAACTTCACCCGCTAAATGGCCACCCATACCGTCAGCAACTACAGCTAATACGATTCCTGAATCGTTCGTAAATATACCTACGCTATCTTCATTATGCTCTCGAACTTTCCCCGTATCAGTTTGAAAAAAAGTTTGCATTGTTTCACCTCGTCTCCTCTTTACGCTCCTTTGCACGCAACTGTCCACAAGCTGCATCTATATCATGACCTTGTTCACGACGAATTGTAACATTAACTCCATTATTTTTAAGTACTTTTTCAAATGCAAAAATTTGTTCCTTTGGTGTTCTTACGTAATCTCTTTCAGGTACATAGTTAACTGGGATTAAATTAACATGACATTTAACTCCTTTAAGTAACCTAGAAAGTTCTTCAGCATGCTCAACTTGGTCATTTTCACCACCGAATAAACCATATTCAAACGTTACACGTCTACCTGTTTTTTCAACATAGTAACGAACAGCGTCCATTAAATCCGGTAATTTGTATGCACGATTAATTGGCATTAATTTAGAACGTAACTCACTGTTAGGAGCATGTAATGAAATCGCGAAATTAATTTGAAGTCCTTCATCAGCAAAGTTATAGATTTTTGGAATGATTCCGCTTGTTGAAACTGTAATATGTCTTGCACCAATGTTAAGACCTTTATCAGAATTAACAATTCTTAAGAAATCCATTAAACCATTATAGTTATCAAATGGTTCGCCTATACCCATAACTACGATTGAGCTAACTCTTTCTTCAACTTCATCAATAGCACGTTGTACTTCTAATACTTGTGCAACGATTTCGCCTGCTTCAAGATTTCGTTTTAAACCGCCAAGAGTCGATGCACAAAAAGTACATCCAATTCGACAACCTACTTGCGTCGTTACACATACAGAATTGCCATAATTATGTCTCATTAAAACAGTTTCAATTGAATATCCATCATGTAATTCAAATAAAAATTTCATAGTACCATCTGAAGAGGTTTGTTTAACTAATGTTTTTAATGTCGTTATTGTAAAATTCTCTTCAAGTAACATACGTAGCTCTTTTGGAATATTTTGCATTTCTTCAAAGCTTTCAACTCGTTGTACGTATAGCCAATTATAAATTTGCTTTGCACGGAAAACCTGCTGCTTTTGCGCCTTTAACCAATCCTCTATATCACTCACTTTTAACGAGTAAATTGAGGGTTTATGAGTTTTTTCTATTTTGACTGAATTTGTAGTATTTTCTAATTTCAACGTTACACCTTCTTCCTTAATCTTGCAATAAAAAATCCATCCGTTCCAAAATAATGTGGTAGTAGCTGTACATACCCTTTTTGAACTGATTTATTTTCATTTAATTTTTCCGGAACATGATCAATTAATGAATGATCTAATTCATAATCATGATGCTCATCTAAAAAAGCTTCGACCACATCAATATTTTCTTCATGTCCAACTGTACAAGTGCTATATACTAAAGTTCCACCTGGCTTAACTAACTTTGAAGCTTCGTCTAAAATAGACTTCTGAACTCTTTGTAAATTCGTTACATCAGTAGCATTCTTTTTTAATAAAATATCTGGTTTACGACGAATAACCCCTAAACCAGAACATGGAGCATCTACTAATACTTTGTCAAATAATCTTCCTTCAAACTCTTCAGGTGCTTTTCTTGCATCTAGAGCTTTCGTTTCTATATTATCTAACCCTAAACGATTAGCTTGTTCTTTTATTAACTTTACTTTATGCTTGTGTAAATCTAATGAAGTGACTGATCCAGTACCGCCTAACAACTCAGCAATATGTGTTGATTTCCCTCCAGGTGCTGCACATGTGTCTAATATATCTTCACCTTTTTCAACTCCAAGTGCTTGTGCAACTAACATCGAGCTTTCATCTTGAATTGAAAGGAAACCTTCTTTAAATGCATTCGTATAAGCAACATTTCCTTTTTGGATTTCTATTGCAAATGGAGACAGTTTCCCTTCCTTAACCTGTACTCCTTCATCTTCTAGCATTTTTAGCACTTCTTCTCTTGTTGCTTTCATTGTATTGACCCTTGCAGTTTGAAACGGTGGAAGTATGTTCTCTTCACAAATTTTTCTAGTTTCTTCTTCGCCGAATTCTTTTACCCATTGTTCAATTAACCATTTAGGATGATTTGTTTCAATTGAAAGCTTTTCAATTGGGTCCTTTATTTCATCGATTGATCGTAAACCATTTCTTTGAATATTTCTTAAAACCCCATTTACTAAAGAAGCAATTCCTTTATGCCCTCGCTTTTTAGCAATATTAACAGCCTCATTTAAAACGGCATGAGGAGGTATACGATCTAAAAAATGCAATTGATATAAAGAAAGTTTTATTAATATATAAACCCATTCTTCTAATTTCTTCTGATTTTTTATAAATGGTTCTAAATAAAAATCTAACAATTGATCTCTTTGAATAGTACCATAGATTATTTCTGTTAATAATCCCGAATCAGCAGAAGATAAATCATTCTTTTGAATATAGTTATTTACTAACAAATTACTATACGATTGATTTTTATAAACTGAAAGAAGAGCCTCTAAGGCAATCTCTCGTACATTTTTACTCATGTTATTCTCCTAACTTCATTCCACGTTCAATAAAAGAACCTGCACCATTTATATATTGCTTTGCTTCCATTCGCTTTTTACCAGCGGGCTGTATATCAGTAATTTTGATAGCAGTATGATTACCTGTTGCTACTAATATGCCATCGTTTAAAACATCAATTATTTCACCTGGTGTTAAATTTTGATTCGTATTTACTTTTTCACCCCACCAAACTTTTAAAACTTCTCCGTTTAATGTAGTATAAGCTACTGGCCAAGGGTGTAAACCTCTTACGTGATTATAAATCTCTTCACCAGTTTTTGACCAATTTATTTGCTCTTCCTCACGCTTAATATTTTTCGCAAAGCTAACTTTACTTTCATCTTGCTTCACTGCATTCATTTCACCTTTTAATAATGGTGGGATTGTTTCTGAAAGTAAATTCGCACCAGCAATACTTAATTTATCGTGAAGCGTTCCAACGTGATCTTTTTCTTCAATTGGAACAACGACTTTAGCTAACATATCACCAGCATCTAATTTTTCAACCATATACATAATTGTTACACCAGTTTCACTCTTACCTTGAATGATCGAATAGTGAATTGGAGCTCCACCTCGTAATTCTGGTAATAATGAAGCATGTACATTTATACAACCAAATTTAGGAGCTTCAAGAATATCTGTAGGAAGAATTTGTCCAAAAGCTGCAGTTACAATTAAATCTGGCTTCAATGCCAACACTTTTTCTGTTTCTTCTGGAAGTCTAATTTTTTCAGGTTGTAAAACTGGAATATTATGTTTTAAAGCCTCTACTTTAACAGGAGGTGGAGTTAATACTCTTTTTCGACCAACGGGGCGATCTGGTTGAGTTACTACACCGACTACATCATATCCTTCATCAATTAATCTTCTTAAAACAGGAACAGAAAAATCTGGCGTCCCCATAAAAACAATCTTTGTCATTATTTTGCCTACCCTTCTAATTCACTTTCTTCATAGTATTTCGAGACTTTAGAAGTGAATAAAACTCCATTTAAATGATCAATTTCATGTAATAGTGCACGAGCTAAAAATCCACGAGCTTCTATAATAAAATATTTTCCACGTTTATTTTGTGCTTTGATTTTTGCATAGCTAGGTCTTGTTACATCACCATATAAGTTAGGGAAACTTAAACAACCTTCAACATCAGTTTGCTCGCCTTTTGTTTCCATTACAATTGGATTAATTAAATCAATTCTTCCATTCTCATCTTCAACATCTACAACAGCTACTTGTTGCAGAATACCAACTTGTGGAGCTGCTAATCCAACACCATCTGCTGCTAGCATTGTCTCATACATATTATTTAAAAGTTTTACTAAATTTTTATCAAATGTCGTCACTTTTTCACAAGGTGTTTCAAGAACTTCATTTGGAAATTCTACTATTTTTAATAAAGCCAATTTCACAACTCCTATCTTGATTGTACGTTAAATTTAATTTTTAAAACCACCTATGTCTTATGCTTGCCTTAGTCTGAGCAAATGCCTTCCACTTTTCGTTTTGTCTAGTTCCAGGCGTTAGCCCCTCGAGGTGTCGAGGCTGACCAGTCGCCTCCACTTTTCGTTTTGTCTAGCTCCAGGCGTTAGCCCCTCGAGGTCATAAGCCAAAGCCCAATAAAGGTTAAAAACCAACCTTTCTCGGTCTTTGTCTTAAGCTTGTCGGGGCTGAGCAAACGCCTTCCGCTTTTCGTTACATAAACATAGTAGGTTGAAAGTCGATTGTTAATTGTAGTTTGCCTTTGTCTGTTTCGTCTTGGTAGTATTGTTGGATACGGTTTAGGACGTCATAAAGTGCAGGTTCAGATTTGTATTTTATCACACATTGATAACGAAAATGGTCTTTTATTTTTGCGATAGGTGATGCTACTGGTCCGAGTACTATTGATCCTTCTGATAAGTACTCTCTTAAATAGCCTGCAATTTGTTCGCTTACTTTGACTGTTTTTATCAAATCATTATGTGCTATTGATATTAAAACTAAATAATAAAAAGGTGGATAGCGAAATGAGCGTCTTATTTTCATTTCTTCTTCATAAAACGCTACATAGTCCTGTGTTTTAGCTAATTCAATACTATAATGCTCTGGTGAATAGGTTTGTATAACTACTTCACCTGGTTTTTCATGACGACCAGCTCTTCCACTTACTTGTGTCAATAAGCTAAATGTTCGCTCACTTGCTCTGAAATCGGGTAAATGAAGTGAACTATCTGCTGCTAAAACACCAACCAATGTAACATTTGGAAAATCAAGTCCTTTTGCTATCATCTGTGTACCTAGTAATATATCAGCCTCACCATTACCAAATTGCTTGAGCATTTTTTCGTGGGCACCTTTTCGACTAGTCGTATCATTATCCATTCTAATGACTCGTGCTTCTGGGTAGGTTTTTGTAATAGCTTCCTCTACCTTTTGCGTTCCGGTTCCAAAAAATCGAATATGTTCACTCAGGCAAGAAGGGCATTGTTTTGGCATATAGGTATCATATCCGCAATAATGACATTTTAGATGATGGTTATGTTTATGATAAGTTAAGGAAACCTCGCAATGGGGGCACTGAATTGTGTAACCACAATCCCTACACATTACAAACGAAGAATAGCCTCGACGGTTTAAAAATAAGATGATTTGTTCCTTCTTCTCTAATCGATCCAATATTTTTTCATGTAAAGCTGTAGAAAACATCGTACGATTACCGATTCTTAACTGTTCTCTCATATCGACAATTTCCACTTCAGGTAATGGGCCTTGATTAACCCTTTTAGACATTGTATTTAGCTCATAAACACCTTTACCAGCTCTAGCAAAAGATTCTAATGTAGGAGTCGCACTTCCTAAAACGATCGGACAATGATGATATTCTCCTCTCCATATTGCAATATCTCTTGCATGATATCTTGGATGTTCATCTTGTTTATAAGTTGTCTCATGTTCTTCATCTATTATAATCATGCCAATGTTTTCAAATGGTGCAAATATTGCTGAGCGGGCACCCACTACTACTTTAACTTCTTTTCTCTGGATCTTTCTCCATTCATCATATTTCTCACCAATAGATAGACCGCTATGTAGAACTGCAACATCATTTCCAAATCTACTTTTAAAACGGCCTACAATCTGTGGGGTAAGAGAAATTTCTGGTACTAATACGATCGCTTCTTTCCCAACAGACAGTACCTCTTGAATGGCTTGCAAATAAACTTCTGTCTTTCCACTACCTGTTACTCCATGTAAAAGATGGATTTTATTCTTACTTTCATGAAATGAAGAAACGATTTGCTCAAATGCAATCTGTTGTTCCTCTATTAGTGGTAAAGGCTTAGAGCGTTCAATTTCCTTACCTTCATATGGATCACGATAAACTTCAACTGTTTTAATTGAAACTACCTCGTTTTTCTCCAATGTCTTTATAGGTGAATCAGTGATGCCAAGACATTCTTTTAACTCCTTCACACTTGTTTGACCATTCATACGTAAGTATTCAATAATATCTTTTTGTTGTGGAGATTTGATTACAGGTAATTCTTCGTCTAATACCTTTAGTAGCGAAACTACACGTTCTGTTTTTTTATTTGCTTTATTTTTTACTTCATATTCAATTTCAAGCAACCCGTCTTTAATTGCTCGTTGAACTAATGAAATTTTACTAACTAGACTTTCTATTTCAGTCCATTCTCTTCTTTTTACGATCGAAAATAGATTTGCTAATTCTGGAGCTAATTGTTCTAAAGCTTCGTCAGATGTTACTTGAACATGTTTTTTATATACAGCTTTAATAGCTGTCGGAAGCATTGCTTGATATGCAGAAATGAAAAAACAAAGTGTTTTTTGAGATAGATAAGAACCTAAAAGAAGAAGTTCTTCTGTTAAAACTGGCATGACATCAAGAACTTCTTCGATTTCTTTAACCTTCTCTAAATTAGTTGTTTCTTTTATAGACAATACGAATCCTTGAACTTTCCTTGGACCAAATGGAACAATTACTCGCATTCCCGGTTGTATTGCATCCTGCCATCTAGTTGGTACTTTATAATCAAAAGGACGGTCTGTTTGTCTGACTGATACATCAACTAAAACTGATGCGTATGTCATCTTTCTACCTCATTTAATAAGTGATGAACTTCAAGTAGTATTTCTTCTGCTACTTCTTTTTTACTCATTTTAGGAAGTGACTTAACTTCACCATTACGTTTAAAAATCGTTACAATATTTGTATCAGAACCAAAACCAGCCCCTGCTTTTGTTACATCATTAGCAACAATCATATCAGCATTTTTCTTTAAAAGTTTACTTTTTGCATACTCATCTATTTGATCTGTTTCTGCAGCAAACCCTACTAAAATTTGATGTGTTTTATGTTGGCCTAAAGTTAGAAGAATATCTTTCGTACGTTTAAAAGCAATTGAAAGATCACCATCAGCTTTTTTCACTTTTTGATCATAAGTAATTGAAGGTGTATAATCAGCAACTGCTGCTGTTTTTATTACAACATCTGCTTCATTATAATAAGACCAAATCGCTTCAAACATTTCCTCGGCTGACTCGGTTTGGATAAATTTACACCCATTAGGTGGTGTTAAATTAGTTGGTCCAGAAACGAGTATTACCTCTGCTCCTAAAGAAACTGCAGCTTCTGCGATGCTATAACCCATCTTTCCTGTTGAATGATTTGAAACAAAACGAACCGGATCAATTTTTTCAACAGTTGGGCCAGCAGAAATAATAATTTTTTTATCTTTTAATAAACCGACATCTCTTTGGAAATGTTCATTTACGAATTGAACGATTTCTTCCGGCTCTGCTAATCTACCTTTTCCAACATAGCCACATGCTAAATATCCTTCATTTGGCTCAATAAAGCGATGACCAATCTCTTTCAATGTGTTCATATTCTTTTGAACAATCGGATGGTTATACATATTAACATTCATAGCTGGGGCGATCCAAACTGGTTTTGTTGCAGCAAGTAATGTTGCCTGAATCATTTCATCTCCAAGACCATTTGCTAATTTTCCAATTGTGTTAGCAGTTGCTGGAGCAACAATGATTAAATCAGGCCAATCACCTAAATCAATATGTGCAATTTTTGAACTATCTTTTTCATCAAAAGTATCTATATAAACATCATTTCTTGATAAAGCTTGAAACGTTAAAGGTGCCACAAATTTTGTAGCGGATAAGCTCATCATTACTTTAACGTCATATCCTGCTTGTACTAGTTTACTTGTAAGTGCTGCTGCTTTATAGACTGCAATTCCACCTGAAACACATAGGAGAATCTTTTTTTGTTCCACTCACCTTCACCCTTTCAAATTTTATTCTTTCTATGTAATATGTCAAAAAATAGGTCTTTTGGACGTTCTATGTCTAAGATACCACAAATATGTTTGAAATAAATGTTATAGGCTTTTCTAAAAAAAGCTCACCAAGTAGCTTATCGTCAAAGCATAAGCTTAGTTGTATTATCTTATTTTCTGAAGTCAGGGCTTTTAGTCGTTTAAGCTACTCGGCCATTTTATCACAAAAATAAGACTGCCCCCATTTCTAATCACCACGAAACTTTTAGGAGAGGTGTTAAACACCACGTTGTCCTTTTTAGTCATATGGAAAATTAGCAAATGTTTTGGGACAGCCTCATCACACAGTTAAATATTAATCTTCTTTAACTTCTTCAAGTTTTCTATAAGATAATAATCCAGCATTAATTTCTTCTAATGCTTTTCCTACAAATTTATCAGATACTGGTTTTTCAACACGAGTATCTTTATTTACTTGCATTTCGCGAGCACGCTTTGAAGCAACTGTTACTAGCGTATATTTTGAGTCTAATTTTGTTAATAAACGGTCAATCGAAGGATATAACATAGTTTATTCGGCCTCCATCATTCTTTTATAATAATTTGCAACTCGTTCACGTTTTAAATGTTCACTTAAAATAATTGCTTTAATACGGTCACAAGCTAAATCAACTTGATCATTTTCAACTACATAATCGTAAGCATCCATCATTTCAATTTCTTCTTTTGCTGCATTCATACGATTCATAATCACATCTTCAGTTTCTGTGCCTCTTGTTACAATTCTATTTTGTAATTCTCTCATACTTGGAGGGGCTAAGAAAATAAAAATTCCTTCTGGAAAGGCTTTTTTTACTTGTAAGGCACCTTGAACTTCAATTTCTAGGAAAATGTCTTTTCCTTCGCTTAATGTTTTTTCAACATAATCAATTGGCGTTCCATAGTAATTACCTACAAACTCTGCCCACTCAAGAAATTTATCTTCATTTATTTTCTGTTTGAAATCTTCTTTTGATGTAAAGAAATAATCTACTCCATGTACTTCACCTTCACGAGGATTTCTTGTCGTCATCGAAATACTATATTGCAGATCTAAGTCCTTATTATCAAAAATAGCTTTACGCACCGTACCCTTACCTACTCCTGATGGACCAGAAAGTACGATTAATAAGCCTCTTTCATGCCTCATTTATGACCCTACCCTTCTAATTCTAGACAGTTTTATTTATTAAAGGTCAATCTATTGTTACTTCTGCGTGTTAGAGTCAATTAATAAAAAATTAATTAGTCTTCTACTTCACATTGTTACCGGACCTTTGCAACTATAAACAAATCTTTTACATTATTCAATATTTTGAACTTGCTCTCTAATTTTTTCAAGATTATTTTTAATTTCAACAACTTGTTTAGAAATATCTAATGAGTTTGCTTTCGAACCAATCGTATTCACTTCTCGATTCATTTCTTGTACGATGAAATCTAATTTCCGCCCAATTGATTCTTTTATTTGTAAAGTTTCATTAAACAATTCTAAATGACTAGTTAGTCGAACTAATTCTTCAGATATGTCACATCGATCCGCAAAGAGCATAAGTTCTGTTAATAATCTTTGCTCATCAACCGCTGTTAATTCAACTTCCGCTAATTTAGTTTGCAGTTTTTCACGATATGATTTCAAAACAAGAGGAGAATGAACAGTAATTTGTTTTTTACATTCTTCAATTGCTGTTAATCTTTCTATTAAATCTTTTTTAAGTTGTCCACCTTCTTTGCACTTAACATCAAAAAATTGCTGACATGCATTTTCAGTAGTCGTTAACAATAATTCTTCAAAATTATCATTGATTTGTTCTACTTCACTTACTGTAGTAACTTCAGGTAGCTTTAATAAATCGATTGGATTGTAAAAAGATTTATTTTGCCCTTCACCTGAAAGATGTTCTATCGCTTTTTTATATTGTTGAATTAAGCCTTCATCTATTTGTAATGTACGTTGTAATAAGCCCTCAATTGTAACAAAAACCTCAACTCGACCTCGACTAGTATACTCAGCTACAATTTTCTTAATTGCATCTTCATATGCTAATAATTGCCTCGGCATTCGAACGATTGTCTCTAAGTATCGATGATTCACTGCTTTCATTTCAATATGTATTTTGTACTGTTCATTTGACAAAATGGCTTTACCATACCCTGTCATACTTACGACCATTGTTCCACTTCCAATACACTAATTTTCTCTCTAATTTATTTCCCAAATTTCATTCAATATGTAAAAGAGAAAAGGTAATAGAGCATACCTCTACTACCTTAAGGAATTATAACATATTTTAAATTGGTTATCCATTTTGTTCGTAAATTATTTTTTCTTAGTAAATAATGCGCCTGCAAGCATAAAAGTTGGAATTGATGATAGACCTCCAATTAAAAACCAATCTCTAGGCACGATCGGAATCGTTTTGAAAATAGGTTGTAATGGTGGGTAGTAAATAACAACTAGCATTAATAGCATCGAAACAATAACAGCACCAATTAAATATAAATTTCCAAATACATTTCGATGGAAAATGGAACGTTCACTTCTACAATCAAATACATGAATTAATTGAGCTAAAACTAATGTAGAAAATGCAACTGTTTGTGCGTATTCTAGTTGATTCGGATGTTGATTATACGAAATAATGAAGGCTAAAAGAGTAACAAATCCAATTAAAAACCCTCTTGAAATAATTTTCCATCCTAAACCTCTTGCAAATATCCCTTCTGATAATGAACGAGGACTTCTTTTCATTACATCATCTTCAGCTGAATCAACACCTAATGCCATTGCAGGTAATCCATCAGTCACTAGATTTACCCATAGAATTTGTACTGGAACAAGTGGTAAAGGTAGCGCTAATAACATCGCAAACAACATAACTAAAATTTCACCTACATTTGAAGCTAATAAATAACGGATAAATTTACGAATATTACTATAAATATTGCGTCCTTCTTTAATTGCAGACTTGATCGTAGCAAAATTATCATCCAGTAAAACTAATGCTGAAGCTTCCTTTGCAACATCTGTACCAGTAATCCCCATTGAAATTCCAATATCCGCTGCTTTAATAGCTGGTGCATCATTTACGCCATCACCAGTCATTGCTACAATATGTCCATTCGCTTGAAGTGCTTTAACAATTTTCAATTTATGTTCAGGTGAAACTCGGGCAAACACAGCAGCATCTTCAACAAATTCCTGGATCTGCTCTACAGAAAGTGCATCTAATTCTTTTCCTTCTACTACTCTACCGTTATCTCTTAAGATTCCTAGTTTTCTAGCAATACTAGAAGCTGTTAACTTATGGTCTCCAGTAATCATAACCGTCCTAATACCAGCTTCTTTACACTCTTGAACAGCTTGTGCAACTTCTGCTCTAGGTGGGTCAATCATCCCTTGTAAACCAATAAAAGTTAAATTACTTTCGAGATCCCTTTCATCAATGATCGAATTAGGATTTAATGGTTTAAAAGCAATTGCAATCGTACGAAGTGCATTATTTGCATATGTTTCGATTATACTTTCAACTGAATTTTGTCTAAACGTATTTAATTGTTCTTCTCTTTCATGCCATAAAATTGTATTACATTTTGAAAGTAAGACGTCTGGTGCACCCTTTGTAATCACAAATTGCTCACCTGATCGATTTTTTACAACGACCGACATCATTTTCCTTGTACTATCAAAAGGAAGCTCATGTATTCTAGTAAAATTTGAATTTACGTATTCACGGTCAATCCCAGCTTTATAACCCGCAACAACAATTGCACCTTCAGTTGGATCTCCATCTAGTACGATTTCTTTTTTCTTTTTAATTAATTCTGCATCACTACAAATAGATCCAAATACAAGTGTTTGAAATAATTGTTTATTTAAAGTTGGATTAATCGTTCTCTCTTTATTCGTAAATTCTCCATCGATTGCATATCCGTTTCCAGATACTTCATAACTAGATCCGCCCGACCAAATATTTGTAACAGTCATTTTATTTTCTGTCATAGTCCCCGTTTTATCTGAACAAATGACCGAAGCACAACCTAATGTTTCAACCGCTTGAAGCTTTCGAACGATTGCTTTCTTTTTAATCATCCGTTGCACACCAAGTGATAAAGCAACCGTTACAATTGCTGGCAAACCTTCTGGAATCGCAGCAACTGCAAGTGACACACCAGCTAAAAACATATGATATAATTCATTTCCTTGATAAACACCGATAAATACAACTAAAGCTGTTAAAAACAATGCTAAAACTATCAATATTTTCCCTAATTGTTCTAATCGTCTTTGTAAAGGTGTAACAATGGTTTCTGTATTTTGAAGTAAATTCGCAATTTGACCCATTGCAGTTTTCATTCCTGTCGATACAACAACACCTTTACCATTTCCACGCGTAACGAGTGTTCCCATAAACCCCATATTATCTTGATCACCAATACCAATATCATCTGTCTGAATTGATTCAAATCTTTTTTGAACTGGAACCGATTCACCTGTTAGCGCTGATTCTTCTATGTATAAACTTGATGCTTCGATTATGCGAATATCAGCACCAATCCGATCGCCACTTGAAAACTTAATAATATCCCCAACAACTAAATCTTTTGAAGGGAGCTTAACAAATTGCCCATCACGCAAAACATTTACTTGTGGAGCAGCCAATTCTTTCAAGGCTTCTAATGATCTCTCTGCCTTTGCTTCTTGAAAATATCCTAAAATCCCGTTAATTAATACAATAGCCATAATCGCAACTGCATCTACTACTTCCTTTAAAAAGATTGATATAATCGTTGCGCCTAATAATACAAAAACCATAAAATCATTAAACTGATTTAAAAATAAAACGAGTTTGGAAGTTTTCTCTGATTCCTTTAATTCATTTGCCCCAAAAGTTGCTCGCCTTTTCTTTACCTCCTCATCAGTTAAACCGGAGGAAACATTTGTATTCGTTACTTGCACGACTTCTTCCGCTCTCATCCGATAAAAATTCATACCCGCGTTCACCCCTAATTAAACATTAGGTAAGTTGTCCCCCTTACCTCTCATAAAAGCATATTCAGACTCGTCCAAATAAATGATATAATGATGAAAATAAATCTAGCTTTTAACCAACTAGAACTGTGACAAGACCAATCAAGATATTGTAATTGAATACCAAGAGAAATTTCTTGATTGTTTATTTAATGGATATGAGCCAGATTAAGAATTATGATGATTTGAGAAATAGATTGAATGTAATTAGAAGTTAATTGAAACTTTAGGATCGTGATTGAGGGAAAGCTTAAAAATCGGTTGTATGGTCTTTTAAGTTTATAATTGATTATTGAGTCAGCTTAGTTACTTTCAATCCACTTCATTTTATCGAACTTATAATTGAATTAGAATTGAATACAATTAGAGAAGTGATTGGAACGGAAGGGGGATCGACTCCTATGGGATTTGCGGGAAGCCTGAGACCCCACAGGAGCGAACGCGACGAGGAGGCTCAGGTCTCGCCCCATGGAAAGCGAGCACCCTGTAGTGGAAATCAACGTTCTATTTTCCATCGATATTAATTCAAATGTAATAAACTCCATCATTTGATTGATAATGATAAAATTTATAATTTAAAAAATAAAAATAGTGTTTTATAGAGTAGGACGTGATACATATGTCTTTTGACGGACTTTTTACAGGAGCTATGACAAACGAAGTAGCTTCTAAACTAACAACTGGAAGAATATCAAAAATTGTACAACCAAGTAACTATGAAGTACTTCTTACTGTGAGAGCTAATGGTGCCAATTACAAACTAATCATAAGCGCTCACCCTAGTTACGCTAGATTCCATTTTACAAATCAAAACTACGATACACCATCAGAACCATCAATGTTTACAATGCTTTTAAGAAAACATTTAAATGGTGGAATCATTGAAAGCATTACACAGTTAGAACACGAACGAATCGTTAACATTAAAGTTCGTAGTAGAAATGAAATTGGTGATGAACAATACCGAACATTGATCATTGAATTAATGGGCAGACATAGTAATATCCTTTTAATTGATGAAGAAAGACAAGTAATATTAGATAGTATAAAGCATGTACCAATGGCTGTTAATCGTCATCGAATAGTACAACCCGGTGCTACTTATATTTCTCCTCCTAATCAAGAAAAACATGATCCATTTCAAGTCACTTCTAAAGAGGAGTTTAATCAACTTATTACACAAAATGATCAATCACCTTCCGAAGCAATTGTTGAACATTTCTCCGGAATCTCTCCATTACTCGCAAATGAAATTGTCTATAATGGAAAAAAAGATGTGTATAATTCGTTTAAAACAATCATGAATGAAATACAATTAAAAAAGTTTACTCCTTCTCTTTTTCGCTTAGAATCGAGAGAAATGTTTTATTTCATAAATTTATCTCACTTACAAGCCGAACAAACTGTTTTCGATAGCTTAAGTGAGCTTTTAGATGTTTATTACTTTGGTAAAGCTGAACGTGACCGTGTAAAACAACAAAGCGGAGACTTAGAAAAACTGTTACAAAATGAACTAACAAAAAACAAGAAAAAAATTAAAAAGTTACACAAAAGTCTTGAAGATACTGATAAAGCAGATAAAATTCAGTTACAAGGCGAATTGCTTACTGCAAATATGTTTGCACTTCAAAAAGGTATGAAAGAAATTGAAGTAATTAATTACTATGACGAAAATGGTGCCACTGTAGTCATACCTTTATCGCCATTAAAAACACCTTCTGAAAATGCACAAGCTTATTTCACCAAATATACTAAGCTTAAAAATTCAGTCGCACATATTGAAGAGCAAATTAAATTAACGAAAGAAGAAAATGATTATTTAGAGACAGTGATCCAGCAAATCGAGTCTGCTTCACCACGTGATTTGGAAGAAATTAGAGAAGAACTAGTGGAGACGGGTTATATAAGAAAGAAAAAATCGAAAAAAGCCCAAAAGTCAAACAAACAAAAAGTTACATTAGATGAATACATCTCTACTACTGGTGAACAATTATTAGTCGGTAAAAATAATAAACAAAATGATTATTTGACAAATAAACTTGCGAGTCGAGATGAGCTTTGGTTTCATACTAAAGATATCCCGGGCTCCCATGTTGTCATTCGTGCTAAGGATCCTAGTGAAATTGCGATTAAAGAAGCTGCTATTATTGCTGCATATTTTAGTAAAGCACGTCAATCAAGCTCGGTCCCAGTTGATTACACGGAAATCCGCCATGTTAAAAAACCAAATGGTTCAAAACCAGGTTTTGTCATATACGAACAAAACAATACGGTTTATGTAACACCTGATGAAGAACTTGTATTAAAATTGAAGAAATAAAAAAATGGTGCCTTTAAAGGGCACCATTTTTACAGAGTGTTGAAATATAAAATGGTCAATAGGGAAAAAGGATATTAAATTGAAGTTATTTATGATGAAATTATCATTTATCGGATGATTTATTAATGGTTTCAAATGTTAGTATTTTGATCAATTTCATGATTCCAAAAATCACTAGTAATGATTTTTTTCCAAAGTTAAAAATTCTAGGTCTAATTTTTAGAAAAACAAATTCAGTTGATTAGTTTAATTAAAGTTCGATAATAGTAGACCTACAAGTTGATTTATATACAATAGTTTGGTTACTCTAAGTAAAGGCTATTTGATTAGGATTTATTGCAGACTTTTCTTTGATGAATAGTTTGATTGGAACGGAGGGGTGCTCGACTCCTATGGGATTAGCGGGAAGGCTGAGACCCCGCAGGCTTGCCGAGGAGGCTCAGGTCTCGCCCCATGGAAAGCGAGCATCCTGTAGTGGAAATCAACATCACTCTACTCCTTTTACGAAAATTTGATAATTTAAATGACAAAGTTGTTTTTCAACAACGTGAAAAAATGGTGCATTTAAAGGGCACCATTTTTACTAATATACATTCCTAAAAACAAATACATGTATAGTTCTATTAAGCTTTTAATTTAGTTCCTTTTACTCTACTTTTATTACCTACTAAGCTAAAACTATTTTTCTCTTTCATTTTTACTACTTAGTAAATATCCTAAAAATAGTAAAAGTCCTACGCAAAATCCAAAAATTAAATTCGAAAAAATCTCATCTTCTCTAATATATTTAATAATTAAATAAGCAGCAAAAAATAACATCGTAATGACGCCGAAATATTTTAATACATCCCTTATTTTTACCAATTAATCACAACCTCCCCTATTAGGAGAAAAAGTTTTCAAAAAAATTGACTTTAACAACTATTCGGGAATAAACAATATTAGTCCTGTATTGAAACATAATAAAAAGATAAGCTAATTCTAGCTTATCTCTTATCTTTCATTTTGTAAGTAGCCTAACGCCTCTTTAGTCTTCTCAATATATTCTAGGTCATTATTCGAACACATAAATTTGACATTTGTTTGACCAGTTTCATTTAATTGGCCATTTTCTCCGAGAAGCTGGATTAATCTTTTTACAGTACCATTACTTCCATCAACAATTTGAACATCTTCAGGTAATATCTTTTTTAAGATGTTTCTATAAAATGGATAATGGGTACAACCTAAAACAATTGTTCCATATTGCTCAATATTAAATAATGAAAGTTTACTTTTAAAATAATCAATCATAAAGTTTTCATCAAAATTCAATTCCTCACAATAATGAACAAGCTCTGGTAATGGCAATGAATCGACAATACTTAAATCGTCCACTCTAGAAATAAGCTCATTATACTTTGTTTGCTTTAACGTAAGTGGAGTCGCAAAAACTAATACTCTCTTCCCAGTTGTTCTGTTCATTTCAACAGCTGGTTTTACAGCCGGTTCCATACCGATAATCGGAAAATCATACATTTCTCTCAATTCATTTACTGCAATACTAGTCGCTGTATTACATGCAATTACTAGTGCTTTTACATCTTCTTTAATAATCGTTTCAACAGACTTTTTTACAAATGCACTTACTTCTTCCTTCGACTTTGTACCATAAGGAACGTGAAGAGTATCAGCAAAATATAAAAAATCTTCATTTGGTAATTTTTTCAGTGCCTCATTTAAGACAGTTAACCCACCAATTCCTGAGTCAAAAAAAGCTATTCTCATTTCAATTCACCTAATAATTTTAATTTAATGTTGTCATTTGTGAAAGTGTCAACAAGTCATAACATTACATAAAAGGGACAAACTTTTACAAATAGATAATACTAAATTAACCTAATTATGGATGAATGTAAACTTTTCAGAAAATAGTTAACCCATTTAGAGATTATTCGGAATTCTTGTCCAGCTTGCTAAACCGATTTTTCACACTATTTCATAAACATTCAAAATGCCTGCGGCCGATTTTTTTTTAAAATGAAAAGCTTCTCATTTCGTGTTTCCGACTTTTGGAACAATATACATATAGTTGCTTGTAATTCTCCGATCACCTATTCCTAACATAATGATTATTATATTGTTGAATTAGAAACAATATTTTATATAATATGGTTAATGAATCAACGGGTAGGAGGATTGAGTATGAATAAAGAAGAACAGCTTATAATGGGTTTCAGGGATGTATTTAATAAAATGGTTTGGCTTAATAAGTTTAAAATGGAAGAGGCACTTAAAGGGTATCAATCTTCTGAAGTACATTGTATCGAATACATTGGAAAAAATGTAGATTCCAACGTGACCAAACTTGCTGATTCTTTATATATGACAAGAGGTGCCATCACTAAAATAACGAAGAAGCTTATAAATAAAGGTCTGATTGAAAGCTATCAGAAACCGGATAATAAGAAAGAAATTTATTTTAAGCTTACTGAGCAAGGAAAAGTAATAGACAATATCCATGAAGAACTACATAAAAAGTTTCGAGAGCGAGATAAATTTGTATTTGATCAAATAACCGAAGAACAATTCAACAGTATGCTAAACTTCGTGAACAATTATTGTCATCATTTAGATGCAGAAATAAAGAAACAAGGCATCGATATCGATAATAAACCGAAATAAATTTCAATAGTAAAGATTCACTTGCAGCCAAAACTCTACTAGAGGAGCGGTTGCTTTTTTATTTCGATATTATTGTTGACAAGGAAACAAAACACTCGTACGATAAATATGTTTCCAAAGAATCAAAATTATCGTTTTTGAGAGGAGAATTTTATTGTTCAAATTTAGATCACAAAAAGAACAGAAATTGGAACAAACCATAGATAAAACGGCTTTATTCTTCGGTCTTATGTCCATCTTTCTTTGCGGAATAGGCTTCAGTATCATCACACCGGTCGTACCATACTTAGTACAGCCTTATATAAGCAATCCAGAAGATCAAGCCATAGTCGTTACGTTGTTGACTTCTGTTTATGCAATATGCGTGTTTTTTGCTGCTCCTGGACTTGGAGCATTAAGCGACAGATATGGCCGCCGTCCAATACTGCTAGTATCACTTTTAGGTTCCGCTATCGGCTACTTAGTTTTTGGCATAGGAGGAGCTCTATGGGTACTTTTTGCTGGGCGTATAATTGAAGGGATAACTGGTGGGAGCATTAGCACAATCTTCGCATATTTTGCAGACATCACTCCAAGTGATAAGCGAACCAAATACTTTGGGTGGGTAAGTGCCGTTGCAGGTGTAGGAGCCGCAATTGGACCTACTCTAGGTGGATTCCTTGCTAAGTTTGGATATTCTGTACCGATGTATTTTGGAGCAATCATAACTTTACTAAATCTTGTTTTTGGAATCTTATTTATGCCAGAGAGCCTTGATCTGAATAACAGACTGAAAAAGATTACCTTTGTAAGGTTGAATCCATTCACCCAGCTTTTAAACATACTTTCCATAAAAAACTTAAAATGGCTACTCATCTCTGCGTTCCTACTTTGGATACCAAATGGATCATTGCAGGCCGTTTTTTCACAATTTACAATCGATACGTTCAACTGGGAGCCTGCACTTATTGGCCTAATGTTCTCAATTATGGGGGTCCAGGACATCATTTCACAAGGTTTCATCATGCCCAAGCTGTTAATTAAATTTAGTGATTCACAAATAACAACTCTTGGCATGGTTTCAGAAATTATAGGCTACAGTCTAATTGCTGCATCGGCTTTGTTCACATACTATCCTCTACTAATTGCTGGAATGTTTATATTTGGGTTTGGTGATTCAATATTCGGACCGTCATTTAATGGAATGGTTTCTAAGACTGTTGACCCTAGTGAACAAGGCAGAATTCAAGGAGGTAGCCAATCTATTCAAGCTTTAGCAAGAATCATTGGACCGGTTATAGGAGGTCAAATCTATGTATCACTTAGTCATGCCGCACCGGCTTTTATGGGTATAATCCTTATAGCAGTAGCAGCATCAGTATTAAATAAGGGCAGGTTTATAAATAGATAATGAGTGTACACTTCTAAACATTCATCTTTTGGATACGGCGGTTATAGGTGGATACCGCCTTTTTATCCTACTATTTCTAATGCTGCGGAATCGTAAAAAAAGCTTTTAATCAAAAATATACTTCAATCCGACAATTTTATTTTATAATGAAGTACATGGTTCATAGATCAAAAAACAAGGTGGTTAGTTAAATGAAAGAAGAATTACTTAAAATTTTTGATGAATCCGGTAATCATATAGGAGAAGCCTCACGTAGTGAAGTACATAAAAAGGGATTATGGCACGAAACATTTCATTGCTGGCTACTTAGTATAATAGATGACCAAGCTTCAATTTATTTTCAAATCCGTAGTCATCAAAAAAAGGATTATCCGAATTTATTTGATATTACGGCTGCTGGTCATTTATTATCTACTGAAACAGTTCAAGATGGATTAAGAGAAGTAAAAGAAGAACTTGGAATAGAAGTAAAAATGGAAGATGTAATCCCTCTTGGTATCATTAAAAATTCAATCATATTAGAAACGATTATTGATCATGAATTAAGTCATGTTTTTTTACTTAAAAGCGATAAACCTTTTACTGATTTCAATTTACAAAAAGAAGAAGTTTCAGGGATAGTGAAAGCGGATTTTAATCAATTTTATCAATTCGCACATGGATTAAGAGATACAGTAGAAGTTGATGGTTTTCAAATTACTGAAACAGAGGAAAAAATTCCAATTCAAAAATCAATAGATAAAGATCAATTTGTTTCACACGAAAGTAATTATCTTTTAGATGTTGTTGAATTAATAAAAAATCACATACATAATGAATTCTAATTTTAAGAGCCCTTAATTTGTAAAGGGCTCTTAGTTATTTCTAAAACTTATCAATTTTAGATAAAAATTTGGAAGGCTGAGACCCTAGGGCTAAAATTAGGGTTTTTAAGTTGATTCAATAACTTTACTAAAGGAATAAGAAAGTTTTTCATATTCCATTTTATGTTCATAAAAACGATGCGCATTGATTCTTTGGACACCGGATTGTAGTGTTACTAATTGACAGCCATTCCTTCTACCAAAATCAGAAATAAAATCTAGTAATTTCTTACCGTATCCATTTGAGCGTTTACTTTCATCCGTCACTAAATCGTAAACAAATACGTGTCTACCATTATAGAAATTTGTTAATATACTAACTCCAGCGACTGCAACCGTCAATCCTCGGTCTTCTAACCCAAATAATTGATAGCCTTGTTTTTGCATTTCTTCGTACAAATTAAAAAATGATTCTTCATTTAAGTGAGTACGAAGCTGTTTTAATACTTCAAAGCCTTTTCTTAACTCTTCTTTTGATTCGTAAAGTTTTATTGATATATTAGTCATTCTAACACTCCTTTTTAATCTTCTTACGATACACTAATTACATTTTCACCAGTTTCAGCTTCTCTTTTAAATAATCTTGAATAAACGCCATCTTTTTCTAATAAAGAATGATGAGTACCTTCTTCGACTACTTTCCCATTTTCTAATACAACGATTCTGTCCGCTGTTAAAACAGTAGATAAACGATGTGAGATTACGATGACTGATTGTTTTGATTTTCGTTTTTGAATCGCTTCATTTATTTGCAATTCTGTAATCGGATCTAAAGCCGAGCTTGCTTCATCTAAAATAAGAATAGGAGAGTTTTTAACTAATGCTCTTGCTAAAGATAATCTTTGTTTTTGGCCACCAGATAATAGTGCCCCTCGTTCACCAATTGATGATTCTAAACCTTCTGGTAATGAATTTAGATAGTCTGATAATCCACTATCTTTTAAAGCCTGAATCATTTCATCATCTGTTACCATTTCATTTCCTATACGAATATTATCAGCTAAACTACCATTTCTTAGCTGTACATCTTGCGAAACAAACGAAATCGCATCCCTAATCCACTTTGCATTCGCTTTTTCAATTGGTAAACCATCTACTTCAATTGTTCCATTATTTAACGGATAGAAACCTAATAATAAATCTACAATTGTTGATTTTCCGGCACCACTTGGTCCTACTACGGCCACTGCTTCCCCTGGTTTCACATGAAATGACAATCCATTTAACACAAATTCTTCCTTCGTTGGATAGGCAAATTTAACCTCTTTAAATTCAATTAACCCATTAACTGAATTTAATTTTTCACCTTCTTGTACTTCAAATTCTGAAACTTCTTCAGCTAATAATTTTTCAGATCGATCTAATGCAGGACCAGTTCTACGTACTGATAACCAGTTTCTTAACATCCTTTGAATTTCATTAGCCGCAATGGTCACAAGCCCACCTGCCGTATACATTTGTCCCGTTGTGATTTGATCATTTGAAATTAGTAAAACACTTATAAAATAGACTGCAGCTAAAGCAAATCCATTATAGCTACCGATTACAACAATTGATTGCATTCTAGCTTTTAATTCAATAATTGATTCTTTCATAAATGATTTACGGATATCGGCAACACTTTGAATTTCATAATCCGTTGCACCAAGAATTCTCGAAAGTTGAATTCCTGTTACTGATTCTCGTAATCTTTCTAAATAACGTGACGCTTCAGTTCTAGCTTTAGCAGAAGCAATTCTAGTACGAGCCCCGACTTTATTAGACGTCCAATAAAATAAAACACCTAAAACAACACTAGTAATCATTAAATAAGGATTAATCCAAAGTAAGACAATACTATATATAAATACTCCTTGAACAGAAGCCATAAAAGTAGAGCCTTCCCATGCTAAAAAGTTATGCAGTGTATCTGGGTCATCAGAAACTCGTGCTAATAATTCACCAGATTTAGATTGATGAAAATATGAATAAGGTAAAATTTGCAAATGCTTAAATAACCGTAGTTTTTGCCAGTTTGTAACAGATTTAGCAATATGATGGCAAAAATACTCATCAATGACCATTAAAATTAAATCAAGAATTGCAGCAATTACAAGCAACCACATTAATCCCCATAATAGTGCATTGTCATGGTTTGGAATTATATGATCAATTAACCAACCCGTTCCTAGAGTAGGTATTAATGCTGCACAAACTTGACTTAAAGCAATTACAAATGAATCTGCAAAAACCCATTTTTTATGAGGCTTGAGAAAGTTTATGACTCTTTTTCCATCCCCTATTTTTTTTGTATTTTTCTGCATCATACAGCACTCTCCTTTTCTAGTTCACTGTATTGTGCCATATATAATTGATAGTACTGACCTTTTAATGATAATAATTCTTCATGTGTTCCTTGTTCAGCAATACGTCCTTTATCTAATAATAAAATACAATCAGCATCCTTTACTGTTACAAGTCGATGTGCGATTGTAATTGTTGTACGACCTGGAATTAACTTTTCAAGCGATGATTGTACCTTTTCCTCTGTTTCTCCATCTAATGATGATGTAGCCTCATCGAAAATTAACACTGGAGGATGACGTAAAATTGCTCTTGCAAGAGCTACTCGTTGTCTTTGACCACCAGATAATTTTAGTCCTCTTTCACCAACAATCGTTTCAAAACCCTCTTGTAGTGACTCAACTAAATCGGATAAGTCCGCTGCTTCAACAGCAAGTTTAAGATCTTCATCTGTTGCATTCGGTTTAGCATAAAGTAAGTTTTGCTTTAAAGTACTATTTAAAAGGAAAGTCTCCTGAGAAACGACTCCAATATTTTGGCGTAATGATTGATAATCATGTGAGGATAAATCTTTACGATCAACTGAAATCGATCCTGAAGAAGGCTCGTATAATCCGAGTAATAACTGAATTAAAGTACTTTTTCCTCCACCGCTTGAACCAACAATCCCAATATGTTGACCTGCTCTAATTGAGAATGAAACATCTTTTAGGACTTCTTCAGTTGAATTTGGATAAGTAAATCGAATATTTTTAACTTCTATATCACCTTTCACTTCTCCAAATTTCGGTAAATCATCAGGTTGTTCTGAAGGCAAGTCAAAGTACTCATATATTCTTTGAAGTGCTGGAATTGCTTGTTGAATTGTTAATGCATTTTCAGCTAACGAGCGGACAGGCATAAACATTGTTGGGATAAAGCCTAAAACGGCGATTAATGTACCAATTGTAATTTCATGCTGCCAAATCGCATATCCACCAATCAACATAATGACCCCTGGCGCACCATTATTAATCACATTTCCTAAACGCCAATTAACCTTCCCAATTAAAGCCAAGCGAATAGCAAATCTTTTCCAAACAGACAATTTATCTTCTAATTTTTTATTTTCTATATCCTGCGTTTGAAAAGTTCGCACTAATCGAACTGACTCAATACTTTCTTGAGTATGATTATACAAATCAGCACTCATATCACGAGCTATAGCCCCCATTTTTCTTACTTTTTTACCAATCATATAAGAAGGAACTAAATAAATTGCAAATACAACTAGCATGACGACTGCAGCAGGCCAATACAACGGAAACACCGCTATACATGCTGCAATAGCTGCAATAACTTGTTGAATAAAACGTGGTACAACTGTATTATTCAAGTTTTGAACAGATTCTACATCATGCGTTAACCGATATAACATATCCCCCCGAGGTGTTGTCGAAAAAAACGTCATCGGTGCTTTTTGAAGCTTTGTAAATGCACGTAATTGCATATCTGTAATCACATCTAGACCAATTTTTACTTGAATAAATTCTTGTAATGATTCAAAACCGACTTTAAATAAGAATGAAAGCATAATCCCTAAAATTAAATAAAAGATAATTTTTGAATCAGGACCACCAACAATCTCATCGACCAATTTACCAGTCAAAATCGGCGGAATAATCGCAAATGCGCCAGCAATTAATGAACATGCAAAAGCAATTAGAAATACTTTCCAATACGGTTTAAAATGATTAACTGTTTCGATTAAAATTTTCATCTATTGCCATCCCCCTAACCTGTAACATTTTACAATATTTTCGAACTATTTTCACTATTAAAATTTTTATCAGGATTAAAGTAATACGTTCTTTGTTATTCCTTTTATCTGGCCTCAAATACATTTTAATCTTTCAATTAATCTATTACTTCATTAAATTGATTGAACATTTGTACACTATTAGTCTTTAGGGATAAAAAAAAATCTACAACCTAAGTCGTAGATTTTAAGATTTTTTATTTGTTTCATTTAATTTGTACTCTAAGAATTCTTGAGATTTTCCTTTAGGAATACTCAAACTCTTAAATTCATCATTTTTTATTAATTTAGCTATATAAACAATTTGACCAATATGATTTCCGTAATGACTAATTTGTCTATGTATTGCTTGTAAAACAGTATGATCTTCACCACGAATTTTAATCGTTTTTAACACATCTTCTTCATGTAAACTCTCAAGCGTGTTAAAAACAACATTCCATCCTTTATTCCAATCAGCTAATAACTCATCTTTTGATTGGTAAATCCCCTCAAATTCAACGTCACGATCTCGCCATGGTTTTTCACCATCTGTCGTGAGAAAATCTGTCCATCTAGAAATCATATTACCACTTAAATGCTTTACAATGATGGAAATACTATTTGATTCACTAGATGGTTGGAAGTGTAACTCCTTATAATTTAGCTGATCCATCGAACGATCACCTAGCTTTTTTATCCCTTTGAATTCCTTTAAACAATTCGATAGAAATTGTTTTGCGATTGACATACTTGACCCTCCAATTTTAAAGATTCTTTCAATCAATTGTATGAATAGTTTAAAAACTTATTAATTATTTATCAAATAATTTGTTTTGGGACTATGTTGTGAAAGTAGACTATTTTAGTTAGATTATTGAGTGAAAGTTTTTCATTTTGTATGATTTTCCATGTGAATCCTAATCATTTTAGGTGATTTTACGTTTGGATGATTGTTTTATATGAATTTTTTATTGTGGAGTAGTCAGGTTGAGTGTGACTTTTATGGTTTATTTGCGATTTTACTATTTTTAATTGTGATTACTTATTTTTAATTGCCATTTTCGTTTTTTAATTGCTGTTCTCTATTTTTAATTGCGATGGCTCTTTTTTATTTGCTATTCCCAGTTTTTATTTGCGATGGCTCTTCTTTATTTGCTATTCCCAGTTTTTATTTGCGATGCTCTTCTTTATTTGCTATTCCCAGTTTTTATTTGCGATGGCTCTTTTTTATTTGCACTTTCGGTTGATTTTTTTACAGGTCCACGTTTTCCGCAGCACAAGATTCATCTTCACCACAAAAAAAAAGATGACTCCAAAAAGTCATCTTTCCTATTCTAAGTATTAAACTTCAACAGTCATCCAACTAGCATCTTGTGGATTTTTTCTCCATGCAGTTAGCTTTGCTACATGTTCTTCTTCGATTGAACCTTGTTCTTTTGCTACTTCAACTAGTGTGTCATAGTCAGTTAGAGAATAGTATGTTACGTCGTTTGCATCAAATTTTTCTACTGCTGCTGGAAGATTGTATGTGAAGATTGAGACTACTCCTAGTACTTCGCAGCCTGCTTCGCGTAAAGCTTCAACGCATGTAATTACGCTGCCACCAGTTGAGATTAAATCTTCTACTACTACTACTTTTTGTCCAGTTTTAATTGGGCCTTCGATTTGGTTTCCTTTGCCGTGGCCTTTTGCAGAGCTACGTACATAAACCATTGGTAATTCCATTAAATCACTTGTCCATGCTGCGTGTGGAATTCCAGCAGTTGCAGTTCCAGCGATTACATCTACGTTACCAAATTTAGTTTGGATTAGTTCTACTAAGCCTTTTGCAATGTTTTTACGAATTTCAGGATAGCCAAGAGTTAGGCGATTATCACAATAGATTGGAGATTTGATTCCTGATGCCCAAGTAAATGGAGTTTCAGGTTGAAGGCTTACAGCCCCAATGCTTAATAAGTTTGCTGCGATATTCTTTTTCATATTGTTACGCCCTCCCATTGTGCAATTACTTCTTCATATGCTTCTACTGGATTTTCACTTTTTGTAATACTGCGTCCTACTACAATATAGCTACTTCCAAATTGTCTAGCTTTCGCTGGAGTTGTTACACGTACTTGATCATCTACACTATTATCTGCTAAGCGAATACCAGGTGTTACAGTAAGGAAGTTCTCACCTTCCACTGCTGCTTGAACTAACTCTACATCAAGTGGAGAGCATACTACACCGTCAAGACCGCTTTCTTCTGTTATAGAAGCATATAGCTTAATCGAATCCTGTAAAGAAGAAATTCCTTGTTCATGAATCACTTGTTCTTCTGATGTGCTTGTCAGTTGAGTTACTGCAATTAGTAATGGTCGTTTTTTACCAGCTGGAGTGCCTTCTTCTAGACCTTCTAATGCTGCCTTCATCATTTTCGTTCCACCAGCTGCATGAACATTAACCATGTCTACTTCTAGAGATGCGATATTTTTCATTGCATGTTTTACTGTATTTGGAATATCATGAAGCTTCAAATCTAGGAAGATTTGATGTCCTAATTCTTTTAATTCCTTTATGATTGCTGGACCCTCTTTGTAAAATAGCTCCATCCCTACCTTTACATATAGAGACTTTTGAAATTTTTTTACAAAATTCATTACTTCATCTTTTGATGAAAAATCAAGCGCGATGACCACTTGTGATGACATGTTGTTTCCAGCTCCTTCCAATACATTCTTCAATGGACTGATATCCATATTTTTGTAGCACTTCTGGTAGTTCATCTATGATTGTTGGACAAACAAATGGATCAACGAAGTTTGCCGTACCTACACCGATTGCACTTGCTCCTGCTAGGAAAAACTCTAGTGCATCTTCTGCATTCATAACCCCGCCCATTCCGATGATTGGGATGTTTACTACTTGGCTCACATCATGAATCATACGAATTGCTACTGGTTTTATTGCAGGACCTGATAATCCACCAGTTTTATTAGCTAGAATTGGTTTACCAGTTCTTAAATCTAGTCTCATCCCTAGTAATGTATTGATCATTGTTAAACCATCTGCACCTGCATTTTCAATTGCTTTTGCGATTTCAACAATATTCGTTACATTCGGTGATAATTTTACGTATAGGGGAACTTCACTTACTTCTTTAACTTTCTTAGTTACTTCAGCCGCTGTTGCAGCATCCGTTCCAAATGCAATCCCACCACATTTTACGTTTGGACATGAAATGTTTAATTCTAGTGCTTTTACATTGCTTACTTTTGAAATTTCTTTTGCGACTGTTACATAGTCTTCAATAGTTGATCCAGCAATATTTGCAATGATTGGTACATCATAATTTGATAACCATTTTAATTCACCATCAATTACTTTTTCTAAACCAGGATTTTGAAGTCCAATCGCATTTAACATCCCCGCTTGAGTTTCAGCTACACGAGGTGTTTCATTTCCGTATCGTGTTTCAACTGTTGTTGCTTTTATCATAATAGCCCCAAGAATACTTAAATCGTAAAGATTTGCAAACTCTCTACCAAATCCGAAGCAACCAGAAGCTGGCATAATAGGATTTTTTAAATCTAAGCCAGGAAGTTTTGTCTGTAATGAAATCATAGTACTACCTCCTCAGCTTGGAATACTGGTCCATCGCTACAAATTTTACGATATGACCCGTCTTCAGTATGGCATACACATGCGAAACAAGCTCCGATTCCACAGCCCATTCGTTCTTCAAGTGAAATATAGCCATCCTTCATACCTTTATATTGCTGTTGTAAAGCTTTTAACATTACCGTTGGACCACATGCAAAGTATTGATCAAATTGAAGCTCTTTTTCACAAATTACATCTGTTACGAATCCTTTCGTTCCTAGAGTTCCATCTACCGTTGCCATATAGGTTGGTCCTAGTTCAGAAAATTCTTTTTCATAAAAAGCTACATTACTTGATGCAAAACCTAACACATGAATTACATTTACACCACGAGCTTTAAATTGCTTCGAAAGTTCATACATCGGAGGTACGCCAATTCCACCACCAACTAGTAGTGCTGTATCTCCTTCTGAAAGAGTTTCAACATCATAACCTTGACCTAGAGGACCTAACACATCAACTTGTTGTCCAACGCTTGCTTCTTTTAAAAGCTTCGTTCCTTCACCTTCAGCGCGGAATATCATCGTGAACTCACTTTTCTCTTTGTCGATCGAACATATACTGATTGGTCTTCTTAATAGTGGCGTTAGTCCACCAGTCACTTTTATATGGACAAACTGCCCAGGAGAGTGCATCTCCTGAACAAGTTCACCTTTTAATGTCATTTCGACAATTTGATGGGCAATTTCTCTGTTTGAGACAATTGTCATGAGTTCTTTTTTTATCATACTAATACGCCAGCCTTCATTTCTTTGTTTGGTAGTGCAGAAGTTGAGAATGTTAAGCTTTCAATTACTGATAATATTGCAGTTGCTGTATCTAGTGAAGTTAAGCAAACTACTCCGTTTTCAACTGATTCACGACGAATTCTGAATCCATCACGAGCTGGTTTTTTACCTTTTGTTAACGTATTGATAACAAACTGTGCATCTCCACGCTTGATCATATCTAGCATATTATCTTCATGCTCGTTAATTTTGTTTACCGCTTTTACTGGTACACCGTGGTTTTCTAAATGATTTTTAGTTCCTTCTGTACCGAATACTGTAAATCCAATTTCATGGAAGCGTTTTGCGATATTTACTACTTCTTCTTTATCTTTATCAGCTACTGTAATGATCACTGAACCGTGAGTTGGGATTTGCATTCCAGCTGCGATTAGTGCTTTGTATAATGCTTTTTGAAGACTTACATCTTTACCCATTACTTCTCCAGTTGATTTCATTTCAGGGCCTAATGTTATATCTACTGAGCGTAGCTTAGCGAATGAGAACACTGGTGCTTTTACATATACTTCATTTCCTTCTGGGTGGTAGCCTGTTGCATATCCGAATGAAGCTAATGTTTGACCTAAGATAACTTTTGTTGCGATATTCGCCATTGGTACATTTGTAATTTTACTTAAGAATGGTACTGTACGGCTTGATCTTGGGTTTACTTCTAGTACGAATACTTCATCTTTATCTGTTACAACAAACTGGATGTTAAGTAACCCTTTGATATTTAAGCCTTTTGCAAGTTTAATTGTATAGTCGATTAATTTTTCCTTCGCAGCTTCTGATACATTTTGTGTAGGGTATACTGCGATTGAATCTCCTGAGTGAACTCCAGCTCGTTCGATATGCTCCATAATACCTGGAATGTATACATCGATTCCGTCAGAGATTGCATCTACTTCAATTTCTTTACCAGTTAAGTAACGGTCTACTAATACTGGATGTTCTGGATTGATTTTAACTGCATTTTGCATGTAGTGAAGAATTTCTTCACGGTGGTAGACAATCTCCATCGCGCGTCCACCTAGTACATATGATGGTCTTACTAATACTGGATAACCAATTTCATCAGCGATATCTGCTGCTTCTTCAGGTGTCATTGCTGTTTTTCCTAAAGGTTGTGGTACTCCTAATTGTTGAAGTGCTTCTTCAAACTTATCTCTGTCTTCAGCACGATCTAAATCCTCAAGTGAAGTTCCTAGGATTTTTACACCACGTTCTACTAATTTACCTGCTAGGTTAATTGCTGTTTGACCACCGAATTGAACAACTACTCCCATCGGTTTTTCTAAATCGATAATGTGCATTACGTCTTCAATTGTTAATGGTTCAAAATATAGTTTGTCTGAGATACTGAAATCAGTTGAAACTGTTTCTGGGTTGTTGTTTATAATGATTGCTTCGTATCCAGCCTCTTTAATCGCTCTTACACAGTGTACTGTTGCATAGTCAAACTCAATCCCTTGACCGATTCGTATTGGACCAGAGCCAAGAACTACTACACTCTTCTTATCCGTTACAATTGATTCATTTTCGATTTCGTATGTTCCGTAGAAGTATGGTGTTGTAGATTCAAACTCAGCCGAACATGTATCAACCATTTTATATACTGGAATGATTTGGTTTTGTTTTCTAAATTCGTATATTTCTTTATTTGTAGCATTCCATTGTGATGCGATGTAATCATCACTGAAGCCCATTTTCTTAGCTTTTAAAAGTACATCTAGTTCAAAATGGTTATCTTTAATTTGTTTTTCCATTTTTATGATGTTTTCAATTTTGTGTAGGAAGAAGAAATCAATTTTTGTAATGTTGTGAATTTCTTCTAACGTCATACCTGTTCTCATTGCTTCAGCAACAATGTAAAGTCTTTCATCGTCAGCTTTTGCCATGCGAGTAATCATTTCGTCTTTAGTCAGTTCTTTTACTGCATTAAGCTCGATGTGATTTATTCCTAATTCTAGAGAGCGTACTGCTTTTAATAGTGACTCTTCAAGAGTTCTACCGATTGCCATTACTTCTCCAGTTGCTTTCATTTGAGTTCCTAACTGACGGTTTGCTGTTTCAAACTTATCAAATGGCCAGCGTGGAATTTTTGATACGATATAGTCTAATGCTGGCTCGAAGCAAGCATATGTTTTCTTTGTAACTGGGTTAATCATTTCATCTAATGTTAAGCCTACTGCGATTTTTGCTGCTAATTTTGCAATCGGATAACCTGTTGCTTTTGAAGCAAGCGCACTTGAACGTGATACACGTGGATTTACTTCGATTACATAGTATTGGAAGCTATCTGGATCTAGTGCAAGCTGTACGTTACATCCACCTTCAATTCCTAAAGCACGAATGATTTTTAATGATACATTTCGTAACATTTGGTATTCGCGGTCACTTAATGTTTGAGAAGGAGCGATAACGATTGAATCTCCTGTGTGAACACCAACTGGGTCGATGTTTTCCATGTTACAAACTACAATCGCATGGTCATTTGCATCACGCATTACTTCATACTCGATTTCTTTAAAACCAGCAATACTTTTCTCTAATAGACATTGTGTTACTGGGCTATTTTTTAATCCGCTTGCTACGATTTCTTTTAATTCTTCTTCATCATTACAAATTCCTCCGCCTGTTCCTCCAAGAGTGAATGCAGGTCTTACGATAACTGGGTAGCCAATTTCTTCTACGAAGTCGTAAGCTTCTTCTAAAGTATGAATGATTGTACTTTCTGGTACTGGCTCGCTTAAGTCGTTCATTAATGTTCTGAATAGGTCGCGATCTTCTGCGCGGTTAATCGCTTCTAGAGTTGTTCCTAAAATTTTTACTCCACACTCTTTTAATACGCCAGATTTATCTAATTCTACCGCTAAGTTAAGTCCTGTTTGACCTCCTAATGTTGGTAGAAGTGCATCTGGGCGTTCTTTACGAATGATTCGACTAACGAAATCTACTGTTAGTGGTTCGATGTATACTTTATCTGCTGTTTGTACATCTGTCATAATTGTTGCAGGGTTTGAGTTTACAAGAATTACTTTGTATCCTTCTTCTTTCAATGCCTGACAAGCCTGTGTTCCAGCATAGTCAAATTCTGCTGCTTGACCGATTACGATTGGTCCTGATCCGATTACTAAGATTGTTTTTATGTCTACGCGTTTTGGCATTGTAAGTTCCCCTCTCGTTTCTGTGCTTCCATCATGCTAATAAATTCGTCAAATAAGTAGTTTGCATCTTCTGGTCCAGGTGAAGCCTCTGGGTGGTATTGTACTGTGAATGCTGGGTATGTTTTATGTTTAAGTCCTTCTACAGTTCCATCATTTAGTGCAACATGTGTTACTTCTAAGTCAGTTCCTTCAATTGATTCTGTTTCTACAGCATAACCATGGTTTTGTGAAGTGATTGCTACTTTTCCTGTTTCTAAATGCTTAACCGGATGGTTCGCACCACGGTGACCGAATTTAAGCTTTGAAGTATTTCCTCCATTTGCTAGAGCAAATAATTGGTGACCTAAGCAAATTCCGAATAATGGTACTTTACCTACTACTTCTTTAATCATTTCGATTGCTACTTGAACATCTTTTGGATCTCCAGGTCCATTACTTAACATAATTCCATCTGGAGCTAGTAAGAATATTTCTTTTGCTGAGACGTTATAAGGCACAACTGTAACGTCACATTTACGGTTTGTTAATTCTCTTAAAATACCGTGCTTCATACCGAAATCTACTAATACTACTCGGTGTCCTCTACCTGGACTTCTATAAGGTTTTTGTGTTGAAACTCGTTCAACATGGTTTGTGAATAGTGGTGTATTTGTTAGTTCTGCAACTACATCATCAACATTTGCTTCCATGCTGCAGAATTTACCTTTCATCGTTCCAACTTCACGAAGTTTTTTCGTTAACATACGTGTATCGATTCCTGCTAAACCTGGAATTCCTTTATCTTTGCAATATTGATCCAAGCTCATTTTGTTTCGGAAATTTGATGGATGCTCAGCATATTCTTTTACAATTAAGCCATGTACTGCTGGTACGATACTTTCAAAATCCTCTAAGTTGATACCGTAGTTCCCTACTAAAGGGAATGTGAATGTTACGATTTGTCCACAGTAAGATGGGTCAGTTAATACCTCTTGATATCCTGTCATACCTGTTGTAAATACGATTTCTCCTGTTGTTTCAACTTCGCTTCCAAATCCTTCTCCTACAAAAACTGTTCCGTCTTCTAATATTAATTGACGCATCATACTGTTAGTTCCTCTCTTTCGTATACTAATTTGCCATTTACCATTGTCATTACTGGCCAACCTTTACAGTTCCAACCATTAAATGGTGTGTTTTTACCTTTTGAAAGGAATGTTGTTGAATCGATTTCCTCTTCTAAATCTAAGTCGATTACAGTTAGGTCTGCTACCGCTCCAACTTCAATTTTCCCTCTATTTAAGTTAAAAACTTCAGCAGGTTTAGTTGTTAAAAAGTTTATTACTTGTTGTAAAGTCATTTTACCTGTTTCCACAAAATGAGTGTTTAATAATGGGAAAGCAGTTTCTAACCCTACAATTCCAAACGGTGCTAATTGCATTCCCTGAGCTTTTTCCTCTTCTGTATGAGGTGCATGATCTGTTGCAATCATGTCGATTGTTCCATCAAGTAATCCTTCGATTAATGCTTCTCGATCGACTGCACTTCTTAATGGAGGATTCATTTTGAAATTTGTATCTAAGCCAGGGATATCATCTTCACAAAGAATTAAATGGTGTGGAGAAACCTCAGCCGTTACATTAATTCCAGCACGTTTTGCATCGCGTACCACTCTAACTGATTCTTTTGTACTGATATGGCAAACATGATAGTGACAACCTGTAGCTTCAGCTAATAGTACATCTCGAGCAATTTGAACACTTTCACAAATTGAAGGAATCCCATTTAAACCATTTTCTTTTGAAAACTTACCTTCGTGGACACAACCTTTTTGAATCAGTGTGTTTTCTTCACAGTGTGCAACGATTGATACATTTAGTTCAGCCGCTTTTTGCATTGCTTTGTACATCATTTCAGCAGATTGAACTCCTACACCATCATCTGTGAATGCAAAAGCTCCATTTTCTTTTAAGCCTTCAAAGTCTGTTTGCTCTTCACCAGCTTGTCGGATTGTAATTGATGCATATGGTAATACGTTTACGACTGCTGTTTCTTCTATTTTTTTGTTTAATGCGCTTAAGTGCTCGATTGTATCTGGTACTGGTCGAGTATTTGGCATTGCAGCAATTGTTGTAAATCCTCCTCTTGCCGCTGCCTTCGTACCTGTTTCGATTGTCTCTTTATGTTCACCACCCGGCTCGCGAAGATGCACATGAACATCTATTAAACCTGGTGAAAGCAACTTGCCGTCTAATTCAATTTGCTTAGCATCTTCATCAACGATTGTTTCAGCGATTATGGAGATCTTTCCATTAACTACTAATACGTCTCGATTTAGAAGTTCACCATTTTCTTGTAAGATGACACCGTTTTTAAACAAGTACTTCATTTTTCATCTCTCCCCATACTGTTGGTAAGGCTCTTTTTAACACAGCCATTCTTACAAATACTCCGTTTTCCATTTGCTTGAAGATTCTTGATTGCTTGCATTCAACTAATTCACTTGCAATTTCAACATCTCGATTAAATGGTGCTGGATGCATGATAATGCTTGTAGGTTTCATTTTTGCTGCTCTTTCAACCGTTAGGCCATGCTTTTGTAAGTAATTTTCCATTATGTGATTTGTCTCAGCGTCATGTCTTTCATGTTGTACTCTAAGTAGCATCATGACATCAACTTCTTCGACTAATTCATCTAAATTTTTATAAGTTCCATAAGTATTTTTATCGTCTTTCCATTCATCAGGACTTGCGAAGAATACTTCTGCACCTAATCTAGTTAGTGCTTCAGCATTAGAGCGAGCAACTCTTGAGTGTCTTAAATCTCCAACAATTGCTACTTTTAAACCTTCAAAGCTTCCAAATTCTTGTTTGATTGTAAGTAAGTCAAGTAGGCATTGTGTTGGGTGATTTCCACATCCATCGCCGGCATTCAGGATTGGCATTCCTGCATCTTTTATTTCTTGAAAATACTCGTCTTGTGTATGACGAATTACGACTGCTTCAACACCAATTGCTTGAAGGGTTTTAACTGTATCATATAAAGTTTCACCTTTTTGAATGCTTGAGCTTTCAACAGCTAGGTTAATAACTTCAAGTCCAAGTTTCTTTTGAGCTACCTCAAAGCTGAAGCGAGTTCTCGTACTATTCTCAAAAAACAAATTTGCAACAAATGTCTGACGTTTTAGGCTACTTATTTCTCCATTTGCAAAGCTTTGTGCTTCGTTTAGCAAATCTTGAATTTCTTCAATTGTTAAATCAGACATGGTTAATAAATGATTCATCCGTCATCCCCCTAAATGAATTTCATCTCTTTTATTTTTGAAGTCTTATCACTGTAAGAATTCCCTATTCATTTATTAATTATGAAGCGAGGCTCTCATCCTTTTTTTCGATATTGCGATCGTCGCCACCAATTTGTTCTGGAAGGACTAAATTTAGCACAACTCCGATTAAAGCTGATAAAGCCATTCCTTCTAATGCGAATTGATTACCAATGTGTATTGCTGCTCCACCAATTCCTAGTACTAGGATGACTGAAGCGATAACTAAGTTACGTTGTTTAGCAAAATCAATCTTGTTTTCTACTAGTACTCGTAATCCGCTTGATGCGATGATTCCGAATAGTAGGATTGAGATACCACCCATTACAGGTGTCGGGATTGAGCTGATGATCGCTGAGATTTTTCCGACGAATCCAAATGTTATGGCCAACACTGCAGCACCTATGAATACGTATACGCTGTATGCTCGTGTGATTGCTAGAACTCCAATGTTTTCACCGTATGTCGTTGTTGTAGGACCACCTATTAAGCCTGCTATCATTGTTGAAACTGCATCTCCGAATAATGACTTATCCAATCCAGGATCTTTAATTAAATCTTTATTTACGACACTTCCTAGTACTACTTGGTGTCCTATATGTTCTGAGATTGTCACGATTGCTACTGGTACAAAGATGATTAGTAGCTGGAAAGTGACATGTGGTGTGTAGTTAACAAATGGTACTGAGAAATCAGGTACTGCAATCAATTTTGCTTCTTCTATTTTTGTGAAGTCTACAACCCCAAAGAAGATTGAAGTAATGTATCCACCGATAATTCCTACTAGGATTGGTATAACTGATAAGAAACCTCTTGTGAATAATGCTGTTATGATTGTGATAGCTAGTGTTATTAATGCGATTGCGATTGATGTTGAACTGTATTTGCCGTCTGCTCCATTCATTGCCATTCCAACCGCTACTGTTGATAAGCTTAATCCGATTACGATAATTACCGGCCCAACTACGATTGGCGGTAATACTCTGAATAACCATTTCACGCCTACTTTGTTAATGATTAGTGCGATTACTGCATAGATGATCCCTGTGATGAAAACTCCTACGAACGCTGCACCAGGTTCTAAATTTGTTTTCGCGTAGATCATCGGAGCGATGAAGGCGAATGATGATCCAAGGTAAGATGGTACTTTACCTCTTGTAATTAGTACGAACACGATTGTTCCAATCCCACTGGATATTAGTGCGATTGAAGGATTTATTCCGATTAAGATTGGAGCTAATACCGTCGATCCAAACATTGCGAATAAGTGTTGTAAACTTAGGAAAATCCATTGACCTATATTCGGTTTTTCATTTATCTCTAGGACAGGTTTTTGTTTTATCATGTTGTTTCCTCCAATTTTCCCAATAAAAAAACTCTTTGTGGTTGTACACAAAGAGTCCAAGTGCGTTGCTTCAAATAAGGCAGCAACTAACTAGACCCTTTGTTAGCCTCTCTGGACCAAATTTAAAAGGGACTTCTATTTTTCAAATATACTTACTTTATCGTGGTCATCTGTTTCCTTTAATGCTACGACTACTTTTTCATTACTCGAAGTTGGAATATTTTTACCAACATAGTCTGCTCTTACTGGAAGCTCACGATGTCCTCGATCTACTAAAACTGCTAATTGTATTTGTGCCGGTCTACCTAGGTCCATCACAGCGTCCATTGCGGCACGAACTGTTCTACCTGTGTAAAGCACATCATCAACTAAAATTACTTTTTTGTTTGTTAGGTCTACAGGAACATTTGAACCCTTTACTAATGGTTCTTTGTTTTCTGTCTTTGTCGATAAATCATCTCGATAAAGAGTAATATCTAAATCGCCCATGATTACCTCTTTACCTTCAATCTGTTTAATTCTTTCTGCAATACGTTTTGCCAGATAAACACCTCTGGTTTTAATACCAACCAAAACAACATTTTCAATACCTTTGTTATTTTCTAGCATTTCATGTGCAATTCTTGTTAAACCACGTCTGATCGCTAGTTCGTCTAAGATGATTGCTTTTTCAGTCATTTACCTTACCTCCTACTTTTATAGTGTAGAAGCAAAAAACCCTCTTGCCCGATGGACAAGAGGGTAGCGCAAAAGGATACATTTATCCCTTTTCATTTTTCCGCTTCCTTCTCAACCTCACGGGGTTGTGTTAAAGGTTCATTCAACTGTCCTCATTATGACCTATGTTACAATCATTGTCAACAGTTATCTGGATAATTGTTCAATAATATTTTCTAGTACTTCTGGTATAGGTGATGAAAACTCTAAGTACTCATTTGTTCTTGGATGGTTAAAACCTAAAACAGCTGCATGTAGCGCTTGACCATCTATATCTAACGTTTTACGAGGTCCATATTTAGGATCACCAGCTAACGGATATCCTATGTATTTCATATGAACACGAATTTGGTGTGTACGACCTGTTTCAAGCTGACATTCAACTAAAGTAAACTCATCAAATCGCTCTAATACTCTAAAATGAGTCACAGCTTCTTTACTATTATCTTCAGTAACCGTCATACTTTGACGATCACTTTTATCTCGTCCAATTGGCGCATCGATTGTGCCTTCTTCATGCGGAATTACCCCATGTACAATCGCAATATACTTACGAACAGAGGTTTTTTGACGTAATTGGTCTGCAAGCTTCTCATGAGCTACATCATTTTTTGCAACCATTAATAAACCTGATGTATCCTTATCAATTCGATGTACTATTCCAGGTCTTAATACACCATTAATGCCAGATAAATCTTTACAATGATACATTAAAGCGTTCACTAAAGTACCCGTTTCATGACCTAATGCAGGATGAACTACCATTCCACGAGGTTTATTTACAACAATTACATCCGCATCCTCATAATAAACATCCAGTGGAATGTTCTCAGCTATTACTTCTAATGGCTTTGGATCAGGTACTGAAACTGATATTTCATCGCCCTGTTTTACTTTATAATTACGTTTAATTTTTTCACCGTTCACTAATACAAAATCTTCTTTTAACCATGTTTGTACTTGAGATCTTGACCACTCATCATTTTGAGTTGCAATAAACGTATCGATTCTTTCTAAATGTTGATCCTCTTGAACTGTAAAAGCAAAAACTGTCATTTCTTAACTCCTCTTTTATCTTCCAATAAAGTAATAATAAATAATAAAATAACGCCCACACAAAGTGCAGAATCTGCAATATTAAAAACAGGGAAATCATAATTGAAAATATAAACATGAATAAAATCAACTACTTCTTTACGGAAGAATCGATCAATAAAATTACCTATCGCACCACCTAATACTAATCCTAAAGATAGACCAAGGAATCGATCTCCTTTTGCGTGCTTTTGGATAAAGTAAATCACTGCTACCACAAAGACTAAAGTAATTAAATAAAAGAAACCCATTTTCCCTTGGAGCATTCCCCAAGCCGCCCCTTGATTGCGATGTGATGTTATGTAAAAAATATTTTTAATAATCTCAATATTTTCTCCTAAATACATCTTCTTTAATACCGCAAGTTTTGTCAGCTGATCAATTAAAATGACAATTACCGCAATAATATATGCCAAATTTATCCCCTACCTTATTAGATATCTCATCAAATTTTAGCATAGGGGAAACGTTTATACAATGAATAGTATTAGTAATGATTTCTTACAAAACTAAAATCCTCTAACGTTCGACCTGTTGGAAGCACTTTTAATTTTTCAATTGGAATAGCTTGCCCAGTTACCTCACAATAACCAAATAATCCATGATCAATTTTTTGCAAGGCAATCTCAATATCATATAAATCATTTTGCATGTCTTCAACGAGGATATGATGTTTATTTGTCTCCTCATAAATTGAATGATGTTGCTCGATATCAGTAGAACTTATTGGTTCAGAAAATAAACGATGTAGCAATTCATTTTTAATAAGTTCGAGCTCTTGTTTGATATAGAAAATTTCATTGCTCCTCATCTTCTTCACTCCCAATTTTTTTATGTAAAAATACTTTTCCCTCAAACCGAAGTCGATAATAGGTGAAACTTTTTCCTTTAAAGGAAATGGCTAAAGATATTTCCATTCATAATTGTAATTTTATTTAAACTGAAAAAAAAAACCCGCTTAGGCTCCATGTCCTTTTGCGGGTTTTCCTTATATCTTTCAAAAATTTTCTATTAATGATTGAGTATTATTAGTCTGTAAATTGTTGCGTCCAATAAGTTCCGACTTTACCTACTCCAATTTGTTTAAAGTTAGGGCTCATGATGTTTGCTCGATGACCTGGTGAGTTCATCCAATCAGTCATTACTTCATTTGCAGTTGTTTGACCATGAGCGATGTTTTCACCCTTGTATCCACCATTGAAGCTTAATGTTGAATGATACATGTTGTTCGCATTACTCATTGTTTGTGACCATGCTTGAGCCGTTCCGTCCAGATAGCTAGATAGTGTTAATGGCTTTAATCCGCCTTTACCACGCTCGATATTTACTAAGTCTAAAATTTGTTGTTGAATCGAATCATTTGAGCTTGCTGGTGTAGTCGGATTAGACGGTCTTGTTGCTGGTGTTGATGGTGTTGATGGTGTTGATGGACTTGTTGATGGTACATATTTTACGTATTTTTTTAGAATGAATCTTGTCTTACCTTTATAGTTAACTTTTACAAATGTACTATTGTAACCCGAGTAGTTAATTTGTTGATTTTTAGCTAGATATCCAACAGTTTTAGCACGATAGCTGGCTTTGTCTTTTACAGCTACTTTAGTAGCAGTTACTGCACCTGAAGTTGCTCCTGCATATGATCCTAATCCTAAAACCATTGGCGTTGCGATCGCAATTCCTAAAACTGCTTGAGTTACTTTTTTGATGTTTTTATTCAAATTGTATTCCCCCAATGTTTGTTTTTAGTTGATGTTATCGCTTACAAGAACAATCTTACATCAACACATACATACATACAACCGGAAAATAAAAAAAGGAAGATTTTACTACGTTCATCCTTTTTCATCTTCTAATTCTTTTCTATATTCTTCTTTTATAATCTCTCTTACATCATCTCTTTTAATAAACTCTTTTACAAATTCCCTAATTCCTTGTTTTCTCATTTCCTCAAGCATTTCATTCCTAATTCCTTCTATATTAACAGACTGTTCAATTTCTTTTTTTAGGATTCCTTTAATATCTGGTTCTTTTATTCCTAAAAGGTAATATGAACGCTTGATACTTTGTTGTATACTTGAGCGACTTTTCTGCTCTAAGTCAGCTATTTCTTGGTAACTGTATCCCTTTTCTCTTAATTCCACTCGCTTCTTCATTAAATCAGTTAACTTAGCCCAATTTGGATTATTCACATAATTCATGGTAAAAATCCCTCTTATTTTTTATTTTAGTACCGCTTATACATACCATACACCAATACAACCTTATTTACAATTTTGTATTAAAAAGAGCCGAAAGTTTAATCTTTCGGCCCTCTAATTTAGTTCTTCACATTCATTAAATATCTTTTACAACACTTGCACAACGTAAGCAAAGTGTTGGATGTGCTTCATCTTTACCAACTTCTTCTGTAACAACCCAGCATCGTTCACAAGTTTCCCCTGTTGCAGGTGTTACTTCGATACTTAATGTATCAAATTTTTGCGCTGTTTCAGGAGCTTGCTCATCGCTACTAGCAATTTCTACTTGAGAAACAATTAATAATTGTTTGAAGTCTTCATTAATCGAATTTAGTAGTTCTGCTACTTCTGCATTAGGATAGATTTTCACTGCTGCAGTTAGAGATTTACCGATTACTTTTTCATTACGTGCAACTTCAAGTGCTTTTAATACGTCATCACGTAAATCCATGAATTTTTCCCACTTAGCCTCTAAGCTTTGAGTATCGCCGAAATCTTTAACATCTGGCATTTCAGTTAAGAAAATACTATCAACAGTAGTTCCTGCCATATGTGACCAAACTTCTTCAGCTGTATGAGGTAAAATTGGAGCTACTAAACGAGTTAGAGCTTGTAATGACTCATGTAATACTGTTTGAATTGCTAAACGATCTTTATTCGTTTTTGGCTCGATATATAAAATATCTTTTGATAAATCAAAATAGAAAGAACTTAATTCAGTTGTACAGAAGTTTTGAATTGTGTGGTAAACATTTGCAAATTCATATTTCTCGTACGATTCACGAACTGTTTTAACCACATTGTTTAATTTAACTAGCATGTATTGATCTAATTCGCGTAGCTCTTCATATTTTAAAGCATCTTGTTCTGCGTTAAATCCGTCTAGGTTTCCTAGTAAGAAACGGAACGTATTACGGATTTTACGGTATACTTCAGCAACTTGTTTCATTAATGCGTCAGAGATACGAACATCTGATTGATAATCTACAGAAGCTACCCATAGACGTAAAATATCCGAACCATATTGATTCATAATTTTTGATGGTAGAACGATGTTTCCGATTGATTTACTCATCTTGCGACCTTCACCATCTAAAACGAAGCCATGGCTTACTACAGCTTTATAAGGAGCTTGACCAGTTACAGCAACGCTTGTACTTAATGAAGAGTTAAACCAACCACGGTATTGGTCAGAACCTTCTAAGTAAATATCAGCAGGGAAAGATAATTCCTCACGAGTGTTTAATACTGCTTGGTGTGATGAACCACTATCAAACCAAACATCCATGATATCTTTCTCTTTAGTGAAGTTACCATTTGGTGAACCAGGATGTGTAAATCCTTCAGGTAATAATTCTTTTGCTTCTTTTTCAAACCAAATATTTGAACCATGCTCTTTAAATAAGTTCGAAACATGTTCAATTGTTTCTTCTGTAATAATTGCTTCTCCGTCTTCAGCATAAAATACTGGAATTGGAACTCCCCAAACTCGTTGACGTGAGATACACCAATCTCCACGATCACGAACCATGTTAAATAGTCGAGTTTCCCCCCAAGCTGGGAACCACTTAGTATCTTGAACAGCTTGCATTAATTGCTCACGAATTGCTTCAATTGATGCAAACCATTGTGCAGTTGCTCGGAAGATAATTGGTTTTTTCGTTCTCCAGTCATGTGGATAAGAGTGTGTAATAAATTGTAATTTTAATAAAGCACCTTTTTCTTCTAATGCTTTTGTAATTTCTTTATTAGCTTCATCATAAAATAAACCTTCAAAACCAGGAGCTTCTTTTGTTAGAACACCTTTTTCATCTACTGGACAAAGCACTTCTAATCCATATTGTTGACCTACACGGAAGTCATCTTCACCATGACCTGGTGCAGTATGAACACAACCTGTTCCAGCGTCAGTCGTTACATGATCACCTAAAATAACAACTGACTGGCGATCATACAATGGATGCTTACAAATGATTCCTTCAAGTTCAGAACCATTAAAAGTCTTATCAACTACTGCACCTTCCCAACCTAGTTCATTTGCGACAGATTCTCTTAGCTCACTAGCAACTACGAACTTGTCACTATTTACAGATACTACATCATAGCTTAAGTCAGGATGTAAACATACAGCTAAGTTAGCCGGGATCGTCCATGGAGTTGTCGTCCAAATAATGAATTTCTCTCCACCGTTTAGAACGTCTTTCCCATTTTCAACTGCAAATGCAACATAGATTGATGCTGAACGCTTGTCTTGGTACTCGATTTCCGCTTCAGCAAGCGCAGATTCACTAGATGGAGACCAATAGACTGGTTTAAGACCTTTATAGATTAATCCCTTAGTAGCCATTTTACCGAATACTTTAATTTGTTCAGCTTCATATTCTTTTTCAAGTGTGATATATGGTCGGTCCCAATCACCTAAAATTCCTAAACGTTTAAATTGTTCTTTTTGACGCTCTACTTGCTCGTAAGCATATTCTTCACATAGTTTACGGAATTCTGCTACTGACATTTCTTTACGATTTACTTTTTTATTTGCTAATGCTTGTTCAATCGGTAAACCGTGAGTATCCCAACCTGGAACGTAAGGAGAACGGTATCCATTCATATTATAAAAACGAACAATGAAATCCTTTAAAACTTTATTAAGTGCATGTCCCATATGAAGGTCACCATTTGCATAAGGTGGTCCATCATGTAATATAAATGACGGTTTTCCTTCGTTATGTTTTTGAACAGTTGCATAAATATCTTTTTTGTTCCACTCTTCTTGAATTTGTGGCTCACGTTGAGGTAAATTTCCTCTCATAGGAAATTCAGTTTTTGGCATAAGTAACGTATCTTTGTACTCCATTTGCTTTCCTCCATTTTAAACTTGATTGATCTAAAGTTAGCCTTTTAGGCAAGTCCAACTGCTCTATGGCAGCTTACTTTACATTTTTTAAATTCCACATTAACGCATTGTATCCATCTTACAAGCCTTTTATTAGTGGAGTTGTCTATTATGTATAATAAATCGTGTAAGACGCAAAAAACCTTCCTCATCCCAAAAAAGGGACGAGAAAGGTTCCCGTGGTACCACCCTAATTGACAATAAATTTCATAAATTTACTGTCCACTTAGCATTCTTAACGTGAATGAAACGTCTTTTCCTACTCATTTCAGAAAAGCACTCTAGGGTGATTTTCCTTCTATTTTCTATATCAAGCTTACACTATCCTTGACTCGCTACCTAGTTTTATAGAAGTACTCTTCCCTGTCACCGATTTACTATTAATATCTAATAAATTATATTTAAAACTTTACAAATCGTCAAGACTTATGGACTAGTTTGCGATTTCTTCTGTTTCTTTATCATCTAAAATATGATCCCAATCTTCATGCCCTAGCATTTCTAATTGAGTTTCGATTGCCATTCTTAAACGTGTTCGGAAAACTTTGGATTGTTTCTTAAGCTCTTCAAATTCCATTGTAACTTTTCTAGATTTAATTAAAGCTTCATTGATAATGCGATCAGCATTTTTCTCCGCTTCTTTAATAATCAATTTAGCTTCTTTTTGGGCACTACCTTTTACATCTTCAGCAGCTTCTTGCGCAATCAAAATTGACTTATTTAAAGTTTCTTCTATAGTAGAAAAATGCTTTAATCTTTCTTTCATATCAAGAATTTGCTCTTCTAATTGTTTCTTCTCACGAATAACTAATTCATAATCTTTAATGACTTGATCTAAAAACTCGTTAACGTCATCTTCGTCATAGCCACGAAAACTTTTACCAAATTCTTTATTATGAATATCAAGTGGTGTTAAAGGCAATTAAGCCACCTCCATGTATGTATGTTCTTTATTTATAGGTTATAATAAATTTTCGACAGTTTCTACGTTTTTCCTTCTACAATTTCTGACTATTTTTTAACACCGTAGTTTATCCGCCATTTTTCTTTTTTTGATAAGCCATCAATTGACATTAACATTCCTCTACCAAAACCTTTGACAGAGAATAAATCTCCTTCTTCACATAAAAATGAAGTAGAATCAATAACTCGCTGATTTATCTTAACGTGTTCAGTTTTAATTAAGCTTTGGGCTTTTTGTCTCGATATATTATAGAATTCACTTAATAAGACATCTAATCTTAGTGATGATACAGTCCCATTATTAGTTTGCCAAACATCATCTGATTCAATCAATTCTTTAAATGAAATTCTCTTTAATTTAATTGGCGATTTTCCTACAGAAATTAAGTTACTTTCTACAAAACTTGCTATTTCATCAGCAACAATTAGTTGGATCATATCATTTTTAATTAAAATATCACCAAATTTTGCTCTTGTGATTCCTAATGACATTAATGTTCCCAATACTTGTCGATGAGATAAGGTGTGAAATTTAGTTGCATAAACTAAATCAAATGCAACCAAAGAATAATCCTCTTCAACTGGTGTATAGAAACTCGGGTAAATAATTGCACGCTTTCGTTCACAATCCCCGCGACCACCAAAAAAAGCGACAAAACACTCCCCTTGATTACCGATAATTGATTGCATAATCATTTGTTCTCTTAAATCAAGAAAATCTGTCAACTTAATAGAATAGCGTTCAATTGCTTGTTCCTTCCAGCTGAGAACCTTGTCTACGAAAACATGCTCTTCTTTTCGAAAATGATCATAAATACTCATTAATGCAATCCTCTTTTTCATCAATCTTCAATATTAATTAAAAAAGAGAACCTGTTAGATTCTCTCTTTAAAAGAAACGAGAAATATTTAAAATACCAATTCCAGCAAATTCTAATGCAAATAATGCAATAATAGGTGAAAAATCAAACATACCAATTGACGGAACAATTCGACGGAACGGCTCTAAATATGGTTCTGATATCCTACCAATTAAGCGACCGAAGCCTGATTGCCTTATTTGAGGGAACCAAGATAAAATGATATGAATTACGATGACGATTCTATAGTATGAGATTAATTTGTATAAAATATAAAAAAGTAAATCCATTTAATTACCACCTTTTAATGGAATTGTCTTCCTCAAATAACATATCTGTAATCGTTCCAGAAATATCAATATTATCAGGTGTACAAATAAACGTATTTGTACCAATTTTTTTTATATCTCCACTTATTGCATAAACTGTACCACTTAAGAAGTCAACAAAGCGCTTAGCTTGATCGATTTGCATTTGTTGTAAATTGATCACAACTGCTTTTTTTGCTTTTAAATGGTCTGCAACATCCTGTGCTTCTGCATATTCACGCGGCTGCGCTAATACAACTTTTGACGACAAAGAAGCTCCTCCTGGTATACTTACTAATTTTTGCTTTGATGCATTTCTCTCTTGGTTAATTTCTTCATTTACATGTTTAGAAAATTGTTGTTGTTGATGCTGTTGTTGATATTGTTTTTGTTGCTGATGTTGTTGCTGATGTTGTTGCTCTTCGTATTCATAATCATCTTCATACTCATCTTCCATTGCAAAAAAGTTTCTAACTTTCCCAATAATACTCATCTTCTCTACCTTCCCTTTCCTACTAAATCAGTACCTATTCTTATGAATGTAGCACCTTCTTCTATTGCTATCTCAAAATCATTAGACATACCCATTGATAATTCAGAACATGGAATATTTGCAATCTGTAGCTCTTTTACTTTTTCTTGTAATTCCTTTAATCCTTTGAAGCTATTTCGAATGATCGTTACATCCTCCGTGAAGGGTGCCATAGTCATTAACCCAACAACTTGTACTTTATCAAATTCTGAAAGTTGTCTAGCAAATTCGATTACATCATTTGGATCTATGCCATGCTTTGAGTCTTCTCCAGATACATTGACCTGTAGGAAACATTTTAATGGTTCTGCTGCTCGTTTTTGTATCTCTTCTGCTAAGGATAGTCGATCTAAAGAATGTAAGTAATCTATTCTATGTATGACATCTTTTACTTTTCTAGTTTGAAGTGAACCAATAAAATGCCAGATAACATCACTTTTAATGTGATCTTGTTTTTCCTTTAGTCCTTCAAAACGGTTTTCACCTAATTGAAGTATACCTTCAGCTAAAACTTCTTTAGCCACTTCAGTGGATACTTGTTTAGTAACAGCTATTAGAGTGACATCATCATCTCGATTTGCTCTTACTTTGGCTCCATTAATTTGTTCACTAATACGTTCATAATTTTGTTTGACAGTCATGATGCTAATTCCTCCAACCAATATAACTCATCATTCTTCCTGTTTTCCCACCATCCCTACGGTGAGAAAAAAATAGGCTCGGGTTACAACTTGTACAATAATTTGTCATTATTATATTTTCTTCACTAATACCCGATCTAATGAGTAATTGTTTGTTTGCTTCTTTTAAATTCAATTTGAATTTCCCATTTTGTAAAGTGGTTAAAATATTATTAGGAATCTTGTGTTCAAAAGCATCATCTACCTTATTCATCACAAAATCATCCACTTCATAACAACAATCACCAATTGCTGGCCCGATTGCAACTTGGATATTTTTAAGTTGTACGTTTTCTTCTTTCACCAATTTTTCGATTAAACGTCCGCCAATGTTTTGAACAGTACCTTTCCAACCTGCATGAGCTAAACCAATAAATTTACTTGTTGGTTCAAGGAAATACAACGGAACACAATCTGCATAACAAGAAGTTAATAATATATTTTCCTCATTCGTATAAAAACCATCTGTTGTCTCGATGCTAGTTTCGTAATCAGTAACACCTTTGCCACAATCTTTTTTTGTTACTTTCACCACATTATTCCCATGAACTTGTTCTGAACAAACCCATTTCGTCTTTGAAAACTCTAATTTACTCGCAAGGAGTTCTCTATTTTCTACTACAATATCCTTCGAGTCATTTACATGTAATCCAAGATTAAAAGAAGTGAAACAACCTTGGCTAACTCCATCATTTTTTGTTGTAAATCCTGCAACTAAATGTTTGTATGAGTCTTCCCAAGGTTGAATCATAAAAGTACTTTCAGTCGATTGAATGAAGCTCTCTTTCATATTTATAAGACCTCACAGAAACTAATTTAGTAAATATATGTAAACCAGTTATGGTTTCCTATATTTTACCATAGATTTCACATTTTTGATTATTTTTGACAAAACACACTTATTTTTTTCACTTTCGAAAATAAAATTAGCTGCAAGGAATCGCATTCGACGTGGTATCAATTTTAGGAATAAAGTAAAATTGCAACTACGCCCCAATCTACTAGAAACTCATCAGTCAACAAGTTTTTTATGTGTATTTAACTGGACTAGCTTGGTTTTCATCTAAATCCACAGATGAACGATATTTTACCAATATAACATCTTCACCTATTTTCACAATATCATTCCAATAAATTGTCATTTCCTCTTCTTTACTAAAAAAATTTAATCCCTTCCCTGGCTTTGTTAAAATAATCGAAGTGATTTTACCATTTGATTGATCAATATCTAAATCAACAATATTGCCTAATTTCTTTCCATCGGCAACATTTACAACATCTTTAACTTGAAAATCTGAAATTCTGGCCATTTTACTTCACCATCCTTTTTATAAAATATATGAAGTAAGGGCCAAACATCATGATAAAATTCAAATAAAAATGTGTTAGACAAGGTTGTTCGATGCTCATCCATTGTCTAACACATTAATATCGTATTTTCATTCTTCCAGTTTAACTAACTTTTTAGTAGTTATTGGATTATTTAGTTATATAGTTGTTTGTCTTTTAAATTTCATTCATTATAATATGTAATTCATTATACAGGTATTGAAGTCAGGCTCTATATACGATTTCTAGCTCCTCGAGGTCATAAGCCAATTTCCGGTAAAGGTTAAAAAGCAAACCTTTACCAGAAATCGTCTTATGCTTGTCGGAGCTGGACAGTCGCCTCCGCTTTTCGTTAGCCCTGTATATTTTTATTCATTTGTTTTATTGCTGATTTTTCTAGCCTGGATACTTGCGCTTGGGAGATTCCGATTTCTTCGGCAACTTCCATTTGTGTTTTTCCTTGGAAGAATCTTTTGCTAATGATCATTTTTTCTCGATCGTTTAGTCGTTTCATTCCTTCGCGTAGTGCTAGTTCTTCAACCCATTGCTCGTCCTTATTTTTATCATCGCTTAGCTGATCCATTACAAAGATTGGATCTCCGCCATCGTTATATATCGGTTCAAATAACGAAACTGGGTCTTGAATTGCATCTAATGCAAAAACGATTTCTTCATGTGTTACGCCTAGTACTTCTGCGATTTGAACAGGAGTTGGTTCCTTTGAATTCTCTGCTAATAATCGCTCTCTAACTTGTAATGCTTTATAAGCGATGTCTCTTAATGATCTAGACACTCTTATCGGGTTATTATCCCTTAAATATCTTCTTATTTCACCAATAATCATAGGTACAGCATACGTCGAAAATTTTACATTTTGGCTTAAATCAAAATTATCAATAGACTTCATAAGGCCTATGCAGCCGACTTGAAATAAGTCATCCACAAATTCTCCGCGATTATTGAAACGCTGAATAACACTTAGAACAAGTCGTAAATTACCGTTTACGATTGTTTCTCTTGCGCTTCGATCACCGCTTTGCATTGCATGAAATAACTTACGCATCTCATCATTCTTTAAAACTGGAAGCTTTGATGTATCTACACCGCATATTTCTACTTTGTTTCGTGTCATGATGTTCCCTCCTACTTGGAGTTGCTGTACTATAGGTAAGTATCTCCTTCGGTGGAAAATTTATGCACAAAATAAAGTATACAAAAATAATAAATTCAGTAGTAAAAAAGCCTGGAAAATTGGAGGAAATCTAGGATTTTCTAGGCCAAATAAATAAAATTTAGGATCTAAGATTAATAAAAATATTTTTTAAAATCATTTGGATCCCCTTCAGACATAGAAAAAACCGATTAGTATTTGAAAAACTCAAATCTAATCGGTTCTTATAGTTTAAACCATTTTATTAAACTCTTTTCGAAGTCTTTTAATAATACGTTTTTCTAATCGGGATATATATGATTGCGATATTCCAAGCATATCAGCTACATCTTTTTGGGTTTTTTCTTCGGTTCCATCTAGTCCAAATCGTAGTTCCATTATTTGTTTTTCACGATCATTCAGTTGATCTAATGCCTTTGTTAATAATGATTTATCGACATTGGCTTCTAAATCCTTCGTTATGATATCGTCTTCTGTACCTAATACATCGGAAAGTAATAATTCATTGCCATCCCAATCAATATTTAATGGTTCATCGAATGATACTTCAGAACGATTTTTATTATTTCTACGTAAATGCATCAGAATTTCATTTTCGATACATCTCGATGCATAAGTAGCCAATTTAATTTTCTTTTCAGGATTAAAGGTATTAACAGCTTTTATCAATCCGATTGTACCAATGCTAATAAGATCTTCAATATTAATGCCGGTATTTTCAAACTTTCTAGCAATATAAACTACTAATCGTAGATTTCTCTCAATTAATAGTGATCTAGCACCTAAATCTCCATTCGGTAGTTTCTGTAAAAGCTTTTCTTCTTCTTCCCTTGTCAAAGGAGGTGGTAATGCTTCACTTCCCCCAATGTAGTATACTTCGTCGGCTTTCAATCCAAGCTTAACTAATAGCTTATACAAACCTAACTTAAGTTTTAAGAACAATCGATTCATTTTCTACCTCCTATGCAATTTCATTAATTGTTCCCTGCATCATTTTTGGATGAAGGATACATTCATATAAATTGTCTGAAGACAAAGTAACATGACTCAATCCAACTAAAACCGAACTCGATGAATACCATTTCCCATTAATTTTCAATTTAACAACAGTAGGTTTTATTGCGACGAGGAATTGATTACTTTGACCAATACTTTTATAAGGTATATAAGTTCCTTGAAAAAAACTTAAGACATCGAGTGCTTCTGTATTATGTAATGTATTTTCAGAATCTCTAACTAACTTTACTAGTTCTATTGGTAATCCATAATCACTAGTGGAACAATCTAAAATAATAACTGGTTTCCTTGAAAGCGGTTCATGTAGAGAGTTACCACTATCCATTAACCCTCTAATTTTAATCGAAGTGTTCCGCCATACAATTTCCATTTCATACATTTCATTCAATTTCCATTTCGTAAACGAGATCTGATTGATCGATTTTCTAGCGTAAAATATGACGATTGGTAGCATTCCAATTACAAAATACCAGCTTACAGGATCCCCATAAAAGGATGATTTGGTTAAATTTGATTCATTTGTAGCAAATAAATAATGTAAGCCTAATAATGCGCCACCTAAAATGAATGTGGAAAAATAGAAGATACTTAATAGCTGTAAAAAAGTGATAATCCGTTGACGTCCAAATGCAAAAAATACGATGAAAAACGATAATAATATTTTCATAAAGGGTGAGCCAACAACATATGCATAAGGAGTAAACGTCATTAAAACAACGATAGAACCAAACAATGCCCCTAACAATGACCGCAAAATAGATACATTTCTTTTTAGAATTAAGCCCGTCAACTGAATGATCAAGAAGTCCATTAATAAGTTTAATAACCAAACAAGATCACCATATATCACCAATTTTGTTCGCCATCCTCTATAGAATATTCATTTATATGTAAGTATAGGATGAGCACGGTAAGAAGTCTGTCAAAAAAAGGAAGCTTTATTGAAGAGTTTTTCGACAATACATTTTCGAAACATGGAATGGACAGGTCAATATTTTATAGAAATCTTTCACTTTATTTCTATTAAATTTGCCCAATAAGGAGTGAGGATTTGGACAGTTGGATATTTCATTCACCCATTTTTGAGTTTGACGGAACTAAACCATCTATAAGACAGCACTCTGCCTGGAAAGGTCACGCTAAATTTGCTTACGATTTAGTTCAATTCGTTAAACCAAAAAAAATTGTAGAATTAGGTACCCACTTTGGCTTTTCTTTTTTCTGTTTTTGTCAAAGTGTGAAAGATCATAATCTGTCATGTGAATGTTTTGCGGTTGATACTTGGCAAGGTGATCCGCATAGTGGATTGTATAGTAATGAAGTGTTTGATACAGTGCATGAAGTTGTTCAAAAACATTACCAGAAAGAGGCTAAAATGTTACGTAAGTCTTTTGACGAAGCAATTCAGAATTTTGAGGATAATACGATCGACATCCTTCATATTGACGGTTTTCATACTTTTGAAGCTGTGCTACATGATTACAATACTTGGCTACCAAAAGTATCTATAGAAGGAATTGTTTTAATCCATGATACAGAAGTACGAATACAAGATTTTGGGGTTTATAAATTTTGGGAAGGCATTAAACAACAACTCCCATCTTTTGAATTTATACACTCACATGGTTTAGGTGTTTTATTCCCTAAAGGCTGTAACGAAAAGTTCAAGAGTGTCTTTAGTGATCTAACAAATTTACAAAATCACTACTCGAACGAATGAAAAAAACCAAGATAAGAGATTCATCTTATCTTGGTTTTTTTACATTTATTAGCGTCTTTTACGATTACGTAAAAATGCCGGAATATCTAAGTCATCAAGACTAGTTACATTTTTAGTCGTTTCTACAACCGGAGCTTCTTCGCGAATTGGTTCGCGTTTAATAGTTGGTTGTGGAGTTTGAGTAGGTGTTGAAATTGTTTGTCTCGCCATTGGTTTAGGTGTAGGCGGTGCTGTAATGACACCTTCAAATCCAGTCGCAATAACCGTTACAATAATTTCATCCTTTAAGTTTTCATTGATTACAGAACCGAAAATCATATTTACTTCAGCATCACATGCAGTCGATACGATATCCGCTGCTTCTTGCACTTCATATAAGCTTAAGTTAGTTCCACCTGTGATATTCATAAGTACACCTTGTGCACCATTAATTGAAGTTTCTAATAATGGACTAGAAATAGCTTTTTTAGCTGCTTCTGCCGCACGGTTTTCTCCGCCAGCAACACCGATACCCATTAATGCAGAACCTTTATTAGACATAATTGTCTTAACATCTGCAAAGTCAAGGTTAATTAATCCCGGAACAGCGATTAAGTCAGAAATACCTTGAACCCCTTGACGAAGTACATTATCTGCTTCGCGGAATGCTTCTAGCATTGGGGTATTACGATCAACGATTTCTAATAATCGGTCATTAGGAATAACAATTAAAGTATCAACGCTTTCCTTCATTGCAGCGATTCCAGTTGCCGCTTGAGTTGAACGCTTTCTACCTTCAAATGTAAATGGACGAGTAACTACACCTACAGTTAATGCACCTAATTCTTTTGCTACTTGTGCAATTACTGGAGCTGCACCTGTTCCTGTACCTCCACCCATTCCAGCAGTTACGAATACCATGTCTGCGCCTTTAAGAGCTTCTTGTAATTGTTCTCTACTTTCTTCTGCTGCTTTTTTACCTACCTCTGGATTAGCTCCTGCCCCTAAACCGCGAGTAAGTTTGCCACCAATTTGCATTTTCACTTCAGCTTTTGATAGATTAAGAGCTTGTGCATCAGTATTCACAGCTATAAAATCTACCCCTTGTACTCCATGTTCAATCATTCGGTTAACGGCGTTATTTCCTCCGCCACCTACACCAATTACTTTTATCTTCGCTAAAGCATCTACATTTGTATCAAAATCTAACATGATTGATCCCCCTACTTTTCAAATTCATCACAAATTTAATCCCATAAATATTTAAAAATGCTTTTAACTTTACTCATGACGCGCTCTTCATCCTGCTGTTTTGGTTTTGTATTTGAATTTGAAACAGCTACAGGTTTTCGTTCATTTGATTCGAATGCAATATTAGAGCTAAGTTTTTTTCCACGCATTTTTGATTTATAAAAAGCATACTTGATTAGACCTACTCCAGTAATGTATTGAGGTTCTCTTACACCTATATAATCTGGTGTTGCAACCCTTACATTATTTTTAAATACCTTTTGAGCTAAATCGATTACACCAGTCATTGTTACTGTACCACCAGTTAAAACAAATCCACCTGGTAAATTGCTTCCCCTCATTCTAACAAGCTCATTTTGAACCATAATGAAGATTTCTTCTAATCTAGCTTCAATAATATCGGAAATTTCTTGCTGACTGAATTGTTGATGTTGTTCACTACCCATTATTGGTACACTCAATACTTCTTCAGATAATGCAGTATCGTAAAAAGCATGTCCAAATTTCACTTTAATTTTTTCTGCATCTTCTGTTGAAGTTTTCAGTCCAATTGATATGTCTTTTGTAATATGGTCTCCTCCAACAGGTAGGACAGAAGTTGCCATTAATACACCTTCTCTAAAAAGAGAAATTGTAGTAGAGCCTCCACCGATATCAACAAGTGCTACTCCTAAGTTTTTCTCATCCTGCTTTAGTCCTATCGTACTTGCAGCCATAGGTTGTAGACATATATCCGTTACTTCTAACCCCGCTCTCTCAACACAACGAAGTATATTATGTACTAGAGTTCTTGAACCAGTGATTAATGTACCTTCCATTTCCAAGCGTACACCAATCATTCCTCTTGGGTCTTTTACCTCAGAAAGGCCATCAACAATGTATTCATGTGGAACAACATCGATAATTTCTCTTTCCGGTGGTATCGAAATTACTTGAGCCTGATCCATTACTCTTAAAACATCTTCATTGTCAATTTCTTTATTTTCTTTAGAAACTGCTACTACGCCGTTAGTACTAATCAATTGCACTTGATTCGCACTAACCCCTACAATTACTTTGTCAATATGAATGCCAACCATTCTTTCTGCTTGATCAATTGCTTTTTTGATTGATTTGACTGTTTCATCTATATCAACTATTGACCCACGTTTTAAGCCTGAAGATTTAACATTACCAACACCGATAATGTTAAGTGTGTCGTTAACTAGTTCTCCTATGATTACTTTAATTGTTGAAGTTCCAACGTCAAGACTCACATAGATCTCATTGCTGTTCATGATGGCACCTCCTTTTTCTCTATCTATTATAATCGAGCATCAGTTCATTCTTAAATATCATATATGACATCTATTCAACATTTACGGGGTTTTTCCTCTTTTTTAAGTTTGATTTTTCATAATCTTTTTATTTTTTTTCATTATTTCTATTTAACTACTAGTCTACACTAACATGTAAAGTTAAAAAAGACTTGAAAGTACCGTTAACTAATGTTAAATCGACTATTTAGTATCAGTACTATAAGGAGAAAAATACGCACCAACTTCTAAATGGATAACCCCTTTTTGATCTTTAGGTATTGACTTTAAAATTAATGGGTAATTTGACATTTTATTCGAGAATTTTCGAATCGTTGTCCTTACTTCATACCCTTCATTCGTAAAAACTGTAATTAACAAAGGATCATCCTTACTTGGAGTATAATCAATTTCAGAAATTGAATGAAATATACTTTGTGGCATTTTTTCCAATTCCGCAGCCATTTCCTGCAACTCGTCTCCTTGTTTCCAACCAACTAAATCAGGTGCTGTAGTATTTCCTAGTGAATTTTTCTCTTTAATAAGGACTCCGCTTTCTAACAAAAGATACTTTTTCCCGCTGAATAAACCTTGTCCAACAGGCTGAAATTCTTTAACATCGATTTCTACTTTATTAGGAAATCTTTTATGTACGATTGCAGATTGAATTGTGTTTTGACTTTCAAGTTGATCTACTACCCTTTTTGACCTAATTGTCAAAAAGCTATCATCAACGCTAACATCGGCTAATTTTTGAATTTCTTTATCAGAGTACAGTTGGTTTCCATTAATTACTAAGTGAATTTTTGAACCAATTGATGTTTGGAAATACAATACACATAAAAGCAAAGAAAAAAACACAAGAATTGTGACCAGTAATCGCATATTTGCTTTTTTACGTTTTTTATTACGTAAAACAGGTACACGGTCTTCTAAACTAATAATCTTATTTTCCTGCATAAATATGCCTCCATTATCAATGTTCAACTAAAAATACCTTTTTAATTTACTTTTGCTTAAGAAGTAATTTAAGAATAATAAAAAATAGAACAGCAAATGAATGCCATTCTATCTTGGTCATCATATGCTATGTAAATTATAGCATATAATATGGTTAGTTTAGAAGAAACTTACATTTTTTTCCCAACAATTTCAACTTCTGTTTCAAGTTGTACATTAAATTTTTCTAATATAGTTTTCTTAATAAATGCTATTAAGTCTAATACATCTTTTGAAGTGGCATTTCCAGCATTTACAATAAAGTTACCATGCATTTCAGAAACCTTCGCACCACCAATTTGATATCCTTTTAAATCAGCACGTTCAATTAAATTACCAGCATACTGTGGTAATGGATTACGGAAAATACTTCCAGCACATGGATAGTTCCATGGTTGTGTTTCTCTTCGATAATCTTTGTTTTTTTGCATTAAAGCAGTTGAAGCTTCTTTTGATCCCTCTTGGAGCTGAAGTTCTGCTTCTAGTATAAATCCTTTACGTTTATGTTGTAAAACTGAAGTTCGATAAGAAAAGTCTAATTCTTCATTTGATAGCCATTCCATTGTTCCATCAGGAAATAGAATATGTGCTCTGGAAGTAATATTTGAAAAATCGGATTGATGAGCTCCTGCATTCATATATACACCACCGCCAACACTACCAGGAATTCCACTTGCAAACTCTAGACCAGATAATCCTTTTCTACTTAGTTGAGTAGCTAAACGAATAACTGAATAGCCTGCACCTACAACTACTTTTGTACCTTCTACTTCAATATGGTCTAAGCAATCACTAATTTTAATTACGACACCTTCAATACCTTGATCAGATACAAGTAAATTTGATCCTCTACCAATTACTGTCACATTTACACCATATTCATTTGCAAGGTTAATAATCTCTTTAATTTCATTCACAGTTTTAGGAATGACCAAATACTCAGCTGGTCCTCCAATTTTCATTGTCGTATGATTTGCTAAAGGCTCATTTATTAGAAGACTCGAGTCATTTAATAGTTCCTTTAATTTTGATTCAAACATTCGATATTTTCCCCCTTTAGCTTATAGTATCCTCTATTATATCTTTATTTTATTTCAAACTCGTTCGTGCAAGTTCATTTACGTATTTTTTCTAATACATTTACTAGTTTTTTTGCAGCATCTGGTACACCCATTTTTAATGATGCATTTTTCATCTCTTCAAGTTTAATAGGATTTAGTAATACTTTTTCAATTTCAGTTACTAAATATTCACTATTGAAGTTTTTTTCCAATATAACAATTGCCGCACCATTTTTCTCGAGTGATCTAGCATTAACTTCTTGGTGATTATTTGTTACATATGGGCTCGGTATAAGAATACTAGGTTTTCCTAATGCAGTTAATTCTGCTAATGTAGTCGCCCCTGCTCTTGATACGACTAAATCCACTTCTCTTAAGATTTCAGGCATATTATGTAAAAATGGCTTAACCACTACATTTTCTGGGTTACCTACTTTATTTATTTCCTCAATGACAGAATCGTAGTGTACTTCGCCAGTTACATAAATCATTTGGTAATCTTTTTCACCTAATTGATTAACACTTTTTAAAAATGCTTGATGAATCGGTCTTGCTCCCCTCGAACCACCAACAATTAGTACTGTGCGTTTACCTGATTTTAATCCTAATGATTCTAATACTGCTGGATTTGATTCGCCAAGTACTTCAGAAGCCCTCGGGTTTCCAGTAAACACTACTTTCTCTTTATTAAAATAGTCAGCAACCTCTTCAAAACAAATTGCAACTTTTGTTACATAACGATTTAAGAACTTATTTGTTAGTCCAGGTATACTATTTTGTTCATGTATAACTGTCGGAATCCCTAGTTTTGCCGCTGCGTAAACAACAGGACCACAAACATATCCACCTGTACCAACGACTACATCTGGCTTAAATTCACGAATTATTTTCTTACTATCTGATACACCCTTTAAGAATCGATAGACTGTTTTAAAATTCTCTAATGATATACTTCTCTTGAACCCTGTAATAACAATAGATTTAAAAGGTATGTTTGCTTTAGATACAATCCCTTTTTCTAATCCATTTTCTGTACCAACATATAAACATTCTACATTGGAATCTTGTTTTTTTAACTCTTTAATTAGCGCAAGTGCTGGATAAATATGACCACCAGTACCCCCACCACTAACTAAAATTTTCATAAAGATCCTCCTAAATTACAATACATAAATAACTTTAAACAGTTTAAGTAGTTATTATACCAATTTTATCACTATCATTCTAATTGTTTTTTCTATAAAAATAAAGAAAACGTACCAATTGGAAAGTAAATCGGTAAGAACACATTGCGTTACGACATAAAAAGGACCGACTCATTTTTGAAAGATTCAAGTACAACATGTACTTGTTTCAATCCTGAGTCGGTCCTTTTATGTACGCGCATGTCTACTAATATTTAATAATACACCTACGGCTAAAAGCATTAATGTTAGAGATGAACCACCATAGCTTAAGAATGGTAATGTAATCCCTGTAACAGGCATTAAACCTATTACAACGCCTATATTAATCATTACTTGTATTGCAATCATTGAGACAATTCCTACTGCTAAAAAAGTACCAAATAAATCAGGAGCACTTAAAGCAATTCGGATTCCTCTCCAAAGTAATAAAGAGAATAATAAGATGACGAATGTTCCGCCAATAAATCCTAATTCTTCTGTGAGAATCGCAAAGATGAAATCAGTTTGTGGTTCAGGCAAATACATAAACTTTTGTCTACTTTGTCCCAATCCTAAACCAAATAATCCACCAGGTCCAATTGCATATAGTGATTGAATAATTTGGAATCCAGTTCCTAATGGATCAGACCATGGATCTAGAAATGATGTAATCCTTTTTATTCGATATGGAGCAGATGCTATTAGGGCAACAAATCCTGCAACCCCAACAATACCCAATCCCATAAAATGAGAAATTCTTGCTCCAGCTACGAATATGATGATTACACAAGTACCTACCATTACTGTACCTGTTCCTAAATCTGGTTGAAGCATAATTAATCCAAATGCCAAAAACACAAGACCTAATGTTGGTACAAGACCCTTTTTAAAAGACGTAATATTTTTCTGATTATCTGCTAAGTATTTTGATAGAAATACCATCATTCCAAGTTTCATAAACTCAGAGGGCTGGATCGAGAATGCACCGATACCAATCCAACTTCGTGCACCACCTCGTACTAGACCAACTCCTGGTACAAGTACAAGTACCAACAAGATAAAACAAGCGATTAATATTTTTTTTGCATGTGTTTTGAAAAGCCAATAGTCAATATTTGAAACTACAAACATTCCAACTACTCCAACCCCAGCAAATAATAATTGCCGTTTAGCAAAAAAGAACGAATCATGAAACTTATAAGATGCCCATATTGCACTAGCACTGTAAACCATAATCATACCTACTGTTAATAATGAGAGCGTAACGAGAACAAGAATCATGTCAGGACTATTTTTCTTTGTTGGCACTTAAATACACCTCAACTTTTGAATTAAACAAGCCTTACATTAACTTATGCACTGCTTGTATAAATTTATTACCACGTTCTTCAAAAGTCTTAAATTGATCCCAGCTTGCACAAGCAGGTGACAATAAAATAATATCTCCAACTTCTGAATGAGCGAATGCTTCATTTACAGCATCTTCAACATTATCTACCGATTTTACTGCTTTCATTCCTGCTTTTTCTGCTGAATCAATTAATTTTTCTGCTGTTTGACCATAAGTGACCATTTTTTTCACATTTTTAAAATAAGGAATTAAATCGTCAAAACCATTTCCTCGATCTAAACCACCAGCTATTAAAATGACTGGTTTTTGAAAAGAAGAAATTGCTTTTTGTGTTGCTAAAATATTAGTAGCTTTTGAATCATTATAAAACTTTCTCTTATTTATTTCTGTAACAAACTGTAGTCGGTGCTCTACACCAGTGAAAGTTGTTAATACCTTTTCAATCGCATCATTTTCAACACCTAGAAGTTTAGAAATTGCTACTGCTGCTAATATATTTTCTAAATTATGTTTACCTGGTAAGACAATTTTTTCAACTTCAATCACTTTTTTCTCTTTAAAAAATACAAAGCCATTTTGAACATATGCACCATCTTGCATAATTTTAGTTGTAGAGAATGGAATAATTTTCGCTCTAATTTGAGAAGCCATTGCCATTACATTCTCATCATCAAAATTAACGACAGCAAAATCATTTTCTGTTTGATTTTTAAATATATTGGCTTTTGCCTTAATATACTCATCTTTTGTACCATGATAGTCTAAATGAGCTTCGAAAATATTTGTGATTAATGAAATTTTTGGTCGGAAACTTTCGATTCCCATCAATTGAAACGAAGAAAGTTCAGTTACAATAATATTATCTTCTTTTGCATTTTCAGCAACTTCACATGCAACAGTACCGATATTTCCTGCAACAAGTGGTTTTTTATTGCCTTCTTGTAACATATTTAATGCTAAAGTTGTCGTTGTCGTTTTCCCATTTGAGCCTGTAATTCCGATAAATGGTGCTTCACTTATTAAATATGCAAGCTCTATTTCCGTATAAATCGGAATATTACGCTTTACAGCTTCTATTAATAATGGATTCGTATATGGAATCCCAGGATTTTTGACAATACAAAATGGTTGATCATCTATTAATGATAGTGGATGCTCACCACAAATTACGTTAAAGCCTTCACTTTTTAGCTTTTGTGCGATTTCATTTTGTTCAAAAGGTGTTCGGTCATTAACAGTTACAGTCGCACCTAATTTTTTTAATAATCTACTAGCTGCATAACCGCTCTTTGCCATTCCTAATACTAATACATTTTTATTTTGAAAGTTCGATATGTTATTCAATTACATCCACACCTCAATATAGATTCCTAATAATGCAAAAAGTAATCCTACAAACCAAAATGTTACTACTACACGCCATTCTGACCATCCAGATAATTCATAATGATGGTGCAGAGGACTCATTTTAAATACCCTTTTACCTGTTGCTTTAAAAGATGCAACTTGAATCATTACTGAAAGAGTTTCAATAACAAAAATACCACCAATAATGACAAGTAAAATTTCTAAGTGTGTAACGATTGCAATTGCAGCCAGCGCCCCACCTAATGCTAATGAGCCTGTATCTCCCATAAAGACCTTTGCAGGGTGTGCATTAAATACTAAGAAACCTAATACAGCTCCTACAACTGCTATTGAAAATATTGCCACATCAAGTTGGTGTTGGTTATAAGCAAGTACTGCATATGCACCAAATGCGATTGCTGCTGTACCTGACACAAGTCCATCTAATCCATCTGTTAAATTTACAGCGTTTGAAGTACCAACTAGCATAAAGATAATTAATAATACATAGATAAAGCCTAAATCAAATGAATAATGTGTCCCTGGTATCGAAATAGATGTAGAGATACCCATAGCACGGATTGCGAAAAAGACTATGATTGACACAATAACTTGGCAAATGAATTTTTGTTTAGATGTTAGTCCTAGGTTTCTCTTTTTAACAACCTTAATATAGTCATCTAAAAATCCAATTACTCCAAAACAAATTGTGACAAATAATAATACATATGTACGTGTTGATAAAACATCAAAATACATAGAAATTAAAAGTGCAGATAAACTTAAAGCAATTAATATGATAATCCCACCCATAGTTGGGGTTCCTGATTTCTTTTTATGAGATTGTGGACCTTCGTCTCGAATACTCTGTCCAAATTTAAGTTTTCTTAAGTACGGTATAAAAATAGGCGATAAAATGACTGCAATGATAAATGCTGAAATCATAGCAACTAAAATTGACGGTTCTAGCATTATACGCCCTCCTTTCTAAGTTCTCTTCTTTGTTGTTGTTTACTTCATAGTTTAATTCTTTTATAAAGAATTATGAAATCAATTTTTCACATTACAAAGAAGAGGATACTATCCTCTTCTTTGCAAAATAGCTTCTTTAGCTTCTTCAACATCATCAAAATGTGAAACATTTGTTCCTACAATCTGATATGTCTCATGACCTTTACCTGCAATAACAATAATATCATGTTTTTTTGCATTTTGAATCGCAAATGTTATAGCTTTTTTACGATCTTCTATTACCGTAATATTATTATGCACTAATCCGCGTTTCATGTCTTCTAAAATTAAAGTTGGGTCTTCTGTTCTTGGGTTATCAGATGTAAAGATTGCATTTGTTGAAAGATCCGCTGCAATCTTACCCATTAGTGGTCGTTTTGTTCGGTCACGATCTCCACCACAGCCAACAACAGTAAAAATATCATTTTTTGCAAATTGCTTAACAGTATTTAATACATTTTCTAGACTATCTGGTGTATGTGCATAGTCTACAATAACCGTAAAATCTTGCCCAGCATTAACGGCTTGGAAACGTCCCGGTACTCCTTCGATCGTTGCGACTGCGTCTAGGATTGTCTCCATTTCTATATTTAATGCGATTCCTGCTCCAATTGCCGCTAATACATTATATACATTAAATGTTCCAATAAGATTCATTTCTACAACATATTGTTTATTTAAAAAGTGTAATGTGAATCTAGTACCAGCATTCGTTAATTCAATTGCATCAGCAAACAAGTCAGCATCTTTACTTAAACCATAAGTTATTAGATTTGCTTGTGTAAACTTCATATATTCTTCAGAAGCAGAATCATCAATGTTTAGGATTGCAAATTTAGGTTTTTGAGTAGAGAAGCTATTACCTAATTGAGAGAATAATAAACCTTTAGCTTTTTTATATTCTTCCATCGTTCCATGATAGTCTAAGTGATCTTGGGAAAGATTTGTAAAAACAGCTATATCATATTCACAGCCATGAACACGCCCTAAATGTAATGCGTGTGAAGAAACTTCCATCACTGCAGTATCCACATTTGCGTCAACCATTTTTGCAAACATTGATTGTAATGTTAAGCTATCAGGAGTTGTATTTTTTGTTTCAAAAATCTCTTCTCCTATTTTCATACCAATTGTGCCGATGACACCTGTTTTTTTCTTATTGTGTTTAACAATCTCTTCAATAATATATGAAGTAGTGGTCTTACCATTCGTACCAGTAATACCAACTAGATTTAGTTTTTGTGTTGGGTTTTCATAAAAGGTATTACCAACAACAGCCATCGAACGATTAGTGTCTTTCACATAAGCTACTGGTACATTCGATTCAATTGGTTTTTGTGCAAGTATCGCTACTGCACCTTTTTCAATCGCTTGATCTACGTACTTGTGGCCATCTACTGTATACCCTTCTATACAGATGAATAAATAACCTGGTTTAACATTTCTTGAATCCATTTCAACCCCAGTGATTTCCGGATTTTCAGATGGAAGATTCACTAAAGGCTTTAATCTTGATAGTAAAGTATGAAGTTTCATAGTAATTCCTTTCGTATTCACTAAATCATTTTTTATCTTTAGTTTTAGATTTAGTTTCTTCTTTCGTTCCTAAATAAATTCTTATTTTAGAACCTTCTTTTAGTTTAACACCTGCTTTTGGTGCTTGGTCAACGACAATATTTCCACTGCCACTATATTCAATAGTAAAAGTATCTAGCAAAGGTTGCAAATCTTTTTTCTCCAAACCTATTAAATTTGGCACTTCATATGTTGGTGTATCACCGTATACGAATTTTTTGGGGATTTGATTTTTTCTAGGTGGTACGCCTAAAACTTGCATACTATCACGAATAATATTCCCTACGATCGGAGCAGCTACAACTCCCCCAAATTGAACAGTCCCTTTTGGATTATCAACTGCAATATAAACCACTATTTGTGGATCGTCAGCCGGTGCAAAGCCTACGAATGAAACGATAAAACTACTATCATCGTATCGTCCATCTTTTACTTTTTGCGCTGTTCCAGTTTTACCGCCAACTCGATACCCTTCCACAAAAGCACCTTTACCAGTACCTTGTGCAACAACACTCTCTAGAGCTAATCGTACCTTTTTAGATGTATCAGGAGAAATAACTCGTCTTTTTGAAATTGGCGTTTTTCGACTAACTACTTCGTTTGTAACCGGATCTACAAACTCTTTAGCTATATAAGGTTGGTAAAGAATTCCTCCATTAATAGCAGCTGATACTGCTGCAACTTGCTGAATTGGCGTAACTGATACACCTTGACCAAAAGCAGTTGTTGCTGCTTCAACTGGACCGACTCGATCCATGCTGAATAAAATCCCAGATGCTTCACCTTGTAAATCAATTCCTGTTTTTTTGCCGAAACCAAAATTACGAATATAGTTAAATAAACGATCTTCTCCTAAGCGATTACCTAATTCTACAAAGCCTGGGTTACATGAATTTTGAACTACCTCTAAGAAAGTCTGAGAGCCATGTCCACCTCTTTTATGACAACGCAAACGAGCTCCAGCTACTTCAGCAGCCCCATCATCATAAAAATGGTCTTTATTCAAATCTACTAAGCCTTCATTTAATGCGGCTGCTAGTGTAATAATCTTAAACGTTGAACCTGGCTCATAATTTGACCAAACAGGTAAATTTCGATTATATACTTCAGGCGAAACATTTTTAAAATTAGTAGGATCAAAGCTTGGACGACTACTCATTGCTAGTATTTCTCCCGTATTTGGATTCATCGCAATTCCAATCATTGAATCAGGATTATATTGAGCAGTTGCATTATTCATTTCTCGTTCAAGAATTGTTTGTATTCGCGAATCTACAGTTAATTTTAAATTTAAACCATTAATTGGCGGAATATAGTCGTCTGCAATATTAGGCATTCTTTGACCTTTAGCATCAGAATAAAATTGAACACTACCTTTTTCACCACTTAATTGCTTATCGTAATATAGTTCTAATCCGTTTAAGCCCTGATTATCGATTCCTGCAAAACCTAAAACATGAGAAAGATAGTTACCAAATGGATAATATCTTTTCGAATCCTCTGCAATGTAAACTCCAGCTATGTTCAGATCTCGGATTTGTTTAGCTTTCTCATTTGTAATTTTTATACCTTCTGTTCGAATGTGCTCCATACTAGATCTTTTCGTTAATATTCTATAAAGTTTTACTTCGGAGATTTTTAAAATTGGGGCAAGTTTTTCAGTCGCCTCCTTAGGATCTTTTATTTGCCTAGGAACGACTAATACAGATGGAGCACTTTTATTAGTAGCAAGAGCAACACCATTACGATCTAAAATTTCACCGCGCTTTGGTTCAAAAGGAATATCTCGACTCCACGAATTTTTCGCTCGTTCAGTTAAAAGATCACCCATAGCAAATTGTACATAACCAAGCCTCGTTGCAATAATAGAAAAAATCAATAAACCACCAATGAATACAAAAAATAATCGTTTTCGAACTGTTACATTAGATACTCGCATCGAAACGAACACTCCTCTACATTATGTTCGTTTCAATATATGCTTGTACCAAATACAATAGACCTTCTAGCTTTTTATTGTCCTAGAATGGTCTATTGTCATTTTTATTTAATTAAACATATTTTCTGTCATATTACTCTTGCACATCTACTTTTACATCTTTTTCTTCGTCTGTCGCTCCATTTGGTTTATTTAATTCAATCGTTAAATAGTCGTGATCCCGTAGCTCTGAATCTTCTTTAATACTCTGACTTGTAACAAATCCAGATCCCTTTGATGAGATATTTAGCTTAAATAATTTACCTAAACGGTTAACATCCGATTTTGACCATCCAATAATAGATGGCATTGTATTTGTTCCATTTGTCTTAAGATAAATAGTAGTACCTCTGACAACTTGGGTTTTTGACTTAATTGATTGACCAGTAACTTCTAAACCATTTCCTAATAATACAGGTTTCAATCCTTCAGATGTAGCTAAAGATTTAGCTTCATCTAAAGTTAAACCTTTCAAATTCGGAATTTCTATACTTTCTTTATCAATTAATTTGTCTACTTTGGCATTTTTAACAGGCTCAACCTTCATATACTCTAAAGCGCCCTTTGTAACTGTTCTAAATATTTCAGAAACACCATCTGAACCGATTTCAGTTGCTTCAAGTTTTGGACGAAGCATCGCTACATAAACGACTAATTTTGGATTATCTGCAGGTGCCATACCGATAAATGAAAACAGGTTTTGACCGCGTCCTTTAAGATATTTCCCGTGTTCGTCAACAACTTGGGCAGTACCAGTTTTACCAGCAACAGTATAACCTTCAATCGCATAGTTATGCCCAGTACCATGCGGCGCAGTAATAACCGTTTCTAATAACGCTCTCTCTCTTTTTGCTGTTTCTTCTGAAATTGGATTACCAACAACCTGAGATTTATAGTCTTTAATAACTTTATTCGTATCATGATCGACAATTTTATCGACAATATAAGGCTTCATCATTTTTCCATTGTTAGCAATAGCACTTGCAGCTTGGATAATTTGAATTCCTGTTACTGTAGATCCTTGTCCAAAAGCAGTTGTTGTTTTTTCAAGTGGATAATTAAATACTAATTTACCACTTGATTCCCCTGGAAGATTAATATTCGTTTTTTGTGTAAATCCAAAGTTTTTATAGTATTGTAAAAAGCGATCTGCACCTAATTTTTCATTAAGAAGAATCGAAATACCTACGTTTGAAGACCTTTGAATCCCTTCGTCAAAAGTAATTGAACCCCATCCATTTCGATTTACGTCATGGACAGTTCCTCCACCTGGTACTTTATATCGACCTGATTGGAAATATTCATTTCCATTATAAACGCCTTCATTCATTGCAGCACCTAAAGTGAATATTTTCATTGTAGAACCTGCTTCAATTGCATATGAAATCGGGTCATTCGTATAGTTTGTAATGTCATGAAGATTCGGATTGAAGCTAGGACGGTTACTCATTGCAACTATTTTACCGGTTTTTGGATCAGAAACGATTGCCATAATCTTTTCTGGCTCATATTTTTTTTCAACGCTAGTCATTGCGTCTTCTAGTAAACTCTGAATCTTTGTATCTATTGTTAAATACACATCATCACCATTATGTGGAGGCGTAACCTTCTCATTTTCATATGGTAGAATATTTCCTTTTCGATCACGTAAAAAGCTTCTTTTTCCATCCTTTTCAGTTAACTCATTATTCAATGATTTTTCTAATCCCATTTCTCCAATTAGGTCTCCATTATCATTTACATTCGTATATCCTAACGTATGAGAAGCAAATACACCATTTGGATAATATCGCTGCTGAGATGGGGTAAAAACAATACCAGGTAGCTTTAATTTCTCAATTTGTTCTTTTGTGCTTTGAGAAATATTTCTTCCACCTGGTCCTAATTCAACTTGATATTTTGGTTTACCTAATTTCGCTAAAAGATCCGATTCATCAATACCTAAAATTGGTGCTAATTCACTTGCAGTTTTTTCTTTGTCCACGACATGTCTTTTCACTTTAGAGTTTTTTGATGCACTTGGATCTAGAACGGCCGATACAGTGTAAGCTGTCACTTCTTCCGCTAGTGGTACACCATTTGAGTCATATATTGTTCCTCTTTTAGCAGGAATTTTTTGGGATGTATTGTAATTCTCATCCGCATAAACTTTTAAATTTTTACCTTCTACTGTGCTTGATAATTGAATATAAGAAAGTCTAGCAACAAGGGAGAAAAAAAGGATTAAAGTACCAATAAAAAACCAACGAATACCATAATTTGTGTATTTATTCTTTTTCTTACTCATATCACAATCTCCTACTTGCTAGTGTCGGTAAACTTTACATTGTTACTATCAATATTTAAACCTAACTCTTTTGCTTTTTGCCATATGCGCTCATATGTGCTTAATTCATCAATCTTCATTTTAAGCTCAGAGTTATGTTGTTTTCCATTCGCTATTTCATTTTTCACATGTTGAATTTTTAAATTTGTATCATATATTGCCGCTTGAGTTTTAATGATTTTTGTACCCATAAAGAAGCATGCAAAAATAAATACTAAATAAAGTATTTTCTCAAAAGGTGTAATTTTTGATACTTTCTTTTGTTTTTTCTTGTTAGAAGGTCTTTGTTGTAAATCAGTAACTTGTTTTTCTTGTAGCTTTCTAGCCAAATTACTCATTATTTTCCCTCCTTATAATTTTTCTGCAACCCTTAACTTTGCAGATCTTGCTCGCTTATTAAATTCGACTTCTTCATCTGTTGGTAAAAGTGGCTTTCTTGTCACTAATTTTAACTTCGGCTTAAACTCATCTGGAATAATTGGTAAACCTGGTGGTAACGGCGGAAGTGAACTAGCTTCTTTAAAAATCGTTTTACAAATACGATCCTCTAATGAATGGAATGTTATAACACTTATTCTTCCTTTTGGTTTTATTAGGGTAATTGCATCCTTTAAAGCTTCTTCAAATACTCCTAATTCATCATTTACTGCTATACGAATTGCTTGAAAAATCCTTTTAGCAGGATGTCCACCTGTTCTTCTTGCAGGTGCAGGTATTGCATCTTTTATGATTTCAACTAACTCAAAAGTTGTTTCAATCGGCTTCTTAGCTCTTAATTCTTCGATCCTTCTTGCAACTTGTTTAGAGAATTTCTCTTCTCCGTATCGGAAAAATATTTTCACAAGCTGCTCATAAGGCCAGTCGTTTACAACTTCATATGCTGATAATGTTTGTTCTTGATTCATACGCATATCTAGTGGTGCGTCTTGATGAAAACTAAATCCACGTTCAGCAACATCTAGTTGTGGCGAAGAAACACCTAAGTCAAATAAGATTCCATCTACTTCATAAATACCTAAATTATGGAGTTCTTCTTTTATATGTTTAAAATTACTTTTTACAATTGTTAATTGATTTTCATATTTATTCAATCGCTCTTTTGCATGTCTAATTGCTGTTTCATCTTGGTCAAAAGCGATTAATCTACCCTTTGATGAAAGCTGAGATAGTAAGTATTCACTATGACCTCCACCGCCAAGAGTACAATCTACATAAATGCCGTCTTCCTTAATATCTAAAGAATCCACAGTTTCTTTTAATAAAACCGTAATATGTTCAAACATGATGCTTTCACTACTTTCAATTTGTTAATTTTTAAAAGTCAAATCCGATTAAGTTTTCTGCTAACTCACCAAATGACTCTTCTGATTCATTCATATATGTATTCCAAGTTGATAAATCCCAAATTTCAATACGATTTGTTACACCAACTACTACACATTCTTTTTCTAATTTTGCATAACTGCGTAAATTAGGTGTTATATTAATTCTCCCCATCTTATCCATCTCACATTCCATTGCCCCTGAGAAGAAAAAACGGGTAAATGCTCTCGCATCTTTTTTAGTTAGTGGTAGTGTGCGCAGTTTATCTTCAATTACACTCCATTCGGCCAATGAATAACCAAATAAGCATTGATCCAAACCTCTTGTAACAATGAAGTTTTCACCAAGCTTGTCTCGAAATTTTGAAGGTATAATAAGACGTCCTTTAACATCGATATTATGTTGATATTCACCGATAAACATCCTATTCCCCCACTTTCTAACACAAACTTACCACATTCCCCCACTTCTTACCACCTTTTCTAAAAAATTCTTTAAAAAACGAAAAAATCCTGCTAGCAGTGCAGCAGGATTTCATTTTTATTATAAAATTCAGCTTATTTCAATGTTTGTTTCCTATAAAAAACAACTATTCATATTAATAAAAGCGATATTTTTGATTAAAGGCTTAAATTTTTACGATTTGATGAGCGTAATCCCATGATAGTTCTAAATCACAAAGTTCATGAACAAAATCAAAACCATATTTATTAATATAGTAGAGAATATTTAGTGTTCTCTCTTGAGGTCTCCCATTTGGAGAAATTGAACAGATGATTCGATTCCACTTTTCAATTTGCTCTTCATTTTGCTTTAAAATTGATTCTTCTATTTTTCGTTCTAAAAGAAGAATTTGTTCTTCAATCTTTAAAAAATTCTTTATAGAAAAATCCTTTAAGTTAGGTGTTACTTTTTTCGTTACATCTTGAAGAGGTTTATGCAATTCTTCTAAAGATTTTTTAGCATGACTAAACACTTCTTTATAGTCTAGTTTCACTTGATCTTTAATCCATTCGGCTTTCTTCTCTTCTAATGATGTTTTCAGCACCTCATTAGTATCTAATGAAAAATCTTCTAATGCTGATACGATATTTCGTTCAAAAATAGTAAACATATGTCTTAAAAACACAGGTGGCATTTGAAGGTTAAATAGACCAAAAATGTCCTTTAACTCAGCCCAATAAGCAATTTCACCAGGGCCACCAACAAATGCTAATGTAGGAAATAAATACTCCTGCATGACTGGTCTAGTAACCACATTATTACTTAATAAGGCTGGCTGTTCATTTGCGATTTTGATCAACTCAAGTTTAGAGAATTGATAATTTTTATTTTTTGTTTGAAAAACATCTTCATCTTCAGACACTTCAAGCAACTGTCTACCTTCATTACTATGGTAAAAGAGGTGAATACTCTGTTCAGAAATTTGAAGTGTTTCGTGGTATCCAGATTTTATTAATCTGCTTTTCGTATCCTTTAAAACGCCTCTTACGTTCTCTTGCTTTTGAATCATTTCATTAAATAAAGATGACTCCAACTCACGGACATTAGGATCGTCAGCATCAATTAAGACAAGTCCCTCTTTTTTGAACAATTTAAAAATAATTTTCGCAAAAAAATCTACGTAAGTAGTAGATTGCTCAATCATCGAATATAGTTCTTCAAGTAAAGCTTTCGAATAATTTGTTTCATCAAAAGTTTTAACGATTTTATCAATCCACTTTTTCATTTCCTGTTGATCTAATTCTGTTCTAGAAGCAGCATGGGAATAAGTCGTTTTTTGATAAAAGGTTTGTTTTTTTACTGTATTGTTCTCAATTGTATGAATATGGTTAATTTCATCTATATCATGGTCTTCACCAGCAATCCAAAATACTGGGACGACTGTTAGCCCATGTTCTTTTTCATATTTCTTGGCCAATTGAATAATTGAAATAATTTTATGTATAGAATACAAAGGGCCAGTTAATAAGCCAGCTTGTTGTCCACCAATTACAACAAATGAATTATTATTCAATAATTTTTTCACATTTTCTAATGATTCATTACTTGCATGATGCTTATGATGAAACTTCTCTAGTGCATTAACTAATCCTGTGCGATTATAAGAACGCTCCATTACATTTTTAATTCTATATTCCATTTCTTCCTTTACTAATGGATTTTCACCAAAGAAAGAAGAAATTACTTCATTTCCATTTACAAAATCATTCAGCAATTTATTTTGCCCGTCTAAATGGACTTTACTAATTTGCATTACGAACTTCCTCTCTCGATCTTCAATTAAGCATTATACTCAGCTATTTTTAAAACTAAACCAGTCAACACGGTTATACAGTGAAGAATTATAAATAGAATACATGACATTCTCCAAAAACCTTTTAGTAGCTTAGTAAACCGAATATCTCTTTTTGCTTTCCATTGAAGAATAATACTAATAAATAAGATAACCAATAATAAATTAATTAATATCCAACCTGTTGCAGTCGGAAAAATCATATTTAAAACAAAATAAGATGAACTAATATATAGAATTGTAGATAAATCTAACGTAAAAAGCAAAAGTTTACGCTTGTTATTTTTAAAAAATAATTTTAAAAACATATAGATAAATATTGTTGAAAAAATCGGAAATTCAATTAATAGTGAAATAAAGAAAATGAAAAATTTTTCCAAAAAGAATTACCCCTTTTTCTTCTCAAGTCCTTTTATACTATTGTACACAAGTTCAATTGTTGGTACATTTATTTTTTTATTAATTGCCAATTTTTTAACAAATCCTAGCATACTTTCAATTTCTGTTTGTCTACCGTGAAATAAATCGCGATTCATTGATGAGTAGTTTTCTTTCGTTTTCTCACATATTTCTACTAATTTATTCCACTCTTTTTGGTTATTTAAATCTAGGATCGTTGCAACCTCATTAAATAATAAATTACAAATTGGTTTAAAATACTCATTAGTGATTAATTCACCATTTCGAACGTTCAATATAGACGTTAAAGGGTTAATAACACAATTTATTAAACACTTTTGTTTAAGTATATATTCCCAATCATCTTGGCTTTTAAATGGAAACTCAGCTGTATGTAAACTTGATAATCGATTTAAAGCATCTATTTTCCCTTTTATTTGTCCAATTCGAATTATACCTTTACCAGTATGCGTGATTTCATTCGGAGAAGTTTTTAATGCACCGTGTTCAACTATACCTATAAAGCAATTTGGGATAGGTAAATTTTTAACGATTTCAATATGAGACATTCCATTCTGGAGAAATAATATATTCTCACCCTCATATTGACTTAACGTGCTAACGATTTGATTTAAATGATATTGCTTTACACAAACAATTAATAGATCGAACGTATTTATTTTAGGTAATAATATATCTGCTGTTATACACATTTGTTTCGTTTTTTCATCTACTGAAAGTATAACACCTAAGTTATTTATAAGATTTGCCTGCTCTTCTGTTCTCGTAAACAATGTAACATTATGTTTATTGTGATACAAATACGATGCTGTAAGAAGACCGACTGCACCACCACCAATTATGCCTATTTTCATTGATTTCTCCATTCGAAAAATTATTTTTCCACTATTATCTTCTTGATAATAAATTTACACCGAATCTATCTTTTTTTAAATTTAATTGTACGATATAATTATATTTAAAATATTAAAAATTTACATTCTTTTTAAGGGGGAGCTTTTTTGAACATCAAGATAGAACGTTTACAAATAAATTTTAAAACACTTGAACAATTTCAGCAATTTTCCGGTTACGGTTTACAAGAGCTATCAATGCTTGAAGATCTTGAATCAAATTTAATTGATAACGAATTTCAATCTCCTTTCTATGGTATTTACTTAGGCAAGGCACTTATTGCCCGAATGAGTTTATATACCCATAGTGAAAATAATGAAGAATTAATTGAAATTAATAAAATGGAAGTTCTACCTTATTATCAAAAGAATGGGTACGGAAAAGAATTAGTAAATTTCGCTAAATCCTTTAAGAAAACAATTAAAACGATACCAAGAGCAAATTCAAATGAATTTTGGAAAAAACAAGGTTTCATTGAGGCAGATTCTGAATTTGTCATTTGGAAACCTGAAAATAAATAAAGACAAAAAAAACTCAACACTTCTTTAGAAGATGTTGAGTTTTTTCATTTTATTTTACCTTCGTGTCATTTTTAGAACTAATATTTACTATTTTTCGTTTTTGATCTAAAAAATCAAATAAATGTTCATACTCACTTTGAAGCTCATTTAGTTTTTCAACTAATTGTTGCTTTTCAATTTTCAATTGTTCATTTTCTTGTTTATATTTTAATAGCTTTTTTTCTAAAGATTGTATATCTTTAATTCGTCCACTGGCATCAACTTTTAATCTCAAATATTCAAGGAATTTATAGACTGACTCAAAGGTTATTTCTGGATGGCCTTTTTCTGTTGTAGCGTCTTCGTGAATCTCATTCGTAATTATTTCCGAATCGTGCGTTGGTTCTACCTCATTTGTGGGAACAGCTTGTTTTTTACTACTATTTTTTGCTTTTTCAATCTCTTCTTTGTAGAACTTTCTAACAAAAGAATTCCATCGGTAACCGCAAGCAGCAGCTGTCCTTGATAAGCTCTTTGCTACAACTTTAAAAGCCATTAATTGAGTTGACCCTTCATTTATCGTTTTTAAAACTACTTCAGCTAAGTAGTTATCTTCATCTTTAGTCCATGCATCCTGGCGATTTGCAACCATTTGCAATCCCCTCCAATTTCTTATGCAATAAGCAGATTTTACTAATTCATATGCACAAAAAAATGAAGGTAGAAGATTACTTTTCCAATTTTTTTGTAAATTGTTCGATATTTTTTATATGTTCATCTGAAAACCAAAGTGGCATAGCAGAAATAACTTCTTCTTCCATTCTTCTCTTAAGATTTTGCTCGGTCCATTTACGAATAAGTATTTTTTTATTTTGATGATGAATTTGTGCAGGAATACTTTTAGCTAAACTAATAAAGCTTTCATTATGTAAACTTGTTAAATCTTTTGATAGTTCATGTATAAAGCCGATTTTCTTAGCTTGAAATGCGGTGTAAATATTTGAGGATGATAGTAATGTAATCCAGTCTTGATGACTCATTTTTTCTTGAAGTACAGTACCTCCACCCCAAGAGGTTGGAATTCCCATTCTTCCTTGAATAAACCCTATTTTCGCATTGTGACTCGCGTATCTAAAATCGAATGCACTTGCCAGTTCGCAGCCGCCACCTAAAGCATAACCATTAATAAAACAAATTGTAATTTGAGGTAACATAGCTATTTGATAGATTACATCACACATTTTTAGATTAAAAGATTCCAATCCACTTAAATTATTTTTAAACTTTAAAATTGTGTTTAAATCTCCACCGGTACAAAAATATTTCATACCTTCCCCAGTTAATACAACTAGTTTACTTTGGGATTTCATTCGGATTTCTCGGATAATTTCAGAAAGTTTTTCTGCAGTATTTTCATCAATGCAATTCCCGTAATTAGGCCTATTTAAAAATATATAATCTATTTCATCTCTTTGATAAGTAATTACTTCAGACATTGGAATCCCTCTCTCTTTTCCTAGTTTCCTATTAGTTTTTATTATACTATACAGAAATTGAAATGGGCAGAGGTAAGAGGAAGCATGATTTTAGAGGAATCAACCTTGGACAACCTACGTTTAAAGGCAAAAGGAAAAGCACATAGTTTCCTATGTGCTCATTCAAAGACTAGCTTATTTGCTAAGTACTTGTTTTCCTTTGTAGTGTCCGCATGATTTACATACGCGGTGTGCTAATGTTAATTCACTACAGTTTGGGCATTCAACCATTCCAGGTACCGCTAATTTAAAATGCGTACGACGCTTTCTTTTTACAGTTTTGGACGTTCTTCTTGCAGGTACTGCCATTGATCCCACCTCCTTAAAGTCAGTGTTTGTTATGAAGCCGGTTATCCGGTACTTCTCAATTATCTTGTTTGTCAAAAAATTTTGCTAAACCAGCAAGTCGAGGGTCAATTTTTTGCTCTACTTCGACATGTTCCCTAACTTCCCAATCTGTTCCTGACGTTGGAGCTGTTTCTTTCCCCTCAACATCCTCTGCATAAACCTGCATTGGAATCTCGGCTAAGATACATTCCTCAATCACTGGGGTTAAGTCTAACACGTCACCCTCTAGGATGTGAAAATTCTCATCTTCACTTTTCCATTCAGATGTTGTAAAAAATGTTTCTGTTGTGGTAATCGACAAAGGATATTTTACATCAACTAATGTTCTTACACAAGGTAAAATTAAATATCCAGTTATTGTTAAATGAAACGTATAACGGTTCGTTCCAAAATCAACTCGTCCAGTAACTCGAATTGGAGAAACCTCTCGAATATCAGTATTACGTTCCTTTATTTGACTTACATCAATTGTCTCATCTAAATTTAAACCTTTATGTCTTAATTTCTGCAACTGGTGCACTGACCATTTCATAAATAAACCACCTCAAGGCAACAATGAAAATTATATATTCTTTATAATCACTTGTCAATATTTTTTCTTTACACTCTCGAAAAGCGGAGGCGACTGCTTAGCTCCGACAAGCATAAGACGGTTTTTAGCTAAGATTTGCTCTTTAATCTTAGATGAAAATTGGCTTATGACTCGAGGAGTTAGGAGCCGGAGCTAGACATCTTTTTTTACTTCTTTGGACTCAGCTCCGACAAGCATAAGACGGTTTTTGGCTAAGATTTGAACTTTAATCTTAGACGGAAATTGACTTATGACCTCGAGGAGCTAGGAGCCGGAGCTAGACATCTTTTCACTTCTTTGACTGAATTCCCGACAAGCATAAGACGGTTTTTAGCTAAGATTTGCTCTTTAATCTTAGATGAAAATTGGCTTATGACTCGAGGAGTTAGGAGCCGGAGCTAGACATCTTTCTGCTTCTTTTTTGAATACCCCTATCCAACTAAAAGAAGTAGCGCTCTTGCCACTTCGAAGATTAATGGAATATTACCGAAGAGCTAGCTTGTGGAACTAGACATCTTTTCACTTCTTTGACTGAATTTCCGACAAGCATAAGACGGTTGTCAGCTAAGATTTGCTCTTTAATCTTAGATGAAAATTGGCTTATGACTCGAGGAGTTAGGAGCCGGAGCTAGACATCTTTTTTACTTCTTTTTTGAATATCTCCATCCAAAAGAAGTGGCACTCTTTCCACTTCAAAGATTAATGGAATATTACCAATGAACTAGCTTGTGGAACTAAACATCTTTTCTACTTCTTTGACTGAATTCCCGACAAGCTTAAGACGAAAAATTCACTAAAAGTTTTAGACTTGGTTACTAGCTTTCCCCTTTAATCCTTGACCTTGCTTCTTATATGTAACCTATCTAATATATTATTTTCCACAATAAAATTCAATACAATTCACACTAGGTTGCGAATTATTTCTCATAACTGGTATTCTTAATGTATAAATTCGTGAAATTAGTAAATATTGGAGGTGCATTTCTCTGCGTTCGGTTGGTGTAATAGTAGAGTATAACCCATTACATAATGGACATATTTTTCACTTAACTAGTTCTAAAAAAAGTACAAATGCTGATGTTGTTATTGCGGTAATGAGTGGTCAATTTTTACAAAGGGGCGAGCCAGCAGTCGTTCCAAAGCATGTACGAACAAAGTTGGCTTTACAAGCAGGTGCAGATCTTGTTATTGAATTACCTTATAGCTATTCGACTCAACACGCTAGCATCTTTGCCAAAGGAGCTATTTCAATTCTTGATTCTTTAAAATGTGATTATGTTTGCTTTGGAAGTGAAGAGGGTAAAATTGAGACATTTTATGAGTTAATTAAACAAAAGAAGCAGCTTACTTCTTCAATCAATACAAGTATACGTACTTTTCTTGATGAAGGACTAAGTTATCCTGCTGCATATAGTACAGCATTACAAAAAAATCTTGAATCATCAAAGCTAGATGTTTCACTTCCAAATAATATTTTAGGAATTCATTATTTAGAAGCTATTGAACACTTTGATAGTCGAATGGAAGGTAGAACGATTCAGCGAATAGCTGCAAATTATCATGATGAAGAAACCAATCATCATAGCATCGCTAGCGCTACTGCAATTAGAAAAATTCTAAAAGGTGACAATCAATCGATTTCTAACTTTGTTCCAAGCTTTACTAAAGATTCCATTGAAGAATACATAAATGAGTATGGTGCGCTTCATTCTTGGAATGAATATTTACCATTTTTGAAATATAAATTAATGACTTCAACTAAAGAAGAACTTGAAGAAATTTACGAAGCTGTCGAAGGTTTAGAAAGAAGAGTATTACATTCTGTATTAAACTGTCTTAATTTTGAAGAGTTAATGACCTCAATAAAAACAAAGCGATATACTTGGACTCGAATTCAAAGGTTGTTAACACATATCTTAACAAATACATCAAAAAAGGAAATAGCATCAATATTAGAGAAAGATCGCGTTCCTTATATTCGTTTACTTGGTATGAGTTCAATGGGAAAAACTTATTTAAATACCAAAAAAAAATTAATCGACTTACCTATTTACACGACGATTAATCAGCAAAATCAAAAAGAACTAAGTACGGATTTGAAAGCAACCCATACTTATGCTTCGATGCTTTCATTAGACAATCAACAAAAATTAATAAAAACCGAATATTCACTGTATCCAATTATTTATGATGAAAAAAGTAATCAATTTAGTAGATCTTAAGTAGTTACAACTACATATTATAAGCTCAAAAATGGCAGGTTTAGGGATATCCCCCTTAAATCCTGCCATTTTTTATCATGCACTTATTTCAATTCAAATTATTGTTTTGTCTTTAACTTTTCAAGATAATTGATTGCTTGGTCATATGTATCAATTGGTATTATTTTCATTTTCAAGTCATGTTTTTTCGCACTTTTTACAGCTTCATTATAATTAGAATTCTTTTTACCGTTCTCATTTGGTGCAAAGAAAATCTCTGCCCCCGAATCAGACGCTGCGATTATTTTTTGAGATATACCACCAATCGGGCCAACGACTCCATTTTTATCAATTGTTCCAGTTCCAGCTATTTCATGACCTTTTGCTAAACTTTCGTCTTTTAATTGATCATAAATTTCTAGAGCAAACATTAGTCCCGCTGAAGGTCCACCGATCTCTTCTGAATTTATTTTAACTTTTGGATTTGTAGTTAAATTTAAATTTTCTGCTATAGAAACACCAATTCCAGCACGATTCGGTTCGTCTTTAAAAGCTTTTGTTTTAATATTAAAGTATTTAATTTTTCCTTTTCTACTTACTTCTAAATTAAAATTTGTACCAGGTTTTCTACTTTTTACAGTATTGGTAAAGTCATTGATCGTACTAATTTCTTTCCCATCAATTTTTGTGATAATGTCACCTAGCATTAATACGTTATGGGCTGGCATATCCTTTAAAACAGATACGACTACTATTCCGTTTTCCGTCACTTTATAAGATTTTTTAGCCTGCTTATATGCATTTAAAATCGCAGCTTGCTTTGATTCTTCCATATACCTTAATTGGCGGAACTGATAATCTTCATCACTTTCACCTTTTACTTTTATTTCATCTATCTTGTATAAATGGTAACTGTCATTAATTTTCGTACCGATATATGAATAGACATTTGCCTTACCCATTGCTACGGTTGTTAGCATAAATTCACCTTTATCTTTTTTTGCACCATCAACTTTTACATATGGCCTTAAAGGCTCTGCTAAGCCTGGTTTTGTAACATAGTATGGTAATGGAATGAAATATAAAAGAATTAGCGTTATACCAAGTACTAATAGTACATTAAGAATTCTGATCCTTTTTATCACTATTTTTCTCCTTCCATTGCTCAATCTTTTCAAGAATCTCTGGTATTAATTTTTCTGTAGCTTCTTCACCTATTTTGATAACATTTTCAAGGTTAGTAAAGTTTCTAGAATTAACATGGTCTAATTTAGGTCTAATCATAACATTAGAAGCAATTTCTCTATTTCTAACGAGCTCATGCTGCATTATTTCAATACTTTGCATAATCACGTCATAGATCGTCGAAACTTCTCCACTAACTTGAATCGGTGAAGCATCTACTCCAATAATAAAATCCGCTCCCATCTCTTTTACAACTGAAACGGGGATACGATCGATGACTCCACCATCAACTAACAGTCTTCCATTCCACGTTTCTGGTACAAAAATTCCCGGTATTGAAATACTCGCTCTGACTGCAGTAGCAATATCTCCCTCTTGAAATACAATTTTTTCTCCTGTTAACAAATCTGTAGCGATTACTGACACTGGTAAATCTAATTCTTCAAGCTTTCTTCCAAATGATAGTACTTTTATCAACTCTTTCACTCTGTTCCCAGAAATCAAACCCATTTTTGGAACGACATAGTCAATATAGTATTTAGATTGAAATACTTTTGCAATTTTATATAGTCGATCTACATCCGCACCAGCACCGTATAAAACAGCAACTAAAGCACCTATACTACTGCCTGCAATCAGATCTATAGGAATATTATGCTTTTTTAAAACGGAAATTACACCAACATGTGCAAATCCTCGTGCACCTCCTGAACCTAATGCTAAACCAATTTTCGGTTCCAAGTTGTTTCCCCTCCAATTAAACTCTTTGGTCTAAAATTGAATTCCAGCTACGTATATTTAATTGTACAAGTTTTTTTTATACATATATTACTATCTTATTTCCTACTCATTGGTCTTACTACAATTAGACAAATATCTATATGTTTTTTAAGTTTATCTTTGGAGGTTTATATGTGAAAAAAAATTATTTCATTACCTTACTAATTTTTTTATTACTCATATTTCTGACATCAACAATTATTTTGCATCCAGAGGTAGCATTTAAAGGATCAATTAGAGGGTTAAATATGTGGTGGGGAATCGTATTTCCTTCGCTCCTTCCTTTTTTCATTTTAAGTGAACTTCTAATATGCTTTGGAATTGTTCAATTTATTGGTGTATTTTTAGAGCCAATTATGAGACCTTTATTTAGAGTTCCGGGTGTTGGGGCGTTCGTTTGGGCTATGGGGATGGCATCAGGATTTCCTTCAGGTGCAAAACTTTCTGCAAAATTATATAAAGATGGGGAATTAACAAAATTAGAAGCCGAACGACTTAATTCATTTACAAATTCATCTAATCCTTTGTTTATTTTTGTTGCAGTATCTGTTGGTTTTTTTCACAACCCAAAAGTTGGGCTCGTACTTGCACTCAGTCATTATTTATCTAACGCTATTGTAGGCCTCATTATGAGGTTTTATGGAAGAAACCAACCTAACTACTCTCGTAAAGAAAGAATTCATTCTAACCGCTTTAAATACGCTTTTAAAGTTATGCATGAAAAAAGATTAAGTGAAAGAAGACCGATTGGAAAAATATTAGGGGATGCAATAGCTTCTTCCGTACAGACATTATTAATGATTGGTGGATTTATTATCGTTTTTTCTGTTCTTAATATGCTTTTAATTGAAATTGGATTTATATCGAATGTTGGTAAGATAATTGCATATTGCTTTTCAAATTTAAAGGTTAATGGCAATTTATCTACGCCTTTTTTATCTGGGTTATTTGAAATTACGTTAGGATCTAAATTAGTCAGTGAGCTAGGCAATAGTACATTATTGCAGCAAGTGGCATTAACTAGCTTTATTTTAGGTTTTGGCGGTTTTTCAATACAAGCCCAAGTAGCAAGTATTATTTCTGAAGTGAAATTAAGTATTAAGCCTTATTTAATCGGTCGTTTATTACAATCTGGAATTGCACCTATTTTAGCAATTATTTTTTGGAAGCCACTATATGTTAATCGGTTAACTTCTAATGCTACTAATAATACTTTACCTGTTATAAAGATTTTTACAGAGAAACAGTTAAACTTCGAATCATTGCTTTCAGCAGGTTCATTTATAACATTAATTTCGCTTTACATTTATGTAATTATCTTAATTTATAAACTGTATATTAAAAAGTTATCTTCTTAAACTTTTTATATATAAAAAAAAGAAACCTCAGTTTAATATAAACTTGAGGTTTCTTACGCTGTTGAAAAACATCCTTGTCAATTAAATAACCAAATTTTCGTAAAAGGAGTAGAGTGTCGTTGATTTCCACTACGGGATGCTCGCTTTCCATGGGGCGAGATTCTTTAGCCTTCCCGCTTATCCCATAGGAGTCGAGCATCCCTTCGTTCCAATCATAAATCCAAAAAAGGGTTACACTTAAAACCTAATCAAATATCCTTTTACTTAAAGTATCATAAAAGATTGTTAATTAATTTGTAGATCAATTATTAAAGAATTTTTATAAAGTAATTGTATATTCGCTTAATAAATATATAAGAGCTAAAAAAATTTTAAAAAAATAAGTTCAAAAGATTTACTTTATAAGTTGATGTTCATAGTTTAACATTTAAAATCATTATTAGATCATCAAAAAATAAATTATAAAATCAATAAGGTTTACTAAATATATGTTTGACTATTTATATTTTCAAGAATAAAAGAAACCTCAGTTTTAAAACAAAACTTGAGGTTTCTTTTATGTTGTCTACTCATTAATAAATTATATATAAATACTTAAGCTTATATTAAACTTGAGGTTTCAAAAATTTTTCTGTTAATGCGCTATTTACACAATCTGGTACTAAATCTTTTACATTTCCACCGTATTTTGCGACTTCTTTTACTATTGAAGAACTTAGGAATGAATATTGATTATTTGTCATAACAAAAAATGTGTCAATTTCATCTACTAATTTTTTGTTCATTGCTGTAATTTGCATTTCATATTCAAAGTCTGATACTGCTCTTAGGCCTCTTAATATTGCAGAAGCGTTTATTTTTTTCGCATAATCCATTAATAGCCCACTAAATGAATCAACGCGTACATTTGGAATTGCACTCGTAGCTTCCGTAATTAATTCTTTTCTTTCTTCTAAAGTAAATAAAGAATTTTTGGCCGAGTTATTTAATACGACAACTATTACTTCATCAAACACTCTTGCTCCACGTTTAATAATATCTAAATGTCCTAATGTAATTGGATCAAAACTACCAGGACAAACAGCAATACGTTTCATCTTGTACCCCCTAAAAATTACTCCATACAAATATGATACACTGATACGCCACAAATTCCATATTTTTCTGCTTTTGTTCGTACAAATTTCCCTATTTTTTCAGGTAATTCGACATCTGTAGCATGTTCTACTAAAATTGTTCCATCTGATGCAAGTAGATTTTTTTCATCAAAAGTTTCAATTAATGATACGATTTGTTGCTTTTTATAAGGAGGATCTAAAATAATTAAATCAAATTGGATCTCTCTTTTAATAATCGCTTTAACAGCTCTCTCAGCGTCATTTCGATATACTTCAGCACAATCAGTTAGATTACAAGTTGCTAAGTTTTCTTTAATCGTCTTAATCGCCTTCATTTCACGATCTACAATAATCGCTTTTTCAATCCCTCTACTTAAAGCCTCAATTGATAGTCCACCACTACCACCGAATAAATCTAATACAATACCACCTTCAAAGTAAGGTCCAATTATATTAAACATTGCTTCTTTTACTTTATCGGTTGTCGGTCTAGTACTCATACCAGGCACTGCCTTTAAACTTAATCCTTTATTTTTTCCTGACACTACTCTCATAATTTACACCTACTATATATTTCAATTTACGAAAATATCCTATCATAATTTCACTAAAACAAAAACATTTTTCCATATTCTTCTACTAATGTATAAAATCATCCACTTTGGAAATAATTAATTTTAACAACATCTCAGTTGATGTTGTTGCCAACCGCGGAGAAGACTTACGTTTCCCCATAAGTTCTTCCTCCGGTTTCTCCTCTCCCTTTGCCTTCTTTTAAGTGATTACACTTTAATAAGAGGGGCCCTGCAATTGCGGGGTTTTTTTTTATGCTTTTATCCTGTAGAATAAATGTTGCATTTATTACCATACTTTGTTTGAAATACTCATAAAGTATTTACGTTTTAAGGGGGAACACTCATGATCCAACGCATGATTGAAATTGGAGAAGGATACTCAGATTTATATGAACTATTTGAAATTGCTAAATCGCAAAAAGATAGAGTTAAATTTTTACTTAAATTAACAGCTGAAAATAAAGGCTCAAAATGCTGTTCTTTTGCAGTTATCTTAAACCCTACTTCTATTGGCGAATTCCAACCAATATATTATTGTAGAGAAGGAATCACATTAAAAGACGACTCAGTTACAAAACGTGAAGTATTGTTTGAAGAATTAGCTACAACTTTAAACAAAGAAATCATCACATTACAAATTAGACACTCAAGCTCATTTCATGAAAACGATTTATTCCATCAATATATTATCGGAATTTTACGCTTAAATCACTTAATTCCACCAATGAAATAATTAGACCAAATAATAGAATTTATTATTTTCTAACCTTTCTCATATAGTACAAAGAATATTAGGGATAGTTTTTTACCTATCCCTTACCTCTCAAACCATACCACAAGAAAAACGATTGAACGGTTTTTAATTCAGATAGGTTAACCTTCTAAATTAATTATCCATTCAATCGTTTTTAATCTACTTGATAATCATATTCCTTTGCTTCGTCTGGTTTTGCATTTTCGTACTCAGTCTTAATAAAAGGTTTATATGACAATTCAATTCGTTTCACAAAATGAAATTTTTTCAATCTCTCTATTGTTCGATCTATATCATCCATATTGCAATATAGGACTACGTATTTCAAACGTTTAGAGACAAAGTGAATATTTCCAAATTTACGTAACATTTTTGCTTGTTTTAATGATTGTAAATAAATAATAATACCTTGTCTTTGCACGAACATAGCTTTCTCCTTTAAAAATCCGTTAGAAATAGAATATCATATCCCAAATTTCTTTTGCAACGAAACTTTCATAAATAGTTTTTAGAAAGGATTGAAAATTATGTTAGATGATGTTTGGGAGCAATTTTTTAACTGCATTTCAAATTATAAACAAATTAATCACTTTTCAAACAAACAAATTTGTGGTGTCAATTTTCTATATATTCAGACAGACCGTCAACAGACTGAAGAAGCGATTAAAAAACTACTGATTGATTGCGCTAAAACCATTACTGAACACTTTAAACTAATTTACCGAATTGAATTTATTCGTAAAGAAAATAATAATAATTTCGTATTTAAACATCGATTTTACGTTCCAAATAAAAAAATGTTTTGTTGTGGAAATAATTGCGCTAACTGTACTAGGTTCAGAAAATGAATTTTATAAAAAAAAGACTCATTATTAAATAATGAGCCTTTCAGTATGATTGATTACTTCGTTTTACATCCGCACTTTCCACCTGTGCCACATCCACCAGTACTACATCCTCCACCTGTATTTACGAAGAATGGATTACCCGCTGGAACTTTTACAGAAGGCGAAACAGCTTGAGCAATTAAATAGCTAGTCTCATCTAAAAGTAATTGGATTTGATCTTCCGCATGCTTAAAAGCAGCGATTGTATCGTTTAATTGAAGTTCTCTTTTAACTTCACTCATTTTTTTACGAATTTCTTTATAATCTGGATGATATTTTCCAAATCGTTGAACATCCTCATATAAATCCTTCGTCTTCATAAAACGGCTAATAATTTCTTGCGCAGTTTTATCATTATTTAATGCAATATATGAAGTTCGATACTGATCTGCAACATCCGATTGCACGATCATTGAAGCAAGTTCTTCTGAGACTGATATAAGTTGCAAGGTTTCCATTGTTGCATACATTTCCTTACACCTCCAAGAATAAACTATATCACATTTAATTCCGTAAATAAAAGAACTTGTCCTAAGCTTTTATGTGATCAGAAATATTAAATTCATTTATCTTCCATTTACCATCTTTAAATTCAATAAAATTTGCACAAGCATTTTTTAATTTTGTCCTAAAATTAACTTTCTCAGGATCAATCGCATGTAGAATCGCCTTAATCGTATGGGAATGTGCAACAATTACAATTCGTTTACCTTCATAATTTTGGGCAATGTCTTTTAATGCACTAAAGGCTCGATCAATTAATTCTTCATTTGTTTCCATACCTTCTACATTATTATTATAAATGTTTTCATGAACATCGGAAATAGGTTTTCCACTAGCTTCACCAAATTCTCTTTCTAGAAATCGTTCATCCTCTATAATCTCATCAATTTTCGAAAACTCTGCAATTGCCTGTGCTGTTTGTTTCGCCCTAACTAAAGGACTTGTAATAATCCGATCCCACTTTTGATCACTTAAAAACAATGCACTATCATTTGCCTGTTGTTTACCTACCGTATTTAAAGGAATATCTTCTCTTCCTTGAATTATATTGTTAAAATTCCAATCTGTTTGTCCATGCCTTACTAAACAAATTTCTGTCATAACTACTACTCCTTTTTAAAACTTGCTTTCTTCATTGTAGCAAAAAGCTATGACAGATTGAATTATTATCCTTTTTAATCTTCATTTGATTCAGTATCAGAGGATTCACTACTAGTACTTTGTTGATCCTTTAATACATGAAACATGTCAATCATAAATGATGCCATTTGAACTTGATTTGACAATTTATCAACTCGTTGTGGAATAGTTTTACCAAAAAACTCAAGGGAAGCCAGTCTAAACTCATCAGTAAGCTCAGGATTTCTAGAAAGTTTACGATACCATTTAGGTTGTTGTCTCAAAAACTTCAAATAATCTTCCTCACTCTGAAGAAATTCTAATACATCTTTTCTCACTTAGATCTCCTCAATCCTGTCTAAAATTAAATTGTTGTGACGCTGGCTTTTCTTCTCTTTGATTAGTTGAAGCAGCTGGAGATTTAAATTGTGATATAAGCTGTTGAATATTAGTTAAAGTAGAATTTACATTTGTTAAGTGGCCTTGAATTTGATCTGGATCTAAATTTTTCACAAAAGAAATTACTTTTCCAACATATCCTTCTTCTGATTGTTCCGTTTTGGCAGTTTTCTTTTGAGATTTTGTATTAGTATCATTTCTATATTCATCCCACATTTCATGGTCTTCACCTTTGTAATACCAATCTTCAAAATATTGTTGCCATGTTTTTTTACCCGTTTTTACTTCCTCACGAAGTTTTGGGTGTTCCATAACGAATTGCCTAAATTGTTCGATAGATGGACGATTATTTTCATTTACCATTCATATCACTCCAATTAAAAGCATTTACTACAAAATTATGTCTTTCGAATAATTTTGTGCTTGTATGGAAATAAAAAAATCAAGCACAAACTTTCGCTTTTGCTTGATTTCGCTATTATTTTATAAAATTTTGGGTGTAATATTTATTAAAGGCCCCAACTCCTAGTGTGGTATATTCTTTTTTATACATATTTACACGATGACCTTTACTATTAATCCATCCATATACAGATGCTATACCATCTACATAATTAGCAGAAATATTTTCGCCAGCAATTCTGTAAGGAACATTTCCATCATTTAAACGATCAGCTAGACTACCATATAAATTAGAATAGTGATCAAAATATTTATTTTGAACCATATCTTTACTATGTCCTAAAGCTACTTTGGCAGCATCAGCATTCCAAGTTAAAGTGCTTAAATTCATTCTTTTACGATAAACATTCGTTAAGTTAAATATCTGTCTCTCTTCTTCACGATCAACAATTGCTTCTTGCAATGTATTTAATTTTTTTGCATTTATTAGATTTCCACTATAAATTAGCTCGTACGGTTTTTGCTTAACTAAAGTTTCTGGAGATAAATATCGAACACCTAATAAACTACCAGTAAAACGGTCAAAATAAAGTTGAGCAAAACAATTATTTAATGAAACAAGTGGACGTTCGTGTAAATCGGTTGTCGATAATTTAAATGTGTATTGATTACTTAATATCGAGAAAGAGACTTTTTCATGTAATGCCACATTATCCATTGTTTCTTCATAGTGGCTCCCCATCACAAATGGGGTTATATCAACTTTATTACCAGCAACAAAAATTGTTACAACTTTGCCATTTAGTACACCAAATTGAGTATACTTCGTAGCATCTTTATCATAAACAAGCCAATCGTAGTCATATTGAGAAGGAACCTTTCTTGACGGTTTACCAAAGGTTTTTAAAATTTCTTGTTCACTTTTACCAATATACTGAGAAACGGAGTATGTAATTTTTTCAGTACTTACATTTTCGATCATTGGCATATTCACTTCTTCTACTTTTTGATATTGTTTAAATGATGAAATATTGGTGATCCAATCTTTAATAAGTGGACTGAACATAAAAACTGTTATAAAACTTATTGTAAAAAAGAAAAGTTTTATAAGCTTTTCCATTTAGATCTTCCCTTCCCAATTGTTAACTCTATGTGTATATATCCATTGTAGCCAAATTATTCAAAAAAATATATAAATTAGTTAAAATACATTTATCAGCTTTTCATTGCTAATTATTGTCATAGATAATATTATATTAATAGGGATTTTTTCTAAGTAATTTAGGGGGTAATAACATGAAATTTGAGAATACAAATTTAGAAAACCATGTATTAAATGTAAATTTATTAACTGAAATCATGGAAGAATTAGGCTTTGTCCTTGCTGGTCAATGGGATTACGAAAGAGTAACTTACGATTATAAATTTGAACAACGTAATGAAATCTACTACTTACGCGTTCAAGGCTTCGCAGTAGAAGGACATGTAGAGTCAAGTAAAGGTAAAATCCAATTACTTACTCCACTTTTAGGTAAATACTATTATCCTCACGGTGTAGAGTATGGAGAAGGCGAAAACTTCCCTGAAAGTATTGTTGATAAAAGTAAAGAATTACTTAAAAAAGCTGAAGAGCAAATTTCTCTAGTAAGCAAGTTCATTATTCTATAATTATTAAAAAGAGTGAGTAAAAAGAAGTACAACTTCTTTTACTCACTCTTTTATTTTTTAATTAAAATCCTAAAACAGCTTTAATAACTGAAGTAGTGTCTCCACCTTTGTAGAAAACGTATAATAAACAATAGACGAATACACCTGTAATTGCAGTAAAAAACCAAATAATACTAGTAATCGGTCCAATTTTTTTGTGTAGTTTTAATTTGTTTTTATATCCTGAAATGATTGACACTAGACCAAATACTCCTCCAGTTGTTGCTAAGAATATATGGAAAAACAAAAATATATGATAATACAGTTTTAAACTTTTTGGTCCCCCAAAAGAAGTATTTCCGATAAAGATTGTTCTCGTTGCGTATACAATGAAAAACGAAAGTGCAAAGACTCCAGCAAAGAACATAACTTTCTTATGTCCCTCAATATTTCTTTTTGCAATAAGATACCAGCCGATTGCAACTAATATTGCACTAATTACAATAAAGCTTGTACTTATTGTTGGTAAAATTGGTAACGAATTCAAAATTTCCACCCCTACGATTTTTTAAGCAATAACGGATTACTACTGATTGGATCAATTTTATTTCCATTTTGTTCTCTTTTAGCCCATTTGAAAAAATTATAACCAATAACAGATCCATAAACTATTTCCTGGATAATTTTCATGATAACTCCGCCAACCTGCTGATCTTCCCTTGCTGACATAAAGTTAAATACTTCTGGGCCTGAAATATTTAGTGATTTTAATAAATCTGGCGATACACAAAGTTCCATCGCTTTACTCCATAATACTGGATCATTATAAGTCGCGTAAAATGGATGTCCTGCAAAAATAATAAGTGCACATGCTGGTGTTAATAAAATACCATTTCCAAACATATAACCGATCTTTTGGATATCAGAAAGTGTTTGTCTCTCAGGTAAGTTATTAATAACAGGAAACCACATAAATACTGCCATGAAAAATAATATATTTGTAAATAAGAAATGATAGACATTATTCGTTTTTACAGTATCAAATACTAATGGATAATGGTAAATCGAAAATACTACATTAAAAATAAGTAAAGCAATTAATGGTTTTGTAGCAAAAGTAAAAAACGAATTAACGAATTTTGGTTTAAGTATGTTTCTCCATAACCAATCTGGAATACCATTAATAAGAAAGATCGGTGCAACTAAGTATAATACTGCCATTTCAGTCATATGTGCACTAAAAATGATATGACCAATTAAATCGATTGGACTGCCTTGTGCGGTGTAAACTAACAATATTCCAATTACGAAATACACCTTTTGTTTAGTATCAGTAACATGGTTTTTATCTTTAAATTTATTAATTATGTAGAAATAAGCTAAAATCACTAAAACTAAAAACACAAATAAATATGGACTCCAAAGTGCTTTAAACCCGAACATCCCTAAGCTAATCATGAATGCACACCCTTTAATTATTCTATTCACACTTATTATTTTTACCTAATGTTTAAATTAATATTGGACGATGTAAATATAAAGTAGATTTAGAACTTTAACCAAAAACTTCACAAAGGCAAAAAAAATTTAAACATTACTTCTATCATATAATATTTAATGAAATTATCCAAACTATTATACTACTAAATTATATAACAGTAATAACGGTTTATTCAAATTAAAATACGATTTGAAAACGTTATTCATTCTTAAATGATTGGTATTTATAGTGAATGAAAATCTAGGTTGCACACTTTCTGTGGGGTCATATGGCATCCTGCTTTTCCAAAATGAGTTAAACCTTTAAAATTCCAATCTACATCTCTATTATTCATAATTCATTTTACTCCACGTTTTGATACTAAAAAAGCCAATGCAGCAGCCAAAAAACCAGCGGTCAGTTTACCGACAATCATTGGAATAACAAAGTTCTTCTCCACACCCGCTACAAATCCTAAGTGACTTCCGAAAACAAATGCGCCGCTTACGGCAAATGCAGTATTTATGACTTTCCCACGATCATCCATCTCATGCATTGTCGCAAACATAGGAATGTGATGGGCGAAGGAAGCAATGAATCCACCTAATGCCTGTTGATTCATACCTAGCTTATTTCCAAGTAATGCAAATGGCTTCTGTAATACTTTTACAAGCACAAAAACAAACGGAAAGGCACCGGCAAGTATGATCGTTATTTTTCCAACTGTTACAAAGCCTTCCGAAAGCGGCATCATACCTGGAATAATAACGATACCTGTTAAAGTTTGAATGATCATCGAAACAAGTCCAATGATAATAACAATTTCAATTCCTTTTCCAAACCATTTAAACCCACGAATCATCACCGATTGAGCCGAAAGCATGCCAATACCAATCAAGACAGAAATCAAAATAGAAGGAATCAAATTTTTCAACATCCATATAAAACCAAATCCTGCAACAAATCCACCCGCTAAGCAGCCAAATGGAATGGTCATAAGCCCAATTAAAATTCCTTTAGCAAAAAAGGGATGATCATTTTTATGAACGATGCTTAAAGCAACTGGAATGGTAAAAACAATAGTTGGCCCCATCATTGTTCCTAAAAACACCCAAGAAAAAAGAGCTGCATCACTTGATTGAGCCATTTCATTTGCTAATGAGTAACCGCCCATGTCAAGTGCTAAAAACGTGGATGAAAACATTGATGGATCTGCTCCAAGAAATTGGTAGACAGGGGATACAATCGGTGTTAACCATTTTGCTAATACAGGTGATAGTGAGATCATACCAACCATTGAAAGGGCAAGGGGTCCCATGGATTGGAAGGCTTCCTTAAATTTTTGTCCGAGTCCATACCGATTACCCATCAAATAATCGATTGCCCCTAAGACCATAAATCCGGTCATGATATATAAAATGAATTCATTCATATCGAATACTCCCCCATTCAAAAGAAAGGTCATCTTTTTTAAAATGCATTAGATGACCAGTTCAATATTTTTTTATAATATGATTAAGTGTTTAGGAGAATGGGTAATAATTTCATAGCCATTCTCTAATACTACAATATCGTCTTCAATTCGGCAGCCACCCCATCCCGGAATATAAATTCCTGGTTCGACGGTAACAACCATACCAGTCTGAAGAATTTCTACACTTTTATCAGAAAGTCGGATCGGTTCGTGAACTTCCATACCTAAACCATGACCTGTTGAATGTCCGAAACGATTTCCGAAGCCTTTTTCTATAATATAGTCTCTCGTTAAATCGTCAATCGTTTTCGCTTTTTCACCAGATCGAATCCCTTCTGTTCCACGTTTTAGAGCTTCTAATACAATGTGATAAATTTTACAGAACTCATCCGAGCAACTTCCGACGGCGATTGTTCTCGTAATATCAGAGCAATAGCCATTATACAATGCCCCAAAATCAAGGGTAACCATGTCTCCATGCTCGATCAATTTTTCGGAAGCTACTCCATGCGGTAGGGCAGCCCTCTTTCCAGAAGCAATAATAGTATTAAAAGATGATGAGGTTGCACCTTGTTTACGCATGTAGAATTCCAGCTCATCACGTAATTCTAATTCCGAAATCCCTGGTTTAATGACATTCAAAATATATTCAAACGCTTTATCTGCGATGCTGGCTGCCGTTCTCATTAATTCTAATTCTAACGACTCTTTAATTTCTCTAACCTTTTCAACGATATTTTCCAATTGGATCCATTGTACATTTGCATACTCTTGAAGCGTTGAGTACGTTTTTAATGTCATGGAATTCGCCTCAACAGCTACCCTCTTAAGACCTTGACAGTCGATTTCATTGGCAACTTCTTTTTCTATATTACCGTTATGGACAATAATCTTAGCGTTTTTCACTTCATTTTGTGCCTGTTGAGCATAGCGGAAGTCCGTGATAAAAGTAACAGCATTTTTTGAAATTAGCACCATCCCTGCTGATCCTGTAAAACCTGTCATATATCTGCGATTTTCACTCTTTGTAATTAATATTGCATCGACATTGTTATCTAATAGCTGTTTCTGAATTTTTTCAATTCTGTTCATTATCGCTCACTCCTACAATCATTAATTCTTTTGGAAACTTCGTTAAAACTTCACAACCGTTATCTGAAATGACAACATCGTCTTCAATACGAACACCACCTAGGCTATTAAGATAAATGCCAGGTTCAATAGTGATGACCATTCCAGTTTTCAGTAAACCTTCATTTACTTCATTTATAGATGGTGCCTCGTGAATTTCAATACCTAGCCCATGACCGATACGATGTGGAAAAAAATCACCGTAGCCAGCTGCTTGAATGACACGTCTTCCTGAAAGATCAACATCACCAATTCTTGTTCCAGGTTGAGAAGCTTCCACCCCAGCAAGATTGGCCTGTAAAACTGTATTGTAGATTTTAACGAGTTCGCTACCAGGATTACCATACATGATTGTTCTTGTGATATCAGAGCAATATCCCTTATATTTCACACCTAAATCAAATAGCGCAGTATCTCCTTTTTTTAACTTATTGTCACCTGAAGCTCCATGTGGATTACTTGCATTTTGCCCAAACAAAACAATGGGAGAGAATGACATTTCTTTAATCCCTTTTTTCTTTAATTCAAATTCAATTTTCCCTAGCACTTCAAGTTCTGTGATTCCTTCTTTTAATGCATCAATACCCACTTGTACCCCGTAATCAGCAAAAGCGGCGGCTTCACGTAATATTTCAATTTCATCAGCATCTTTTACTAATCGCATTTCAGTAAGTATCGAATCTAGTGATGCAAACTCTACTTCACCAAAGATCTGTTGCAGATTTTCAATGTAAGAATAGGAGATATCATCTTTCTCAACCGCAAATTGATTCATTTTGTTTCTACTTTCAATCAAGTGACCAACAAGTGCCCACGGTTGATCAGAATCTGTGTAACTTAGGATTGGATGTTTCCAGCCTGCTTCCTTTATCATTTGAACTTCCATTGCTGGTGTAATAAAAATGGGTTCATCATTTGGGAAGACAAAAATACCTACAAATCGTTCATGCGGATTGTAATCAAAATTCGATAAATAAAAAATATTTTGGCGTGATGTGATCAAACCACCTGGAATACTTTGTTTTTGTAAAAATGTTTGTAATTCTTGCATTCGATAATTCATGATCATTTCCCCTTTAATGGTTTTAATTAGACATGAAGTATCAATGCAAGTTCTGTGCCATTTTTATATTCTATTATTTCAGAGGATTGTTTAGGAAAAAGTGTAAAGATTTTTAGACACTGTTAAACGAATAGTGTCTAAATGTATAGACAATAGTGATTTGACAGAACCGTGGAATATGACATATGTAGTATGATTATTTAAAAGTTGATATTAATGGATTGAGGAGAAATACTGGGAGATAACTGCTTAAAGATTTGATTTCTATGTTCTAAATCAGCCCAGGAGTTTCTTACGCTCGTCTGGACTAATTTAGTCGAAAAGGCTTTTTGTTTTAAAGCTCAATCTTTAATTTTTTCATTTTATTATATAAAGTAGCTCGAGATATTCCTAGTTTTTTTGCTGCTGCTTGCTTGTTCCCTTCCTCTGTTTGAATGGCTTCAATGATTTTATTTTTTTCATAATCATTTAGATCATCTTGCAAGGAGTCATCATTGACAGTAGGTAACAATGTAGATTGTAGCAACTTTGGAGGTAAAGCTCCTATAGAGATGGTTCCTTCTACTGACAGTAATACTAATCGTTCAATAACATTTCTCATCTCTCTTACATTTCCAGGCCAATCGTATTGTAATAAGGCGGAAGTTACCTGAGGGTCAACTATTTTAATCGTTCGATGATATAGTAAAGAAAACTCATAGATTAATTGATGAAGGAGCTCCATTACGTCTTCTTTTCGTTCTCTTAACGGGGGAATCGTAATGGATAAAATGTTAAGACGATAATAAAGATCTTCACGAAATGTATTAGCTTCAACCATTGCTTCTAAATCCTTATTTGTAGCAGCAATGATTCGACACCCCGCTGTTAGCTGCTTTGTACCACCAACGCGGTAATACGTTTTATCTTGCAAAACTCTAAGTAACTTCACTTGCATATCCAACGGTAAGTCCCCAATTTCATCCAGAAAAAGTGTTCCTCCGTGCGCCAACTCTAGTTTTCCTTTTTTACCTTTTACATCTGCACCAGAAAATGCTCCTTTTTCATAGCCAAAAAATTCACTCTCAAACAATGATGGTGTTATCGCACCACAGTTTACAGCAATAAATGGAGAAGATGATCCACGATAAAAATGGATAGCTTTTGCAAAGACTTCCTTCCCAACCCCCGTTTCACCAAGTAATAAAATATTTGCACTCGTTTCAGACATTTTCTTTGATAACGAAACTGTTTCTTTCATCAATTGACTCGAACCTTTAATTTGTTGAAAAGAATCGTGTGACAATTGCAGTCTTGAAACCTCCTTCTGCAATTGTAGGATTTTGGAGGAAGCATTCATAAGTTCTTGATTCATTATCACTTGGCTCGTAATGTCGGTTTCAGCCGCAACTGCACCAACAATTCGATCATTTATGAAGATTGGGCTGCTATTAATCATGACAAAGAGATCCTCACGTGGTTTATGCTGCTTATGACGAAAGGATTGACCTGTATCCATTGTAACTTTATTCAATAACATATCTTTCGGAAAAAATTCCTCCATTTTATTCCCTATAATTTCTTCTTTAGGAATTGAAAAAATCCTTTCAGCACCATGAGTCCAAACAACTGTTTTTCCAGCTTCATCTACAATCGAGACCGAACCATCCATTGTATCAATCATCGTTCGAAAATAGGCCTCTAAATATTGATAAGATTCAAAAACTTTGGAAACTAAAACAGCAGAATTGATATAGCCCTTAATTTTTTCCTCTCCATCTATAATGACTACAACATCTGATGTTTGCAATTCTTGAATCACATCTTGAATAACAGCTTTTTCATTGAATACGCTGGCTTTTTTCCAATCAAATTCTTTTATATTCCTACTCTTAAAATGAAGATACTCATTGATCGTTAACATCCAGACTTCATTATGATGCTGTTTAAATATATACGCTGCTTCTTTATTGAACTCCATATCAGAGTACAAAGAAAAATTTCTTTGCAACAAATCTTCTATTCTAGGAAGAAGATGCTTCATAAAAATGCCACCACCTATTTGTATCTTTTTTCATATTACTCTATCATTACGATGAGTTTATGTCATGATTATGATCTGTGAGTTCTAACGCTCCATATTGCTACAGTTAAGCAACTTTCAACTGAAAGATGTTTTGTGTTTTACTTTAAAGGAGTTCTGGAATTTTTAGTTTTTTGTAAGCTAATGGTGTCAAGTTCATTGACTTTCGGAATTTATCAATAAAGTAACTTGTGCTGTTAAATCCAACTTGAAAGGCAACTTCAGTTACATTCGATTCTGGTTGTTGTAGTAATATTAAACTTTTTTGTATTCGATAATCGGTTACATAGTTTAAAGGAGTTGTTTTTAAAATACGATTGAAATATCGACAACACTCAGATCGGCTTAATTGACCCGCTCTTGCAATGTCGTCTAATAGTATTTTCTCAGAAAAATGTAGGTGTATCCAATTTAACATTTGCTTCATTCGGTTACTCTTTACCACTACCGACTGCTCATACTCTAATTCAATCCCATTCATAATTAAATTCTTCCAAATTAATGTGAGATGTAAGCTGACATCGATTTCATAGAATGGTGAATTTTGTTTGATCATCTCATTGATTTTCAAAATATAGCATAAAATGCTATTGGCCCATAGCTCCTTTGGATCTAGGAATAAAAATGGGATATTAGTCGCCTGATAATAAGGCTTTACAAAGGTTGTATAAAGTTCTTGAGACAAAACGAAACTTGGAGAAACATTTAAGCAAATATAGGTACAATCTGAATCGTTCCGATCTTTTGCCATATGCAGGCAACCACTATTTATAAAAAGCCCTTCCCCTTCTTGAACAAAAATATTTTCTTCATTTATTTGAAAAATTGCTTCTCCTTTAACAACGTGAACAAACTGAAATTCATCATGCCAATGAAGTGGTATATAACTATTAATGTTTTGCTTAATCGTTGTTTCATAACATGCAAATGGCAAAACAACAGTATGATGTTTAGTTAATTCTTTCAAACTTTTATCAACCATAAAGTTTTTAATTTGCATTTCCCGATATCCACCTCAATATCCTTACATTTTTCCATTCGATTTGAGTATTATTTTAGCATTTTTCCACTTATCATTTAGCTTATTATAACACTATTTTTATATTTGAAGGTGGAGACTAAAATCATGAATAGACGTAAGGGAATAGTTCTTGTTATCATAGGAGCAGTATTTTGGGGGATTGGTGGTACAGTCGCAAAAAAACTTTTTCAACAGTATCAAATCGATGTAGATTGGCTAGTAACTACCCGTTTGCTTATAGCTGGGTTATTACTCCTAGCCATTCAATATTTTAAAAAAGACCGTTCTCAGATCCTTGGGGTTTGGAAAAATGGAAAGATCGCAATTCAACTAATTATCTTCGGGGTATTAGGGATGCTAGCCGTTCAATACACATATATGGCTTCTATTAAACATGGAAACGCTGCTGTTGCAACACTATTACAGTATTTAGCACCTGTAATGATTATCCTTTATTTAATTGTACGCAAACAAACCACTCTAACAAGTAGAGATTTGTTAACTGTTTCTCTAGCATTAATTGGAAGTTTTCTCTTATTAACAAACGGCTCAATTTCGCAATTATCTGTGCCAGTACTTGCAATCGCTTGGGGTGTATTATCTGGAATAGCTTTAGCATTTTATACTTTATTTGCCATACCGTTGCTTAAGCAATACGACTCACTTGTCATTGTCGGATGGGCTATGATTATCGGTGGATTTTTATTGAGTTTTATCCATCCACCTTGGCAAATGGACTATAAAAACTTAACGCTTGAAGCAATTTTATATTTAGTCTTCATTATCATATTCGGTACAATGATAGCATTTTGGTTCTATATCGAAAGTTTACAAAGCCTTCCACCTAAGGAATCAAGTCTGCTTGGAAGTATCGAACCTCTAGCTGCTGTCTTAACTACAATCTTTTGGTTAAAAGAACCTTTTGGTTTTTTCCAATGGCTTGGTACAGCTTGTATTATTGGAATGATATTATTATTGGCATTGAATAAAGATTCTTCCTCAAAAACTAGCCAACCTCCTAATAATAAAGAACCACTTAGAGTTAGTTGAATTGCTTTTTTGAACTGTGAAATAGGAGCTGATTAATCAATCAGCTCCTAAATTTTGAATGATCTTATCGTAATGCGCTAATTGCTTAAAAGGTAATATGAACTTCAATAACGTATGTGCTTGTTATGTATCAATATTTATTCATGAATATCTAATGGAAATTATACAGAGTATTATCCCTTGCCTGTCTTTTTAACTTACTTTTTCACGGTAAACGATTTCTTGATTTATTGATATCGGTTTCCTAAATATTTTTTTCTGTACGTTTTACCTTGATCAGGAATATCCATGAAACCTTGTGCACCCCAAATTACATGCTCTGTTAATTTATCAATACTACCACTTAGCTCAACCTTTTCTTCCATTTCAATATCTTCATCATTAGGAATTTCCATATCCATCTTTGAATCATCCCTTCCATTTTACTGTTCAACCATAACCGAATTAGTACTCATTCTAAAATTATTTCGGCTTTATAGTTTTCTTCCACTGAACTTTCTTATACCATTGAACTACTCACCACTAAACGCCCTTACAGGTTGTTTGAAGTGGGAGATTCTTGGAACCTTTCTTTTACTTAAGACTGAGCAGATCATTGAGATATGAAGCAGACAGCAAAAACTTTAGACTTATCACGCCTAACCGACATTCATCTCCCACCTATTACTGGTGTTATCACACCTTCACCATAATTGAGGAAGGAGTCTTCTGTCGGATAATGATAAAAATCTCCATAGTTGAGTTGGCTCATTGATTGACCACAAAGATAACATCAATGAAAATATATTATTCTCGTTAAGTATTTCTTTAGTAGTTTTGGGGATAATTTATAAGTCTAAAAAATTTTACTAGGAGGAAATATGATTGATTTACTACAATAGGTTTGGTACAAAAAGAGACTTAACAGTAAGTGAAGGCGATCGTGTAGAAATTATTAAAAGAAGTGACATTTATTGTATTAATGAGGAAGAGCCTATTTATCATTCTGGAACGATAACGAAAATTGATTATGAAGATTTAAATAGAGCGCCAGAAAAAGAAGCTGTTGGTATTTGGGTAAAATTTGATAAGGATAACGTATTTAATGATGGCGAAGAAGATCTTGTTGCATTAGCTGAGATAGAGGAATTGTTTAAGAAAAAATATGACATTGTTGGTTATGCTATGGTAAATGAAGGTGTTACATTAAGCATTACAGGAGAAGGTTTAGGAAAAATCATTAACTTCGATTACCAAGATGGAAGTTTACTTCCTGTATCAATACAAGATGCTAATGGAGTAGAAAAAGGAACTATTACTCAAGCTGATGAAGAATTAATTCAAGATCTCAAGCGTTATGGTACACCACAAAAATACTTTCATTATGTGCTTTCTCAATCTAAATAAGTTCTTCATACTGGCAACATTAAAAATCTTCAATTGTAGTTACTAAGGGCAAATTTACAAAAAAACTATAAGAATTATACAATCAATTAATATCATTTTCAAGGTATTACATAAAGGTTTCGAAATCAAAAAAGGCTCTTTCTTAAATAGCCTTTTTTTCTTACATATAATCTCGTTGAACTAACTCATGCGTTAGTTTCATTAAATATCAAATATTGGCATTGTCTCAATACCACCCAAAACCAAGTATGCCATTATCTAAATTACTTTCATTCCATTCTAAAATTCCTTCTCCTTCGACGATCCCTTGTTCTTCCATCTCTTTTTTATAGAACTTTATAATATCATTACGTTTTAAGTCATCCTCAGGTAATTCAACTAATAAGGAGTCAGCATAAGGTCCTCCTTCATCTTCAATACGGTCTTTTTCATCACTAATACCTACTACACACACTTTTCCTGCACCTAGTTCATAAAGTTTCTCGACAAAATTAATAGCGTTAATTGTTTCACCGAATCGATTAGTCGCAAATGCTGATGGATTATTATTACTCTTAAGCCACTCTAGTGCTTCAATTTTTTTCAATCAAATCATTCCACCTTATTGTAATTTTACGTTTATGTTAGGATTTTGATATAAAAGATAAATCTCCTGCAAAATAGACCCTTTTTAATGTGTTTTTAAAGTTCTATAATACAATGTTTCTTATTGAACTAATCTGCAAGTAAGTCCCACAAAATATCAACAAACTACATAAACAAACATAAAAAAAGGAAGTGAATTTAATTCACTTCCTTTTTACATCATAACCAGATTAATGTTAAGAATGTTAAAAGTGTAATTACAGCAACCGTAAGTCCTGAATATAGGAAAAATGCTTGTGTGCTGTGACCTTTATTTTTCATGTGCATGAAGTAATAAAGTTGGAACACTAGTTGTACTACAGCAAGTAATAAAATAAATGGTACTGTAAAGTATGGGTCCATTTTATCTCTGTATAATACTGCTGCGAATGATGCAAGTGTTAAAACGATCATTAATGCAAATGAAATTAATTGCTGTTTCATTTCTTCTGCATGTTTACGTCTGTGATACTTTATTTCAACTTGATTTCTTTGATGAGAGTTTGTATTTGTACCCATTTTCTTATCCCACCATTCCCATTAAGTATACTACTGTAAAGATGAAAATCCATACTACGTCAATGAAGTGCCAGTATAAACTTGCAATATAAAACTTCGGAGCGTTGTATAAATTTAAACCTCTTCCACCATTTCGAAGCATTAAAGTAGTGATCCAAAGTAAACCAACAAATACGTGGGCACCATGAGTACCTACTAATGTATAGAATGAAGAACCAAATGCACTACTCTTAATTGTAAAATGATATTCGTGCATATAGTGTCTAAATTCGTAAATTTCTAACAATAAAAATCCTAGACCTAATAAAACTGTAATTCCTAACCATAGCATCATCTTTTTGTGTTCAAAGTTTTTCATGTGGTACATAGCGTAAACACTTGTAAGAGATGATGTTAAAAGTAACATTGTAGCAATGAATACTAATTTTGGTTCGAACATTTCTGCAGCACTTGCTCCACCAGCAGTAGAGTTTCTTAAAGCTAAGAAAGTACCAAATAATGATGCGAATAATACAGTTTCTCCACCAAGAAATAGCCAGAATGCTAAGAACTTATTTTTACCTTCTTCTGTAGCTTTTTCAGGGTTATGAGGAAACGTTTCAGCTGTAAATTTTTGATTCATTTCCATTATGCCTCAACCCCCTCATCAGCTATGTCTTCTTTATGGATATGGAATCCATGATCATCAATCCAAGAACGTAAGAACATTGAACCGAATGTAATAACTAAGCCAAGAATTAAAACACCAACTGCAGTGTGATTCTTAAGTTGGTCATTATACAATGCCCCAAATGCTGCAATAAATAAGCCAACTGACATAACAAACGGTAAAATAGATGAGTTTGGCATATGAATATCACCTAGTGGTTCAGCAGGTGTCATTTTGCCGTCTCCTTCTATTTTTTCTACCCATAGAGCGTCTAATCCACGTACATATGGAATTTGAGCAAAGTTATATTCTGGTGCAGGAGAAGGAATTGACCACTCAAGTGTACGACCTACACCCCATGCATCTCCAGCAGCTTTCTTACCTTTAATTGCTGTATAAACTACGTTGATTAACATAACGATTGTAGCTAGACCCATGAACATTGCTCCGATTGAGCTGATCATGTTTCCTGTATCTAAGCCTTGTCCAGGTAAATATGTAAAGTAACGACGAGGCATACCCATTAAACCTAAGAAATGTTGGATAAAGAATGTTAAATGGAAACCAATAAAGAATAAAAAGAATGTAATTTTACCTAATGTTTCATTTAAGATTTTACCAAACATTTTTGGCCACCAGTAATGTGCACCGGCAAATAGACCAAATACTACCCCACCTACGATTACGTAGTGGAAGTGAGCTACTACGAAATAACTATCATGGAATTGATAGTCAGCAGGAGCTGCAGCGTTCATAATACCAGTTACCCCACCTAGAACGAATGATGGAATAAATGCAACTGACCAAAGCATTGGTGTTGTAAAACGAATTTGTCCGCCCCACATTGTTAATAACCAGTTAAAGATTTTAACCCCTGTAGGAACTGCAATTGCCATTGTTGCAACAGCGAAAATTGCATTTGCTACTGCACCAAGACCGTCTGTAAACATATGGTGAGCCCATACCATGAATCCTAAGAAACCAATTAAAACTGTTGCGAATACCATTGAAGAGTAACCGAATAAACGTTTCTTTGAAAATGCTGGAATGATATCTGAGAAGATACCAAATGCCGGTAATATAAGAATGTAAACCTCTGGATGTCCGAAAATCCAGAATAAATGTTCAAAGATCATTGAGTTTCCACCTAAAGATGCATCAAAGAATGCAGTTCCAAATAGGCGGTCAAACATTAATAACGCTAACCCGATTGTTAATGCCGGGAACGCAAATAAAATAAGTGCTGATGTTACAAAAACTGTCCAAGTAAATAGTGGCATACGCATGTATGTTAACCCTGGAGCACGCATGTTAATAATCGTTGCTAAGAAGTTAATACCACCTGCTAATGTACCAATACCTGAAATTTGTAGACCTAATAAGTAGAAGTCTACACCATGTGATTTACTGTGTAGAGCTAGTGTCGCATATGAAGTCCAACCTGCGTCAGGCGCTCCACCTAAGAACCAACTTAGGTTTAAGAAAACTCCACCAACGAAGAATAACCAGAAACCTAAAGAATTTAAAAACGGGAAAGCTACGTCACGAGCACCAATTTGTAAAGGTACTACCGCGTTAAAAAATGCAAAGATCATCGGCATCGCCGCTAAGAAAATCATTGTTGTACCATGCATTGTTAATACTTGGTTATAAGCATCACCAACTAAAAATGTGTTGTCTGGCTTAATTAATTGTATACGAATAAATAACGCTTCCATCCCACCAACTAAGAAAAAGAATCCGCCTGCAATTAAATACAGGATTGCAATTTTCTTATGGTCGACTGTCGTTAAGTAGTCCCACAATAGTGGTTTCTTTTTCGCTACAGAACTCACAGTATTACCCCCTTTGCTTCATATCCATTAATTTATTTTGCAATTTTTAAGCTAGTTAAGTATGCAGTTAATGCATCAATCTGATCAGCTGATAAGTCACCATATTTACCTGTCATAAGGTTTCCTGGCTTCATAGCTTCCGGATTTGTTAACCATTTTTTGATGTTTGCTTCATTATTTTTAGCAATACCAGCAACCATATCACGATCACCGAAGTTAGCTAAGTTTGGAGCAAGTCGTGCAGCAGGTGGTCTTGTATCATTTGCATCTGCAGCATGACAACCAATACAGCTTTGTTTGAAGATTTTTTCACCTTCTTGTGCATCTGCTGTTACAGCTTGACCTTTCTGATTCTTCATATCAGCTAACCACTTATCGTAATCGGCTTGACTTACAACTTTAACTTTAAATTGCATTAATGAATGTGAAGGACCACAAAACTCTGCACAGAATCCATTATATGTACCTTCTTTATCCGCTGAAAGCCACATTTTGTTTTCGCCTTCAACGTTTGTATCAAGCTTACCTGCTAATGATGGTACCCAGAATGAGTGTTTGATATCTTGACCTTTAAGGTTTAAGATAACTTTTTTACCAACTGGGATATACATGTCTTGAGAAGTAATGAATTTTTGTTTTGGATACTCAAATTCCCACCAGAAAAGATGAGCATTTACATTAATAACAATTGCATCTTTTTTCTTCTCATCTTTTGCTATTTGCTTCTCATCTGAAAGCTTAAACGTTTGTGATACTGTTGGTACTGCTAAAATAATAAGTAAAATAACAGGAATAATTGTCCAAAGAAGCTCTAAGAAATGATTACCTTCTACTTGCTTTGGAATAATATTCTCTTGACCTTTACGGTGACGATATTTCACGATTACGTAAAGGAAAAGAACTGTTACTACAGCAACAACGAATACCATGATCAACGTACTTAGCTTCATAAGATCGTATTGCATTTTTGCTACTTCACCTTGAGGATTCAGTGTAGATTGATTTGCATGTCCACATGCACTCAAAATAACTGCTATCAAGGAAATTAGCGAGACTAATCGCCAATGTTTCATAAGTATACTTCCCCCTCTTTCAATTTAAAGTGTTTCATTCTTATTTAAAAATAAGATTAAACAAACAATAAAAAAATCCCCCGTAATACCCCTAATTAAAACGAAATTGTAAACACAATCATTGACATAAATAGAAGAGTTAAATAGTTTATGGAGTATATAAACATCAGTTTAGAGAACTTTTGATCATCCTTTTGTTTATAACAATATAATCCTAAAATAACCCATCCAATATTCAATATTGTTGCAAAAATAATAAATGGTAAACCTAGAGCTTGCATGTAAAATGGCAGTGGTAATAAACATAATACCCAAATCATCACTTGACGTTTCGTCATTTCAAATCCGTAAACGACTGGTAGCATTGGAATTCCCGCTCTTTTGTATTCTTCAGAACGTCTCATCGCAAGTGCTAAGAAATGAGGTGGTTGCCATATAAACATGATTAAAAACAGCATCCAAGCAATTGGATGCAAATTCGCATCGATTGCTGCCCATCCAATTAATGGGGGTGCTGCACCAGATATACTACCTACTACTGTGTTTAACGTGTAATTACGTTTCGTCCAAAGAGTGTATAGTACGATATATGTAAATGCACCAATAAATGCATATACAACAGCCATTAAGGTTGTGAAAGCCATAAAAGTAAAGCCCACAATTAATAAAAGAATACCAATCGAAATTGTAACGCTTGGTTTAATATTACCGGTTACAGTCGGTCTGTTTTTCGTTCTCTCCATATACGGATCAATATCACGATCAATATAGTTATTGATTACACATGATCCCGCAATAATAAGTGATGAACCAATTACAGTAATAATTGCTTTTGGTAAATAATCTAATATATCTAATCCATTTATTTGGATTGCTAACCAGATACCTGTAAAAGTTGTCAGTATATTAGAGTTTACGATCCCTATTTTCATTAAAGAAAGTAAATCTTTCTTTAGTGAACTAGAAGGATGATTAGTTTCTTCGTTATTAGAAACATTATTAGCTAATTGTTCCAAGTCAATCCTCCTCTTTTTTTGCAAAACTTCATTTTTCATACCCATTTTTTAATGGTTCATAATGAGTTTTTAATTTAGACATACTTCTATTAAACTAAATTCAATGAAATTTTTGTGATAAATATATGAACAAATTGTGTACGTTTCAAAAAAATTTTAACGTAAACAGCCTATCTTTTCAATACTAAATACTATTTAATTATAAAATTAATTATTTCTATATTTCAAAAATGAATACATTCAAAGTTAAGAAAAAACAAATATTATGTCTAAATATGAAGGTTACCTTTGAATTTTATGTCGTAATCTTATATGATATAGAAGTATTATTTACAGAATAATTTTTTTAATAATTAAATTTTAAAATTATTATTATTTTATAAAAGTGGGTGGATATACTTGCTACGTGTTTTAAAAGGGGTATCGTTAATTACCTCATTCATTCTTTTAATTGTTTTATTGGGTGGTGCACTCGTAACAAAGACTAATTCTGGACTCGGTTGCGGAAGATCATGGCCTCTTTGTAAAGGTCAAATCATTCCTGATCATCTGACTATTCAAACTGTCATTGAATTATCTCATCGTGCAGCATCAGGCCTTGCTGGGATATTTGTTTTATTATTAGCAGTTCTTGCTTGTATTGTCATTCCTCATAAAAGAGAAACAAAGTTTTTAGCAATCATTTCTTGTATTTTTCTAGTTGCTCAAGCATTAATTGGGGCAGCCGCGGTTGTTTGGGGTCAAGTCCCAGCTGTAAAAGCAATTCATTTTGGTATTTCTCTAATTTGTTTTGCTGCTGTAGTCATGTTAACATTATTAATTTTCGAGCGTGATCGCAATTATCAAAAAAATTCTTTTTATGTCGGAAAAAGAATGAAATTTCATACTTACGGTTTATGGATTTATTCATACTTAGTAGTTTATACTGGCGCTCTTGTCCGTCACGAAAATGCTAGCTTAGCTTGTCCTAGCTGGCCATTATGTAGTAAAGCAAACAACGGTATTCCCACACAAGTTCATGAATGGATTCAAATGGGGCATCGATTCGCTGCATTTCTTTTATTCGTCTGGGTAATTATTGCTTTTGTACATGCTTATAAATACTATCGTAATGAGCGTGGCATTTATTTTGGATGGTTTGTATCTTTAATTCTTGTTACTCTTCAAGTAATTTGTGGAGCGGTTATAGTCTTTACAAACCTAAATATTTATGTTGCATTAACACATGCCATTTTAATTTCATGCTTGTTTGCAATATTTAGTTTCCAAAGTTTAGTTTGTACAAGAAGTAAAAGCTCAAATTCTGAGTTACTTCAAAATAAAAATATCTCATAAAAAAGGTATTTCTTCCACTTAATTGTAGAAGAAATACCTTTTTTTACATTTAAAATTAAAGCGAAGAAGAGATGTCCTTTTACTGCAACTTCTCTAACTTCGCTATACAATTGTACTTCTTATCTTTGATCTAGTTCTATTAGTAAATCACCTGTAGAAATACTCTCTCCTGATGTAATTAGAATGTCTCTTATGACACCAGTAAATGGAGATTGGACAGTAGTTTCCATTTTCATTGCTTCTGTAATTGCTAAAGTTTGACCTTTTTCAACTACATCTCCCTTTTTAACTAGTACATTTAAAACAGTACCTGGCATTGTTGCGTTAATATGGTTTGGATTACTAGTGTCCCCTTTTCTTTTTTGAACGACAGTAGATTTAATTGAGTAATCTTTAACCACTATTTCTCGAGGCTGACCATTTAATTCAAAGTATATTACTCTTGTTCCGTCAGGTTGAGCTTGACCAATCGAAACAAGTTTAACGATCAGTGTTTTACCACGTTCAATATCTACTTTAATTTCTTCATCCAGTCTCATTCCATGGAAGAAAGAAGGTGTATCAAGTACAGATAAGTCTCCATAGCTTTCTACATTTTTTTGATAGTCCATAAATACTTTAGGATATAGGCAATAAGCTAATATATCAAAATTAGTAACCTGGCGATTTAACGTCTTGAATAAATATTCCTCAACATCTTTAAAATCGATTGGTTTTAAAGACTCACCAGCTCTTTCAGTTAATGGCTGTCTGCCTTTTAAGATGATACGTTGTAAACTCTTTGGAAATCCTCCATGAGGTTGTCCTAATTTCCCTTCAAAAAATTCGATTACTGAATCAGGAAAATCGATATGTTCTCCTTTTTCATATACAGAATCTTCGTCTAAATTATTTTGAACCATAAACAAAGCCATATCTCCAACAACTTTTGAAGAAGGTGTTACTTTAACGACATCTCCAAATAGTTGATTTACCCTACCATACATATCCTTAACTTCTTCAAATCGGTCTCCTAAACCAACACCTTTAGCTTGTTGTTTTAAGTTAGAATACTGACCACCTGGCATTTCATGTTGATAAACCTCTGTATGTGGTGAAACCATACCACTTTCAAAACTACTATAATACTTACGAACGCCTTCCCAGTATGTTGATAACTGTTCTAAGCCGTTAATATTTAAGTTTGTCTCGTTATTTGAACCTTTTAGAGCATAATATAAACTATTTGCACTTGGTTGAGAAGTTAAGCCAGACATACTTCCAATTGCGATGTCTACAACGTCTACGCCAGCTTCTATTGCTTTTACATATGTGTATAAACCATTTCCACTCGTATCATGAGTATGTAAGTGGATTGGTAGATCTACAGTATCCTTCAATTCACTAATTAACGTATAAGCAGCCTGAGGCTTTAATAGACCTGCCATGTCTTTAATAGCTAAAATATGTGCACCAGCCGATTCTAAATCCTTTGCAAGCTCTTTATAATACGCTAGATTATATTTTGTTCTAGTTGGGTCTAATATATCTCCTGTGTAACAGATCGATGCCTCAGCAAGCTTTCCACTCTCTCTTACAGCATCTATTGCAACTTCCATCCCTTTAATCCAATTTAGACTATCAAATATTCTAAATACATCGATTCCTGCTTGAGCCGATGCTTCAATAAACTTTTTAACAAGATTATCAGGGTAATTTTTATATCCAACTGCATTTGATCCACGTAAAAGCATTTGGAATAATACATTTGGAACTTGTTCTCTTAAATTTAATAATCTTTCCCATGGATCTTCATTTAAGAAACGGTACGCTACATCGAAAGTTGCTCCGCCCCACATTTCCATAGAGAATAAGTTAGGTAATAATTTTGATGTTTGTTCTGCTACTGTAATTAGGTCTTTTGAACGGATTCTCGTTGCAAGCAGTGATTGGTGAGCATCCCTAAACGTTGTATCTGTAAATAAAACATTCGGTTGATTTTTTAACCACTTCGAAAATTCATCCGCACCTAATTTATCTAGTAATTGTTTAGTTCCACTTTCAGCATTTTTTATATGATTTACATTTGGAATGATAATATCATCATAAGCTGGTTTTTCTTTAACCGATATACCTGGAAATCCATTCACTGTTACATTCCCGATATAATTTAATAATTTTGTTCCGCGGTCTCTTCTTTTTGCAAAAACAAATAATTCCGGAGATGAATCGACAAATGAAGTATTATACTCACCAGATAAGAAATCTGGGTGTGTCGTAACATTTTCTAAAAATGGAATATTTGTTTTAATCCCACGGATACGGAATTCTTTTAAATTTCGATTTAACTTCGCAATTGCGCCTTCGAATGTCAATGCATGAGTTGTAACTTTTACTAATAATGAATCATAGTAAGGTGTAATAACAGCACCTTGGAAGCTGTTACCAGTGTCTAATCTTACACCAAAACCTCCACCTGAACGATATGCCATAATTTTTCCTGTATCAGGCATAAAATTATTTAGTGGGTCCTCCGTTGTAACACGTGCTTGAATCGCAAAACCAATTCTTGGAATCTCATCTTGTAATGGTATTCCTACTTTATCACTATGTAAACTATTACCTTGTGCAATTAAGATCTGTGTTTGAACAATATCAATTCCTGTAATCATTTCAGTAATTGTATGTTCAACCTGTACGCGTGGATTAACCTCAATAAAATAAAAATCATTACCAGAAACTAAAAATTCAACTGTACCAGCGTTAACATATTCTACTTCTTTCATCAATTGAACAGCCGCGTCGCAAATTCTATTTCTTAAATCTTCACTAATCGAAGTACATGGTGCAACTTCAACTAATTTTTGATGTCTTCTTTGAATTGAACAATCGCGTTCAAACAAATGAATGATATTCCCTTGGTTATCCCCTAATATTTGAACTTCAATATGCTTTGGATTTTCAATAAACTTCTCAACATAAACTTCATCATTACCAAAAGCAGCTTTTGCTTCAGACTTAGCACGCTCGTATGCATCTTTTACTCCTGCATTCGTACGGACAATCCTCATTCCACGACCGCCACCACCTAGAGCAGCTTTAATAATAATCGGGAATCCATAAGTTTCACCAAATTCCTTTACATCATCCAATGAGTTTACTGGACCATTACTCCCAGGAATGATTGGCAAATTAGCTTGAAGAGCTTGCTTCTTTGCTTTAATTTTATCTCCAAAAATATCTAAGTGTCTTGAATATGGTCCGATAAAAATAATTCCCTCTTCTTCACATCTTTGAGCAAATTTAATATTTTCTGATAAGAATCCATATCCTGGATGAATTGCATCTACATCGTTTTTCTTTGCAATTTCAATAATACCTTCAATATCTAGATAAGCATCAATTGGCTTTTTACCTTTTCCAACTATATATGCTTCGTCAGCTTTATAACGGTGATATGACCCTTCATCTTCTTTAGAATAAATACCAACTGTTCTAATTCCTAACTCAGTGCAAGCTCGAAATACTCGAATTGCAATTTCACCTCGGTTAGCAACAAGAACTTTTTTAATCTGTTTCGTGTAAGTCATTTGTAAGCCTCCTGTATTTATGAAAGATAATTATCAATAAATTAAGAATAAACTTTTTTCAAAATGCATTTTTGAAGATCTTATAAAGTTTCTTTATGAATCTTATTTCGTATTGAAATATTCATTAAAATACCAACCATCGAAAGCATAACGATTAATGAAGTTCCTCCATAACTAACAAAAGGTAACGGAACACCCGTAAGTGGAATTAACGAAGTGACTCCTCCAATATTTATAAATGATTGAATGACGATGATTGCACTAATCCCTGTAGCTAATAATGAATCAAAAGAATCCTTTGATTGATGAGCTATTAACAATCCACGCCAAACAATTATGAATATACATAAAATAACTACAATTACTCCTATTAAACCTGTTTCTTCACCGATTATTGCTAGAATAAAGTCGGTATGAGGTTCAGGTAAATAACCTAATTTTTGAATACTTTTACCTAATCCAACTCCAGTAAGTCCACCATTGGCAAATGCGATTAGTGAATTTACGATTTGAAATCCGATTCCTTGTGCATAGTCAAAAGGATTTCGGAAAGCTAAAAATCGATTAACTTGTACATCTGTTAAACCGATCCCTAAACTGATACAAATACTAATTAATGGATATAGTAATCCAATGCCACCAACGAATAAGAGAATTAATCTCTTTACAATAAAACCACTACAAAACGAAACGACAGCACAAGTACCGATTATTAATAAAGCTGTACCTGTATCCGGTTGTAATCTCAATAGAATGATATAAATAGCTACTATGCTCCATGGAGCAAATAGCATTTTCCAGTTCTTTGTAATTCGCTTTTGTCTTTTGGAGTACCATCCTGCTAATAGAACGATTGACCCTAATTTGATTAACTCAGCTGGTTGAATTCCAAATACCCAGCTTTTTGCATTATTTCTAACTTCACCAAAGAGTAGAACTGCAATAAGTAATCCTATACTTACCCCTATATTTAATATCATGGCAATTCTTTTTCTAAAGAAAGTTGCAGGTAGAAACATTAAAAAAACAAATGCAAACATCCCTACTTCAAATGCAATTAATTGCTTATGAAAGAAATAGTCACTTGGCCAATGTTCACTTTGATAACGAATGGATGGTAATGGTGAGCTTGCACTATACACCATAATTAATCCAAATAAACACAACACTAATAATGGAACAAAAATCATATAATCAATATTTTTCAAATATTTTTTTAACATTACTTAATCATCCCTGCTTTGATTAATTATACTTTATGTATTCAACTATTTTGCTAAATTCCCTTTTTAAATAAAAACATTGTAACATAGATTAATAGATTTATTACTTATAACAATTAAAAAAATTCACAAAAAAAAGCTCAAACATTTATTGTTTGAACTTTTGTTGCAAATAATTATTTATTCTTTTGATCTGTAAACGCTTCATGTAGAGCAGAAAGTTGACGCTCAAGTTCAGAAAGAAGTTCTCTTCCTTGTTCTGCTTCAATTAAACCTAAACGAGAAGCAAAATCAATCTCCCTTGATAATCCAAACATTTGAGTATCTAAAACCTCTTCATATAGAGGGCATTGTGGCATCGTTAAATGATCAAGTTGCACATTTATTAATTTTAATATTTTTTCAGCATCTTTTTTTAATAATTCAAATGCTTTGTCTTTGTAATCTGTTACAGCATCAGACCTCAATTTTCTCCCTCCGCTTCCGTACAAGCTATCTATTTAATATTATAGTTCTTTTTAGGAAAAATCAACTTAAATCAAAAGTTTTACAAATATGTATTTTAGAAAATTATATTTTTGCAACAGTTTATTTATTAGAGTTTTCTTATGTTAGGATGTAATTTTAAATAAAAATCTAATTTCTAAAATAAAAGAACGCTCTAGATAATCACTATAAAAAAGTTGAAAACATAAAAAAATCAAATGAAAATAAGTGCCAATATTGTTCAATTGTTTGTCTTTTTACTTAAAATAGTCGTACACTATAGTTAGACTTAGTACATAGAAGGGGTTTTGGTATGAGTGATGTTTTTCAATTAACAGGTAATGTGGAGTTTCCGTTAACGATTGATCCAAGTGTTTGGATTTTTGATGAAAGAAAGGTTAAGTTAGATAGTTTGTTAGCTGGTGATTTGAAAAAGGTTGATGAGCTTGAGCAATATACGAAAAGTGTTTCAAAGCATTGGGATCGTGAAATTGTTGAAGGTGCAAAGGTTGATAATAGCCCTTTATACGCTACTCAAAAAAAAGAATGGCTTAAGGAATCGTATGCAATGCCATTTTCATATTTTATAGATAATAGTAATCCGAAAAATCGTGATTCAGAAGTTACAATCGAAACAGAAGATGAATTAATAAAATTACCTTTTGAAACTGTATATGAAAGTTATTTAGCATTTTCATACAATGGCAAGAGAATCCTTGAAGATGGGCCAGTACATTTATATTTTGCTGATGGCACAAATAAAGAAACACCAATTACATCAATCAAGAAGATTATTTTATAGTTTAAAACAAAAGCAACATCTTACTGATCGATCTTGGTAAGATGTTGCTTTTGTAAGCATTTAATTATTACAATATATCCGCTGCAAGTTGGGCAATTGATGAACGTTCGCCTTTTATTAGTTTTACATGTCCACTTATTTTTTGATCTTTAAATTTTTCAACTACATATGTTAATCCATTGTTGTATTCATCTAAATATGGATGATCAATTTGTTCTGGATCCCCCATTAATACAATTTTACTCTTATCACCAACACGAGTTAAAATTGTTTTTACTTCATGCCTAGTTAGATTCTGTGCTTCATCTATAATAATAAATTGCTCTGGGATACTTCTACCTCTTATATAAGTTAAAGCTTCTACTTCAATTGAGCCCATTCCGGCTAATATCGCATCGAGTTCACCTGGTTTTTTTGTATTGAATAAGTATTCTAGGTTATCATAAATCGGTTGCATCCATGGACGAAGTTTTTCATCCTTTTCACCTGGTAAATAACCAAGATCTTTTCCAACTGGAACAATCGGTCTAGCAACTAATAACTTTTTATAGCTTTGCAGGTCCTCACTTTGCATTAAACCTGCTGCTAAAGCTAATAAAGTTTTTCCAGTTCCTGCTTTTCCAATCAATGTAACTAATGGTATATCGTCTCGAAGTAGTAATTCTAAGGCCATGGACTGTTGTGCATTTCTTGGTCTTATGCCCCAAATATGTTCATTCGAGAAAACAAATTTCTTAATTTTTGTACCTGTTTTATCTACAACTCCAAGAGCTGAACTCTTACCACCGAGAGCATCCTTTAATACGATGAATTGATTAGGATAAAATGGATGGTTCGCTATATCTGAAACAGGAAGTTCAGTTTTCTCGTAAAACTTGTTTAATAAATCTGTATTTATGTAATACTCTAGATAACCGGTATAAATATGATCAACTTCCACTACTCGATCACTTAAATAATCTTCAGCTAGTAAATTTAATGCATCCGCTTTTACACGAACTAATGTATCTTTACTAACTAAAATCACTGTTTTTCCACTTTCTTTTGCTTCTTCTTCAAGTGATAAGTTTTTTGCAACAGCTAAAATGCGATTATCATTCGTTTTTTCAACAAAGATCTCTTGCAATTGTTGAAATGAGCGATGATTTAATTCAATTCTAAACGAACCACCGTTTTCAAGAGGAATACTTTCATGTAATTTCCCTAGTTCTCGAAAGCTATCAATTAGTTTGGATACATACCTAGCATTACGACCAACTTCATCCATATATCTCTTCTTTGAGTCTACTTCCTCTAATACAACAGCTGGTACAACTACTTCATTATCTTCAAATGAAAAGATTGCTAGTGGGTCTTGCAGTAGTACATTGGTGTCGAGAACGTATATTTTACTCAATCCTTAACCTCCTGACTAAAAATAACTCAGATTAGAATAATTAGTTTTAATTCTAAATTGATTGGTCTTACATTTGGTTACTAGTCGAAGAATGGACGAACCGTTAATATATTATATGAAATTCTCTCTACTTTAGAATATTTTTTAATGTTTAAAGCTCAGTTGGATCTAAGACCACTTAAAACTGCAACATCTAATTTTTTTGCAGCTCTCTCATCATAAGTTTTTGCATACTCTGGTTCGACTGTTATTTTTGACCCATAAAACAATATATTTTTTACTTCATTAACTTTCACTTCTATACACGCTAATTTTAATGGAATCCCAGGCATTTGCTTCGTTAAAATTTTTGCATTTCCTGAGATACTATAAACTGTTTCATTTGAGAATAAGCTTAATGATACCCCTTCAACCTCTTCGATATTCGATATAATTGCTGATCTTTGATCGACTGCAAAACGAATCGTCTTATCGTCTAAGGCAGCAAGCCAAGAAATTGCATTCGTAACTGGTGCATTCTTTTCAGAGTTAAAAGTACTTAAAAAAACAATCTTTTCTTTATTACAATCTTCTAATAAGCTTGGTGATAATGTTTTCTCAATACTGTTTGCCATCACTATTTCATCTCCTTCAAATAAAGAGTATACTAATATAATTCAAAGTTTATTGAAAACTTCCTGCTAAAACCACTGTTTTCTAAAAATATATTCTAAAACCTGTTATAATTATGTTAACTTAAGCTTCATATATAAGGAGAGAAATTTCACATGAGAGTTAAATGCATGATTTGTGATAAAAGCGAATCTATTAGCGATGAATCACCTATTGCAAAAAAATTAAGAAATCGTCCTATCCATACATATACATGCTCTGAATGTTACGATCGAATTAAAATAAAAACAGAACAAAGAATTGCAACAGGAAATTTCCGTTTCTTAAAACCGGTAAAGGACAATGACGAGTGGTAAATTATTAAAAAAGAAGCCTATTGGGCTTCTTTTTTTCATAGTGTTGAAATATAAAATGTTCAATAAGTAAAAAGGAAATTAAATGTATATTTATGCTGAAATTATTTTTTGGGATGATCTATTAATGGTTATATATGTTAATATATTTGAGCATTGTTATGATTCCAATTACACTAGTAATGTTTTTTTCAGAAGTTAAAAATACTTTGAGTAAACTTTTTACAAAAACAAATTCCATTGATCAGTTAGTTTATTAATTAATTTTCGATTGTAATTGAACTAAAAACTGATTAATAAACAGCTGTTAGGTTACTCTTAGTAAAGGCTATTTGATAATGATTTATTGCAGACTTCTTTAGATGAATATGTTGATTGGAACGAAGGGGTGCTCGACTCCTATGGGATAAGCGGGAAGGCTGAGACCGAGGAGGCTAAAGAATCTCGCCCCATGGAAAGCGAGCATCCTGTAGTGGAAATCAACATCACTATACTCCTTTTACAAAAATTTGGTAAATTAATTGACAAGATTGTTTTTCAACAGCGTGAAAAAAAGCCAATTGGGCTTCTTTTTTTGGACTTAGATATTATTTTCATGTATAAATCCAATATAAGTTTAAACAAAAAAAACCTAGATTAATTTCTAGGTTTTTAATACTTCTCTGGATTAACTCTTACTTGATCTAAAAAGCAATCAATCATTTCAATAGGAAAGCGCGTAGTTCGCTCTTTTTCTGCTTGTGTAAATGTAATTAAATAGAAATCTTCCATTTTTTCTATTTTCACGTTAGATACTTGATGATCTTCTTTTAAAATCGAATCAAACATCTCATACGTCTCTTTAGCAGCTTCATCCGAAGGTCTACCTTCATATATAACTTTTATCGTTAACCAATTATATAAAGCGTCCTGAACAGATTTCATCTAGATACCAACTTTCTAAAAAGTGTTACATTATGTAGTAGCATTATTCTTTTTTGATTGATGTAAACGAATCTTATAAACACCTAATACGAAAACACTAGCAAGTAATGCTTCCACGATTGGTATCCTTAAAGCTAAGAAAGTAAGGAAACTACATCCAATCATAAGCAAAACATAAATGATTAAACTTTTAAGGATGCTCAATTTTTTTGCGAAACCTAAATGATATACTACAATACATAGTACAACAATTAAACCATATAATATCCACATGGAAAGATGAATATCATGAGTTATATTTATTAACTGTGTGATGACAAATTCAAAACCCTTTGGAGCTTTTTCCAAATCCATATCCCCCTATTTTATAATAAAACTAAAATACTTCTATTCGTTTTTAGACTGTCTGAAAATCAATATTTTGTACTTTGTTTACAAAAATGAAACCGACTATTTCTAGTCGGTTTTATTATATCATAATTATTTTAAAATTTAATTATTCTTGTTCAGCGAATTTTTTCTTTTTCGCTGCACGCTCACGCTCATTTTTATCAAGAAGCTTTTTACGTAAACGAATTGATGTTGGCGTAACTTCACAGTACTCATCATCATTTAAGTATTCTAAAGATTCTTCAAGCGTCATAATACGTGGTTTTTTCATTGTTGTTGTTTGGTCTTTATTCGCTGAACGGATGTTAGTAGCGTGTTTAACCTTAACAACGTTTACTGATAAATCATTATCACGGTTATGCTCACCAACAATCATACCATCATAAACATCTGTTCCTGGCTCAAGGAAAATTACACCACGGTCTTCTAGACCCATAATTCCGTATGTTGAAGCTTTACCAGTTTCCATTGATACTAATACACCTTGACGACGTCCACCAACTTGACCTTGAATAGCTGGTTGGTAGCTATCGAATGAGTGGTTAATGATTCCATAACCACGAGTTAAAGTTAAGAATTCTGTAGTATAACCAATTAATCCACGAGCTGGTACCATAAATGTTAAACGGACTTGACCGTTACCATTATTCACCATATCTCTCATTTCACCTTTACGAGCACCCATTGATTCCATGATTGAACCAGTATATTCTTCAGGAACGTCAATTTGTACATGCTCAACAGGCTCACATCTTACACCGTCAATCACACGAATGATAACTTCTGGTTTTGAAACTTGAAGCTCATATCCTTCACGACGCATGTTTTCAATAAGGATTGATAAGTGAAGCTCTCCACGTCCACTTACGATCCATACATCAGGAGAATCAGTATTTTCTACACGTAAACTTACGTCAGTTTGAAGTTCTTGTAATAATCTCTCTTCAATTTTACGAGAAGTTACAAATTTACCTTCACGACCTGCAAAAGGTGAATTATTAACTAAGAATGTCATTTGAAGAGTTGGCTCATCAATACGTAAGATCGGAAGTGCTTCTTGGTGTTCAGCAGGACATACTGTTTCACCTACGTTGATATCTTCCATACCAGAAACTGCTACTAAGTCACCAGCTTTTGCTTCTTGGATTTCAATACGTTTTAATCCAATGAATCCAAACATTTTTGTAATACGGAATTGTTTAACTGATCCATCAAGTTTCATTAAAGCAACTGATTGACCAACTTGCATTGTTCCACGGAAAATACGTCCGATACCGATACGTCCAACATAGTCATTGTAGTCTAATAATGTTACTTGGAATTGTAAAGGCTCTTCACTATTATCGATTGGAGATGGAATGTGCTCAATAATTGTATCGAATAAAGCATTCATATTCGGTTCTTGTTTAGAAGGATCAGATTCTAAGCTAGAAGTTCCGTTGATAGCTGATGCGAATACAACTGGGAATTCTAATTGATCTTCATCTGCACCTAATTCAATAAATAAATCGATTACTTCGTCAACAACTTCATCAGGACGTGCGAAGTCACGGTCGATTTTATTTACTACTACGATTGGTGTTAAATGTTGTTCTAAAGCTTTTTTCAATACGAAACGAGTTTGTGGCATACAACCTTCATATGCATCTACAACTAAAAGAACACCATCAACCATTTTCATGATACGTTCTACTTCTCCACCAAAATCGGCGTGTCCAGGAGTATCCATGATGTTAATACGTTTACCTTCATATTGGATTGCAGTGTTTTTAGCTAAGATTGTAATTCCACGTTCACGTTCTATATCATTAGAGTCCATTGCACGTTCATTAACGTTTTCGTTTGAACGGAATGTACCTGATTGTTTTAATAACTCATCAACTAACGTTGTTTTCCCATGGTCAACGTGCGCAATAATTGCTATATTGCGTAAATCTTCTCTTTTTTTCAAAATATATTCACTCCTAAAATGTCTACACATCTATTTTCATTATTAACTAAAACATTATAGCACATGCACACGGAAATATATCAAGAAAATGTTTAATCAAAAATATAATTTATTAATAAATATTTAGGAAAGATTTATTTTTTTCAAATTTACATCCGATTCGACAAAGAGTAAAATAGGAATTATGAACAGGAGGATTCACCATGTCTAGCATAAAATTTAGACTTTTCTGCGTTGCAACTTTATCCGTAATCTTCTTAATTCTAGTTGGTATAATGCTAGCAGAACTAAGTACTATTGGCGCTGTTATTTCACTAATTATTTCAATATCATTAGTTGGTTATGGTTTTTCATTACGTGCTAAATTAAAAAGAGAAGGCAAGTTATAAACCTCTTCTCTTTTTTAACACTGTCTGCACACTAAAAAAGAAGGCAAGTTATAAACCAAACTTACCTTCTTTTTATTATTTTTGTAGAAATTCGATATAATCAGTAAGTAATTCCTCATGAATCGAAGCGTTACTTATTAGCACTGAGCTTTTTTTAAGAATTGAAAGGCTTTCATTTTTAAGCGAAGTACAAATTCCGCCTAGCTCTTCTACAATAATTTTACCCGCGGCAAAGTCCCAAGGTGATAATCTCGGGGTGATATAGGCATCAATCCTTCCCATTGCCACATAGACCATTTCCATCGCTGCTGAACCATATGACCGACTTCCTCTAACTTTTCGAACAAGATTACTTAATTTTTCATGGTTTAAATAACGATTTTTAGTTAACCAAATAGCATTTACAGCTACAATAGCCTCTTCTAGTACTACATTTTTCAAAGGTGTTATTTCAAGATCATTTAAATAAGCTCCTTCACCTTTTTTAGCAAAATATAGTTCATTATGTATTACATCCATTATAAAACCCATTTTACCGATTCCATTTTCATAAATACCTAAAGAAATCATAAAATTACGTTTTTGGTGAACAAAATTCATCGTTCCATCGATTGGATCAAGAATCCATACAACCCCCGTTACTTGATCCAAATCATCGCCTTTACCTTCTTCACCAAGTAAGTAATGATTTGGAAATTTCTTTTTTATTTTTTCGTAAAAGAATTTTTCAATTTCTTCATCTTTATTTGTTACTAAGTCATTTTCGTTTGATTTAGTATTGATTGTTATGGAGTCGTATAATGAGCTTTTAATATTTTTAGCTGCCTCTTGAAGCAAAATCCTCGCGAATTGTTCAATTTCTTTCCAATCTACATTCATATTTAAACACTCCAAACTCTACGTGCTAAAACTATATTATTATGGTCCTGTTTATCAGTTTACCAATTTTAACCTAAAAAAACCTAATGAAATGATTTTTATTTAAGATGAGGAACTATTTTGGAGGGTGGGCATACGATAGACCATTGGGCATTTAGCGGAAGATTTAGCGCACAGAAAAACGAACCTATTTAAAGGTTCGGTAAATAAACTCGCTAAGCTTCTAGACGAATTAATTCTAATCTTAATAATTCTAATTTCTTCTTAGATTCAATCATTGCTTCATTATCATTGACTGTCATAGCATCGAATAGTGTAGCTAGTTCGTAATCTAATTCTAATCTAAGTACAGGAATTCTCTTTTCTGCATCAGTTCTTTTTAACGCATTAATCACTTGTCTCATCATTATCCCTCCATAGAATATAAGTTGGCAAAACAAATTGTAAAAGTTAATTAACAAAATTTTCTGATTTTTATCTTGCTACTAATATATGTTATTTAAGCTTATAATGTAACTGTTTTATGAAGAAACATATTACCCATTTGTTTTGGACAAACATGGTATACTAATTAGATAATGTAATTAGGGGGTTCAAAAATGACTCAAACTTTTTTTAAAGAAAGTGATTTTGAAATATTTACAACTGACTCAACATTAGAAACTAGAATGAGTGCTATACAAAATGAAATTCAACCAAAATTTAAAGAAATTGAAGAAGAAATATTACCTTTTTTAAATGTACAAACTGATCAAAACTTTTTTGGCCATATTGCTAAGCATGCTAGACGTACTGTGAATGCTCCAAAAGATACTTGGATTGCTTTTGCAACAAATAATCGCGGATACAAAATGCTTCCTCATTTCCAATTTGGACTGTGGGGTACTCACCTGTTTGTTTACTTTGGAATTATTTATGAAAGTCCAAATAAGCAATCGATTGCCATTAATTTTGAAAAGAATAAAAATAAACTTTACAAAATGATTCCGAAAGATTTTGTTGTATCTTACGATCATATGAAGCCTGACGTGGTACAAAAAAGTAAAATGAATAAAGATGAATTCAATAAAGGTATTCAAAGATTTCATGATGTAAAAAAAGCAGAATACCTATGTGGAATTACAATTGCAAAAGATGAAGCAATTACACTTACAAAGGAAGAACTAATCCAACGTATTATAGAAACATATAATACTTTAATTCCTTTATACAAACTAAGTATAAACTGAATTAATATAAGTGTTGTTTAATTATACATATGTCAAAAACAAAAGTCTATGCCCATTCTTTACACATTTTTCGACAGGACGAATATGAAATTGCTTTACTTAAACAATACTTATATAAGTAAAGCCCATTGAAAGTAGTTAATCTTCCTTTAATGGGCTTCTATTTTTTACTTAATAATTTTTTATTACTATATAAATTTTAACAATGAACTTATTTAATACTACATTTTAATTTTATCACCAGGAGCACCATTTTTAGCCTTTTGCATGACTCTGTATGCAGAATAACCGGATATCTCTTCTAACTCATTACATAATTTTTTTTCTTCTGCGATACTAGGAACAATTGATTTAAATTGTTTGTATGTAGCCATTAACACTTCACGATCTATTCCCTTTTCATACGCTTTTTCTACTGATGTGTAGAACTTTATTACCTCAATTGTCTCATCTGTTGTCCAATCATATGAAATTGGGTATTGGTAATCCATTTACTTCACTCCTACTATTTTCTAATTAATTCCATTTTAACACATTTTTTAAATTCCATTCTTATTTTAAAAATTGATATAATTTCATTCAAATGAATAAAATTTCATAACTTTATAATATTTTTCTATACAGAAAATTCATAGAATGATATAATCTTTTTGTTTTTCAAATGAAGGTAAGACAGTTTATAACTTAATGAGAGTAAACAGTTGAATTGTTTACAAACATATCACTTCCGAAAAACACTATTATTCATTAAATGGGGTGTATGTTAAATGAAACAAATTGAAACGCCGTTATTTTCTTCTTTATTAGAACATGCAAAGAAGAACCCTATTCAATTCCATATTCCAGGACATAAAAAAGGAAATGGAATGGATCCAACATTTAGAGAGTTCATTGGTGATAATGCATTATCGATCGATTTAATCAACATTGCTCCTTTAGATGATCTACATCATCCAAAAGGTAAAATAAAACAAGCACAAGATCTTGCAGCTAAAGCTTTTGGTGCTGACCACACATTCTTTTCAGTTCAAGGCACAAGTGGCGCAATCATGACAATGGTAATGAGTGTTTGTGGACCTGGCGATAAAATTATCGTTCCAAGAAATGTTCACAAATCTGTTTTATCTGCAATCATTTTCTCGGGAGCTACACCAATTTTTGTTCATCCTGAAATTGATAGTGAATTAGGGATTTCACACGGTATTACGACAAATGCAGTGAAAGAGGCCATTTTAAATAATCCTGATGCAAAAGCAGTGTTAGTCATTAATCCTACATACTTTGGATTTGTAGCAGATTTAAAAAGCATTGTTGAATTAGCACATTCACATGGCTTAGCCGTATTAGTTGATGAAGCGCATGGTGTACATATTCATTTCCATAACGAATTACCGATCTCTGCGATGCAAGCAGGGGCTGACATGGCTGCTACGAGCGTACACAAGCTTGGTGGCTCTATGACTCAAAGTTCCATTTTAAATGTAAGAGAAGGCATTGTGAATGTCCACAGAGTACAATCTGTACTAAGTATGCTAACAACTACTTCAACATCTTATTTATTGCTTGCTTCACTAGATGTTGCAAGAAAGAGATTAGCCACTGTTGGTGAAGAATTACTTACGAATACTATTAGACTAGCAAATAATGCACGAAATAAAATTAATTCAATCAATGGTTTATATTGCCCTGGTTATGACTTAGTTGGGAACGAGGCTACATTCAATTTTGATCCTACTAAAATATTAATCAGCGTAAAAAAACTGGGTATAACGGGCCATGATGTTGAAGTTTGGTTAAGAGAGCGATTTAATATTGAAGTTGAAATGTCTGATTTATATAATGTTCTTTGCATTTTAACACCAGGTGATAGTGAAGAAGACATTCAGCAGTTAATTCATGCACTTGAAGTATTAGTAACTGAATTTGACATCTCAGAGCACAATACAAATTTAAACGTTGAGATCCCAACGATTCCAAATTTAGCAGTCTCTCCTAGGGATGCATTTTACTCCGAAACAGAATCTGTTCCACTTGAGGAATCTGTCGGTAGAATTATTGCTGAATTTGTAATGGTTTATCCACCTGGTATTCCAATCTTTTTACCTGGTGAAGAAATTACTCTAGAAAATCTAGTTTATATTAAAAAGAATATTGAAGCAGGATTACCTGTTCAAGGCCCAGAAGACGAAGAATTATTAACGTTAAAAGTATTAAAATAACGAAAACTTTTATGAAGAAACTAGGAAATGAATCCTAGTTTTTTTTCATTCTAAATCACATCTAAATTATATAGGCATATGATAGGTAAGGTAATTATATTGATTTCGTACGAAAAAATTGTTTTTACGTTAGGATGTGGACTCATTGATAGTCGTGAATAATAAAATTGTTCATGCTTCATTAAAAAATAGCGAAGATTCAAATAATAAACTTTATCAAGAAATACTGTCTAGTTTAACAAACAGTAAAAAGTCTCATATTTATAAATCTGACCGTGAACTTTCTTTTGATTTAACAATTAGAACTTATATACTTCAGGCTTCTAAAGATTTATTAACAAGTGGCATGCAATTTAGGGTTTTTAGACGAGCATATTGTAATCCTATGTTTTGGATTCGCACACCAATGGGTGGATTTAGACTTAGGCCAGGCATAAGAACCTCCATGGGAATTTATGATATTTTTCGCAATGGACAATTTTACGCTACAGAATGTGCAACTGCAATCATTATGATATTTTATAAAGCCCTGCTAGATCTTTTAGGCTATGAAATTTTTGATCAACTATTCGATAATGGCATATACTTATACACTTGGAATTACGACCCTAAATTAGCTATATTAACGGCTGAAGTAGATCGTCCAGCCCCTGGTGACGTTGTTTATATAAAAAATCCTGAAGTTGACCCAATGACACCAGAATGGCAAGGAGAAAACACTGTTTCTATGGGAAGTAATTATTATTATGGTCATGGTATCGGAATACGTTCATTACACGAAATTATTTTCCATTTAAATATGCATAGATATCCTTTTGCGATGGTTTCTGCCTTTTTAACAAATTTAAATACTAGAATTGACTCAAACGAAATGGCTCAATATTTAAAAGATACTTCAAAATTAATTCCAGTTACAACGAAGGAAGCTTCATCCGAGGTTATAACTGCAAGAATTGGAGATCAAACTCAAATTGCATAAAAAGAAAAGTGGGTGATTCTTAATTGAGTCTCCCTTTTTTGCGCGTTAATTAAAAACATTTTTACCCTTAAAGAAAAACATAAAAAACCACAAGGAAAAACGATCGCCTTGTGGAATTTCTTATTTATAGATGTCTATAGTTACTCTATTAGACCTTATGTTTTAATTAATAATTATTAGCAAACTTCATTTTCAGTTGGTTCACAATCTTCACAGTTTTTAACGTAAAGAGTTGTTACTTTTTCATCCTCGAAATGACCTACTGTTTTTTCACAACATTTACATACGAACGTTCCCATTATTGTAACCCCTTTCATAATGTTGTATCAATTAACTAACTTCATTATAATGTGTTATACTTATTTACGCAAGTGGTAAATAAGTATAACTTAAATTTTCTAATACTAGATTATTCAAGGGGTTTTATAAGGTGAACACATTTTAATTAGTATAACACATTTATTTTTTATTCATAGCTCTCCTCTATACTTGGTGACGGTAACCAGTCAGCTAAATATTCTGCGAGCTCCATTGCCTCTTCCTCACTTTTTAGTTTACATAAAAATTTCAACTGATTGGGAAATGAAACATCCTGTCGATCTAATAAAATGCATTGTCTAGATTGCATGCAGATAACGAGTGGCTTTCCAAAGAACATGTTAGTATATACAATACCAATATCGTATCTTGTATCGTTCGTTACGAAGCCAACAAATCGGACTCTTACATTTTCGTGATCATCATATAATTTTTCAAACATTGTTTCACCCACTCCTCTGGTTTAGTATTGTAAGTTAATACATATGAAGAAAAAACTAAAATCATACCGAATACTTGTCTAAAAATTTGAAATAATGTTATGATAAAAAAGATTAAAAGTGATGTTTTTCATAGAACATCTTAGGGGGAAAATTTAAAAATGGTTCAACAAGCTACCATTCAATTAGTGGATAAATCCAAATACCAAGAAGCAAATTTAGATTTAATAAATAATTTAATAAATGATTACATACAATCTTCAACTAAGATCGGTCAACAAGTTGACTGGAATTATGAAAGGGTTTCCTTTCCCTACTCTATTTCAAATAAAAAATTAGATGATCAAGATGCACTTTATCTACAGAGCAATGATTCACGTTATAAACATTTTGTTGTTTCTATTCAAGATGATAAAAATATCGTGATTACTCTATTACCAAACTCAACTTATGGTGATAAAGGAAAAGCAAATGAGCTATGTAGATATTTAGCTCAAAAAATTGAAGCAAAGCTTGAATTATTTAACAATCGAATCATGTATTTTTACAAACGATAATTTAAAATAAGTTTACGATCGCCTGGCAAAAGAAAAATATCGAAGCATAAAAGCAAGTAATAATAATACTTGCTTTTCTTGTGTTTCCAACGTATTTTGCAATTAAATAAAGCTGGTAAAAGAATACTAGAAACAAGATGACTTTAGAATATAATTGATCCCTTTTCGACAAGAATAAAACAAATGAAAACCCTATCCAAAATAGTTGATGAATCATTAATACTATTAATTGTTTTCGCATCAATACTCCCACCAATCAATGATCAAATACTAGAAAGTTTGTTTTTTAAACGTTATGCGAGACATGCCTTAATCATGCAAAAAAACCTCCTAACAAATAGGAGATTGCAGACAGTCGTTTTTTTCGTTATTTTGCCATCGTATTGCGTTTAGTGCATCTACATTTAGCAAACTACTTTATGCTTTAAATAAACCGTTTCAAATCAATTTGAACAGTAAAAAACCTCCTATAAAATATAGGAGGTTTTTAAGTAATTATTTTAAAACGTGGATTGGATGACCCATCGCTAATTCTGCAGCTTCCATTGAGATTTCACCTAATGTTGGGTGAGCGTGAATTGTTTGAGCAATATCCTCAACGCTCATGCAAGCTTCAATTGCAAGACCAAGTTCAGAAATGATATCTGAAGCATTTACACCTGCAACTTGAGCACCAACTAGTACTCCATCTTCTTTACGAGAAACTAATTGTACGAATCCATCAGTTGAATTTAGTGATAATGCGCGACCATTTCCACCGAATGGGAATTTTGCTACATTTACAGCTAATCCTTCATCATCTGCTTGTTTTTTTGTATAACCAACAGTTGCTAATTCTGGATCAGTAAATACTACAGCAGGGATAGCTAAGTATTCGATTTGACTTGACATACCACTGATTGCCTCAGCAGCAACTTTACCTTCATAAGAAGCTTTGTGTGCTAATGGAGGACCAGCAATTACGTCACCAATTGCGTAAATATTATTAATTGTTGTACGAGCTTGTTTATCAGTAGTAATTACACCACGTTCGTTAATTTCAACACCAACATTTTCTAAGCCCATGTCACGAGAGTTCGGGAAACGTCCAACTGTTACTAAAACGTAATCAGCTTCGATTTCTTGCATTTCGCCATTTGTTTCGAATTTAACTGTTACGCCATCTGCAGTTTCTTCAACGCCTTTACCGAACGCTTTTGTTACGATATCGACATTACCTTTTTTCTTTAATCCACGTTTAACAATTGAGCTCATAGATTTTTCAAAACCATTTAAGATTTCGTCACCAGCTTCAAGAATTGTTACATGTGTACCAAAGTTAGCATAAGCAGTACCTAATTCCATACCAATATAGCCGCCACCAATAACAACTAATTTTTTTGGAATTTCAGGTAAGTTTAATGCACCTGTAGAATCGATTACACGGTTGCTCCATTTGAAACCAGGGATTTCGATTGGAGTTGAACCTGTTGCGATGATCGCATTGTTAAAAGTATAAGTTTGAGCTGATTCTTCAGTAATTACACGAAGAGTGTTAGCATCATTAAAGTAAGCTTCACCTTTAATAACTTCAACTTTGTTTCCTTTTAATAAACCAGCAACACCGCCAGTTAATTTATTAACTACACTGCTTTTCCAAGCTTGAACTTTTGTAAAATCAACTTTTACATTTTCTGCTGTAATACCGATATCTTCAGAATGCTTAGCTGTTTCATAACGGTGACCAGCAGTAATTAATGCCTTTGAAGGAATACAACCTACGTTTAGACATACCCCACCAAGATTACCTTTTTCAATAACAGCAACTTTTTGTCCAAGTTGTGCTGCACGAATTGCTGCAACATAACCACCAGGACCGGCACCGATAACGACCGTATCTAGTTCAATTGCGAAATCTCCTACTACCATTTATCTTACGCCTCCATTAATAATAATTCTGGATCATTTAATAATCGTTTAATATGGTTTAATGCGTTTTGAGCAGTTGCACCATCGATAATACGGTGGTCAAAGCTTAATGATAACGCTAATACTGGAGCAACCACGATTTCTCCATTTAATACTACTGGTTTTTCAGCAATACGACCAATACCTAAAATAGCTACTTCTGGGTGGTTAATTACTGGAGTAAACCATTGTCCACCAGCTGAACCGATATTTGTGATTGTGCATGTAGCACCTTTCATTTCTGCAGGAGCTAATTTACCATCACGAGCTTTAGTAGCTAATTCATTAATTTCAGCAGAAATTGAGAAGATTGCTTTACGATCAGCATCTTTAACAACTGGTACTAATAAACCTTTATCAGTATCTGCAGCAATACCAATGTTATAGTAATGTTTGTGTACGATTTCGCTAGTAGCATCATCGATTGATGTATTTAAAGCTGGGAATTTACGTAATGCAGAAGTTAAAGCTTTAACAACATAAGGTAAGAATGTTAATTTGATACCTTGTGCAGCTGCAACTTCTTTATATTTTTTACGGCTAGCAACTAGTTTCGTTACATCTATTTCATCCATTAATGTTACGTGAGGAGCAGTATGTTTAGAGTTAACCATTGCTTTAGCGATTGCTTTACGAATTCCACTCATTTTTTCACGAGTTTCAGGATATGCTCCTTCTGGAATTGGCATTGCTTTTGGAGCTTCTTGTGTAGCAGCTGGAGCTTCTGTTATAACTTCAACAGCAACTTCTGTTTGTGCTGCAGCAGCTGGAGCTACTCCACCTAATAAGAATGCATCTACGTCTTGTTTTGTTACACGGCCATTTTTAGCTGAACCTGGTACAATACGTAAATCTACGTTTTTCTCACGAGCGTATTTACGTACAGATGGCATTGCAATTACATGTGCTTTTGGTTCAATCGCAGCAACAGGTGATAGTGGTGCTGCATCTGTTTTTGGTTCGCTTTGCTCATAAGATTCTTGTACTTTTGCTTGAACTGCTTCAGCAGCTTCTGGTACCGGAGTAGTAGTTGGAGCTTCTTCAGCATGTTGTCCTTTGAAGCTAATGTTTTCATATCCAGGTGCATCTAAACGTACTAATACGTCACCAACAACTGCAACTGTTCCTTCTGCAACTAATACTTCTAATACTTTCCCTTTTACAGGTGATGGAATTTCTACTACTGATTTATCGTTTTGAACTTCACAAATGATATCATCTTCATTTACTTCGTCGCCTGCTTTAATAAACCACTTTACAATTTCACCTTCGTGAATACCTTCACCGATATCTGGTAATCTAAATTCAAATAGACTTGCCACTGAGTTTGACACAGATTTCTACCTCCGAACAAAGTTAAATTATTTTTTTAAAATATTTTATTTATAATGTAAGAAAGGTATTGATGAATTCATCAAATACCTTTCACTATTTTTTGTTATAAACTAAATTAGAAGTTTAAAACTTTTTGAATGCCTTCAACAACATCTTTATGGTTTGGTAACCATACTGTTTCCGCTTCTGAGAATGGGTAAACAGTATCAGCTGCAGTAATACGAACAACTGGTGCTTCTAATGAAAGGATACAACGATCATTAATTTCAGCAACAATATTTGCAGCAATACCAGCTTGTTTTTGTGCTTCTTGTACAACAACAGCACGGCCAGTTTTCTCAACAGATGCAACGATTGCAGCAGTATCTAATGGATGAACAGTACGTAAGTCAACAACTTCTACTGATACTCCGTCTTTTTCTAATTCTTCAGCAGCTTTTAATGCAGCGTGAACCATTGCACCATAAGCAAATACTGATACATCTTTACCTTCGCGTTTAACATCCGCTTTACCTAATTCGATAGTGTACTCGCCTTCAGGTACATCTTCACGGAATGAACGGTATAATTTCATGTGCTCTAAATAGATAACGGGGTCATTATCACGAATAGATGAAATTAAAAGACCTTTAGCATCTTTAGGTGTTGATGGAATAACTACTTTTAAACCAGGAGTTTGAGCCATTAATCCTTCTAAACTATCCGCGTGCATTTCTGGTGTATGAACACCACCACCAAATGGTGAACGGAAAGTAATTGGTGAAGTAAAACGACCGCTTGTACGGTAACGCATACGTGCTGCTTGACCAGCGATTGAGTCCATGATTTCGAATAAGAATCCGAAGAATTGGATTTCTGCTACTGGACGGAAACCTTCAATTCCAAGACCGATTGCTAATCCACCGATTCCTGATTCAGCAAGTGGTGTATCGAATATACGTTGCTCACCGAATTCTGCTTGTAAACCTTCAGTTGCACGGAATACACCACCGTTTACTCCAACGTCCTCACCAAATACTACTACAGTAGGATCGTTCTTCATTTCAACGCGTAATGCATCTGTGATAGCTTGAATCATTGTCATTTGCGCCATGACTTACTTCGACTCCTTCTCTTTATAAATTGCATATTGCTCTTCTATATTACTTGTTTTAGTTTCGAACATATTTTCCATTAAATGAGTAACTTTTTGTTTTGGTTCTTGGTCAGCAAGTTTGATTGCATCTTTAATTGCTTCTTTTGCTTCTTCGATAATTGCATTTTCTTCTTCTTCTGTCCAAAGACCTTTTTTCTCTAAGAACTTACGGAAACGAACGATTGGATCTTTTGCTTCCCACTCATTTTCAGTATCTTTTGTACGGTAACGAGTTGGGTCATCACCAGCCATTGTATGTGGTCCATAACGGAATGTTAATGTTTCAATTAATGTTGGACCTTCGCCATTTACAGCACGTTTACGAGCTTCTGATGTAGCTGCATAAACTGCTAATGGATCCATACCATCAACTTGAATACCAGCAATACCTACAGCAATTGCTTTTTGAGCAATTGTTCTAGCTTTTGATTGCTTAGAAACTGGAGTTGAGATTGCGTATCTGTTATTTTGAACAACGAAAATCGCAGGAGCATTGTAAGCACCAGCAAAGTTCATACCCTCATAGAAATCACCTTGAGAAGATCCACCGTCACCTGTATATGTAATGGCAACAGATTTTTGGCCTTTTAACTTCATACCAAGTGCAACACCTGCAGCTTGAATAATTTGAGCACCAATAATAATTTGTGGGAAGATTGTATTTACATCTTCAGGAATTTGACTTCCTACTAAATGTCCACGTGACCATAAAAATGCTTTATATAATGGTAAACCGTGCCAGATCATTTGAGGTACATCACGGTAACCAGGTAAGATAAAGTCTTCTTTCTCAAGAGCAAATTGACTTGCTAATTGAGAAGCTTCTTGTCCTGCAGTAGGAGCATAGAAACCTAAACGACCTTGTCTGTTTAATGAAATTGAACGTTGGTCAAGAACACGAGTCCATACCATACGTTTCATTAATTCTTTTAATTGCTCATCTGATAATTCAGGCATCGCTGCTTCATTAACGACTTCGCCCTCTTCATTTAAAATTTGAAGAGTTCCAACTGAATCACCAAATTGAAGCATTTGATCCATTAATTCAGAAACAGTTTGTGTATTCTTCATTTCTGTTGTTTCCTTTCCAGCTACTTTTTTCGTAGTAGTTGCCACTAAAACCCACACCCTTCTTTAATTATGGAGGATTTATTTTCTTTATCCATCATGTGTATTTTCTTAAGAGTAATTACAAGTAACTTAAACTTATAATTAAAATCTGTACTTATACTATTCGTGTATTACACTAGTACAACATTGAACACTAGTACAGTTTATAACACGTTCATAAACTCGTCAAATATTTTGTTGTATTATTTTATTCATGATTTTTCAAAAAATTTGCCACAAAATTTTAACCCTGTACTACCTTTGAAACAGCAATCTGTTATACAATAACAGAAACTCCTTTAAATTATACTCAAATAGCTAATAATGGTTTTTTTTTATCTTAAATTTCAAACTGTACTACAACGATTTTTATTTAGTAATTCTAGTCCCGATATGTTATTTACCATATTTTTCATATATGTCTTTTTGTAAATTATTTAATTTTTGAGTATAAAGATTTAATTGATCATTGTATTTAATGACATCTTTATAAATGTGATTTGTATCCTTTGTCTCATTCTTTACATTTTTTAAATCAACTTTTTTCTGCGATAATAAGTTATAAATTGAAAGATCCGTTTCCATTGCATCTTTATATTTAGAATTCAATTTATCGTATAACTCTGTTCTTTCTCTCCATGTTTTTATAAAGTTATTAACTTCATTTCGAAACTGTTCATCCTTCGTTTCAATATTTATTGTTTGAAGTTCTTTAATTTTTATGTCTATATCGTGAATTAATTTTGACTCCTCATTGACTCGTTCTTTTCGTTCATTTAATAAATTAATTGCTTGTTTAGCTGACTCTTGTCTTTTATTTACTTCGCTGATTTTATATAAATAAATTTTTTCATAATACTCCAATTCTTTTACTTCCAGTTTTTGAATACCTTCTCCAGCTTTTTGAAATTTCTGTTCCATTTTAGCAATTTCAGCTAGTTGATTTATTACTAAATTCTTTTGTTTTACTTGAGAAGTACAACCCGAACAAAGGATAAAGAGTATGACTATTACAAGAAATAAAGAATTAAATTTTTTATACATAATTTCACCCAATTTTTTTTCATTATTATTTCCATGTTGCATCTTTTCACACTTTTTATACGTCCTAAAAAATAATCTGGTCACATACCCACACACTTTATGTAGTTTTTCATAATTTGTAGTATCCGCTATATGCGGAAACAGTTTAAAGGGAGGTTATTATATGTACGGTTACGGATACGGTGGAAAAGGTGGATACCCTGGTTATGGTTACGGCGGCGGATGCGGTTGCGGTTACGGCGGTTTCGCATTAATCGTTGTTCTATTCATTTTATTAATTATCGTTGGTGCAGCTTTCGTTTTATAATTCACACTTGTAAGCCTCTATTATTAATGTATAACCACAAACTTTAAGGAGCGATAATTTATCGCTCCTTTTTCCATTCTACCTGCTTGTGACTGACAATTTAATAAAGATTTGTTAGACTAAATTAATAATACTAGTGAATAGTACATACTTATATTAAGGAAAAATGAGACAGGAGTGAAATTCATTTGATTACAATGAAAGATATAATTCGAGAAGGCGATCCTAGATTAAGGGAAATCTCGAGTGAAGTAAGCTTACCTCCATCGGCAGAGGATATTCATTTAGCGAATTTATTATTAGAATATGTTATAAATAGTCAGAATCCAGAAATAGCTGCCGAATACGGTCTACGATCTGGTATCGGATTAGCTGCGCCACAAATTGGAATTCTAAAAAGAGCCATAGGTGTTCATGTTACTGACTTACAAGGTAATTTATATAGTTATGCTTTATTAAATCCAAAAATTGTAAGTCATTCTGTTGAGGAAGTTTATTTATCAGGTGGTGAAGGCTGCTTATCTGTTGATCGAGATGTTCCTGGATATGTTCCACGATACGCAAGAATAACAGTTACTGGTTTTGACACGAGATTAGGAGAAGTAAAAATTCGTTTAAAAGGTTTACCAGCAATTTGCTTCCAGCATGAAATTGATCATCTAAATGGAGTAATGTTTTATGATCGTATTAATAAAACAAATCCTTTTTCTCCTCCAGAAGGTGCTTCACCTTTAGAGAGAAAATAAAAAAGAGCGATTGGAAAACCAATCGCTCTTTCAGACTGCCCGCCAAACGCTCGCTTTCTTCGTTGCTTCGCCTGTCTGCGGTGCTCTTACCGTTTAGGGTAACTCCGCTCCTCGAAAGACAAGCGCTTGCAATCAGTCTGAAAATAAATGTTTTTGTAGTTATCTCTACAGACTTAAAGAAGTCCTGCCCATTTTAAACCGTTTAAAATTCCATCTTCATCAACATTCGTTGTGATATGGTTAGCTAATTTTTTTAGTGGATCCACTGCATTACCCATGGCGATACCTGTACCAACTTTTTCAATCATTTCTAAATCATTTAATCCATCACCAAATGCGATCACATTTTGCATATCAAATCCAAGATGGTTTACCATTTGAAGTATTCCATTCGCTTTAGATCCTCCAACTGGTAAGACATCTGACGAATATTCATGCCAACGAATAAAATTAAATTCATTAAACCCATCGGTTAAAGATGGCTCTTGATGCTCTTCACAGAACAGTAAGACTTGATAAATTTCACGATTATGATAAAAATCATGCTGAACTTCAGGATGTTGCATTCTGATCGATGTCATTGCTTCTTTTATATGAGGATGTGAATCAATTGACGCTCTCATTGTCTCGTTATTTAAATAGATAAGCGGAATGCCTAGTTCTTTTGCTTTTTGAGTAAATTGGTGAAGTTGTTCTGGATGTAGGGCATGTTTGTGAATAGCTTCACCTTCAAATTCAGCATATTGTCCATTTAAACTTATAAAACTATTTATATTTAATTCTTCACGAATTTCTTTAAACATGAATGGCGCACGACCAGTTGCAATCGCTACGTGGATATCTTTATTTTGAAGTTCCGAAATTGCTTTCTTTGTACTTTCCGGAATTACTTTATCATGATTTAAAATCGTTCCATCTATATCAAAAAAAACGATTGGTTTAGTCATATTATTCTCCCCTCACTAAGACGCTGCATTTGCTTTTGAGTTATTCATTTTTGACTTTTGTTTACTATTCGTAATAAATACTCCTAGAAGTACGATTAACAACCCTAATATCATTTTGAAAGATAAAGGCTCACTTAAAAAGAAAAAGCCCCAAATCGAAGCAAATACAGGTACTATATAAGTAACCATTGTTGCAAATTCTGCACTTCCCTCTTTAACCATATAATAAAATAATAAATATGCCAACCCAGAACATATAACGCCTAGTCCAAACACACCACTAAAAACTTCAAAATTAACAAATGGTTTTAAAGTGCCCTTCCCTACAATGATCATATAAAAAAAGCCGAATACACCAGAAATACCTAAGGTTAAAAATGAAACAATCATTACATCAATTTTTTGTAAATACTTTTTCGTTAAATGTGAACCAAGCCCATAACAAAAAGTAACAAATAACATTAATATTGAATAAATTATATTATCGGAGAAAATTGTTGATGGATTAAGATTCATCATAATCATAAGTCCAACGATCCCGATCATAAGTCCAATCCATTGTTTCTTATGAATTTTTTGAGAAAAGAAAAAATAGCCAATAATGAGTGTTGCAATTGGCGTAAAAGCATTCAATACTGCCGCTTCATTACTTTGCAGATGTGTCTCGCTAAAAGAAAGAAAAAGCCAAGGTATAGCATGATTAAATAATGAAATGACGATAATTAAACTCATTTTCGGTAAATTTTTATAATCAATCTTTACCTTTTTGATTAACATAATAATTAATAATGTCATAGCACCAAAGAAACAGCGATAAAATACAATTGCTTCTGGCCCTATATCGTTTAAAAGGAGCTTAATAAATAAAAAAGATGTACTCCAAATAATACTTAATAAAAACAAAGCTCCATATAACTTCTTCACATTCTTCTCCCCTTAACTTTAAGATACCCTCTATTTTAACTGCTTTTTGGATTATATTGAATGAAAATGTTTTTTCGTTCTATACTAAACATAAATATACTATGTCCGTGTTCTCTTTATATAAGTTTAATTTCATGTCTAGGAGGTAAAACTAATGTTACGTAAACTTCGAAAAAAATTAAAAAAACGGCTAAAACAATTTTTGAAAAAGAAGAAATATATCTCAATAATTTCAAATTTTTTTTTAAAATAACCGTATTTTAGGTAATCTTCAATAAAAAGAATGAAAATATATAGAAAATCACTTATAATATTGAGAAGATAGTGATTTGACAAGGAGAGATTTAAATGATTTTTAAAGTATACTATCAGGAATTACCATTAGAGGTACCTGTAAGAGAAAAAACTAAAACAGTTTATGTAGAAGCAGATAGTGAAAGAGAAGTTCGTGCGAAATTATTACCTTTCAATTATAATATTGAGCTTGTTCAAGCTTTAACCGGTGCTCATCTTGAATTCGAAAAACAAAGTGAAAGCTTTAAAATTTTGGAGCTAGCGTAATTTATGAAATTTCTTAAAAATGATCAAGCTGCCGTATTCGCACTAGGTGGCTTAGGGGAAATTGGTAAAAATACATACGCAGTACAATATCAAGATGAAATTATATTAATAGATGCCGGAATCAAGTTCCCTGAAGATGAGCTACTAGGGATAGACTATGTTATACCTGATTATTCCTACTTAGTTCGAAATGAGGAAAAAATTAAAGGTTTATTTATCACTCACGGACATGAAGACCACATTGGTGGTATTCCATATTTATTAAGAGAATTAAACATTCCAATTTATGGTGGAAAACTTGCTCTTGGCTTAATTAAAAATAAACTAGAAGAACACGGTCTTTTAAGAAAAGCAAAATTAATTGAAATAAAAGAAGACGACATCATTAAATTTAGAAAAACTAGCGTAACTTTTTACCGTACTACTCACAGTATTCCAGATTGTTACGGAATTGTTGTAAAAACTCCACAAGGACAAGTCGTTCATACAGGTGACTTTAAATTCGACTTTACACCAGTTGGAGAAACAGCTAATTTAACAAAAATGGCTGAGATTGGTAAGGAAGGCGTTTTATGTCTACTTTCTGACAGTACAAATAGTGAAGTATCACATTTTACAATGTCTGAAAGAAAAGTCGGAGACACGATTAATGAAATCTTCCGTAAAGTAGACGGTCGAATTATTTTTGCAACATTCGCATCAAACATTCATCGTCTTCAGCAAGTAGTTGAATCTGCTATTGCAACTGGACGTAAAATTGCTGTTTTTGGTAGAAGTATGGAAGCGAATATCGAGATTGGTCATGACTTAGGTTATATCAAATGTCCAAAGGATACATTTATCGATGCATCTCAAATTAATCGTATTCCAGCTAATCAATTAGTCATTTTATGTACAGGTAGTCAAGGTGAACCTATGGCTGCATTATCACGTATAGCAAATGGTACACATCGTCAAATTCAAATTATTCCTGGAGATACTGTAGTATTTTCTTCTTCACCAATTCCAGGTAATACAATGAGCGTAAACCGTACAATCAACTTACTATACCGTGCTGGTGCAGAAGTAATTCACGGTTCATTAAATGATATTCATACTAGTGGTCATGGTGGACAAGAAGAGCAAAAATTAATGCTTAGACTGATGAAACCTAAATACTTTATGCCAATTCACGGTGAATATAGAATGCAGCGCATGCATGCTAAGCTTGCTATGGACTGTGGAGTACCTGAAGAAAACTGCTTTATCATGGATAATGGTGAGGTTTTAGCTCTTCGTGCAGATGAGGCTATGGTTGCAGGTAAAGTTCCTTCTGGTAATGTTTATATTGATGGAAGCGGTATCGGCGATATTGGTAATATCGTTTTAAGAGACCGTAGAATTTTATCTGAAGAAGGTCTTGTAATCGTTGTCGTAAGTATCGATATGAAGGAATTTAAAATCTCGGCAGGACCAGATATTATTTCACGCGGTTTCGTTTATATGAGAGAAAGTGGCGATTTAATAAATGAAGCACAAGCAATGATTTCTACTCATTTAAACAAGATCATGGAGCGTAAAACTTCTCAATGGTCTGAGATAAAAAATGAAATTACTGATACTTTATCACCTTTCTTATACGAAAAAACAAAACGTAAACCAATGATTCTCCCAATTATTATGGAAGTTTAATCATTAGTACATGATAAAAGGGCGATTTCAAAAGTCAAAATACTTTTGAAATCGCCCTTTTTTATTAATCTTGAAAGTCATTTTTTTCATTACTTTTTAAAAACACTTTCATAAAAAAAGGTTTATGAAGAACTAAAAATATAAAATACACTGTAAATAAGATAAAAAATACAACAAACAGGATAATTAGTACGATCGCTAAACTACTTTTTGCAAAACTTGTTTCAATTCTTAAATAAGGATATAAGATAAATGGTAGATGACTTATTCCATACCCAAAAAATGCGAAGAAATATTGTAATAATACTAATATAAACGCTAAACCATATCTTTTTCTTTTTATAACAAAATAAATTGCTATACAAAAGCAAATTAAAGAGATAAGAAAGAATTCCCATACATTATGCATTCGATCAAAATGAACTTTATTATGTAACTTCATTGATAAAAATACGATGATACTCGAAATAATCGTTGGCAATGACCAGACTAGTACATACTTTCTTAATTTAGTTTCCGATTCCGAATCATTAATTAGTTTTGCAGAATAAATTAAAAACATTGCACTAATAAATAGGACTGAACATACAGCCAATAGCATCACGGATAGTGAATAAGAATTCGTAATTAATTTAAATGGATAAAAACGTATATCTGTTCCGTTCTCGATAATAAATCCACCTTCAGAAATTGTTAAAACTGTAGATAATGTAACAGGTATTAATAGACTTGTCGCACCATACAAAATTAAAAAGAACTTACTCCTATTTCCCCCATATTGCTGAAAAGTATAAAACGATCCCCTAATTGCTAAAAAAATCATTGCTACACTACCCGGAACTAATAAGGGAACACCATAATAATATGCTACCCTTGGGAATATACCGACTACACCTACGAAGAAGAAAATGAAAAATAATGTAGCAAGTTCCCAAATAGATGAAAGATGTCGATTTATTAAGCCAATTAATTTTGGTTCTTCTTTAGTTGTAATTGCATAAAACGCATAAAATCCTGCACCAAAATCAATTGAAGCAATAATCATGTAGGCATATAAAAACAACCATAAGATAAAGATTGCGATTGTTTGAATCTCCAAACTTTTTTCCTCCTACAGAAAAATTCCTTAAAATAAAGATTAGTTTTCTTTAATTATACCTATAAAATACACTTTCTACTAGTTTCAAGATGAAGATTACGGAAATACAAAAAGAGACTTTAAAAAAAGTCTCCTCAGACTGTTGATTAACGCTAGCTTTCTTCGTTGCCTCGCCTGTTCTGTGGTGCTCATTACCGTCAAAGGTAACTTCGCTCCTCACCTAGCTTCGCGCCTCGAAAGACAAGCGCTTGCAATCAGTCTGAAACTCAGTTTTTTTGGATTTCCTTACACGAAAAAAGAGACTTTAAAAAAGTCTCTTATGTGATGATTGATTCTAAAAACTATTCTACTTTTGCTGCTTCATCTAGTACTCGATTAACACGCTTTTCTAACATTGGCATTCCGCCTTCTCCAGCTTGGAAGTGGCGTAATACACCTGTTTTATCAAACACGTAATATGATGGTACATATTTATTTTCAAAAGCATCTGTAATCGTATGTTGGTTATCAACTAAAATTGTTTGTGTAATTCCATGTTCGTTTGCAACTTCTTTAATTTTATCAATATCTAAATCATCTTCAGATCTTGGCATATGAACACTTACAACATTTAATCGATCTTTATATTCATCTCTAAAAGCATTAATGTTTGGCATTGCTACTTTACATAAATGGCAACTAACTGACCAAAAATGTATTAATGTTGGTTTATCACCGATTAGGTTTTCTTTTTGAATTTCTCCATTTAATACTGTTGTTGCACCATCTAATTCAGGCATTGGTGAGCGAAGTCTCATTTTATAGTCCTCCTACTTGTTTCATTAGCTCAATGTGAGCTTGTTCCACTTTTCGTTATTGTGTTTAAAAAGGCCTAACTATAAGTTAGACCTTTGACATTAAATCTTAATTGACTGTGAATTATAGAGTTGCTTGACCTGGTTTCCAGTTAGCTGGGCAAAGTCCACCAGTTTGTAAAGCTTGAAGTACACGTAAAACTTCATCAACTTCACGACCGATGTTGTTGTGGTGTACTACTTGGTACATTAATTCACCCTCTGGGCTGATGATGAATAATCCACGTAATGCAATACCTTCTTCTTCAATTAATACGCCATAGTCACGAGAAATAGCGTGGTTTGTATCTGCACCTAATGCATATTTTAATTGTCCTAAGCCATTATCTTTACGATCAGTGTTGATCCATGCTAAGTGAGTGTGGATTGTATCTGTAGAAACACCTACAACTTCAGCATCAAGATCTTCAAACTCGTCGTAACGATCAGAGATTGCTACGATTTCAGTTGGACATACAAAAGTGAAGTCCATTGGATAGAAGTATAATACTGTCCATTTATCGTTTTTCATGTTTTCTTCTAAGCTTACTTTACCAAATTCTTTATTTGCTAAAACTGCTTCCATTTCAAAGCGTGGTGCTTGTTTTCCTACTAAACGTTCTGCCATCGTTATTACCTCCAATATTTATGTAACTATTTATCATACAAGTGATATTATAGTAAACTAGTTATTTAAAGTCAATATTAATTTATAATTATTATTAACTGAAAATCATTTTCATTGTTATTGTTTCATAAAGTCCGAAATAAATCGAATCATTAAAGGAATCACATTCTCATCTGGGTTTAATTTTTGGTTATGGAGTCCGAATTCTGAATTTACACCAATCCAAAACATTAGGCCTGGAATTTCTTTTGTCATATAACCAAAATCTTCACCTGTCATTGCAACATTGCATAGGACAGCCTCAATACCGTCATATTGTTTCGCAAAATGAAAGAATTCATTCGTCAACGATTCATCGTTTATTACTCCATAGTAATTACTTCCAAAATCTACTTCTATTTTACACTGAAAACTCTCTTTAAATCCATTCACAAGACTTTCAATTCTGTTTTTTAATTTTAGCATCGCTTCTTCACTTAATGCTCGCATCGTACCTTCTATTCGAACATGATCTGCAATAACGTTTTGAACTGTACCACCGGTTATCTTTCCAATCGTAATAACAGCACTGTCTAATGGATTAACATTTCTTGATACAACCGATTGTACTTGAGTGATAAAATGACTTGATGCAACGATCATATCATTCGTTAAATGAGGGAAAGCAGCATGACCGCTTAAGCCATGAAAATCAATAAAAAGCTCTGATGTATGAGCAAATAACATACCAGGTTTCGTAGCAATCGTACCAACAGGATATTCAGGCGCTATATGTAAACCGTAAATTACATCTGGTTTAAATGGTTTAAATTCTTCACTTTTAAGTAAAGGCTCCGCTCCTCCAGGCCCTTCTTCAGCAGGTTGAAAAATAAATACGACATCGTCATTTATTGGCTCATTAACAAGGTTAGTAAGAACACCAAGAGCAATACTCATATGTACATCATGACCACAGGCATGCATATTACCTTCATGAATCGATGAAAACTCTAATCCTGTGTTTTCTTTCATTGGTAATCCATCAATGTCTGTACGGTAACCAATCGTTCTAGTAGAATTTAACCCTTTTACTCGAACGAAAATACCTGTTCTCCAAGTATCAATTACCATTCTTTCTTGATCTAAACTAGATAAATAATCTAGTAAATAAGCTTGTGTTTTGAATTCTTGAAATCCAAGTTCGGGAATTAAATGTAAATCCCGTCTAATTTTAATAAATGAATCCATTTTAACTCCTCCAAAAAAAGCGTGAAAATATAATTTCTACGCTCAGACTGCCCACAGAACGCGTGTTTTCTTCGTTGATCACTTGCCTGTTTCGATGATAAATTACCGTAATAAGGGTAACTCCATTCCCTATCAGACTTCACGACTTGAAAGTCAATTGCTTGTAATCAGTCTGAACTTATATTTTAGTATAATGCCTATAAAGTAAGCGTAGAAAATAAATTCTACGCTTACTCCTTGTTATTATTGATTTAGTTGTCGTAAAGCCTGAATGATTTCAGTTTTTGAAATTGTTTTATCATCGATATCTTTGATCTTTCTAGCAGGAACACCTGCAACTACAGTGTAAGGAGCAACGTCTTCAGTAACAATTGCACCTGCAGCTACTACTGCGCCTTCACCTACTTTAATACCTTCTAAAACTACTGCATTAGCACCAATTAGTACATTGTCTTCAAGAATAACTGGGTTTGCTGATGGTGGCTCGATTACACCAGCTAAAACTGCGCCAGCACCAACGTGACAGTTTTTACCTGTTGTTGCACGTCCACCAAGTACTGCGTTCATATCGATCATTGTACCTTCACCAATTACAGCACCTATGTTAATTACCGCACCCATCATAATAACTGCATTGTCTCCAATTGTAACTTGATCACGAATAAATGCACCTGGCTCGATACGAGCTTTAATACCTTTAGCATCTAAAAGTGGAATCGCTGAATTACGACGATCTGATTCTACTACATAATCTTCTATGTATTCTTTTTGCTCTTCAAGGATTACTTTAACATCATCCCACTCACCAAATAAAACTCCAGAATTTTGAGAAATAAATGATTGAACTGATTCAGAAATAGTAAGCTTGTCTAATTGACCTTTTACATAAACCTTAACAGGTGTTTTTTTAGTACTATTTGCAATAAATGCAATAATTTCATTTGCGTCCATTAATTTCATAATGAATTGCCCCCTTTATTATTATCAATAAGAATACTCTATCAAATCTAGTAAGTAACTAGCAACATTTTGTCGATTAATCTTTATTTTTTTTTCGAATTGATTCTATAAATCCTTCTACTTGTTTTAATTTCATCGCATCTCGATTATAAAGTAAGTATGTATCGCGATATAACCCTGATTGTTCTTTTGTAATTAAAGGTGTTTTTATAATATTTTCATCACTTACATCATGTAATACAGAGGAAGGTAAGATCGCAAAGCCTAGTCCATTCAATACAAATTGCTTACATGTCTCAATTTGATCGACCACAATTTCATGTTTTGGTAATGAATTAAAATGCTCATACCACCATGACTGGATTAGCTGATAGTAATTTGAATTACTTTTAAACTGAATAAATGGTCTTTGTATAGTTTTATATTCCTCAAGACTATGTTTTTTTGTATCAACTAATAATAATTCATCAGAAAACAGTAATTCCTTCTCTCCAAACCAATTTTGGTTTCCTCGTACAATTGCTAGATGAACTTCATTTTCATATAAGCGATTTGTGATTTCACTACTCCAACCGGTAAAAAGTGAAACTTGTACTTCTGGATAGCTTGACACATATTTTTTTAAAACTGGTGGTAACCAGTATTGCGCAACAACAGATGAAACGGCAATCTTTAAAGTACCCGAAATATCGGATTTTAAAATTTGTAACTGCTCTAACATTGTTTGATACGTTTCTTCCATCTTTTTCGCATAGTTTAAGATGATTTCTCCAGAGGCAGTAATAATCAATCCTTTTTGAGAACGAATAAACAATTCACTACCCATCTGCTTCTCTAAATTTTGTAGCCTTTGACTTAAGGCTGGTTGAGAAACAAACAGCCTCTCTGCTGCCTTCCTCATATTCTTCTCTTCAGATAAAGTAATTATTAGACGTATATCATCAATTTGCACATAATCCCCCCTTGCCCTTAAACCTAAAAGAATTAGACCATTCAACACTTCTAAAAAAAACCAATACTAAAAAAGTAAGTCAATTTGATGATGACTTACTTTTTTATTCGTTAATGCTTATTATATCTTCTAACATTTTTATTCAATTGTTTTAAAATCGCTCTACGAGTTAATATACCTTCAAAAGTATTATTAGCATCAACCACACATACAAAAGGATGATCAACTACAGATTCAAGCCCCTTAGCGAGTGTATCAGTTGTTTTTAATAATGGTATTTCAGTACCCATTACCTCTTCAACTTTCATATTACTTAAACGTTCAAATTCGATTCTTTCTAATCCAAGTATTCCATCTAATATCATAGATGTACTAATTAAACCTAACAACTGAAACTTTGGATTTAACACTGGAATTGAAGAATACCCAGATTTTGTAAGTACTAATAACGCATGCTCCAAACTATTACCTATTTGGACATGAGCTACTTTTTCACTTGAAATAATGACTTCTTCTACTTTATGTTCAAAAAATTGTGAACCATCAATACTAATCAAAAACATCGTCCCCCAATAGAAAAGCAAAAGTATTTAAAAATGGTAGAAATTATCTATTCATAAATAAACATCAAATAAATACACATACAACTTTGCTAATCAACTGTATAGAAAAAATTCTATACACTATTTTATTCGATTAAGGACTATGTCCCCATCCCTATATTATCAGATTTGTAACCCCTTTCCAATTTAACTTTTCTTAAAAATTTACTTATTTAACTATAACTATTCAAAAAACAAAAAAACGTTTAGATAAATAATTTATTATCTAAACGTTCATCTATATTTGTCTTCATAATCCTAAATCCCTTAACTTTTGATATAAATGTATTAATCTTTCGTATTGATCCTCGCCCGCATCCATTAAACCACTTTCTATATCAGTTATCTGTGATGAAATGAGTTCAATTGCATAATTTTGTTTCATCACTGTGTCCACCAATAAAGACAATTCATCTTCTGTGAAATTTTGTTCACTTAGCATCCATCATCCCTCCTAATCCTCATTTTAATCAATGTTTATTTAGTTTAAACTTCTTATTTTGTAAATTTATTTGCATAGCTAAATGCTGTATAAGAATCAGGTTTTATCTTAGGAATGATGCCCATTGCACTTACTTTAGATGTCATTTCTTGTATAAACTCTTTCGTTAACCCCATCGTACCAATATCCAGATGAATCTCAAAACTAAAATTATTCGAATTAGCATTTTCATGAAGAGGACTAAAAATTTTTTCTAAATGAAAAGGTGATAATAAAAAAGCTATTTCCTGACTATACATCGTTTCTAGAAATATTTTCTCTTTTAAATTTCGGATTTTCTTGTGATGCCAACAAGTATGTAAACATCCCCAAGCTCCATTACCTACCCTATGCAAATGAAGTGCTGTAATAAACTTAGTTCCATTACTATGAACCTGAGAATCTGTCCCAATGGAAAGTCGATATTGTTTATTAGGATCACTTTTTACAAAATGATATAGCCGATCAACTACATGATCAAAACTCATATTTCTTTCACTTACATTGTAAAATCGATACTGATCTTTATTCACGTATATGACCTCCCTTTTCATAACAATACATAATAATGTATTCATTAAGAATTGGGATTAGCACGACCTTACTATTTTGTAATAAAATATTTAAAAAAAAGAAAAAACAAGCTAAGCTTGTTTTTTCTTTTCTTATGAAATAATTTCGTATATTTCAATTGCTACCATATCGATATTATCGAATGGGAACGTTTGTGGTTTTTCACCTTGTTGAAATACTTCTAATTCAAATGTTTCATTTTTCTCAGAATACTTTACGCTACACTTTCTTTCGCCGTTAACTTCAAAATATCTTTGAGCAACCTCACCGTTCGTAGCTTGTTGTTTTAAACTTTCTAAGCGTTCTAAAATTCCTAATAATAAAGACATATTAGAACTCCTTTCTACCATGTGTCATTCCCTAAATATAGGTTTTACTTTCTTACAATTTCTATCCAAAAAACTTCTGATAGATTTCAGCTATGTAAGTGTCCATTAATAAGAATACTTGTATTTCAAGATAAATTCAAGAAAAATAGTCGTTTCAACTAAAAAACAAATTTCTTTATATACTATATTTTTCTATGTCATAATAGTTTTATACAAATGCTTTAAGAAAAAATAAAAAAGGATGTCGTTTTATGAAAATCGAATTATTCACACAAGATGGATGCCCTCCTTGTGAATTTTTGAAAAATTATTTAAAAGAAATGAATGCTTCTTATATTGAATATAACGTCTCACAAGATGAAAGTGCTAAAAAAAGAATGATGTTTGAGTTAGATTCATACTCAACACCTACTTTAATAATTGATGATGAAGTTATTAGAGGCGTTCAGATGGAGCAAATTGAAGCAGCATTACAAAAACGTTAATCTACTACCTATTAACTCACTTCTCACATTAAAAACACCTAAATGAACATTCATTTAGGTGTTTTTTATCAATCTATACTACATATGGTTTTAGGATTGTTTCAAGGACTTGTCCACAAAATAGTTTCTCTTTTACCCAACTCCTATAAAATGAAAAACAAAAAACATGACGGACGATGCGAAAAGAACTTTCGAAATAAGTCCTCTCAAATAAAATCCTCCTCAGTCTGAACTTTTACTAATCGTATCATTATTATATTGAAATTTACTATACGAATCGTTCTTATCTTTTTTACATTAGTTGACAGAGAAAAACACTACTTTTAATTAATATAGGCTTTTATATATGTATTCGTCGATTTTTGATTGAGATCACTAAAACTCTATGCACCAAATCAACATTATTTCTAGGTAATTTCTCCCTTTATCTAGATCAAATTTAATGTTAAAGTTAGATAATTTGTGTCAACTTTTCAATTTTTTAAAAATTTATGAACGGTTAGGGAGTGTTTTTATGGAGTATCGTGGTTCAACGGTTTACAATCAAGACGATTTTTTTTCAGAATACATTCGACGAAAGAATAGAGAAGATAGTCCTAACAATGCAATCGAAGGACCAATCATCAGTGAACTAATAGGGAATGTTGATCGAAAAAACGTATTAGATTTAGGTTGTGGTGACGCATCCTTCGGTAAGGAACTTCTACTACTTGGAGCTAAAACCTATACAGGTATCGAGGGATCAGAGCACATGATTAATGCTGCATTGACCAATTTAATGGATACAGTAGGGACCGTCCATCATACCTCAATCGAGGATTATCATTTTCCTCCGAATTCATTTGAACTTGTCACTTCTAGATTTGCACTACACTATATTTCAAATATTGAGCTTGTATTTCAAAAAATATTTAATAGCTTAAAAGAAAACGGCCATTTTATATTTAGTGTACAACATCCATTAACTACTGCCTCCTTTTTAAGCAAACTCTCAGGAGATCGACGCGAAAATTGGATTGTAGACGATTACTTTCGAACTGGCGAAAGAAAGGAACCATGGATGAAGAAAGTAGTGGTCAAATACCATCGAACAATTGAACAATATTTTAATCTTTTAAGAAAAACTGGGTTCCAGATCGATCAATTACATGAAGGTACTCCAAAACAAATACATTTTAAAAGCGAAGAAGAGTTTATAAGAAGACAAAGAATACCAATCGTACTTGTTTTTTCTTGTTTTAAATAGACTAAGCATAAAAAATGACTGTCATTGTTTAGCGACAGTCATTTTCTGATTAAATCTTATAAGAGAGTCACTAAAAAAGTAACTCATTATGTTTAAATAAAAAATCATAACTTAAGTCAATATATAAATAGCTTCCATTGTTCATTGGATAAGAAAACGTTCGAATTTTTTCACCTGTTTCAATATCTCTGTATATATCTGATAATTGTCCCTGATCATTTGATTGCATTTTCAAAACGGTTTCTAAAAAATACGGCCTCCAGCTCCAGTTTCTACCTTTATACTTTTCTTGAAGCTCCCACTGCTCACCATTAATTTTAAACAAGTTCGCTGATTGCTGAAAACCATCCTCATCACAAATATACATCCTAAAACAAAAGGAATTTAATTCACTTGATATATTAATTAAAAATGAATTTAAATCCACTCCTAATTTAAATTTATTAATAGTCGATTCGACTTTTTGTTGTATTAAATTAGTCATGTCTCTTAGCGCAATTAATTTGTTCTTTTCGCCTCGAATATATTTTAAGATATCATTTTTTAATGGCTCACATTCATGATTTAATTGACGAATTGATGGTTGAGGTATAAACAAGTAAGCACCTTGATAAAATCTTCCACCATTCTTCCATGCATTTCTTAATTGAATTGAATCGATTATTCCATCGTAATACATCGATGCCCCTACTTTTCTTGCCACATAAATTACGGAATTTAATAAATCTTGAAATGATGATGTATGAAGTTGTTGAACCATTTTAAAATCGATTTTAATGATATCAGGAGACAAAAACCGAAGTTTCTCTAAGTTAATTAACTTCTCATTTACGCTATTAATCGCAAATTTAATACCATAAGTTTGATAATATGTAATTAAATTTTTTAGTTCTTTCTCAAAACCATAAAAAAGTTGATGTTGAAGTATAATGACAATTTTATTTAGTTGTATTCCCTTTTCTTCATATGATTGTAAAATCGCTAAAAGATTTTCCGGGTCATCTGAAAGAAGTGCTGAAGGGTGACGATTAATAAAAATACCACCTTCGAATTTAGATTGTACAACTTCATCGAGAGCTTGAATTAATATATGATTGTCAACCTCTAATAAGTAGTCATCTGGCACCAAATCATTTGCAAAGAAGAATTCAAGGCTGTGTAAATTTTCAAGTTTTAGTCTACCAACAACCTCTACTCCTACACAATTTTGTGTATCGGCTCCATATATTGGTTGAAAATATGGTACGACTTTATCTAAGTTACTTATTACGTCTAAAGGATCCATTTTGAACCTCCTTCTAGAATGGGTATTGATGTAAGGACTGTCCTCCATCCATTGTAAAACAAGAACCATTAATATAACCAGCCTCATTTGAAAATAAATATGCACAAAGTCCCGCTATTTCTTCTGGAGTACCCAAACGGCCTAGTGGTACACTTTGAATTGTGCGGTTTTCTAATTCCTCAGAAAGCCATAGTTTAGCTGCTCCACCTGTACGTTCAATAGGTCCAGGAGCAATCGCATTGACTCTAATTCCATATTTTCTCCCCCACTCAACTGCTAAAGTTCTAGTCATAGCAAGAACTCCAGCTTTAGCTGATGCAGAGTGAATGACTCCAGGACCCGCATCCCAAGCATATGTAGCAATTATATTTGTGATCGCACCTTTAATTTTATGTTGTATCATATACCTTCCTACTTCAGAACTACAATAAAAGGTTCCATTTAAAACGATATTTATAACCGTGTTCCAACCGTTTACAGACAAATCCTCTGCAGCACAAATAAAATTACCAGCCGCATTATTTACTAAGAAGTCTATCGTTCCAAATGTTTGATCAACTTCATTTACCATATTTTTAATTAATTCAGGATCCCGAACATCCATAGCTATTGGTAATACTTGACCATCAAATTGTTCAATTTCTTCTTTTGCATTATTTAATTTTTCTAAATCTCTTCCGGCAATGACCACTCTTGCACCATCCTTTGCAAAGCGCATAGCCATTGCTTTCCCCATTCCACTAGAGCCACCAGTAACGATCACAACCTTATCCTTCACTCGTATCACTCCCTTTGTGTCTATAGTTTAACAACATTTTGTTATTTTGAGAATATTTTTAACAATTAAACTATTTAATATAATATGCAGTATTTATTTCTTTAAAAAGGTCGGGGGACAATTGAAAATAAAACTTACATCATTTTTTTTACTATTAATTTGTACAATCTATTATTCAGTCTATGTTGAGCCAACATCAATTCGAACTAAGCATTTAATATTTTCAGACAATCGGTTAAATTCAAATACTACTATTAAATTAATCCAAATCTCTGATACTCACTTTAATAATAAAAAAGATATAGAACGATTTAAAAAGGTAATAAAAAATATAAACCAAATGAAGCCTGATTTTATTCTATTTACTGGGGATTTGGTTAGTGATATACGAAAGTTTTCTTACAAGAATGAAGTTATTCGGCTTTTAAAAGAACTTAATCCAAAAATAGGAAAGCTTGCAATATACGGTAACCATGATCATGGAGGTTATTTTACTGAACAATACGAAGAGCTGTTAACCGAAAGTAATTTTATATTATTAAAAAACGAAGAAAAAACTTATTACGTTCAAAAACAAAAAGTTTCATTTATCGGTCTCGATGATTATATGCTAGGAAACAAACAATATAATGACATTTTAGATCGAATTCAAAAAAATAGTTATACGGTTGTTCTAGCACATGAACCTGACATTGCCGATTTGACGAAAACCTATCCGATAAATCTTCAGCTCTCTGGCCATAGCCATGGCGGACAAATCTATTTACCTTTATATAAGTCCTTTATAATGCCTCCATACGCAAAGAAATACAACCGAGGTGTTTACACCCTATCAAGTAAATATAATAGTCATTTAGTCGTTTCAAATGGAATTGGAACAACTAAACTACCAATTCGCCTATTTACACCACCTGAAATAGTATCAATTGAAATTACTGGCCAAAATAAAAAGTAAAAATGATCAGTAAATATAATTTCTCGACACCTCACCCATACTAGGTTGGTTACCTATTTTTATGGGTACTTGCTCAATTATTTTAGTACTCCATACACTAATATTGAAGACAAGAGAGGAGGTTAAATACATGAATTATCAATATCACCCTAATTTAAATCATTATTATAGAGAAGATCATGCTCCATCCTACTACTTTGATCATAACGAACAACGCTTTGTTCCTTTTTTCCCAATTTTGCCAATAATAGGAGGATTAGCGGGATTAGCAGGCGGATTCGCGTTAGGAGCACTAGCGTTTAGACCACCTTATTATCCGCCATATGGACAATTCCCACCATATCCAGCATATCCTCCATACGGTGGTGGTTTCGGTGGCGGCTTCGGTGGTGGGTACCCTGGATACCAACAACCTTACCCACCTGTAAATCCTGGTGCTTTTTTACCTAATAATGCAGGATTAAATTCGCCAGGTAACATAGGACCCTATCCATACTAATTAAAAAAAGCTAGTCGTATTAATGAATATTATTTCGATTAGCTTTTTATTATATAACCACTTCTCCAGATTTGATTTGAAAAATTTTAAACTAAAGATATAATATACTCATATCTATTATTTTTCGGAGGTAACATAGAAGCATGAAATCGAAAGAACCTAGCCTGAATAAACTAAATTTTACAAATGAAGAAATTTTTCAGGCAATATTTGTTGTAAATAAACATGCTAAAACAGCACTTGAACCAAGTGAACTATATTCACTAAAAAGACAAGCTATCTTAAAGCTTATTGATAAAGGTATTGCTAAGAAAGTTGGATTACATTTTTCAAATAATCCCAAGTCAAGTAAACAACAATCTGATGTGTTGATTGCTTGTGGAGATTTTTTCTTTCATATACCACCTTTAAAAGAAGACTTTAAACTTCTCCCGCATTTAGGAATATTAGAAAATACTCATCGTAACCCAAAAGTATCCATGTCATTAAGCTATGCCAAAAAAATACTTCATCATTTCTTAGGTATTCAAAACGTTAAATCTGAAAACCATTTCAAAAACGGATCTAACTACCGAAGAAATACCCCAGGGCAATTTTTAAGAGCTTCTTCATTTCTAAATAACTCTACATTTACTTTTCCGAGTGAACCAATTCGTAAAAATAAAGGTAAGCAAGAGAAATAAGCTGAAACAATCATTACTAAATAACATTAATATAGATTAAATGGGAAGATTAAAAGACCTTTTAAAATGGGTTTATAATCCTTCCCTTTTTTATTTGAATGTACGGAAATTCTTTATTTACCTCTCATATTTTAGTAGATTTGTCTCACCTATCGTTTGAGACAAACATACTATATGAATAGGGGGTGATTGATATGTTCGGTAATAATAACTTACAAGATATTATTCGTTATGTTGCTGGGTTCTTATTTGCACTTCAATTGTTACTAAATTCTTTTGGGTTTAAATTCCTAAATAATGAACAAATTGATGCTGTAATTAATGTAATTTCATTCCTTTTTATTTTATACTTCGGTGCTAAGCATAATTATTTAGGTAAAAAAGGACAAGCTCAAAAGGCTGTACTTCAAGAAGCAGGATTAGAAAAAACAAATAAGCAGACAAATTCGGATCAATAGATTACTTTATGTCTACTTTTTGATAGATTAGATTACAAATTTAAAGATTTGATTTGAGAGTGATTAAACATTGAGTCACTCTCAATTTTTTAGTCGAATTTATGCTACTTTTTAAGTAATATTTTCTATTTTTCACTATTTTTCCTCATATATTGATTTTAATTTTAGTAATCATATGGACTTTGTTATACATTGTAGAATTATTTTAAGTAGATTAGGTAGGAAAAATTTAACTTTATATTGAATGTTCTAAAAACACATATTTTTCAGGAGGATATCAAATGTCAGTAATTTTTACAAGTAAAGACATTTCAAAGAAATTAAAAATAGGTAAATCACGTGTAAGAGAGATTAGTAAGGAACTAGAAAAGAAAGAATATCATTTTACAAAGAACCAAGATACTAGGATCTATAATCAAAATGATTTTGAATTATTTCAAATGATTATTAAAGAGTACCACGAAAATGAAAATCTTTTACAATCAGTTGAATATGCTTTAAATTACCAGTCTCTTCAAAGTCAAACTGAAGTTCATGTAATTGAAACAACTACAATTGAGAATGAAATGACAGAAAATATCACCCCGAATATTCCTCTAGAAAATAACATACATAAAAATTTTGACATGAAGAATGACATCGAATTAATTGAAGTAAATAAGAATGATATTGTTGAAGATGTAAATACCCAAATTGAAACAGTTGATTCAGAATTAATTCAACATTCACTAATACTAGAAGAAGCAGCTTTAGAAGCGTCTGTATTCCAAGCAGAACAAATCGAAGTCGTAGAGAATAGTCAAATAACTTCACAAGATACAAAGCATATTGAAGAATCACTTTCTCAACTAGAAACAATTGATGAATGCGTAATGGAGCAACCTTTTTCACAAGATACTGAGAAGTTTGAAGACCAATTAGAAATAATTGAAGAAGTCGTAATAAAGCAATCGTTACAAAAAGAAGAGCATGTTACAGTTTCTGGTCCTTTAACAAATCAATCAGATCAAAATTCTGAGGATGAAGAAGTCCAAGAATATCGTTTTGAAGAAATGACTGTTGAACAAGTACTCGAAGAAAATAAAAAACTACCTGATGAAGTAGTTCTTTCAAAGTTTAATGAATCAAACGTAGTAACGGAACCAATCGTTTCAAAAGAGAATGTTACTACTTTTGTACCGACAAATTCTAATCAAATTATGTTTGAAGAGTTTATGTCCCAAATTACGAATCTAGCGTATCAAAATGAACAAATCCTAACTCAAAATCAAACATTAATCAAACAGAACTTAGAGAAGGATCAAAAGTTAGAAAAAATATTATATTCAGTTGAAGAAAAAAGTGAAGAGCTGCAAGGGTTAGCAACAGTAATTGAAGAAAAAGATGAAAAATTAGAGCAAATGTTTGAAGAAATTAAATCAAAAGAATCTGGTCGAGATGCTCAATTAATGAGGATGATTAGAGAATTACAGGAAACAAAGAAGATGGTAGCTGCCTCAAAGGAAAGAGACTGGAAAAATGCAATTAAATCACTCTTTTTTAAACCTAAGTCTGTAAAATAATTCGTTTATTATTTAGCACTTTTACTACATTATGAAAATGAAAGATTTTTAGTTTGAAAAGAGAAGGGAATTTTCCCTTCTCTTTATTCTTTCATTATACCTCTTCACTCTGTTCTTGATGATAAGCTGGTAAGACAATATGAACTTCAGTTCCTTTGCCTTCTTCACTTAAATACTCAATCGTTCCCTTATGAGCTTCAATAATACTAAAAGTAACCATTAGTCCTAGACCTGTTCCTTTTTCTTTTAAAGAATAAAAAGGTTGTCCTAAACGATCCAATTGTGCTTTTGACATACCTACTCCATTATCTTTCACAACAATTCGTATGTACTCTCGATCTCTTTCTTTCTCAATATTTGCTTCAATTTTAATATAGCCTTTCGTGTCCTTTATAGCTTCTACACCATTTTTTAGAACATTAATGATTGCTTGTTTAAGCTTAGCGCGATCTCCGACAGTATACATATCCTCATTTACATTTACTTGTAAGAAAGCACCCTGTAGTGAGGCGTAACTTGACATTAATGTTGTTACTTCATTCAGCTGTTCTGTCATATTGATTATTTTCTTTTCCTCAATTTGAGGTCTAGCTAAGTTTAAATAATCTGAAATGATATTTTCAGCTCGGTCTAGTTCAGCTAATACAAGTTTCATATATTCTCTATTCGTTCCACTTTCTTGATTCTCAATTAACTGAATGAAACCCCTTACAACCGTTAATGGATTTCTCACTTCATGAGCTACACTCGCCGCAAGTTCACTCACCATATTTAATTTCTCTGATTTCTGCATTTGTACGCGAATTTCAGCATTTTCAAATAAAAACTCTCTTAAATAAACATGAAACAGCATTGTAATTGTTAAAACAGTAAAAAATATGCACGCCGAAAAAATTGTTTGATCTGATTGGTACTCTTTTATACCATTTACCGTTGCTTCATAATAAAGCAAACAGACCATACTGAACGAAAATAAAATTGGCATTAAAATACTTAAAGCAAATTTCTTCCTTTTAGAAAAACTAACCCAATGTGGTGAAACAATAAATGGTAAGATACACGAAATCACTTCAAATGGAAAAGATTTCAAAGATGCTAAACCATATAGCAAATACACAAAAATTGCTTTCGTTAAAATAATAATCGTTCCGATCAATCTTCCACCATATAAAATAGATGAATAGATTAATAAAATACTAAAAGTAATAGCCATGCTTTCACTAATGTGAATTGGGTAAAGCAAGCAAATAAAAATATTAAAAAAAGTTAGCAATCCAACTAATATTCTATTTTGTTTCGGGCTTGTATTGTGGTATCTACTAAGCCAGAACATTTCGTATAAAAAGACCGGAATGATTATGATTGCAAATTGAATTAATAAATCTTTTAATTGCAGCATTAAAGTGTCCCCCACCCCTTCTTTCAACAAATTATAACATAGTTATTTAAACTTCTAATTATTAATACAAAAAATTCAAAAAAAACATTTCTACATAGAACGTCACATTATTACAAAGTATTCTAAAATATAAGAAAAGTCGTCAAGCTTAAGTGCTTAACGACTTAAAACCAACCTTTTCTTTTAAAAAATATGTACATTAGGATCGTAACAAATCCCATTAAAATTAAGATAAATAAGTATCCATATTTCCATGTTAATTCCGGCATATAGTGGAAATTCATTCCATATAAACCTACGATAAACGTTAGTGGTAAAAAGAAAGATGATATTATTGTTAGTGTTTTCATAATATTATTCATTTTTTCTGAGCTTAATGAAAAATAGCTTTCTCGAATATCGGAAGCTAAATCTCGATTCGTCTCAATCATATCCGAAAGCTTCATTAAATGATCGTGTATATCTTCAAAATAAATTCGATGTTCAGATATATCTTTAAATCGATTTGAATTAAGAATTCGATATAATAAATCACGAGTTGGTAAAATCGTCCTTCTTAATTTCGATAAATCAGATTTAATATCATATAATCTTTCTACAGCATTATTTACTTGTTTCTTTAATGGATCAATTTCTAGGTCTGATAGTTCATCCTCTAAACGATAAATTAGTGGAAAATAACTATCAACAAGCTCATCAATAATTCGATGCGTTAAATGAAGTGGACTCTTCGAAGCTCGACGGTCTGACATTATATTCTCTAAAACTTGTTGTACGGTCGGACTTTTATGGATATGAAATGTGATAACATAATGATCACTTACAAAAATATCTAGTTCCGTCTCCTCTAAGTCTTTTTTATTTAATTCGTGCAAAATTAAAAAATGATATCCTTCATAGTAGTCAAGTTTAGGTCGTTGCACATATTCCAAACAATCTTCAATCGCTAAAGGATGAAAATTAAATTCGGTTGATAAAAGTTGAATCTCATCTTCAGTCGGTTCATCAATGTCTACCCAATACCACAAGTAATTATTTGATTTTGCATCTGCTATTGTAATATTACGATCGATTACTTTATTTTTTGTTATTCCTATTACTTGTAACAAGTTACTCACCTTCTTTAGGCAATCAAATTATTTCACTACTAAATACTTTTTTTATTATATGGTAAAATGAAGAAAATTTCATTGAATAGTTCGATTAAAAAGTTTAATTTTAATATAAAAATAATAAGTAGAGGGATTTAAAATGAACAAATATATAAACGAAAGTGTAAAAGAAATTCAAATCTCCGGTATTAGAAAATTTGCCCAAAAAATTGAAAAATATGACAATGTCATTGCATTAACATTGGGTCAACCTGATTTTCCAACTCCAGCACCTATTAAAGAAGCTGCTATTCATGCAATTAATCAAAATCAAACAGTCTATACACCTAATGCAGGACTGCCTGCACTTAGAAATGCTGCTTCTAATTTTTTAAAGAAAAAATATTCTTTATCATATGATCCATCGAATGAAATAATCGTTACAGTAGGAGCTAGTCAAGCACTCGATGTTACATTCAGGACGATCCTTAATGATGACTGTGAGGTTATTCTTCCTGCACCAATCTATCCTGGCTATGCACCAATTATTCAAACATGTGGTGCAAAACCAGTTTTTGTCGATACATCTAATAGTGGTTTTAAAATTACACCTGAATTATTGGAAGAACAGATCACTGAAAAAACACGTTGTATTGTTTTACCTTATCCAAATAACCCAACAGGCGTCACATTAACGAAAGAGGAACTTGAGAATTTAGCTAACTACTTATCTCAGAAAGACGTATTCATTTTATCAGATGAAATATATAGTGAGCTGACATATGATACGGCTCATACTTCAATTGCTAGTTACCCTGGTATGAGAGAAAAGACAATTGTCATAAACGGTCTTAGCAAATCACATTCGATGACTGGTTGGAGAATTGGTTTTATCTATGCGCCTGCTTATTTAGCTCAGGAAATCTTAAAAGTGCATCAGTATAACGTATCATGCGCTACATCAATATCTCAATATGCAGCAATTACAGCATTAACTGATTGCATTGATTCTCCAATTGAAATGGCAAAGGAATATAAAATAAGACGTAATTATATGATTGATCGATTAGAAAAGATGGGCCTACCTTGTATTAAGCCAGAAGGTGCATTTTATTTATTCCCATCAATTAAAGAATTCAATATGCCTTCCATGGAGTTCGCACTAAATCTAGTAGAAAAACATAATCTAGCGGTTATTCCAGGAGAAGCTTTTTCTGAATATGGAGATTCATTTATTCGATTATCATATGCTTATTCAATGAAAGAACTAGAAATTGCATGTGACCGATTAGAAGAGTTTGTAACTAGTCTTAGAAATTAATATAAAAAAGCAGGGGTGGATTATTTGATCCTCCCCTGCTTTTTTATCTAGCTTGTATTACTTTTGTTTTAAATAACAAGTCCTGAATTGTTTTATGGTCTTTTCTAAATAACATTAAATAGACATTAACTATTAATGGTACACCTAAAAATAGAACTGATATTCCTGCTATAAAGATAAAACGTATGAAAAATAGTATCATTGTCGTTTCTTCATAGTTATCTTTTATCATTTTAATAGCTAAAAATCTTTGACCAAATGTCATCCCTTTATTAAATTGTGGAACAACTACAAATAATATGATCATAATAATTGAAATAACGATTAAATCGACCGTCGAATTTCCTGATGTAGAATTAAAACGACTTAATATCTTCTCAGGATTCATCGTAATAATAGCAATAATGATCCCATAAACTACTGAAACGATAAACGTATCGAATAAAAACGCACTTAATCGTTGATAAAACTTTGCAAGTTGAAAATTTTGCACTTGTTAACCTCTATTCATTAAATTATTGAATGTGGTGAGACGGATCGTATAAAGTATAAAGTGCTTGCGTTCCTTTTTCATCTAAACCATTTTTAGACAGTTCATCGTAGCATTTTTTTGCAAGGAAAAGTCCTGGTAGATTTAATTCCATTTTTTCAGCTTCTTCAATTGCGATTCCCATATCTTTTATAAAATGTTTAATATAGAATCCCGGCTCGAAATCGCCTCTTAAAACACGAGGTGCTAAATTAGATAATGACCAACTACCCGCTGCACCCGTAGAAATACTTCCTAATACTTTTTCACCGTCTAATCCTGCTGCTTTCGCATATGCAAGCGCCTCACAAACTCCTAACATACCTGAAGCTATTGCAATCTGATTACACATTTTTACATGTTGTCCACTACCAGCATTTCCATGATATGCAATATTTTTTCCTAAAACATCAAATAATGCGGACATTTTATGAAAAGTTTCTTCTTCTCCACCAACCATAATGGCTAATCTAGCTTCTCTTGCTCCTAAATCTCCACCTGACACAGGTGCATCTAATGAAGACATACCTACTGATTTTGTTAGCTCATTAATTTTTTTAGCTAAAGTTGGTGTCGAAGTTGTAAAATCGATAAATGTTGTCCCTTTTGCAGCTGATTGGATGATCCCATAATCGCCAAAATATACTTCCTCTAAGTCACTTGGATAGCCGACCATCGTACAAATAACCTGACAATTTGGTGCTAATTCTTTAGGTGTATCATACCAAGTTGCACCTAAATCAATTAATTCATTTGCTTTTTCTTTTGTACGGTTATAAATATGTAATTTTGCACCTGCATTGATTAAATGCTTTGCCATACTTTTTCCCATAACGCCAATTCCGATAAATCCAACTTGTAAATCTTTTAAATTAATTGCTTCCATATTACACACTCCTCTTTTAATATCCATAAATAAACTAACATAAAAAATATTAATAAAAAAGCCTGAGCTATTCTTATAAAAAAATAAGCAAACTAAAACTTATTTCAAATTAAATTTAGGTTATTTCAACACTAATTTGTTGACTCTAATAATGGAACTATCTATATTTAAAAAGTACATAAAAATGTATCTAATGCACCTAATTTTTGGAGGTATTTTCATATGAAAAATGAACAATTTTTTGAAATGATTAAAGAACGAAACTCTACTCGAGTATTCGATTCTTCTACTGAAATCAGTAGCAGCGAAATTACTGAACTTCTTGATGCTGCAATGACTGCACCATCTGCTTGGAATTTACAACATTGGAAATTCGTTGTATTCCATGGTGAAAACGCGCAAGGTAAATTATTACCTGTTGCATATAACCAAGGTCAAGTTAAAGATGCTTCATGTGTAATTGCTGTATTAGCCGATACACAATCAGCAAAAAATGTTGACTTAGTTTTCGGACCTGCAGTAGAAGCTGGTTTTATGACTCAAGAAGCAAAAGACAAATTAAAAGCAAACGTTGAAAATGCTTATGCAACAGAACAACGTAATCGTGAACAAGGGATCTTGAACTCTTCTCTTGCTGGTATGCAATTAATAATGGCTGCTTCTGCAAAAGGTTGGAACACTTGTGCAATCGGTGGATTTAACGAACAAGCGTTTAAAGAAACTTTCTTAACTGATGATCGCTATATTCCAACAATGTTGATTGCCATTGGTAAAGAAAAAGTACCTGGACATCATACTACGCGTTTTTCTGCAAAAGAAATGTCTATTTGGATTTAATCATAAATGAAAAGTAAAAGGGATTCTGACAAAAGTCGGAGTCCCTTTTATGTCATTACGATTCATTAACAATGGTGCTCAACAGTAATGATTAATTTCTTAAGTAATTCTAGAGAAGAATCAATTGCTAATGAATAATATCTATGTGTGCCTTTTTGCTCAATTTGTACTAATTGATTATCACGTAATATTTTTAAATGATGTGATATAGCCGGTCTAGATAATGAAGTTTTTTCCGTAATTTCATTAACAGTTAGCGCTTCACCTTCTGATAACATTAAAATGATATCCTGTCTATAAGGATCGCTTAACGCTTGGAACAAGGGAATACATTCTCTAAATACTTCAATTGCTTCTTTACTCAAATCTCCACCTACTTTTATTATGCAAAAATAATCTTATTCGTTTAATAATTTAAACATACACTAAATTAAAGAAGCGAATTTGTCAACAGTAGGAATTTTTCAATCCGGTTGGTCATTATCCTGACTTGATATATTAAAAATAAAACAACAGGTTTCCCTGTTGTTTTATTTTAGATGCTATTTACTAAGTTAACAACTTCTTCAGCAGTAGACATAGATAAAGCTTTTTCAGCTAATATCTCCATTTCAGCTTTAGAAAGTTTAGCCATTTGACTACGAGCAGGTAGGATTGAAGTAGCACTCATAGAGAATTCATGTAAGCCTAATCCAACAAGTAAAGGAATAGCTAATGCATCTCCAGCCATCTCTCCACACATTCCAGCCCATTTGCCTTCTTTGTTTGCAGCATCGATTACCATTTTAACTAATCTTAAAATAGATGGGTTATATGGTTGATATAAATATGAAACCTGTTCATTCATTCGATCCGCAGCCATTGTATATTGGATTAAATCGTTTGTCCCGATACTAAAGAAATCAACTTCCTTAGCGAATACATCTGCTAGAACAGCAGAAGCAGGGATTTCTACCATCATACCAATTTCGATATTGTCTGAGACTTGAACATTTTCTTTTACTAACTGTTCTTTTTCTTCTAATAAAACAGCCTTTGCTGCTCTGAACTCATCTAATGTTGCAATCATCGGGAACATAATTTTTAAATTGCCATACACACTAGCACGAAGTAATGCACGTAATTGTGTACGGAATATATCCTTCTGATCTAAACATAAACGAATCGCTCTGTAGCCTAAGAATGGGTTCATTTCTTTTGGTAAGTGTAAATAAGATAATTCTTTATCTCCACCGATATCTAGTGTTCTTACTACTACCGGTTTATCACCCATACTTTCAAGAACTGATTTGTATGATTCAAACTGCTCTTCTTCTGATGGGAAGTTATCACGTCCCATATATAGGAACTCAGTACGGTAAAGACCAACACCTTCACCACCATTATTGATAACGCCCTCTACATCATTCGGTGTACCAATGTTAGCTACTAACTCAACATGATGTCCATCTTTCGTTACAGTTGGCTCATTTTTCAGTTTAGCCCATTCAACTTTTTGTAGCTCGAATTTTTCTTTTTTAGCTTTATACTCTTCTAATTCTTCGTTTGAAGGATCTACTATTACATGACCATCTAATCCATCAACAATGACCATTACGCCATTTTCGATTTTACTTGTTACTTCTTTTGTCCCTACAACAGCAGGAATTTCAAGAGAACGAGCCATAATAGCTGAGTGAGATGTACGACCACCAATATCAGTTGTAAAACCTAAAGCATATTTACGGTTTAATTGAGCTGTATCAGATGGTGTTAAATCTTCTGCAATAATAATTACTTCTTCAGTAATATTTGCAGGGTTAGAAATCGTTACGCCTAAAAGATGCGCCATTACACGTTTCGTAACATCGCGGATATCTGCAGCACGTTCCTTCATATATTCATTATCCATGCTTTCAAACATTTGAACGAACATTGAAGCAACTTCATTCATAGCAAAATCAGCATTGATACTTTCAGACTTAATTTTATCTTTAACTGGGTTAACTAGCTCTGGATCATTTAAAACTAAGATGTGTGCAGAAAAGATTGCAGCTTTATCTTCACCAAGTTCAGCATTCGCGTGATCACGAATTTTTTCTAATTCAGTGTTAGAAACTTGAATTGCATTGTCAAGTTTAGCAATTTCAGCATCAATATCTGAAATTTGTTTTTTAACAATGTTTAATTCAGGATTTTCTAAGCGAAATGCTTTTGCAATTGCAATTCCACTAGAAGCGGCAATACCTTTAATATGTAAAGACATTATTCGCCTAAACCTTCTTTTTTCATTGTATCATCGATTGCAGCAATCGCTTGTTCTGCATCTTCACCATTAGCGCTAATTTTGATCTCAGTTCCTTGTTGAATTCCTAAAGACATTACACCCATGATTGATTTTAAGTTAACTGTTTTACCATTATACTCAAGATTGATATCAGAATTAAATTTACCTGCTACATTTACTAATAATGTTGCTGGACGAGCGTGGATTCCAGAATCAGCTGTTACTTTAAAAGTTTTTTCCATAATAATATATCTCCTTTGTGATTAAATCTACATTTTTGGTATAGACGTTTGGCCTACTATAAATATTCTATTAAAAGGGGTGCATAGTGTCAACTATACTACCCCTTTTAAAATCAAACATTTTTCGTCTATTTAATTAGATTTATTTAATCTTAATGATGCCTACTTCACCTTTTGATTGCTTACCTGGTTTTTCAATAACAACTTGTTGTCCTTCAGCTAAGTTTGTAAATACAACAGGTGTAATTGTAGAAGGTGCATTTTCACGAATAAAGTGTAAATCAATTTTAACTAATTGTTGACCTTTTGTTACTTTCTCACCTTGTGATACCAGTACTTCAAAGCCTTCACCATTTAGTTTTACAGTATCAATACCTATATGGATTAAAATTTCTTTTCCACCATTTGATAAAATACCAATCGCATGTTTTGTTGGGAATACATTTACGATTTCGCCATCTACTGGAGATACAACTGTACCTTCTGAAGGAATAATCGCAAATCCATCGCCCATCATTTTTCCAGAAAATACCTGATCTGGTACTTCTGTAATTGGGATTATTTCCCCTTCAATTGGATTAATAATCGATTCTTCAATAGTAGTATCTACCGCTGAAGCTGTTTCTTTATGTGCTTCTTGACTAACAACTGGAGTTTTTCCAGTCATAATGTCTTTAATTTGTGATTTTAATGTATCTGATTTAGGTCCAAAAATTGCTTGAATATTATTTCCAACTTCAAGAACTCCAGCGGCACCTAGTGCTTTTAAACGATCTTTATTTACTTCATCTTTTGCATTTACTTGTACTCGTAAACGTGTGATACATGCATCTAATGAAGAAATATTACTTTTCCCACCTAATGCTTGTAAAATTTCATAAGGTAATTCATTAGCTGGAGTATTACTTGTAGTATCTTCAGCGATTGCATCCTCACGACCTGGCGTTTTTAAATCCCATTTTCTAATTGCAAATCGGAAACCGAAGTAGTAAATAACTGCTAATACTAAACCGACGATGATTACCCACCACCAGCCAGTTCTATTCGGTAGAACACCGAATAATAAGTAGTCAATTAGACCACCTGAGAAAGTCATACCAATTTTAACATTTAATAATTGCATTACCATAAATGATAAACCAGCAAAGATTGCATGAATTCCGAATAATACTGGTGCAACAAATAAGAATGAGAACTCAATTGGTTCTGTAATACCTGTTAAGAAAGAAGTTAATGCAGCTGATGCTAGAATACCACCAGCGATTTTTTTGTTTTCTGGTTTCGCTTCGTGATACATAGCCAAAGCTGCAGCCGGTAATCCAAACATCATGAACGGGAATTTACCTACCATGAATGTACCAGCTGTTAATTTTACTCCGTCTTTTAATTGTGCGAAGAAGATTTTTTGATCTCCGTGAACAACCATACCTGTTTTATCAGTATATGAACCAAACTCAAACCAAAATGGTGCATAGAAAATATGATGTAAACCAAATGGTATTAACGAACGTTCAATAACACCAAAAACGAATGCCGATAAAGTTAAATTCGCATCGATCATATTATGCGAGAATGCGTTTAAGCCATGTTGAATTGGTGGCCAAATGAAACACATTAAAATTCCAAGTACTACTGAGAATGCTGCTGTAGCAATTGGAACAAATCGTTTACCTGCGAAGAAACCTAAGTAAGAAGGTAAATCAATTTCAAAGTATTTGTTATAAGCCCAAGCAGCTACTAAACCAACGATAATCCCACCAAATACACCTGTTTGAAGTGTAGGAATACCTAATACAAACGCATAGGATGGATCATCAAATTTGGCAATATTTAAAGCTTTATCTAAAACGACAAAATGTCCAATATCCCTGAACACACTCATTGTTTTATTCATAATCAGGAATCCAACGATTGCTGCTAAACCTGCAACACCTTCTCCTCCTGCTAAACCAACGGCAACACCTACTGCAAATAATAAAGACAGATTACCAAAAATGATGTCACCTGATTGTTCCATAACTTTTGCTACTAGTTGGAACCAGTGCGCGTCAAGAAATGGTAAGTACTTTAATGTTTGTGGATTTTGAAATGCATTACCGAATGCAAGTAACAATCCAGCAGCTGGTAAAATTGCAACTGGAAGCATAAGCGCTTTACCAACTTTTTGTAAAACTCCAAAGATTTTCTTAAACATTGTCTTCCTCCTTTTATCCAAACAAAAAAGGCATGAGCAGAAAAAATGAGATTATTGATTCCTGGATATAGTTTCCCCTACCCAAGTATAATAATTCACATTTTTTCAACTCATGCCTGATCGAATCAGTAACACGTATAATGTGTACAATATTCAATTATGTTTTTTATGATTTCGCTTTCATTATATCTATAGATTTTAAAAATATCAAGCCAAAATACCTATTTTTTTTAATATTTATTAACCATTTTATAAAAGCGCTAAATTGCTCTTTAGGCTTATTGTATTATTTATTAATTTTACTCTGAACAAGTCGTTCTAAGTGTAATGTTAAGTATATTACTTCGGCTTCACTTGCTTGTTTATTTAATGAAGCTTGGATTGACTTTAAAATTTTCCATGCTAAATCATAGCATACTGGGTATTCTTTTTTTAATATTATACCCAAAGCTGGTGACTCTTCAGATGAATTACCATGAAATATACGGTCAATTAAAAATCGCAAATGACGAACTAACCTTGAATAATGAATACTTTCTTTATCAATTTCAATTTTTAAATATTCTTCTATATAGATTACTAAATCTTTAATAATCTGAGAGAACTTATTTACATCCGATACTACTTCCATCGATAAATTACTAACGATATGAAGCGTTACAAACCCTACTTCTTCGATCGGTAAATTTATATCTATTTCTTTATTTATCAAATCAATCACTTCTTGTGCAATTTTAAAATACTCTGGGTACATTGCTTTCGTTTCTTGTAAGAAAGGATTATCAACATTATAGCCTTCTCTAATACGTTTGATCGCAAATATTAAGTGGTCTGTTAACCCAATATGAATTTGCTCATTTAAAGTACATCCTGTTCTTTCAGAAATTAAATAAATCGCCTGCTGCAGCGTACCCATTAATTTTTCATCCATAAAGTTGATTAATGATTTATATTGTTTTTGTTTTTGTTCATCTTTTAAGATAAACATTTTTTCTATTACACCTTCGGAAATTAAATCTCCTCTAGTTTTATTAAAACCGATTCCTTTACCTAGCAAAACTACTTCGGTATGATCGGGATTTTTCGCTATTAAAACATTATTATTAAGAACCTTTTTGATTGTATAACATACTGACATCTCTGACATTTTTTTTATCACCCCCAAGTTTAAAAAATCGCTTTTATATCATAACATAATTTTTCTGAAAAAGTTAAAACGCAGTTTAAGTTTCATAAAATAATCATATTTTTTTGATAATCTATTATAGTAGGATAGAATATAAAAGTATAAATATAAATTGAGTAGGTGTTAAGAAAAATGATTAAGTTATTTGTTAGTGACCTAGATGGGACGATGTTTCACCAAGGTCAACTATTCGAACATGATGTAGAAGCATTAAAAACCCTTTTAGATCGTGGTGTTTTATTATGTTTTGCTTCAGGACGTTTAGATTATGAAATCGTAAAAATTATGGAAAGCTTGGAAGGTAATTTTCACCGTATTAGTATGAATGGAACTTATATTTATTCAAATGATGGCGAAGCATTGTTAGATGCAACATTCCATCCAAGTATAATCGATAAAGTTTACGAAATGATTTCACACGATAAATTTTTAATCTATGTAGCTGATAATTCAACATACTATATTGAAGAGAAAACGGATTTAGTTAGAGAAATTGAAAAGAACTCTAGCATGAATGCAGTTGAATTAAAAACACTAAAAAACGATTTAGGTAAATCGATTACTCCAAAAAAATATGTAGTGTTAGGTGAAGATGAAGACTTACTTGAGCTACAAAAAGAATTACAAAAAGAACTGCCTGAATTTGTCACTTCTTTTATTTCTGCTAAAAATTGTTTAGATATCGTTCCAGTAAACGTAAGTAAAGGTTCAGCAATTCAAATACTAATCGAAAAATTAGGAATTAAACCTGATGAAATTGCTTGTATAGGTGATGCATACAATGATATCTCAATGTTTGAACTAACTCCTAATAGCTTTGCGATGGAAAATGCTGACGATGAAGTTAAGAAATATGCTTCGTATATCGTTCCTTCAGTAGCCGAAGCAGTTAAAATTGTTTTACAAATTAAGTAAAAGGAAAGGGTGCTACTAGGAGCACCCTTTTTCTTATTGAAATATAATTTATGGTAGTTTTTTTGATTTCTTCATACTATCTCTTCTTGAATGGTACCCTTTATTTGCAGTTTCCCTGAATTTAATTGCAGATTTGACATTTTTATTTGCAGATTTACATATTTTAATTGCAGTTTCGGCTTTTTTATTTGCACTTCCACACATTTAATTGCAGTTTCAGCAGCCATTTTATTTTGCACACCCGCTGACTTGGCATCTAACAATTAAAAAAAGAGTGCTTAAAAAAGCACTCTTTTTAACGGTCTATATCAATAGTAAAACGATAGCGATCAGCTCGGTAAATACAGCTTACATATTCAAGTGGGATACCCTCATTAATAAACGTTACTTGGTGTAATTCTAATGCAGGAGAATCCTCCGCTACCTCAAGAATTAATGAATCTTTTTCTGTCATTAAAGATGCTTTAATCCATTTTGTGGCTTTTTTAATTGAATAACCTAATGTAACTTCAAAATATTCATATAAGGAATGATTCAATACTTTTTCATCAATTCGATTTACTAATTTTTTTGGCAGGTATGTTGTTTCGATTGCAATTGGATGATCATTTGCTAAACGACATCTCTCAATTTTAAAAATTTCAGAACCACTTTCAATTGATAACACTTCGGACAAATATTCATCAGCTTCAATCGTAGAAAAGCCAAGTAGTTTATTTGTAGGGGTCAATCCTATGGATGTTATATCCTCAGAAAAACTCCTTAATGATTTTAGTGATTCCTCAACTTCAATCCCATCTTTTACCGATACAAACGTCCCAATTCCACGTTTCCGACTTATTAATGATTCCTTTACAAGATTATTTAATGCTTGTCTTATTGTCATCCTGCTTACATTTAACATCTCACTCAATGTTTGCTCAGAGGGAATTCGCTCACCAGGCTTCCATTCTCCTGAGTTAATTTTAAGCTTTAAAATCTCTTGTATTTGAAAATAAATCGGTAACGGTGAATTTTTATCTAGTTTTAACATTATTTATTACAAAGTGAGTATGCTTCTTCATCAACAACAATCGTAACATTGTTGTGGTTTTGGAGTGCAGTAGCAGGACAGTTAATATCTAATTTTCCATTTAACATTTCCTTAACTGCTTCAGCCTTTTTGATGCCTGAAGCTACTAAAATAATTTCTTTCGCTCTCATAATAGAACCAATTCCCATCGTTACTGCATGTGTTGGGACATCTTCTTCGTTCTCAAAATAAATTTTATTTGCGTTACGAGTTGATTCAGTAAGCTCTACAATATGAGTAGGTGTATCGAATGGTGTACCAGGCTCATTAAATGCAATATGACCATTCTCACCAATTCCTAAAAGTTGTAAATCTACAGGATGCTTTTGTAGTAATTCCTCATAATTTTTACAAGCTTCTTCTAAATTTTTTGTATTTCCATTTGGTAAATGGTTTTCTTTAAAATTTAAATGGTTAAAAAGTTGTTCTGCCATGTAAGTGTGGTAGCTTGTTTGATCATCTTCAGCAAGTCCAACATATTCGTCCAGATTTACAGTAATGACGTTTGACACTTCTGGTTTATGAATACGGAAAAGTTCATAAATACCTAGTGGAGATCCACCTGTAGCTAATCCTAATGTGAATTCCGCTTTTCCTTCAAATGCCTTTACCATTTTTTCATATGCTACTTTTGAAATTTCTTCTGCATTTTTTACTACGATTACGTTCATAAAGTCACCTCATTCATATTTTTACCTTGTCTAGTTGTATCAATAACGAAGAAATCCGGAGTCATTTGCACAAAATCAGCGTCTTTACCTGGTTCTAATACACCCTTATGCTTAAGACCAAACTCTTCAGCTTGGTTTATTGATGTCATTTGTACTGCTTCTTCAGGACTACAGCCAGTAAATGCCATAATATTTCTGAATGCATCATCCATTTTCAAAATACTACCCGCTAGCGTTCCGTCTTCTAATCTTGCACTTTTATTTTTCACAAAAACAGGTTGTCCACCTAATTCATATTTGCCGTCTTCTAACCCTTTTGCTCTCATCGCATCAGTAATTACACTTATTTTTTTAGCACCTTTTAGGCGATAAGCAAGTTTTACCATATCAGGATGAATATGAATTCCATCAGGTATCATTTCTACCATTACTCGGTCATCAAGTAATACATGTCCAACTGTTCCTGCTTCACGATGATGCATTGGCCTCATTTGGTTGTATAAATGTGTCGCGTGGAATATATTTCTACCTTCAAAATCTGAACGGATTGCATCAGAGTGACCTACTGTGCCAACTACGTTTGTGCGTTCTAGCTCTTTTTCTAACTCTTTTGCACCTTCAACCTCAGGTGCATAAGTAACTAATTTGATTAATCCACCAGAAGCTTCTTGCCATTCTTTGAATAGTTCAACGTCGGGATTAATAATGTATTCTAAAGGCTGTGCTCCAGCTTTATTTTTATTAACAAACGGTCCTTCTAAATGAATATATTCAAAGTGAGCACCAAGTTTTTTAGCCTCGTTTAAAGACTTTAAAGCATTTTTAATATTTTCTTTAGATTGTGTCATTGTAGTCGGGAAGAATGTTGTTACCCCTTCCTTCATCATTTCTTTACTCATCGTTACCATTGAGTTTGGATCAGCATCCATTGCATCGACATCATATGCTCCATGAATATGGACATCAATCATTCCAGGAATAATAACTGTTCCTTTTCCTTCAATTATTTCTTCACCTGCATTTTCATAACCATTCATATGACCAACAGAAGAAATTTTTTCATCGTATCGAATATAACCATCTTCAATTACTTCTGTACCTGTATAAATTTTTACATTAATAATTGATTTCATTTACTCTCCTCTTTCCTTTGCTTAAGAAGTCTTCGCCAATACCCCTAATATAGAAAGTAGTGTTTACTTAATCATCTTTCACATTCATTTATATAAGTACCTTGATTTCTTCATAACTATTTTATGATATATACTCCTAGTTGTCTATACTACTTATGAACAATTAACAAAAACGTCACAAATAAAGAAGTATTGGTTCCTGTCCTTCAAGGATCTACCAATACTTCTTCTTTTTCAATATATAAACTATGACCATTTGTTGATAATTCGATATCTCCGTATTGGTCCGTTGTATATTGTTTAATTCCTAGGTGATTTAACCTCTTCATTACTGACCGATGTGGATGACCAAATAAGTTAAATTTATCATATGAAAGGATTGCGACTGTAGGATTTACAGCAAATAAAAACGCTTCTGAAGTTGATGTTGATGATCCATGATGCGGAATTTTTAGTACTTGAGCATTGATATTCTCATTTTTAATTAATCTTTTTTCAGTTTGTCTTTCAATATCACCAGTTAATAAAATTGAAATGTCATTATATTTAACCTTCAATACAATTGAACTGTTATTATTTGTATACGTTTTTTTCCCGCTATTTAAAACCGTAATATCTACATTAGGGTCAAGCATTACTTTTTCATTTAACCTTGCGATACTAATTGGAATATTCTTCTGGTACGCTTCTTTCTTATATAAATAATAAGAATGTGAATTATATTTTTTTCCACTATCCAATATTTTTGTTACCTTAACTTTATTCATTACTTTTAATAACCCACCAATATGATCGATATCTGGATGCGTACTGACTAATAGATCTATCGCATTTATATGTAGTCGTCTCAGTTTTTTTATAACGACTCCTCCATGTTCAACATCTCCTCCATCGATCAGTACAGTCTTACCATTGGGTAAAATCATAACCATGCTATCTCCTTGACCTACATCAAAAAAATAAATTAATAACGGGTGAGTAATATAGCCGTAATTTGTTGTTCTTGCTTCACTATTTAAGTTATTACTAAAAAAAGCAGTAAAAAAAATAAAGATAGAAAATATGAGAGAGTATCGTTTTCGATTTTTGTTCATTCACACTTCCTCCTAACAATATTTTCTCATAGCCATTTCAAAAGTATGTATGATGCACATAAAAATAAGTTGGATATTGAGTATACTTCAAATTGAAATTGTGATTCAAATCAGTGTTAAAATTCAGTCCAATGCAAACAAAAAACTGTAAGCAATTTTTCGCTTACAGTTTTTTTTAGTTACTCAAATACTTCCTCTAGCTTTTTTACTACTAATAAGGAGTCACTAACTTGTATAGTCGTTTGATTTGTAATATAAACTCCGTGCATACCTAATTTTAAAGCAGGTGAAATTTCATTAATGAAATTATCACCGATTGATACAATTTCATGTGGCATAACATTGAACTTATTCATGATATTTTTAAAATGGTTTTCTGTTTCTAATGGCTTCTTACCATCCGTAATTTCTAGATGAAATAAATCATTTAAATTAAGTAACTTCAATAATCTAGTTACATCTTCTCGATCAGAGTTCGTTAACAATACTAATTTTTTTGAATCCTTAACTTTTTCTAAAGCCTCTTTTAATCCTCTTATATATGGAATATTAAACTCTTTTGTTGCCATATATTCTTTTGTTTTATCATAACAGTGATATACGTCTCTTGCACCGTAGTGATAACTTGCTACTAAAGGAATCCACCAACCATCACCTACTGGGATATATGGTAATTCATAATTAATCTTTTCAAGATAATTCTCTGGAAGTTCGTCTTTAGAAAGTAGCTGCCCTTCCCATGTAAATACTTGTATTGGCTTTAATGTAATTGGATCTAACGATATGATTAAATCTTTTTCTGAGTCATAAATTTTTCCAATTGTTAATGCATGGTCATAATCTTTTATTTTTTTATAATCCTTTAAAAAAGAATCACGCTTTTCTGAACTTATTTCATTAGTTAATAATTTCGCATAGTAATCGTAGTGCTCAGTACCATCATACAAAGTACCATCTAAATCAAAAACTAATACTTTTGAATTCATTAATAAATTATGCATTTCCAACTCCTTAGCTGTCTTTGTCTTTTACGTCTAAAATAAAATCAAATGATTTTTGCTCGTCATTTAATTTAAATTCATAAAATATTTTATACATACCTGCTTCAGGTAAATCAAGTTCATAGTTTACTTTTGAATGATTATTAGAATTACGAATTAACTTAAAATATGTTCCTTCTTCATTCATAATATAAAATTGCTGATCTGTAAATTTAGAACGTTTACTAAATTGATCAAAATCAAAGGTAATTTTACTCTTAGTTTTTGGAAGAATTGAAGTATATAGTAGGGATACTCTATAATCATCGGTCTTTTTCGTTAAAATAGCTGTCGGAAAAACTTCTTCTTTTCTGTCCTTTTGTTTTTGGAAAATTTTTGTATCAAGCGTTTGGTTATTTAAAAATATACTAACATAATATGGAGTGTCTTTCTTAAAGGAATATTTAAATGTAAATTGATTACTTCCATTATATACTGGTTCAATGACTTTATAAGATTTTAATTGATCTGTCGTAATAAATATCCTGATTTTTTCACGTTGTAACACATTCAAAGTTCTAGAGGTTACGGTTACTTCTTGTGATTTTTTTTTAGTCGTAAGATTCCATTTTACCTTTTGAACTTTTAGTTGGCTAACCTGGCTACCACTTGATAATATACTATGATTAACTAGGCGATTGCTAATTAATAGAATAATTAATATAGCTATACATAGAGCTGCTATAAAACGAGATTTCATAGATCATTCTCCCTTAACTAGTTATAATTAATTATTTTTAGTTATTTTAAGAAAGCTGGAATTTAATTGTAAACTCTTTCATTATTTTATCACCTGTGCAATAATTAAAATTCGCCATGAATTATCTGTATTGGTTAATTTTGTCTATGAATATTTCTATATTTAATATGTACTACGTCCATCTTACTTTTTCCTTTAAGTAGCATACAAATAAGAATGTTTTTTATTTAAATGTAGAAACTAACATACTGATAATGGATGGGCTATTTACACATAGTTTTAAGGAGGAACATTAAATGAGTATACATATTGGTGCCGAACAAGGTGCAATTGCTGATAAAATTCTATTACCTGGGGACCCATTAAGAGCAAAATATATCGCGGAAACATTTTTAGAGGATGTTGTTTGTTATAATGATGTACGTGGAATGCTTGGATTTACTGGTACATATAAAGGCCAAAAAATTTCCGTTCAAGGTACTGGAATGGGAGTACCTTCAATCGGTATTTATGTAAATGAACTGATTAATAGTTATGGTGTAAAAACTTTGATACGCGTTGGTACATGTGGTGGACTTCAAAAAGATGTAAAAATTCGTGATGTCATTATTGCGATGACGACTTGTACAGATTCAAATATGAATCGTCAAACATTCCCTGGTTTCGATTATTCTCCATGTGCTAGCTTTGATTTATTAAAGAAAGCGTATGATGGTGCAGTGAATAAAGGGTTAAATGTTAAAGTAGGAAATATTTTAACTTCAGATCTTTTCTATCGAGATAATATGGACATGTATGAAAAATTAGCTAATTATGGAGTTCTTGCTGTAGAAATGGAAACTACTGCATTATACACAATCGCAGCAAAACATAATGTAGATGCACTTACTGTTTTAACTGTAAGTGATCATATCTTCACTGGTGAAGAAACATCTGCACAGGAAAGACAAACTACTTTTAATGACATGATTGTCATCGCATTAGATGCAGCAATCGCTCAATAGATTTAAAAAAACCTGGGATTATGATCTCAGGTTTTTTAGCTTTTAAAATATACTTTTTATCAAAATAAAAAAAGCCCAGAATATTCTCTTTCCGGGCTCTTTAATACCTAAAATTTAAATTTCTAAAAAATTAGTGACCAAACGACGTTTTAATACCACTTTTCCTCCATTCAAAGGTACAATAGCTATATCGAAAATCAAATTAAGGATGGTAAGGAATGAAGAAACAGCAATCAATTTTATTTTTCACCTGGATTGTAAGTATTATTGCAACACTAGGTAGTTTATCATTTTCAGTAATTAATCATTGGACACCTTGTTCATTATGCTGGTATCAGCGAATTTTTATGTACCCAATCGTTTTTATATTAGGAATCGCTTTTTATAAAAATAAAATAAAAGATGTTATTTATGTTTTACCTTTATCATTAATAGGTATGTGTATTTCAATCTATCATATTTTAATTCAAAAAGTTCCTGCACTGAAGGAAACAGCAACCCAGTGTGGTCCGGTCCCTTGTACTGGCGATTATTTAAATTGGTTTGGATTCATTACAATTCCAATGTTGGCATTTGTTGCATTCCTACTTATTAATGTTTGCTGCATAACTCTTTTACGAAAATCTAATTAAAATAATTCAAGCTGCTCGGTTGAGGATGGTCCAAATTCAATACCTAGCAGCTTCATTAATTGTTTAGCATTATCCGCTGCATCTCCACCAGAGTTATTATTAAACAGTATACAAATTTCTTTTGTGTTTTTTGATAACTGTTCAATTCGTTCTACCCATTCGTATAATTCTTCTTCATTATATCGATATAAATAACGTACTTCACGCCAATTATCTTGTCCATTATGATTCCATCCGTATTCATTTCGACCATGGAAACGGATTAAAGTTAAATTTGGATTCGTAGGATGTAATACGATAGGTATACTTCCATTACCCGCTTGTGGCTCATCACAAATTGAATGAATCCATCCTTCATCCTCCATAAACTTCAACGTTTGCTCATAAAACGTAGGATAGAACCATGTCTGATTACGAAATTCTAAAATTGCAGGAAGACCTTTTAGTTTACTTTTCAAAGTTCTTAATAATTCAACATTTTCTTTTTTACAATTAAACCATGGTGGAAACTGAAATAATATACCTTTTAATTTATTCGCTTCAATTAAAGGCTGGATTGATTCCAAAAATGGCGTCAACAGTAAAATTTGTTCCTCTTTAGAATAGTTTTGCCTTGAATGGCCTGTGATTCCACCATACGCTTTAACGATAAATGAAAAGTCAGCTATTGTTTGATTTACCCATTTTTGATAGTTTGATTGTGGCATAATACTATAATAGGAAGAATCAATTTCAACAATTGGAAAATGCATACAATATTGTCTCAATTTTTTTGAAGAGTGAATCCGATCTGGGTATAAACTATCATGATCGCCCCACCCAGTAACTCCAATTTTTATTTCCATACTTCTCTCCCACTAGTTCTTTCATTACTAATTAATTATTTCTAATTTTCATTAAAATAAACGAATTAGTTTGATATAATGACTACAGTATAATCTTATTTTAGTAGAAATTGGAGTATAGTGTAAATGATTATCGAGACAGTACAAGAATTAAAGAATAAAATAACCGAGCTTGAAGAAAAAGTAAAATCGTATGAAACAATTTTAAATTCAATAACTTCCGGATCTATATTTTCAAATGAAACTCGTGAATTATCCAATTCAAATCATTTAACTAGAAATACAAGTTTATGTAATACAAATAATGAAACAATTCCATTACATACTAAATTCTCTAACTTTTTATCTAATAGTCGAAGAACTTTGCAATCCATCTACGATGCTTTACCGCATCACATAGTATTTATCGATAAAGATGGGATCATCACGCTATATAACCAACAAGTTGCAATTGATTTTAAAATTACTAAATACGAATTAATCGGACGGCATATTAGAAATTTATTAAAAATAGACGATAAAGACATTTGTTTACTACAAACACTTTATTCAGGTGAAGAATTTTATAATAAGGAAATTTTAAATATTAACTATGGCATTATCAATACCCGCATCATTCGTGATATTAATGGAGAAATTTCAAGAGTAATTGGTGTATTTCATAATTTAAACGAGGCAAGGGATTCTGAAAAGCTAGCAATGTCAGGTAGAATTGCTGCAGGTATAGCCCATGAAGTCCGCAATCCACTTACAACTGTTAGAGGTTATTTACAATTCTTGCAAGAAGAAGCTCCACCTCAATATAAACAATTGTTTAATGATTTATTGATTCCAGAATTAGATAGAGCAAATGGAATCATTACTGACTTTTTATCGATTACAAAGAATGCCAACTATAAACCAGAGCCTATTAATATCAATGATTTTTTATCGAATCACATAAAACAACTATTATTTAGCGAGACTGTTTTAAATAATGTTAATATTGAATACTACCTATCTGAGGAATTAATAGGAGCACATATTTTCTTTGATAAAAACCAACTTGTACAAGTTATTTTAAATTTATTTCATAATGCATTAGATGCAAAAAAAGATGGTCTGCTTACAATTATCATTTCAACTTATATTGATAAGGATTTTATTTATATCGCATTAAAAGATGATGGATCAGGAATTCCACCTTCCGATTTACCATATATATTTGATCCGTTCTTCTCAACTAAAGATGAAGGTACTGGACTAGGTTTACCTTTAACTAAAAAACTAATCCAAAATCATAACGGTACTATATGCGTAAAGAGCGATAATAATGGAACTACTTTTACAATTATATTACCAATTAAATAATTTTTTTCAGAGTGTTGAAATATAAAATGATTAATTGGTAAAACGGATGGTAAATCAAAATTTATTTAACGAGAAATGCTCTATTAATGGTTTTTAATGCTAATATGTTTAAGCAGTTTTATAATATCAACCAATAATTGTAATTGTTCATTCTTGAGAAGGAAAGATATTTAAGGCTAATTGTTAGAAAAACCAGGTTCAAATAAGTTATGTTCGATAGTAATTGACCTACTAACTGTTTAATAAAACAACTGGTAGTTTACTCTAAGTAAAGGCTATTTGATTAGAATTTATATTAGACTTTTTTTTGATGAATAAGTTGATTGGAACGGAGGGGTGCTCGACTCCTATGGGATTAGCGGGAAGGCTAAAGACCCCGCAGACTTGCCGAGGAGGCTAAAGAATCTCGCCCCATGGAAGCGAGTATCCTGTAGTGGAAATCAACATCACTTTACTCCTTTTACGAAAATTTGGTAATTTAATTGACAAAGTTGTTTTTCAACAGCGTGAAAAAGACCAAAACATCAAAGTTTTGGTCTTTTTATTAAACAGATAATATGATTTTCCCAGTTGATTTTCTACTTTCTAATAGATCATGAGCAAGCTTACCATCTTTTAAAGGAAACACAGTAGGTTGTTGTACGATTAATTGTTTAGTTGCGATCCAATTAAATAGCTCATTACTTCTACGTAGTCTCTCTTCTTTTGAAATTAGAACATTCCACAAGTCTCCACCAGTTAGTGTTTTTGAAGTATCCATTAGCATTCTAGGATCAATATGAACTGGATCCCCTCCAGCCATTCCATAAAATACAACTGTACCGTGAACTTTTGTTGCTTCAAAGCTATCCATTATTGTCGATCCTACTGATTCATATACAACATCTACACCATTTTTTTCTTTTGTAAACTCTTTTATTTGTGAAACCCAATTATCAGTATATAAAAATACTTCTTTCGCACCGATTGATAAAGCTTTTTCCCTTTTTTCTTGTGATGAAGTTAATCCGATTACCTCTCCACCTTTTAAAAGAATCATTTGAGTCAATAATTGACCAACACCACCTGCGACTGCATGAACAAGTGCAACATCACCTGATTTTATTTTATAACTATCATTAATTAAATAATGTGCAGTTAACCCTTGTAGCATAATTGACGCCGCAATTTCAAAATTAATTTCATCTGGAATTGGAACAATATGAGATTCCTTTGCAGCTACATATTCTGCATTTGAAAAAGGAACATCTGCAAACGCTACGCGATCTCCTACTTTATAGTCCGTTACATCCGAACCGACTTCGGTAATAATTCCAGAGCCTTCATACCCTAAAATATATGGAGGATCGCCTGCTAAATGATAATTTCCTTTACGACGATAGATATCTGCGAAATTAACACCTACAGCCTTCATTTCAACTAATACTTCATCTTTTGAAATTTTAGGTGTTGCTATTTCTTCGTATTTTAATACGTCTGATTGACCAAATTCTCTAAAAACAAGTGCTTTCATTTACATACTTCCTTACATTTAAAATTCAAAGACAAAATCCTCATCTGTTAATTTTTCCACTGTAACTGCTTTTACATACCCATTACCTTTAACAGAAAAGAAATCATGATTTTTAGTATCCGTTTTTAAACCATTTAAAACAATTGGATTGATATCTTCTTCATCAAAATAATAATCAAAACCTAAGTTCATTAACGCTTTGTTTGCATTATATCGAATAAACTTATTAACTTCATCTACTAAACCTATTGGAGAATAAATTTCTTCTGTATATTGTAACTCAATTTCATATAATTGAACTAATAATGACATTGTTTCATTGTAAAGTCGAGTTTTTTGTTCATCAGTAAATTGGTCATATATTTGTTGTGCTAATAGTCCTACAAATACACCGTGAATACTTTCATCTCGTAAAATTAGATTAATAATCTCACCACTAGCAGTCATTTTCCCTTGACCGGCTAAGTATAATGGGAAGAAAAACCCACTATAAAATAAGTAACTTTCTAAAAATACACTTGCAACCATTGCCATGTATAACTCTTCATCCGAAACATCACGCTTTAATAAATTTAAATAATATGAAGAAATTAATTCCGATTTTTTAGTTAAAATTGGATGCTTGTCCACCCATTTAAATAAATCTTCAATTTCATCTTCTGTAGCAAGAGTTGTAAAAATATGCGAATAGCTTTTCGCATGTACTTCTTCCATCGCACCCATGAAAGCTAGTACACTTTTTGCTTGTAAATTTTTAAGATGAACTAAGATTAAAGGCATACCTTCCCCGCCTTGCTTTGTATCTAATAATGTTAGACCACCTAAAACCTTTTTAAATGCTGATTGTTCCTCTTTTGATAATGTATTCCAAGTATTTTTATCAGATGAAACGACAATTTCTTCTTCAGTCCAAAACTGCGATAGATTTTGCTTCCAAAACACTAAACTAAAATCATCTTCTTTTTTATTCCAGTTAACAGCTTTCATTCATATTTCCCCCTAATCATAAAGAAAGCTCGATGATATAGAACAATATGCATAATGCATTCTATATTCGAGCTTTTCATTTTAGATCATTAAGTAATTTATTTTAGATTTCAATTTAGACTATTGAACTCCTTCTATACTAAAGTCCAATACTACTTTTTATACTGAACAACTAATACATTCTTCAACACTTAATTTACGAGTACGTGTGTAATATAAACTCTTTAATCCTTTTTTATTAGCATAAATATAGTATCTAGCAAGCTCTCGCGTTGAGATATCACTGTTTACATAAAGGATTGTACTAATACCTTGATCGACATGTTGCTGAATTTCAGCAATTAAGTCGATTAACTTAAATTGGTTAATATCATAAGCTGATTTATAATACCAGAAACTATTTTTTGATAAATATGGCATCGGATAATAAGTTGTTGAATTTGCGTACGTTCTAGATTCAATCACATTTACAATCGGCATCACCGATGAAGTAGCATTTTGAATGTAGCTAATCGATTGTGTAGGCGCGATTGCTAAACGATAGCTGTTATATAATCCATACGCTTGTACTTGCTTACTTAATGTAACCCAGTCAAATTCATTCGGGATATAGATCCCATTAAATAATTCCTTTACCTTATCTGTTTTAGGTTCAAATGATTTTGAAGTATACTTTTCAAAATAAGTACCTTTAGCATATTCACTCTTTTCAAAATCCTTAAATGTTTTACCAGTTTCTTTAGCGATTAGCATACTTTTTTCAATAGAATAAAAGTTTACCATCATAAAGAATGTATTCGCAAAATCTTTAGCCTCAACACTTTCATATGAAATTCCATTTTTCGCTAAAAATCCATGCAAATTCATTGCACCTAGACCAACCGAATGAAGTTCTTCATTTGCCTTTTTCACTGTAGGTGCATTCTCTATTTCCGTCATATCTGTTACAGCTGTTAATGCCTCAATTCCAACATGTACAGATTCTCTGATCGCTTTATTTTCCATTACGTTTACGATATTTAATGATCCTAAATTACAATTGACATCACGTTTGATTTGATCTTCTTCACCATAGTTATTGATGACTGATGTTTCTTGTAGTTGAAAAATTTCTGTACACAAATTAGACATTTTAATTTCGCCAATATCCTTTAATGCATGTTGCTTATTAGCATTACTTTTATACATTAAATATGGATAACCAGATTCTAACTGAATCGCAGCAATTTTTACTAAAAGATCACGTGCACTTAAATCTAGTTTTTTCTTTTTAACTCGCTCATTATTTAATAATTCTTCATATCTTTCATCTATATCAAAATCATCTAAATGAATTCCATATTCTTTATACACTGTATATGGTGCGAATACATAGAATGGTTCATTTTTTTCTGCTAGTTCAAAGAATTTATTTGGAACAATTAAACCGATTGATAGTGATTGAATTCTACTCTTCTCATCGGCATTGATTTTTTTTGTATCAAGAAATTCAACTACGTCCCAGTGGAAAATATTTAAATATGATGCACCAGCACCTTTACGTTGTCCAAGCTGGTTAGCATATGAAAATGAATCTTCTAATAGCTTCATAACAGGAACAACACCACTTGCAGCGTTATCAATTTCTTTAATTTGCTCTCCACGTGCTCTAAGTTTTGATAGATTTAGTGCAACACCACCGCCGATTTTTGACAATTGCATTGCTGTATTAATTTGAAATCCTATTGAATTTAAACTATCGTCCATTTCTAATAAGAAACATGACACCAATTCGCCTCTTCTACTTCTTCCAGCATTTAAGAAAGTTGGAGTAGCAGGCTGATAGTTTTGTTGAATCATCATTTTTGCTAATTTCAATGCTTTTTCAATATTGCCTCTTCCTAAATATAGTGCAACGATCGCAATTCGATCTTCATAACCTTCTAAGTAATTCTTTCCATCATTTGTTTTTAATGCGTAATCTTTAAAGAACTTTGATGCGGCCATATATGATTGAAAAGTGAAACCTGCATTGTATACTAACTCATATAATTTTTCTATTTCATCAAAGGAGTAATCCATCTCAACATTATAATAGTAGTTTTCTTGAATCATATAGTTTAAGCGTTCTTTTAAAGAAGAAAACTGAATCTTTTTATCTTCAACTTCTTTTAAGAAACAAAGAAGCGCTTCTTTATCTTTTGCGAGATCAAAAAAACCATCTTTTTTAATCGTCAATTCATTATTCAGCTCAATATGTCTCAAGCTTTTCCACTCCCTCAATAAAATATTGTACATCTCGACTTGTCCCTGACAGTTCAAACTTTGATAACACTGGAACTTGATAGTCTGATGCTATTTTATCTGCACTTGCTGCAAAAGAATCTCCCCAGTTTTTATTACCACTTGCACTGACTGCTTTTAAATACTTCGAATTACTCTTCAAAAAAGTACTTACGTTTTCAGGTACGTTACCAAATCCTGTAGTATAGGTTACGAGAATATACGGTACTTCAATTTTTAGTCCATCTTTTATTTGGATTGACGGCATTCTAACTTTATTGACAAATCGCTTAACATTGCCAGTCATTGAACTGTAAACTATCACCATATTATCACCCTCGTTAATATGTAAGAATATTGAAAATACTTATATTATATACCTACATATTGTATTACCTTTTTAGAACAAACACAACATATAGGTACTGAATTTAAAAAATAAACATTTCGACAATATGTCTCGAAATAAAACAATATATGAAATTTAACAAATTATGGAGAAGAGTGCAATAAAGTGTAAAACGATTTTTTTGTCAAATGAGGTCATAACATTTTCACAAAAAAAGTACTCATTAACACCTTGCGAAATAAGAAAAAAAGCTAAAAAAACTTTTTTTTTTCGCAAACTTTTAATGAGTACACGATTAAAATAATATTATTTTGACTTTAGATTTTAATAAATACAGTTAACTTCTCGCTTCTTCTAAGTAAGTATAAATTACATGGCCTCCATGCTGAGCGATTCCACGGAAGTGCTTAAAGTCATCTCGATTAACGATTATTTGTCTAAATGCTAAAAAATCATCTTTTGTAACGCTAATTTCTGAAATCTCACCTTTAACTAACTGATCAATCAAATTGATAAATTCATTTTGTTCCATATAATCACCCTTTATTATTTTGATCGTTTTTTTGATTGCTACAAGAAATAAACTTCAATCCTAACATTAACAAAGAATGTACTTAATGGAAACTAAATCGTTAAATCAAGAATTTTTTCTGTAACAGCTAAATTCATATTTTTATTATTTACTAAAATTACTTCACTTTTTCCATCTTTTAAAACTAAAAATGCTTTAGGAATTACTTCTATTCCTGTTCCAATACTCGCAAACTCGTATGATGAATGAGCTTCGCCTAGCGCTAAAATCATTTCAAAAAATGGTACTAAAATAATGTTTTCAAAAAATAAAATCGGATCACCTATAAGCGTATTACTACTAACCAAATTTTTAATTTCATTTGAAATTTCTACTTCAAACTCATCAAACCATTCTTTCAACAAACTAACCTCCTGAAAGTGCTACAACCATTTTTGCCTTTCAAAAGGTTTTTAAACATAATTTCTTATGAAAAAAGACAAAATTGTAAAAAAATTTAAATTTTCTCTTTACCTTTAAACCGTTTTCATGCATTATAGAAGGTGTCAAGTCAAAACTTTGTTAGGAGATACGCTCATGAAAATTGCAGAAGCAGGAAATATCATTGAGTTTAAACAGGGGTTGAAAGGTAGAGTACAAAAAGTTAATAAAAATTCTGTCATTGTTGACATATCCATAATGGAAAACTTCAGAGATTTAGAAATGGAACCGCTAACAGTCGTAAACCATAAAAATTATAAAATAGTAAGAACAGCAGAATAGTTTAAAAATAGTAGATTCTGCTTATATTCATATTTTAAAAGGTTCGAACTACATAGATTTCGATTCTATTAAAATTTCATTAGAATTTTTTACCAAATCAGTCTCAGGTCCCGTGTATATCACGGGACTTTTTTTTATGATTACAAATGAAAATGTGATAAGTGATCTTTACGAAAAAAATCTTGTACCATTCACTCTTTAGTAAAGGAGATGGCTATTTTGTTTCTTTGTCCAATTCTTTAAACGATTTTACTTTATCATGTGGCTGATGGTTCGACTTTCTTTCATTCCAAAATCGTTCCTTTTCTTTTTTTGATTTTGTCATTTTCATACCTCCTAAAATTAATCATTTCTTGCCATCTTATCATTTCACAAAAAATGAAAATCTATGTTAATTATTTTTAGAAGGATTGAGGAAGAAAATCGTATAAAATTTTAAGAGCTTTATCTTGAATGAGAGAAAAAACGCCATCAAAAGATTGAAAATTCACACTATACATATTTATCACTTTATCACGATCTATAGAAAGGAAGGTAGTTAATGAACTTTTTAACTAAATTTAGTTTAAAAAACTCTGTAGCAATATTTATTATTTCGTTTTTATTAATATTTGGAGGATTATATTCTTATTCAAAATTAAAAGTTGAAGAGCTTCCAAATATCGAATTTCCAGCAATCTCTGTTCAAGTTGTTTATCCTGGTACAGCACCAGATGATATAAATGAGCAGATTACAACAAAACTTGAAAATTCATTTAAATCAATCGAAGGTATAAAGACACTTTCAAGTTCTTCTTTCGAAAGCGTTTCTGTTATTAATTTAGAATTTCCATTTAATACGGATATGGATAAGGTTGAACAACAAATAAATACAACATTAAAGGATGCTGGATTACCTGAAAATGTAACAACAAAGGTAGACCGTTTTTCGTTTGGATCATTCCCTATTTATTATCTCTCTATGTTTTCAAAAGATGGTTCAAATATCGAAAAAACTTTAAATGACGAAATCGTACCAGCTTTAAATAAAATTGAAGGTGTAAACAGCGTTTCGATAGGTGGAGGAAAAACTACTTCCCTATTAATCGAAGTTGATAAGCAAAAAGTTGCAAATTTTGGGCTTTCTTTATCAAGTATAAAAGATCAAATTAATGCAAAATTCCTATCCTTCCCTGCTGGAAAAATAACTGATGGCGATATTAAAATTCCAATTCGGGTCGAAGAAAAATTAGATACACTGCAAAAACTAAAGGATTTAGAATTACAGCCTGCATCTTTTACTTCTACCGCGCAAAATCAAAATGCTCAAACTCCGAAAGTTTCATTAGGAGAAATCGCTAAAATTGAATCAGTAGATTCGAAAGATGAATTAATTCGTTATAACGAAAATGATGCTATTTCAATGGCAATAACGAAGAAGCAAGATGCAAATACAGTTGAAGTAGCTGACAAAGTAATTAACGTATTAGATAAGTACAAAAATGAAATTTCATATAAAGTGGGTTATAGTTCTGCTGAAGGCGTAAAGTCATCCGTTGAATCTTTAATTAAAGAAGGTTTATTAGGCGCATTATTCGCCTCTTTAGCAGTATTGATTTTCTTACGTAATTTCAGAGCTACATTTATTGCTATTATATCGATACCTTTATCATTATTAATTACATCGATTTTCTTGCTTAAATTAGATATAACATTAAATATTATGACCCTAGGTGGTATGGCAGTTGCAGTAGGGCGCGTAGTGGACGATAGTATCGTTGTAATTGAAAATATTTTCCGAAGAATACGTAAATCAAAAGAAGGCATTTCAAATAATTTAATTTTATCTTCAACAAAAGAAATATTAAAAGCAGTCACATCTTCTACTATTACTACAATTGTCGTTTTCTTACCTTTAGGTGTTGTAGGTGGATTTACTAGTAAAATATTCCTACCATTTGCTTTAACAATTGTTTTTTCTTTACTTGCTTCATTGTTAGTTTCGATTACGATCGTTCCAATTTTAGGTCGCTATGCATTTAAAAAAGTACCACCTGAAGAAAAAGAAGAAAAAATTCAAGTTTGGTATGGTAAAGTGATTGAAAAATCATTAAATCGCAAATGGATTATCATTATACTAGCTGTTGTATTACTTGCAGGTTCTTTCTCTTTAGTAGGTAGACTTGGTTTTACATTTATTCCAAATGAATCTTCACGATCAATCATTGCTTCATTAGAACTGCCATCCTCTACATCATTAGAAAAAACAAATGAAGTTTCATTAAAAATGGAAAAGATGTTCTTAAATATGAAACAAGTGAAAGAAGTTTCTACTGGTGTTGGTAGCCGTGACTTTATGACTGGCCTAAAAACTGAGAATAAAGCTAGTTATTTTATTAATTTAAAACAAAGTGCAGATGTTGATCAATTTATTAAAGATACAAAAAGTAAAATGGAGAAAGTAGCAGCTTCAGAAGTTCAAGGTGCTAAAGTAGGATTACAAGAAAACTCTTCTGGTGGTCCACCATCAAATAATAATGTTGACATCAATTTATATTCTAATAACTTAGTTGCACTTCAAGAAAGTGCAAAAAAAGTTGAAGATTATATGAAAAAGAATGATCACTTAAAATATGTTACGAATAATTTCTCTGAAAAACAAAAACAAGTTATTGTTTCAGTTGATGAGAAAAAAGTATCTGAAAACGGTCTATCCGCTGGCATGATCTTAGGTTTAGTTGCAGACCAAACAAATCCTGTCAATATGGGAACATTAAAAATCGATGGTAAAGACCAAAATGTGCAATTAACTTATAATAAAGAACTCCAATCCGTAGAGGATATTAAAAATATTAAATTGCTTGGTAAATTACGACCAATTAAATTATCAGATGTAGCCGAAGTTAAAGCCGTTGAAACATATTCTGCCATTCAAAAATTAGATGGCAAAGTATTTGCGAAGGTTTCTGCTCAAATAAAAGGAAAAGACATTGCAAAAGTAACAAATGAAGTAATCAATGATGTGAAAAAAGATGTAGACTTACCATCTGATGTAACTTTAAAAGGTGGCGGCGGTAGTGATGATACTACACAAACATTTAAAGACTTAGGTGTTGCGATGGGAGTTGCAATCGGATTAGTTTATTTAACGATGTTAATTACTTTTGGAAAAGCTCGAATTCCATTTATTATTTTATCAGCATTGGTATTTGTACCAATCGGTTCATTCGTTGCACTATTCCTAGCAGGCGAACCGCTTTCAATTAGTGTAATGATTGGTTTACTAATGTTAATTGGGATTGTGACAACAAATGCAATCGTACTAGTCGATCGAATTGGCCAAAATATAGAACGAAAAAGATTACCTCTTCGCCAAGCGATTATCGAGGGAGGTAAAACACGTCTAAGACCTATATTAATGACCGCATTTGCGACAATAGCTGCTTTATTACCTTTAGCATTAACAAAGTCTAGTGGTACACTTATTTCGAAAGGATTAGCTATAACAGTAATTGGTGGTTTAACTTCATCGACCTTATTAACACTAGTATTTATTCCGGTTGTATATGAATTGTTCTTTACCAAAAGAACAAAAAAGCATACTGATTCTGAGGAAACTGCCAAAGTAGTTAATAATTAATTTGAAGAGAAAGGTTAATCCTTTCTCTCAGACTGTTGACAAACGCTCGCTTTCTTCGTTACTTCGCCTGTCTGCGGTGCTCATTACCGTCTAGGGTAACTCCGCTCCTCACCAGGCTTCGTGCCTCGAAAGACAAGCGCTTGCAATCAGTCTGAAAATCAAGTTTAAAGTACTTTGTCTACACACTGAGAGAAAGGTTAATCCTTTCTCTTTTTGCTTTTATCTTTAATTGTCCTTTATCGGCCAAAGAATCATTTCCTCATCATTTCTAGCCAAAATAAAAACTCCGACTTTTAAAAAGTCGGAGTAAATCCTTATAAATTTTGATCGTTAACTCCTGCTAGCCATTTTCTAACAGGTTCTAGTGTTTGTTCAATACAGCCATCATTAAATGGAGATTCAAGTTTAGCCTCTTTTACTAAGCCTAAAAATGATTTACTTCCCCCTAATTGGCAAAGTCCAACATAATCGGACCACGCTGAATTTCGGTCTTCATGCATTTTATTCCAAAATTGTAATGCACAAATTTGAGCTAATGTATAGTCAATATAATAGAATGGTGATTGGTAAATATGCCCTTGTCTTTGCCATAAACCACCCTTTTCTAAATAACTATTTCCATCATTTGCTCGATGAGGTAAATACTTTTCTTCAATGCTCTTCCAAAGTCCGTGACGTTCCTCAGGTGTTAAGTCTGGATTTGCGTAGATTTCATGCTGGAATTCATCTACTGCCACACCATAACTAATAAATGTAATTGCACTACTTAAATGTGTAAAATAATATTTTTGCGTATCTTCCTTAAAGAATTCTTCTTGCCAAGGCCATGTGAAAAATTCCATACTCATTGAATGAATCTCACACGCCTCAAAAGTTGGCCAGTTATACTCAGGTGTTTCAAATTTACGACTTTCATAAACCTGGAATGCATGACCAGCTTCATGTGTTAATACGTCAATGTCACCAGATGTTCCATTGAAATTCGAGAAAATAAAAGGAGCTTTATAGTTTGGAATATAAGTACAATATCCCCCACCTTGTTTTCCTTCCTTTGCAACTAAGTCTAGTAAATTTTCTTTTAACATAAAATTGAAAAATTCACTTGTTTCATTCGATAATTCATCATACATTTTTTTACCATTCTCAATAATCCATTCAGGATTACCTTTTGGTGTTGCATTACCAGTTACAAATTCGAATTTATCGTCATAGTAATAAAGTTGTTCTACACCGATTCGATTTGCTTGTCGTTCTCTTAATTCGGTAGCAATTGGAACAATTGTTTCAAGAACTTGCTCTCTAAACTTCTTAACATCATTTGCATCGTAATCCGTTCTCATCATACGAGCATATCCAAGTTCAATAAAGTTTGAGAAACCAAGTTTGTTTGCAATACGAGTTCGGATTTTTACTAATTTATCGTAAATCTCATCAAATTTATCTTGATTCTCCGAGAAGTATCCAAAGTATGTATCGTAAGCTGTCTTTCTAACCTCTCGATCTTTATCCTCAAAATGTGCTGAAATTTGTGCTAACGTTTTCACTTCACCATAAAACGGAAGTTTAGCAGCCGCTACTAACTTAGCGTATTCAGTCGTTAGTTTATTTTCTTCCTGTAAATCCGGAATTACTTCTTCACTTAGAATTTTCACTTCACATTCAGCTAAAGCAAATAATTGCTGGCCATATTTTTCTTCAAGTTGCTCTCTAAACGGAGAACCGATTAATGCTTTATAATATTGTTGCCCATATGATTGAACAATTGGAGTGTTCTCATCAAAAAATGCTTGCTCATCCTCATAAAACTTATCGTTTGTATCAACTGAATGGCGAACTGCACATAAATTTTCCATTGTTGAAAATTCATTTCTTAAATCATTGATTTCATTCATTGCTAATTCTTGTTCATAGACCGTTGAAGCATCATAAAAATTTTGTAGTGAACGTTTAAACTGTTCTCCAAAGTTCTTAATATTTGGTCTAGAATACTGGTAATCTTGAAAACCCATGTTAATCCCTCCATTTTTTGTGATATTGCTATTATATATAAAATCTTCCTGTAAAAAAACCTAAATCTAAATAAATTTCTGAAAATTTAAAAATTATTCACTTAGAATCTACCTATAAAATTGCAGAGATACTAGTTTTCACTAGCATAAATAGATGTTTAATAAAAAATTTAAATTTGAAAATAAAAAAGCTCCATCACATAAGAGCTTTTTAAGAGTGTTGGAAATGGTGAATAGAGAAAACGGAGATTATATGAACATTATTGATGATTAAATTTGCACTTTAGATAATCTATTAGAATTTATTAAATGTTAATATGTTCGAGCAATTTTATTTTTCCAACACATACTAGGAAAGATTTTTTTCAGAAGTTAAAAATATAATCTAATTTTTTGAATAACAAGTTCATTTGATTGGTTTATAAATAAAAGTTCGTTCTAAATTGACCTATAAAATGGTTTAAAAAAAAATTCTTATGTTTAAGTTACTCTAAGTAAAGGCTACTTGATTAGGTTTTTATTGTAGACTTTTTTTGATGAATAAGTTGATTGGAATGGAGGGATGCTCGACTCCTATGGGATTAGCGGGAAGGATGAGACCCCACAGGCTTGCCGAGGAGGCTCAGGTCTCGCCCCATGGAAAGCGAGCATCCTGTAATGGAAATCAACCTCATTAAACCTCCTTTTACGAAAATTCGGTAATTAATAGAAAAGATAGTTTTTAACAACGTAAAAAAAGCCCCATCAAATGAGAGCTTTTTAGTTAGACCCATGGTATCCAATTTTCTTCAATAAGTGAATTAAGAAATTTTTTTCTTCATTAGATAGATCACTCATTTGCTCATGTAAAAATTCTTCGTGCATTGGAAATATTTCTTCCATCAGTTTATTTCCACTTTCAGTTATTTCTGCATAAATTACACGACGATCTGCACTACAAGGATTTCGATAAACTAGACCTTTTTTTTCAAGTTTATCTACAACATAAGTAATACTACCACTAGCAATTAATATTTTTTCTCCAATATGTTGAAGTGGTTGATTTCCTTTATGATACAAGAGCTCAAGCACTGCAAATTCAGTTGGATTTAAATTAAAACTAGCAATTGATTTGTTTGCAGAATCATTTATCTTTCTATGAGCTCGCGATAAAACAATAAATAGCTTTAAAGATAGCTCTATATCTTTTCTATTTGTCTCTTCCATAATAAAACCCCTTCAATTTCTTTTACATAACTCATTCTATATTATTATTTTACACTTATTAATCAAACTTAAGATTATTTCAATGAAAATGACTTATTTAATTCCGATAGCAATTTTTTTTGGTATGAAATAATTAACTCGTCCAATTCTTGACTGGCCTTTAAGGTCAAATGTTCGTTAAGCCCTTTAGTTTCCGCAAAAAATACCATTTCTTCCCTTTTTAATGAAATAGATAATAATAAACGGCTGAGTTGATATTCATTCATTAGACTGATTCCCTTCTACAGGATGTTTTTTAACAAACCTTTTTCATTCATAATCGAATTAATTTCTATTATTCATTCTATCTAAATTATTTAAAATAGATACAATATGAAACCTACTAAGCAAAATTACCTAGTAGGTTTATTTTTTTTATGAAATAGCGCTTTTTTCTATCGTTCTTACTTATAAATTAGACGACTTTTTATTAAATCCTGCTTAAAATGATTAATTTTGATTTAAGTGAGTTTCTATCGGTATCTTTTATCTAAAGTTTTTAAACGTAGCTTTTTACAAATAGTAATGAGCACTTTCTTTCAATACAGTATACTCTAAAAAAATTTTATTTAGCAAAACCAACTAGAAATGATCACTTTTAAAAAATAGTATATTTTTATTATAAAATAAAAAAGCTAAAATGTAATGGAATTTATTTACCACTACAATTTTAGCTTTTTTTCTTCTATTTAGTTGCCTGCTTTTATTTTATGACCTTGAATCATCATTAGTTTTACTTTATAACTTATTAAAAATTCAATTCCTTCTAGCCACTTTTTCGTTTCTAGTGGACTTCTTCCCCAAACTGTAATCCCGTGATTTCTAACAAGAACAGCCCCAAAATCCTTTGTTAAAAATGGAGTGTATGCACGTTTAAAAGTTTCCATGTCTTGTGCATTCTCAATGATTGGAACTATTATTTTATTTTCAAAATAAGAACTTGTTAATATATGAACCATTTCATTATTTTCAAGTTCTACCTGCCCTTCATCACCAAATAGTTCAGAAATAACATTATTATCTACAGTATGTACATGGAGCACACAAGTAGCAGATGTTTTTTCGTAAATATTTGCATGAACCAATGTTTCAAGTGATGGTTTTAATACCGTATCAAATACTGGTTCACCAAGATTATTAACTACTATAAATTCTTCATCACAGCGTGCTCTCTTATCCTTCTCATCCGCTGTTACAAGAAATAATAATGGATCGTCTGAAATTTTCATAGACAAATTTCCACTCGTACCATAAAACCAATCTCTTTTAGCCAAATCACATTTAATATTCGCAAGCTTTTTCCACTGTTCTAAAAATAAACTCATATTTACACCTCCACTTATTTAGACTATCTATTTGGACACCGTTAAAAATTCAAACTATTCATACTATTTAATAAAATTATGTCATGTGTCGGTCTTCATTGTCAATAGTTCTAAGTAAATGAACAATCATAAATTTTCTACAACTTTTATCCATTTTTGATAGTAATTAATGATTTAATACTTTTTTTACATCCTGATTTGACAGCACACCTATTTTATTACACAAATAAGTGAAAAATAAAACTTTTTTACTCATATTACTTTTCCTTTCTTTCCCTAGGGAAACTTTTTTGTATTTAGTAAATCATATGTCTTTTTATAAAAAAGGTGATGAAAATCTACTATAAAATCTGGCAAGTTTCAGTTAGACGAAATCACTTAGGAGGAAAGTATACTAGAGGCACTAAACTCCCCTAATAAATAAGTAATTTGATATTTGTATTGCTTCTTTACTTCATTCATTTTCTATTTCGCTTTTGAAAATTTAGTAATCTCAATATTTTATGATAAAATAAATCGATAATAATTTAGAACGAGGTATATAAATGAACATTGTTTTAGCAACATTAAATGCAAAATATATCCATACTAATTTGGGTATTCGATACATTAAAGCGTATGCTCAGCCTGAATATGATATAGAGCTTGCAGAATATACGATTAAAGACCCAAGTCTTAACATCATTACAGACTTATATAAACGTAAGCCGAAAATACTTGGTTTTAGCTGCTATATCTGGAATATCGAACAAACAATTGAAGTCATCCGTATGTATAAAAAAATTGATCCTTCCGTTATTATTTTTGTTGGCGGACCAGAAGTAAGCTATGATGTGAATTATTGGTTAGATCGCGTAAAGGAAATTGACATCATTACAATTGGTGAAGGAGAAATTACTGTTAAGAAATTAATTAAAGCTATTGAAAACGGAAATGATTTTACTTCCATAAATGGCATTGGTTATCGAGATGAAGGAAAAAATATCATTAAACCACAAACAGAAAAATTAGACTTAACATCTATTCCATCGCCTTATCGATTTAAAGAAGATTTACCATTTCTAAGTAAAAGAATTCAATATATTGAAACAAGCCGAGGTTGCCCGTTTAATTGCCAGTTTTGTTTATCTTCTATTGAAGTTGGGGTTCGATATTTTAATCGAGAGGTTATCAAAGATGATATTCGTTATCTTATGGCAAATGGAGCGAAAGTATTTAAATTCGTAGACAGAACTTTTAACATCAGTCGTAGTTATGCAATGGATATGTTCCAATTTTTAATTGACGAACATGTGGAAGGAACAGTATTCCAGTTTGAAATTACCGGTGATATTATGCGACCAGAAGTCATCGAATTTTTAAATCAAAATGCTCCTAAAGGCTTATTCCGATTTGAAATAGGCGTTCAATCTACAAATGATGCTACAAACGAACTAGTTATGAGAAGACAAAACTTTGAAAAGCTTTGCAGAACCGTCACACTTGTACGAGATGGCGAAAAAATAGATCAGCATTTAGATTTAATTGCTGGTTTACCAGAAGAGGATTACAATTCATTTCGACAAACATTCAATGACGTTTTTGCTTTAAGACCAGAAGAGCTGCAACTAGGGTTTTTAAAAATGCTAAGAGGCACTGGAGTACGATTAAGAGCGCATGAACATGATTATGTTTATATGGATTATGCCCCGTACGAAATATTAAGTAATAATGTACTATCATTCGATGATATTGTGAAAATTAAGCAAGTTGAAGACGTTCTCGAAAAATATTGGAATGACCATCGAACAAATAGTACAATTGAATATTTAATTAAAAATGAGTTTGAAAGTCCATTTGATTTCTTCCAATTATTTGGTTCTTATTGGGAAGAACGCGGTTGGTCAAGAATCGGCCATCAGCTTGAAGATTTATTTAAGCGTCTGAATGAGTTTTTAACTCATTATAAAATTAAAAACGATACGATTGTTAAAGATATTATGAAAATTGATTATTACCTAAATCATAAATATAAACCGCGTAAACCTTGGTGGGACGAAGTTACAAACCATGATTTTGCGAAGGATCTTTATAAACGAATTATCGAAAATCCTGAATATTTAGGTTCAGATTTTATTTCACTTAATTTAAATGAAAAAGAAATTTATAAGCATACAATGATTGAATCTCTTTCATTTGATATCGAACATTTCTTACTAACTGGAGAATATAGAACTGGTAATTATGCGATGCTAGTTTATTTCTCACCTAAAACATTATCGCCTTCATTTTTTACAATTGAAGCATAAGTAAAAGAGGACAATATTCATTTTGGATATTGTCCTTTATGCTTTTTAAAAAAAAAGAAGTTGTCAATTAAATAAGAATTTCTTGTTGATTTCCACTACGGGATGCTCGCTTTCCATGGGGCATGAGCTGAGCCTCCTCGTTCCTGCGGGGTCTCACCCTTCCTGCATCTCCCATAGGAGTCGAGCATCCCTTCGTTCCAATCAACTCTTCAAATATAAGAATTAAGCTCTAAATCAAAATAATTCTCATTTTAAAGAATTGTCTTTTTATTAACTAAAACATATACCCAAAAGTCAAATTCAAATTCTACTTATGCAAATTAACATATACAAATATGGTAAACCCCTTTATAACATTTTTTAATCAAACGAGTACATATTCAGTGACTATTATTGAACATAAAATATCATTTTTTGATGATTTATTTATGATTAAATGTTTAATGTACCTGAGTGGTTTTGCTATACCAACAAATTCTAGAATTTGTTATTCGATATTAATACAACATCAGACTGATTATTAAACTGTAATTTTACTCTAAGTAAAGGATATTAGATTGTTTTTTTAGTGTATACATTTTTTTATGAATAATTTGATTGGAACGAAAGGTTGCTCGACTCCTATGGGATAAGCGGGAAGGCTGAGACCCCGCAGGCTTGCCGAGGAGGCTCAGGTCTCGCCCCATGGAAAGCGAGCACCCTGTAGTGGAAATCAACATCACTATACTCCTTTAACGAATATTTGGTAATTAATTGACAAGATTGTTTTTCAAAAGCGTGAGAACAATATTCATTTTGGATATTGTCCTTTTTGTATTGAATTTACTAAATAGCAAATAATAATTTGTAAGTAGAGGTGATATATAATGAATAGAAAAAATGAGAAAACTGAAATTGATTCACCGGTAATGAATGATACTTTACCCCATATTTCAAATTTTCCTTCTTTTAAAGGGACAGACATTAAAATGGAAGAACCTTTTGTAAATTCAAAGGGTGTAGTAATTGGGGACAGTAAGTATAGCTCTCCTAACTCTCCATTAAATAATTGGTCGGATGATGTTGATCCATCAGTTATGGCAGGCGACGAGTGGGTTCATCCAACAAATGATATTGGTTGGGCAAGTTCAGAAAACACAGACTTATTAGAATCAAGAAAACGAGAACAGCCTGCTAAACAATTTATGCATCCACAGCACGAAACGAAAGACTGATTGAAATGCAAGATTTAGGGGATCGGAAGAAAGTATCATAACTTCTATCCCCTATTTTGTCTTTAAAATAGTGCGATTTTAATATCGTCCTTTTTTTGGACTAGTAGCATATGTAATTGCGCTCTGTGGTGTGTGAAGTGTACTAAAATCTCTAATAACCATTCGAATTTTGAATATTGAAGGCCCCAATATGAAGTAGATTTTTCAACTAACTCTTTTTCTTTCATATTAAAATAGCATTCCTTTAATTCATGAAAATTTTTTTGTAATAAACTTTTCATTTCAACTAGTGATTTACATTCAACCCCGGTATAGTATTTAACCATTATTTCTTGACTAGCACCGCTCATAATTTCCATATCAGCACCAATAAGCTCACTTAGATGTTGGACTAGCTCCCCAATCGATTTCTTGTCCTTAACCGGTCGGAAATTTAAATCTTCCTCATTAATTAAATCAATCATTTCTAAAACACTCTTTACACATAAACTCAATTGATGAATCACATTTTCAATATACATAAGTTTGAGCGGGACAAGAATGGCGGAATAGTTCTAGATCAATCCCTCAAACAATTTCCTATCTTCTCCCTTTTCCTCCCTTCCTGCTTAAACTTTACCTTTTTTGTCATATAACCATTCCTTACTGAATAGGCTTGTACCATAAAGGAGGGATCTTGATGAGAACATTGGCTTGGCATGAAACCTTAGAATTACATGAAATTGTTGCTACAACTACTTACTACTTATATAAGCTTAAAACAAATATAAAAAATATAACAGATTCAGGATTAAAAGAATTATATAAAACTTCTATTACATTGTTTGAAAATAACTTACGGGATTTACTAAAATTTATGAGCAATATTACGATTGGGGAAAGGGATGCAGCAAGCGATAAACTAGCAAGCGAAATGAGTGCTGAAGATTTATTATCAGCAACAAAAGTATTAACAAAAATGTATGCACATGCACTTACAGAAACAGCTACTCCTGATTTAAATAATTTATTTATTAAGCATCTAGTATCGGTGAACAATTTGCATACTCAAATTTTTAGCTATCTATCAAAACAAGGTCAATATTCCGTATTTAATATTAATAAGTTAATCGAAAACGATGCTAAAAAAGCAATGGATGTTATAAATATGCCGTATTAAAAAATGGACGTAATAGAACGTCCATTTTTTAATCTTTGTTGAAGTTTTTATTAGATAAGTCAGTAACCTTTTCAGCTGCTATGTGATGATATCTTTTCGTATTTTCAACTAATTTTATCAAATTAAGATAAGTTTGCTTAGCCCCTAATACAAGTAATGGAACCCCAATAAAATCGATATGTAAAAATCTTGATGTAAAGCCACCTAAAGTCATAGCTAAAGGGACTGTTGGTGATGTACTTGATAAAATAATTTTATCTTCTTCATTTAATAAGATTTTCCCTAAACTTTCGATCGCTGTTGGCACATTTTTAGTATATCTTTTCGCAACTGTATACACTTGGTCCCCATTTTCATCTTCACCGTGATAAAATAGTTTTCCACCATCTTTTGGTTTTAGTTTATTAAATAAATAGGTATTCTTTACCTCTTCCGTTGTCGGCTGGCGATCAAGTGGTAATTGCTTTAAATGATATGCAGCAGCCAAAGGTGAAGAATGCGTACCTCCAAAACAGTAATAAATATAATATTTCATTTATCTCATCCTCAAATTTTTTATATTAATACGTATGTAAATGTAATTGCTTTGAATCCCATTCTGCAAAGCATACTTGTTTAAGTGATAAATTTGACTCAGAAAGTTTTTTATGAACCCACTTTTCATCTTTTTTCAACGAGTTAAGAGCCCTTTTAATTATTTTTCCATCACTAATTATGACCACAGGTAAAAATTCTTTTTCCATTTGAATTTTTAAATCCTGTTTAGTTGGCGTGTCAAAATTTGACTTCTTCAGGACACTAATCGTGCCATCATTTTCTAAAATAGCATACGCAACTTCACTGACTGCAAAAGTATCCTTTGCTCTTAGCAATTGCATCAATTGGTCAGTATCCAAACGATTTCTTTTCAATTCTTTCCATTGAATTGCTCCGTGTTTAATTACAACAGAAGCATCACCTTCTAAGAACTTTCTTGCCCACATTGACTTTTGTGTCAAGATCTCAGTTACAAATATTAATGCTCCCCAAACAAAAATACTAAAAAGAATTTTTGGTAGATTTGCTTCCTTATCATATATTCCATCTCCTAGTATATTTCCTAACACTAGTGACGAAATCAAATCAAATGGCGTTATTTGTGTAATTTGTGTTTTCCCATTAATTTTAACGACAATAAAAAGAGCTATATAACCTAAAAACAACTCTGTAAACATTTCATGATAACTCATGTAATACACTCCTATATTTTTATTACCTATTAAATTTTCTTACTACTTTACTCTTTTTATACATAAAAATGGTAATTGATTAACATTCTAATTAAAATTTAATGATTCATATAAATAGATGCGTCTGGATGAGACCCCACAGTAACTAGATCTTTTAGTATTTTAGCTAGTATGTAACTATAAACTGTTCCATTGCCTCCATAAGCCATTAAAAAAAGGCAATTAGGATATTCATCGTATTGTCTAATCATTGGTAAGCCGGAATGTGTTCCTCCAAATGTACCTGTCCAAAAGTATTCTGCTTTAGCTTCTTTATAATGAGGAAACAACTCTATTAAATTTTTTATTAGCAGTTCTTTTTTATGGAATAACATAGATTCACGTTTTTCTGGTATTATTGTAGGTTCGTCAAGTCCTCCAACAATTATTCTTCCGTCAACTGTCGTCCGGAGATATAAATATGGTCTTGCCGTCTCCCAAATTAAACAATTTTCATACCATGCATTGCTTTTTTCTACTAGAGGTTGTGTTGCAATCGCAAATGTTGAAGTTAAAATTGCATTTTTCTCACTTTTTATCTCCATCGATTCATAACCCCCAGCAAAAATAACTTTTTTTGCTCGAACCGTATGTTTATTTTTAGTAAAAAGTTGTACCCCTTCATCTGTACCGATGATCCGAGTTACCTCTGTTTCCGAATACACCTTCAATCCTCGTTTCAGAGCATATAAAAGTAAGCCGTGTGCGTATTTATACGGATTTACTTCAGCGTCATCCCCTGTGAACAGTGCAGCTTCCTTCGTAAAATTAAACTTTTCTTCAATTTGCGATTTTGTATATCGTTCAACAGTAAAACCATTTTCTTTTAATGTTTTATATTCCAAATCAATCATTTCTTTACCATCTAAATTACTAGCATAGTATAAACTTTTTCTTTTTATAAAATCAGGATTAATATCAATGTTTTTTGACATTTCTTCAAGACCTTTAATTGCCTCTACACATAATTGATAATGACGGACAGCTATTTCTTTTCCATATGAATGAATAAACGAATTTAAAGTTTTGTCATTAGAATATTGTAAGAGCCCCGTATTTGCACTAGTGCTTCCCTGTACTACTTTTTTTCGTTTATCTAGTAAAATGACTTTAGCTCCTGTTTGACTTAGGAAATATGCACATAAACTCCCTGATTCACCACCTCCAACTATTACAAAATCACAATCTAGATCTTCATCGAGTGGATTTATATTTTCTAGTTCTGGATGTGAATCAGTGTAAGTCGTTGGCCAATACAAGGTCCCACTAATACTTTTCACGTCTTCTCGTCTCCTTTCTTCGAATCATATTTAAGGTAGTTTTTGTCAGTTGAATAAAAAAAATCCCACTTTTTTAAAAGTGAGATTTTTTAACATAATATTATGAATGAATATCTAAAAATTTACTGAAATTATGATCTTTCAGCTAACCATTTACCAATTGTAGGATATGTCGTTTTTAATGAAACAGGTCCAAACATGATTGATACATGGCCCGATGGAATCGAAACATACTGCTTATCTACGCTAGAAATATGCTCATTTAATGCTTCAACTTGGCAAGGCATTGCAATATGGTCCTTCGTAGCAGAAATATTTAAAACATTAGCTTTAATGTTTGATACATCTACTTTTCTTCCTCTAATTTCTAAGTCACCGCTTAATAATTTATTTTGTTGGTAAAACTCTCTGATCCATTGGCGATATGCTTCACCTGGGAATGGAATACCATCTGTAACCCATTTTTGCATTAACTGCCAAGACTTAATAAATTTTGTATTATCAGAGCGATCCAATAATGTTACATAAGGTCCAACAAAATTAGTAACTGGTTTTAACATTTTGTTACCAAAATCGATCATTTCAGGAGGTATATTCCCTAATGTATCAACAGCTTTATCAAGTGCAAAGTATTTTTCATTTAAAAATGCACCATATAAACCTGTATCTGAAAAATCGAATGGACTAGTTACAAAAATTAAGTTTTTAATTGGTGCATTTTCATAAAGTGATGCGTAAATACTTGTTAACGTACCACCCATACAATAACCTAACAGCGATATTTCTTTTGCACCTGAAAAACGAAGTACTTTATTTACCGCTTTCGCAATATAGTCGTGAATAATATCGTCAAATTTCAAATGACGATCTTCATGAGCAAAAGTTCCCCAATCTAATAAATAAACATCAAATCCTTCATTAACAAGATACTCAACAAAAGAGTTCCCCTTTGTTAAATCAAGAATATACGGTTTATTAATTAGAGCGTAGATAAGAAGGATTGGAGTCTTTTTTACCTTTTTTGTAGTTGGAATATAATGATATAATTTACTTTTATTTTTCGTCCAAATCACTTCTTTAGGAGATTGACCTACTAAAGGTTCTCCCTCTTTAATAAGAATATCTGCAGTTTTCTTCAATCTTTTGTATGATTCTTTTAATCCGCTCGGAAGCGATTCCGTTGCTTCTTCTAACAATTGTGAATTAAACACACATTTCCCCCCTTTTGATCTTAAAAAAGGTCATCTATAAGTAAGACTTAAACGTAAAGTCCGCCATTAACATTAATCTGTTGACCAGTAATGTATTCTCCGCCTTCACATAAGTAAATAACAGCCTTAGCAATCTCTTCAACTGTACCAAATCTTCTTTTTGGTATTCTTGATTTAATTTGCTCTTGTACATTTTCCGGAATTTCTCTTACCATGTCAGTTTCAATAAATCCTGGACATACAGAATTTACTGTAACGTCTGTTTTAGCTAATTCAAGAGCTAATGATTTAGTAAATCCAATCATTCCTGCTTTTGCAGCTGAATAGTTTGTTTGACCGAAACCGCCTGCTTGACCTATTACTGATGAAATATTAATGATACGAGCATTATCAGATTCTAATAAGTATGGTAAAGCAGAATTACATGTGTTATAAACGCTGCTTAAATTTACATCAATAACCTCGTGCCAATCTTCTGCACTTAGTTTTTTGAAAGAACGGTCTCTAGTAATACCAGCATTATTAACAATAACGTCTAATCGGCCAAAATGCTCAACTGTACGATCAATTAATGCTTTTGCTTGATCTAATTCAGCAACATTAGCTTGAACTGCTAACGCCTCATAACCGTTTTCAAAAAGTTCATCTACAACTGCTTTTGCGTCTGCTTCGCTATTATTATAATTGATAACAACTTTTGCACCTTTTTCTGCTAAAGCAAATGCTATCGCTTTTCCAATCCCTTTTGCTCCACCTGTTACGATCGCTACACGATTTACTAAATCCATTATCATTTCTCCTTTTTTAACTAATTATTGTTTTGTTGGTTGTTTAGTTGTTAATTGTTGTAAAAGTTGTTCAATATTAGCCATTGAAGACTTTAGTTGTTCAATATTTTCCATTGAAGACTTTAATTCACTAACTTGTTGATGAATTGATTTGGTTTCAGCTTTTAATTTTGTAAGATCTCGTTTTACTGTCACAATGTCTAACTCTTTTTTCAATGCTGCTACATCTAACTCAGGTTGAGAATCTAAAAATAATTGATCTTCTAATGTATCTACTTTCGATTCTAAATTAATCACTAAGCTAGCTACATTTGCGATATCTTCTTTGGAAGCAATATTTGAAGCTTCTAAGAAGGTTTTTGATTGGTCATTCAACATCTTTTTACAGAATAGATTAAAATCTATTACAGAACCCATCCACTCGGAAAATTCTTCTTTCTGAACATATTCGTTCATCATTTTTCCAAAGTATTTTTCATTAACATCATACATTTGCTTCCACATTTTCAATGGATCTGAATAATTTTGCTCTGACATGTTAATCCCCCTCACTACTTTTAAGTATAGAAAACAAGCTAACGACAAAACAATCCAATGTTTTCGTGATATTTCTACATTTGTTGTCGAAATTTGTTTTTTAATATTCATTATATTTAAAATACATTGACAATAAATTTAACTAAGTGTAAATTACACCTAAGGGATGATGATTCCATTACTACGATATAGGGGGGAACATAACTTTATGACAACAAATGAAAAGGAAACAAGCAAAAAAAACAAACAAGAAACCTCTGAATCGATAACATTGCCTAAAAACTTCTTGGTTCCCTTTCTACTTCTTAGCCTTAAGCAATGGAATATGCATGGCTATAAATTAATGCAAGTATTATTTGATTTAGGTTTTACTACGCTTGATTCAAGTAATGTTTATCGAATTCTAAGACAACTTGAAAAAGAAAGTTATATTAAATCTAGTTGGGAATATGGAATGGAAGGTCCGGCAAAGCGAATTTACTCTATTACAGATGCCGGAGAGGAATATCTAAAAACTTGTCATAATTCATTTACTCAATATAATCAGATGCTCCAAACATTTTTTTCGATTTACACAAATTCATTCTTTCCATTTAGCAACTCTGATCAAAGTTTTAAAGATGATTGAAATTGCAGCAATGCATTCAATAATAAATTTTTTTGGAGGAAATACTAATGACTGAAAAAACAATCGAATTACAAACTGAACTTGCAGCTGAGAATTTTCAAAAAATGCTTCAATATTTATTAGACAATCAATTACAAATTCAACAATGGACAGAGTCTTTATTTCAAGAACAAGCAAAACAATGGAAAACTTTAAACGAGCAAGTGCAAGTACAACAACAAGAGTCTTACGAGCAATTCCAAGAAATGATTAAATTATTAAATGAAATTAAGCCTACAATTAATCAAGAGACTTACGAAAAAACTTGGAAAAAATTAGTTGATCAGTTTGCTCCATACCAATCTTTATGGACAAATATGAATCAAAACCCATACCAACCATTTTTTCAAGCTATGAGTACATTTTCAAATCAACAACAACAATTTTTTCAACAGTTTTTTAAACAACCATTAAATAACACACCTTACACTGCATGGACGAACATGTACCAACAGTTCCAAAAAACACAAGAAGATTGGTTTAAAAACTTACAAGAATTCTCATTTACAAAACTATAATCAATATAGTTAAACAATTTTCTTGATTAGCTATACATTTCATCAAGGAGAGGAAGAAACAAAATGAATGTTTTCGAAAGTGCAAGAAATGTACAGGAAGTTCATTTTGACTCCATTTCAGTTGGTGACGAAGCTACTCTCGAAGTTAAAATTACTGCAGAGTTAATTGAACAATTTGCTGCAATTTCAACAGATGTAAATCCAATTCACTTATTAGATGATTTTGCAAAAGAAAGCATCTTTAAAGAAAGAATTGCACATGGCATGTTGATTTGCAGCTTTATTTCCTCAGTATTAGGTACAAAACTTCCCGGCAAAAACACCATCTACTTATCTCAAGAAGTATTTTTCAAAGCACCAGTAAAAATTAATGACACAATTAAAGTAATCGTCAGTGTTGTACGTAAAAGAGATGATAAAAAATTATTAACGCTCCAGACGAATGTATATAATCAAGAGAATGTACTCGTAGTTGAAGGATCAGCATTGGTTAAAAAGTTAACATAACCCTAATATGACTGTATTTACCAAGCATGAGAAAACCCTAAATGTAAAAAATAGAATTGTAAGCTATTACTTACAGAAAGGGAGATAATCATGACAAGAACAAATAAATTATTAGTTCCAGGTGTAGAACAAGCACTTGATCAATTTAAATATGAAATCGCTAACGAATTCGGTGTAACTTTAGGATCTGATACAACTGCTCGTTCAAACGGATCAGTTGGTGGCGAAATCACTAAACGTTTAATTGCTCAAGCAGAAAGTCATTTAAGAGGTCTTTGATTGAAGTAATACAAACTATATAAAATGGCTTAATATAGGGGAAGATTTGATTCTTCCCTTTTTATTTTTATTTTTTTTGGAAGAAAATAGCATTTTTTATCTTAACTAGTTGTATAGACAAGTTGAAACTTTTAGGTTAATATTGAAAGCGTAATCATTATAATAATTTTCGGAGGGAAAATAATATGCTTAGTTTCTTACAACGTATTGGTAAAGCATTAATGCTACCAATCGCTGTCCTTCCAGCTGCAGGACTTTTACTGCGCTTTGGACAACCAGATCTTCTAAACATTCCGTTTATGGCAGCTGCTGGTAATGCAATTTTCTCTAATCTTCCATTAATCTTTGCAATCGGTGTTGCAATCGGTATTTCAAAGGATGGAAATGGAGCCGCCGGTCTTGCAGGTGCAATCGGTTACTTTGTATTAACTGCAGGTACAACTACGATAAATAAAGACATTAACATGGCTGCCCTTGGTGGTATTATTACAGGGGTTGTAGCTGGTCTTCTTTACAACCGTTTCAGTGGTATTAAATTACCTGAATGGTTAGGATTCTTTAGTGGCCGACGATTCGTTCCAATTATAACGTCAGCTACTATGCTCGTATTAGCAGGAATATTTGGTTATGTATGGCCAACAATTCAAGATGCTATTAACTCAGTTGGTAACTGGATCATTGATATTGGTCCAATCGGAGCTGCAGTATTCGGTTTCTTAAACCGTATTTTAATCCCACTAGGATTACATCACGTATTAAATACAATTTTCTGGTTCAACTTAGGTGACTTTACTGATGCTGCTGGTAAATTAGTTCACGGTGACTTAAACAGATTCTTCGCTGGTGACAAATCTGCTGGTGCATTCATGACTGGTTTCTTCCCTATTATGATGTTTGGTCTTCCAGCTGCTGCATTTGCAATGATCGCTGCTGCAAAACCAGAAAGACGTAAAACGGTTGCAGGTATGTTTATTGGTCTTGCTTTAACTTCTTTCTTAACAGGTATTACTGAACCAATCGAATTTGCATTCATGTTCATTGCTCCAGTACTATATACGTTCCATGCAATCTTAACTGGTTTATCAATGGGTATCGTAAATGCTTTAGGAATTAAAGATGGCTTTACATTCTCAGCTGGTTTCATGGACTACATTCTGAACTACAATATCGCAACTAAACCAATTCTATTAATCCTAATCGGTTTAATCTTTGGTGTAATTTACTTTATCGTGTTCTACTTCGCAATTAAGAAATTTAACATTAAAACACCAGGTCGTGAAGACGACGAAGATGTTGAAACTGATGAAGTAACAACTGAAATTGGTGATTCATTATACCTACAAGCTTTAGGTGGAAAAGAAAACTTAACAAATATTGATAACTGTACAACTCGTTTACGCTTACAAGTAAAAGATGCTTCTAAAGTTAATGAAGCACTTCTTAAAAAAGCTGGTGCTCGTGGAGTTATTAAATTAGACGATAAAAACGTACAAGTAGTTGTAGGTACAAACGTAGAGTTTGTTGCTGAAGACTTGAAAAAACAAGTTAAATAATTGATTTTAAAAGCTTGTCCATAATGGGCAAGCTTTTTTTGCTCATGAAGGGTTTATGGGTTAGTAAATAGATCAATGCTTGAAGCTTACTTATTCAAAAGGGTTCTTAAGGAACCATATGAGCTATATCATGTATTATACTTCCTCATAAGCGGTTCATGAGGAACTTTATATGCTAATTCTTGAATCTTACTTACTCATAAAGGGTTCATGAGTAACTAAATGAGCTATATCATGAATTTTACTTACTCATAAGCGGTTCATGAGTAACTAAATAATCTAAATCATGTATTATACTTACCCATAAGCGGTTCATGAGTAACTAAATAATCTAAATCATGTATTATACTTACCCATAAGCGGTTCATGAGGAACTAGATAGCCTAAAACTGGAGTTCTACCCTCCATAAATAGAGAAGATCAAAATATGTTTATTATAATAGAAGCAACTTCACATTAAATGCATATTTCTTTAATAATATAAACAAAGGGATTTATTTTACATAAAGTAGGTGGCTAGAATGGAAAGAACATACTTTATTACTGGATTTCCCGGATTCATTTCGAAGCAGTTACTCCTCAAAATTCTAGATAATGAAATGTCTTTTCAAAAAATTTATCTACTCATTCTTCCTAATACTGAAAAACAATGCCGAGACTTTTTATTAACATTAGATCAAAAGTATCCGGATTATTCTCTTTTAAAGATAGAACTTTTATGTGGAGATATTACCAAGAAAAACTTTGGGCTCAGCCTAAAAAATCTTAATGTCCTTATTAATGATCTAACTGACTTATTTCATTTGGCTGCCATTTATGACCTTGCAGTCCCTAAAAAAATTGCATATGAAGTAAATGTGAAAGGAACAATAAACGTAAATGAATTTGCACTTAAACTAAAATCTTTGAAGCGTTACACCTATTTTAGTACTAGCTATGTCTCAGGAACTCGTGAAGGAAGAATTTATGAACATGAATTAGAAATGGCACAAACATTTAAAAACTTTTATGAAGAAACGAAGTATTATGCTGAAATAGAAGTTGAGAAACTAAAAACACAAATTCCAATCACCATTATAAGACCTGGAATTGTAGTTGGTCATTCAGAAACTGGTGAGACAAGTAAATTTGATGGACCATATTTCATTTTAAATTTCTTTACAAAACTTCGCTATTTACCTATCCCTCAAATAGGTAAGAACAATGCTTATTGCAATTTCATTCCCATTGATTATTTAATTAATGCTGTTTACTTTTTAAGTCATGCAGAAATCGGAGTTAACAAAACTTATCAAATTACAGATCCCTCTCCTTACCCTGTACAAGATGTTTATAAAGATTTTCTTTCCTATTATTTAAACAAAACTACCGTAGGCATAATTCCAATTAAATTTATTAGTCCTCTCCTTTCAATCCCATTCATTAGACGTTTACTAAAAGTAGAAAAAGAAGTTTTATCTTATTTTAATTGTAAATCGGAGTATGATTGTATTAATACTTTAACTGATCTACAAAATACAAATATTAAATGTCCGGACTTTAAAGATATACTTCCTGTTATTACAAATTATTATAAAGTGCATAAGTCATTGATCGAGAAGCATGTATTAATTAGGTAAACCGGATTATGTAATTTCGCTTCTATATATATAGGAAAAGTTTAAAGGACACTAATTTTAATTAGCGTCCTTTCACGTTGTTGAAAAACAACCTTGTCAATTAACTTACCAAATTTTCATAAAGGAGTAGAGTGATGTTGATTTCCACTACAGGATGCTCGCTTTCCATGGGGCGAGATTCTTTAGCCTCCTCGGCGAGCCTGCGGGGTCTCAGCCTTCCCGCTTATCCCATAGGAGTCGAGCACCCCTTTCGTTCCAATCAACTTATTCATCAATAAGAAGTCTGCAATAAAAACTAATCAAATAGCCTTTATTAAGCGTATCCTATCAGTTGTTTATTAATTTGTAGGTCAATTAAGATCGAACATTAATTAATAAGCTAATCAACTGAATTTATTTTTCAAAAAATTAGCATATAATATTTCTTACCTTATAAAAAAACTTACTAGTGTTATTGGTATCATAAAATTGCTCAATCATATTAAAATTTAAAACCATTAATAGATAGCTCAACCAAAAATTATCATTTCATCATTAATAAATGTTCATTTAATGTCCGTTTTCTCTATTGACCATTTTATATTTCAACACTCTGAAAGGACACTAATTTAATTAGGTCCCCTTTTATTCATAAATAGCTCTATGTAATTTTAGTGTTTTGTATTTTTTCTTCTATTATTAATGATTTTTTTCATATCCCATTTAAAAAACGCTAAGTATGTACAATAATCCGCTTTATATGGTCTTTTCAATTTTCTTTTCTAAATCCTAGCTTATAATTTAGGGATATTTGTTGAAATTGTTGATGTATACATTCTTTTAATCATTCCTCAAAGGACTTTCCAATATAAAACTGTATAGAACTGGACTAGTATCATCAATAAATAATTTCAAATTATTCACCCTCAATACGTTCTTTACAGAATGATTACAATCGTAACTGAATAACAACAAAACTGGATTTTTCTTCCTGTATTATAACGTGAGAATAGGACGTTTTCTTAACTTCAAACTTTTTTAATGGAAATTTTAAGCAAAAATTTATGATACTTATTTAATATTATTCTAGTAAAATAGTTGTCATAACAACGATTTTTTTTATTTCTGTACTAAAACAGTACTACCAAAAAAATCCTCAAATTTGCCTCCCCATTATTTCCCATAATTATGTCATGCGTTTTCATGCTAAAGTATTACTTGTACAGCGAGACAATAACCAAACAAATGGAGGAAGAAGAACATGAAAAAAATCGTAACTTTATCAACTGTGGCTGCTACTCTACTAGTGGGTGCTCCTGTAGGTGCCGTAAACGCAGCGACTATTACAAAGGATACTACTAAATCATATACACAACATATCAACTTAAATAATTTAAACTCTTTATATAATTATTTTAATCTACCAAACTTAGAAACTTCAAATGGTACTATTAAAATCGATTTAAGTAAATTATTAAACAGCAATGGTATTGATATGACTAAACTACAAGATGCTATTAAGCAACAATTAGGACAAGCATCTAAGCCAGCTAACTCAGGAACTACACAACCATCAGCTCCAACAACGCCGGCTAAACCTGAAACACCAACAACAAAACCGACGGTACCAACTACACCATCTAAACCAACAACGCCGTCAACATCAACACCATCAACACCATCAAAACCAGCAACTTCAACACCATCAACACCATCAACACCATCAAACACAGCATCATTATCAGCTTATGAATCTAAAGTAGTTGATTTAACAAATGCTGAGCGTACAAAAGCTGGTTTAAAACCGTTTACTGTTAATGCAACATTATCTAAAACAGCACGTTTAAAATCACAAGATATGACTGACAAAAATTACTTTGATCACACTTCACCGACTTATGGATCACCATTTGATATGATGAAACAATTCGGAATCACTTATAGCTATGCAGCAGAAAACATTGCTAAAGGTCAAAAAACACCTGAAGAAGTAGTTACTGCTTGGATGAATAGTGCTGGTCACCGTGCAAATATCTTAAATCCTAACTTAACTCAAATTGGTGTTGGTTATGATTCAAGATCAAATGCTTGGACTCAACAATTTATCGGTAAATAATAAATAACATTTGAATAAAGCTGTATTCTAAGTAGTCCGTTTTTGCGGACTACTTTTTTATTATGTGAAAATAATTTTGATCTATTCAAAGATTATTTGATTGATCCTCGTACTAACCTACTTCGCAAACTTTCCATTAAAGAAGAATCAATTTCTTCAATTGCAGCGTTATTTTTCCGAACCCCAGAACCGAAATGTATTTCTTCTACATTCGTAAATTCAATGAAATCTGATACATTTTCAATAGATAATCCGCTTCCTGCTAAAATTTTTATATTCGATTTATTTGTCAGTTCGATCATACTTTTTATTGTTTCTTTCCCATCAATAGCACTAGCAACACCGCCTGATGTTAATACATGTGTAATCTCAGGGTATTGTTTCAATGTATCAATAGCTGATAACAGATCATTTGATTCATCTATTGCTCTATGAAATGTAAAGTTCATATTTTTTACACGAGCTGTTACTTTTTTTAAAAGCTCTTCATCAATTGTATTCTCTTTTGTCAAGGCTCCAAAAACAATACCAGCTGCTCCGATCTCATTACATACATCAATATCACTTAAGATTACTTCTTGATCATATTTATCATATAAAAATGAACGACTATGTGGTCGAATCATTACATGTACTGGAATTGAGACACTTTGAACAACCTGTTTAATTGTCGCATAGCTTGGAGTCAATCCTCCCTCTTTTATTCCAGTAACTAATTCGATGCGATTTGCCCCAAACCTTTCTGCATCTAATGCATCTTTTGCGGTTGTGGCAATGACTTCTAATAACATTTCATTCATCTCACTTTTCGTTAAGTATTTGTTTTATGTCGGCTGGGTATGAGATATCAATCGATAAATTTTCTTTTGTAAAAGGATGCGTAAATTGTACATTACTAGCGTGTAATCCTTGACGATTCAATAATTTTTGTTTCCCACCATACAATAGATCTCCAATTAATGGATGACCTAAAAAACTTAAATGGACTCGGATTTGATGTGTTCTGCCAGTATCTAACTGACATTTTAATATCGTTATGTTCAACTTTGAGATATATCTTATTTTTTTATAATGTGTAATTGCTTTATCGCCTTTTGGAGATACCCTTCTTCTGGTAGGATGATGTCGATCCCTTCCAATCGCTTCATTTATTGTACCTTTAGGTGATTTAACATTCCCTTCAACTATAGCTGTATAGGTACGTTTTATTTTACGATGACTTAACATCGAATCTAGAATTGAACTACTTAATGCATGTTTAGCAAATACCACTCCACCTGTTGTGTCTTTATCGAGGCGGTGTATATGGCGTACTTTTGTTTTTAATCCATTTTCTTGAAAATGAAATGCTACCCCATTTGCTAATGTATTTAACTGTCCTTTTTCATTCGGATGTGTGTCGACTCCAAACGGTTTATTAGCAATAAGTAAATGTTCATCTTCGTAGCAAATCTCAATAGATTGTTCTTGTGGAATTACACCATAATCTTCTTCTATGTACAACTGCATTTCAACTTGGTCACCACTTAAAAGGATTGTATTCCAAGGTTTAATTTCTCCGTTAATCTTACAACCTTTTGCCATCCTTAATTCATGTAATAACTTCTTTGGAAACTGCCACACATTTTTTAAATATGACTCTACTGTTTGATTTTTATGTTCAATACCTATTATTACCTTAAACCATGGATTTTGTTGCTTTAACTCCATCATTAATCACCACTTTCAATATGACTATTATATCAAAATATAATTCGTCAAAAAAGAAGCACCTATATAGGTGCTCCTTAATGTAAAATTTATTATCATCCTTTGAATGCATTCAAATAAACTTCTTCTAATTCTTTTACTAGAGGTAGTTTTGGATTTGCAGTAGTACATTGATCTTCGAAAGCACGATCAGCTAAATATGAAACTTTTTCTAAAAATTCTTTTTCGGTAACTCCTTGTGCTTCGATACTCATATTTATATTTAATTCCTTAGATAACTTAATAACTGCTGTAATTAAATTTTCAACCCCTTCTTCAGTATTTGCAGCTGGAAGGCCTAGGAAACGAGCTATTTCAGCATATCGTTCATCTGCAATGAAATGCTTATATTTAGGAAATGCTGTAAACTTCGTTGGTTTTTTGGCATTATATCTTATGACATGCGGCATTAAAATTGCATTTGCTCTGCCATGTGTGATATGGAATTCCGCTCCAATTTTATGCGCTAAACTGTGATTAATTCCTAAGAACGCATTTGCAAATGCCATACCTGCTATTGCTGAAGCATTATGCATTTTTTCGCGCGCTTCAAAATCGTTTCCATCTTTGTATGCTCTAGGTAAATATTTAAACACTAATTTTATAGCTTGTAATGCTAATCCGTCTGTATAATCATTCGCTAGGACACTTACATAAGCCTCGATTGCATGAGTTAATACATCCATCCCAGTATCTGCTGTAATGCTTTTAGGAACAGTTGATACGAACTGAGGGTCAATAATTGCAACATCAGGCGTTAATTCATAATCAGCTAAAGGATATTTAATATTGTTAGCTTTATCAGTAATTACAGCAAATGGTGTAACCTCTGAACCAGTACCAGAAGTAGTTGGTATTGCGACAAACTGAGCTTTACGTCCTAATTTAGGGTATTTATAAGCTCTTTTTCGAATATCTAAGAATTTTTGTTTAGGCCCGTCTAAAGTGGTTTCTGGGTATTCAAAAAACATCCACATACCCTTGGCTGCATCCATTGCTGATCCACCGCCAAAAGCGATAATCGTATCCGGCTCAAATGATTTCATTCTATCTGCACCCTTTATTACAGTAACATCTGAAGGATCTGGTTCTACATCTGAAAAAATTTCAATTTGTATATTTTCTTGTCTTTTCTCTAGATAATATTTAATTATGTCAACATAACCTAATTTAACCATTGCTTCGTCTGTTACAATAAATGCTTTTTTAATATTAGGCATTTTTTCTAAATACTGAGTTGAATATTTTTCAAAATAAATTTTTGGTGGCAGTTTGACCCATTGCATATTCATATTTCTTCTTCCTAATTTTTTAATATTTAATAAGTGTACAGTTGTTACATTAGACGATACAGAGTTTTTACCATGTGATCCACAGCCTAATGTAAGAGAAGGAATAAATGCGTTATATAAATCCCCAATTCCTCCATGTGCTGAAGGAGCATTTGCAATAACACGACATGCTTTCATTCTTAGTCCAAATTCTTTTTGAATTTCTTCATTATTACTATGAATAACTGCAGAATGGCCTAATCCTCCTAGCTCTAACATTTCTTCACAACGTTTAAACCCTTCTTCTTTTCCATTTACTTTAATAGCAGCTAAAACTGGACTTAATTTTTCTCTTGTTAAAGGTTCATTTGCACCAACGCTTTGACATTCAACGATAAGAATTTTTGTATCTACTGGTACATTTACACCGGCTAACGCTGCAATTTCATATGCTGATTTACCAACAATATCACCATTTACAGCACATGTAGCTTCATTTATGACAAGCTTTTCTAATTTCTTTTTATCTTCTTTTGTAGCATAATAACAATTATTTGCTTTTAACTCTGCTTTTACTACTTCATAAACTTCTTTATCTACAATAACTGCTTGTTCAGAAGCACAAATCATTCCATTATCGAATGTTTTTGAAAGAATAAGATCATTCACTGCACACTTAATTTCAGCAGATTTCTCGATATAACATGGTACATTTCCAGGTCCAACCCCTAAAGCAGGTTTACCTGTACTATAGGCCGATTTAACCATTCCAGCACCACCTGTAGCTAAAACAAGTGCTACTCCCTCATGATTCATTAAACACTTTGTTGCTTCTATTGAAGGGACTTCAATCCATTGTACACAGTTTTCAGGTGCTCCAGCTTTTATTGCCGCATCACGAACGATTCTGGCTGCTTCTCTACTACATTTTTGTGCGGAAGGATGAAAAGCGAAAATTATTGGATTTCTTGTTTTAATCGCAATGATTGCTTTAAATAATGTTGTTGATGTAGGATTAGTTGTTGGAGTGACACCTGCAATTACCCCAACAGGTTCAGCAATTTCTGTTATTCCAGTTTGTATATCTTCACTAATAATCCCAACCGTTTTATTATCTTTGATTGAATTCCATATATATTCTGTAGCAAATATATTTTTAATAATTTTATCCTCATAGATCCCACGACCTGTTTCCTCAACTGCCATTTTTGCGAGTGGCATATGTTGTTCTAAACCTGCTAGAACCATCGAATGTACAATTTTATTGATTTGATCTTGATTAAAATTTTCAAAATCTTTTAATGCTTTTTGTCCTTTTACGACTAAGTCATTTACCATTTTAGAAGCGTTACTAGTTTCATTTACAATTTTTTCTTGAACAGCCATTTGGCTCTCCTCCTCTAATGTTGGAAATTAATCATCCTATTTAAGGTTTCATTAAGTCCCATTTAATCATTTATGCTTGTGAAATATTTCACAATATTACTTACAAATATAATATATATCCTTTTTATTGAAATTGCTATGTCTAATTTGTGAAATATTTCACATTTTTTTCAACAAAACATGTTCCTCTTCTACTGATTCCTTTTCTTACTTCTAACTTTTTGTAGATTTTTGTTAATTCTTTTCTTTTTTCAAATATTTTCGCATATGATAAAATTAAGAATAAGTTCTAAAGTGAACTTATTTTTCACCTGTTAGATTTTTCTAACAAAACTGGTAAAAAGGACGTGTAACCATGATTGCTCGAAGGAGCATTTGGCAACGTAAAGACTTATCCTACACTTAGCAGTTTTAATTTAGAGAACCAAAAGAACTCTAAAATAAAACTGAAGGTAGGCGAAACTATGGTTGACAGGCGATTATGTTATTTCTTCAATGATATATAGCTATGTAGTTAGAAAGCAAAAAAACTAACTACGAGCTCTATATGTACGTAGTTAGTTTATAAGCTGTATTTTTAACTACTAACTACGAAAAGAGGAAATAACAATGAGTAACAATCGTTTGGGTGAGACCTTAATGATTTTAATTGGTTCATTTATTTTAGCCACTACACTGTATCATTTTCATTATCAAAATAATTTAGCTGAAGGTGGATTTATTGGGATTGCTTTATTAGTAAAGAACGCAATAAATATATCACCTTCAATTACAACTTTGCTTCTCGATATTCCTATTATCTTGATCGCTGGTTTGTATTTAGGTAGAAAATTATTAATCAATACTACGATCGGAGCCATCTCGTTTTCTGTTTTTTATTCTATAATAGAAAAAACATCTTCTAATTTTACTTTTAACTTTGGAAATCATCTTTGGATACCCGCTATCTTAGGAGGAATTTTCGCTGGACTTGGTTTAGGGTTAATTCTAAGAAGTGGTGGTGCAACTGGTGGAGATGATTTAATAACGATTATAATGAGCAAAAAATCAAAAATATCGATCGGTAAAGTATATTTTATTTTTGATGCTGTAATTCTTCTTTGTTCACTATCCTACCTGTCATGGAATGAAGTAGGATATACAATTCTTTCTGTGGCAATCTGTGCGAAAGTAACAGAATTGGTCTATGAAAGTAAATTTCAAAAAAAATCTGTTACAATTAAAACTAATGAAAAAAGATTACATGCTTAATGCATGTAATCTTTTTTTGATTCAGAAAAATCGGTGAGCTCATTTAGAACATTTTCTGCAGCTAAATCGTAAAGACAATCTTTGAAAAGTATTGCCAGTCTTCGATAATCATTATATTTATCTAATAGCTCGTCCACAGATGAAGCTTCACCCGTAAATGATTTCTTTACTTCTTCTTGCTTTTTAGCAAACTTAATTGTAAATGTACCTAGTTTTTCAAACATAGAACCGTAGAATTCATCAAAGTTCGATACGCTTACTAATTCTTCTTCTTCAGCATCAACTTGAAGACCATCAAATTCTCGTAAGAGTTCGTATATAATGCTACTGTACTCATCATTTAAATAAATACTTTTTTCGATCCTGTACCCGATCACTCGATAGAAATGACCATCGTTCTTTACAAATTGAACAGTATCATTTATTTTAAACTTAAAATACTTAAACATTGAACTTCACCCCTACCAATGTCTCTTTTATCATACTATTTACAAAACACTATAGATACTATACAGCCAAAACTTGTCAAATTTAAAAATCTTGCCTAAATTCCTTGCATTCTTGAAAATGACATAGAAAATTGGTAACCTATACGTACAATACCCACTTTATCTCAACTTCAAAATATAATTTAGGAGGTGGATCTTGCCTTGTTAACCGAAAACGACAAACTTCTTCTAGATGATTTAACAAGTTTAATGATTCGAGTTCGAAAAAACTGGCAAAAAACTGATGAAGAAGTAAAAAACTCCTTAACTCCACCAAAATATTTGCTTTTATATTTAATATATAAAAATCAAAAAATTACTGCTTCTGAACTTGGAAGACAGATTGGTTTATCTTCAGGCTCTATTACAACCGCTGTCAATAAATTAGTTAATAATCAATTAATTTCTCGAAAAAGGGATAGCCGTGATCGCAGAGTTACATGGCTTGAATTAACTGATGAAGGAAAACAGTTGATTGAAGAAAACTTCAATTTCCGTCAAGAATTGTGGTTAACATTATTCGAAAATCTTTCACATAGTGAAAGAGATCAATTTCGATTTTTATTAAACAAATTAATCTCAAACTAAAAAGGTTATCTCGTAGGAGACAACCTTTTTATTTTTGATTATTATTTGCCAGTTTTCAATTCTGTCCAATACTTATCATATAATTCTGTTTGGTCCCCAACGTCTTTAATCCAGTTGGTTGCATCAGTTTGTTGTTTTGTTACATTTATATACGGATTTTGTTTATACTCCGCCGAATGATACGGTCCTGATTTACTATTTGGATCAGCATAGCCAATCGCCTCATAATTTTGTGCACTTACTTTTGGGTCATATAGATAGTTAATAAACTTTTCAGCAAGATCTTTTTGTTTTGCATCTTTTGGTATCGCTAAAGTATCTGCCCATCTTGATGATCCTTCTTTTGGTACAACCCATTTAATATCTTTAAGTTCTTTTTGAATATAAGCAGCATCTCCAGACCATACTTGACCAATCCATGCATCTTCGGTAATAAACTTTTGTTTTACCGTATCTGTGTCGAATGCTAATAAGTTAGGTGTTAATGTTTTTAAATTACTATAAGCTTTTAACAATTCGTCTTCATTTGTTGAACTATTTGAATAGCCATTTTTGATTAATCCCATTCCAAATACTTCTCTATTGTCGTCAAGTAATGTTACATGACCTTTGTATTTTGGATTCCACAGATCATTCCAGCTATCTATATTTTCTTTTACATATTTTGGATTATATGCAATCCCCGTTAATCCCCCAGTATAGACTACTGAATAGTCACCTTTTGGATCAAACTCTTGATTTGTATATTCTGGAGAAATATTATTTAAATTTGGCATCTTACTTTTATCCAATTTAGCCAACATATTTTGATGAATCATAAGTTTAACCATATAATCTGATGGCTGGATTACATCATAATTCGAACCGCCAGCTTTTAGTTTTGCATACAACTCTTCATTACTTGCAAAAACTTGATAATTAATTTTAACATCATATTTCTTTTCAAATGACTCTAAAACTTTCTCGTCAAAATTATCTGCCCAGCTATAAATATTTAATTCTTTTTTTCCAACTGAACAGGCAGATAAAAGTAAACTTACTAAGCCTAAAGAAACCATTATTGCAGCAGTTTTTCTAAATATACTCATAATGCCTACTGACTACCTCCTTAAATTTGGCACATAAAACCAATATGCCTTAATTGAATTATAATCCAGAAGATTCGTTTTTAAGTGAAACTAAACTATTATAAGGTCACTAAAAGCACTTTAAACGATATAGGATTTTTTCTCTGATTCTTCTTGATTGTTAATACCTTTTGTACGATAAACTTCAGAAATTACCATTAAGAAAATAATTGTAACAATTAAAATCGTCGAAATTGCATTTATTTCAGGAGTTACACCTTTTTTTACCATTCCATATATATAAATTGGCAATGTTGTTGAACCTGGTCCTGAAACAAAAAAGCTTATGACAAAATCATCAATACTTAATGTAAAACATAATAGTGCTGAAGCAATAATTCCAGGCATAAGCGCTGGTAAAGTTACAAATCTAAATGTCTGCCATGGTGTAGCGCCTAGATCACTTGCAGCATCTTCTAAATCAGATGACATTCCTGAAAGTCGAGCTGCTAAAAGTATAATGACATATGAAATACAAAAAGTGACATGGGCAATAATAATTGTAAAACTACCTAATTCAATATGAAAATTAGTAAATAATATTAGTAATGAAAGTCCCATTAAAATATCTGGAACGACAATGGGTAAGTAAACTAGCCCACTTATAAGATTTGAAAATTTATATTTATGCTTATGTAAGGCTAGTGCACAAATAGTACCAAGAATTGTTGAAAGGATTGTCGTTACAATTGCAATAAATAAACTATTCATAAAGGCATCAATAACTTGCGGGTTATGAAATAAATTTAAATACCAATCGAACGTAAATCCAGTCCAGTGTGCATTAATCTTTGATTTATTAAATGAAAATAGTATTAATATCAAGATTGGTAAATATAAACAAATCAAGACAATTGTTGAAAATCCAATAAGTATAGGTTTTTTCATTTATTTTTCACCTCTACTTTTATCAGCACCAATATTTTTTGTAGCTAAATAGTAAAGTCCTATTAAACCGATTGAAGTAATGACTAAGAATATTGAAAGTGCGGAACCAAATGGCCAGTTTCTTGCTGCTAAAAATTGATTTTGAATGACATTTCCGATTAAAGCAACTTTTGAACCGCCCATAACATCAGAAACGACAAACATTCCAAATGAAGCAACAAAAACCAAAATACTACCTGCAAAGATCCCCTTCATCGTTAATGGAAGAGTTACATATAGAAAGGTTTGAAATGGAGTAGCTCCTAAATCGTTAGCAGCGTCCAATTTTCGATTATCTAATTGTTCAATGGCAACAAAGATCGGTAACACCATGAATGGTAATAATGTATAGACCATTCCCATTATGACCGATGGAGTATTATAAAGTAGTTGTAATGGTTCTTTTATAATCCCTAGTTGGATTAATAATGTGTTAATAATTCCTTTTGAACGAAGAATAACAATTAATGCATATGATCTGACTAAGAAATTTATCCAAAAAGGGATTGTGATTAGTAAAAGTAAAATCCTCTGCCATTTTTCATTTACAACTGTAGCTGTATATGCATAAGGATATCCAATCAAAAGAGTAATTATTGTAGTTACTAATGCAATCCAAAAAGTTGTCCATAAAACTTTCAAATAAAGTGGGTCAAAAACTTTTACAATATTTTCTAATGTAAACGTTTTTTCAATTTCTCCGTACATTCCGTTTTTCATAAATGCAAAACCAAAAATTAATAATAAAGGTACTAGAAAAAAAACTAATAGCCAGATAATCGTAGGTGCAATTATGTACTTTTCATTTCTCAATACATAATCACCTCATCTTCTGACTTCCAACTAATCTCAACTTTATCATTTCTATTAAAGCTTGTTTGGTCTGGCATTTGATAGACAATAATCTTTTGTTCATGTTTATGTAAATCTATAAAAATCTTATTTAGAGTACCAACAAATTCAACATCTCTTATGATGCCTGAATAAGGATTACTTTCATTTGTAGAATGAGAAACTTTTATATTTTCTGGTCTTACTGCAATTTCTTTTACACCTTTATCAAAGAAATTATTTTCACCAATAAATGTAGCAACAAATTTGCTTGCCGGATTTTGATAAATTTCTTTCGGTGTTCCGATTTGTTCGATTTTCCCATTATTCATCACGACGATTCGATCACTCATGCTCATCGCTTCTTCTTGATCATGGGTTACATAAATAAATGTAATGCCTAATTCGCGTTGAAGATTTTTAAGTTCTCTTTGTAAATCTTTACGTAGCTTAAAATCAAGTGCTCCTAATGGTTCATCTAATAATAAGACTTTTGGATTGTTCACTATTGCACGAGCGATTGCAACCCTTTGCTGTTGACCACCAGATAATTGACTAGGTTTACGATTTCTAAATTCAGTTAATTGGGTTAATCTCATTGCTTCGTCAGCACGAACCTTTTGCTCTTCTAACGAAATACCTTTCATTTTCAATCCAAACTGTATATTTCTTTCAACATTCATATGAGGAAATAATGCATAGTGTTGGAACACTAAGTTCATATCCCTTTTATATGGCGGCAAACTATTAATTGCCTCTCCATTTAGTTTGATTACACCTGAAGATGGTTCTTCAAAACCAGCAATCATTCTTAAAAGTGTCGTTTTCCCACAACCACTTGGTCCTAAAATTGTTAGGAATTCTCCAGAATAAATTTCTAATGAAAGTGGAGAGATCACATTATTTTCACTAAAATTTTTCTCGACTTGTTCAATTTCAATTATATTTTTCATTTTCCCGTCCCATCTATATTAATATTTTTATTATTATGTAAAAATGAATAATTTATTTTCAACATATAAAAAGCCCCTTTTGTCAAGGAGCTAAGAAACTAAGTTACAATTAACCTTTATTTTAACAATTTACGAATAAACCGTAAAGCGTTTTTTGTAGTATGATATCTAATTTTCAAGTCAATTTTAGTAGTTTGTAAAAGGACACTTTTTTCATGTGTAAAAGCAGCAAAACTGTACTCCCCATGATAATTTCCTGAACCACTTTCTCCTACCCCACCGAAAGGTAAATGTGGATTTGCCATATGATAAAGCGTATCGTTTACACATCCACCACCAAATGGAACTCTCTCAATTACCTTATTAGCTAACTGTTTACTTTCTGTAAAAACGTATAGTGCTAATGGCTTAGGGTGTTGATTAATTTCATTTATTACTTCATCTATATTTTCATAGGTAAGAATTGGTAAAATTGGACCGAATATTTCTTCAGACATAATTGGTGAATCCCAAGATAGATTAGAAATTAAAGTTGGTTCGATTTTATAAGAAGATTGATCGAACTCCCCTCCATGTAGGATTTCACCATTATTCAAAAAGCCCACCAAACGATTAAAATGGCGTTCACTTATAATCTTTGTATAATCATTATTTAGTAAAGGTTTATTACTATAAAATTGAACAATTTCATTCTTTAATGCATCAATAAAAACCTTTTTTACTGATTTATGGACATAAATATAATCTGGAGCAATACAAGTCTGTCCTGCATTCGTAAATTTCCCCCAAACAATTCTTTTCGCGGCTAGTTGTATATTCGAATCGCTATGTACAATTGTTGGGCTTTTCCCACCTAATTCAAGTATTAATGGCGTTAAATTTTTACTTGCTGCTTCCATCACAATTTTTCCAACTTGAACACTGCCAGTAAAAAAGATAAAATCAAATTTTTGTTGTAATAATATTGTGCTTTCTTCTATTCCACCATCAACTACAGCGATATATTCTTTATCAAAATTTTCTTTAATTATTTTATTAATAATGATCGATGTATTTGGTGTTAATTCCGATGGTTTAATAATAGCAGTATTTCCCCCAATTATTGCACCAATTAATGGAGCCATTGTTAATTGAAAAGGATAATTCCAAGGGGAGATAATTAATGTTACTCCATACGGTTCTCTGTAAATATATCCTTTTGTACCAATATGCGTAATCGGAGTTTTTACTTTTTTAGGCTTCATCCATTTTTTAATCTGTTTAATTGCTTCCGATATTTCTTTTAATGTAAATCCTATTTCAGTCATATAGGCTTCAAAATCTGACTTATTTAAATCCTTTTTTAAGGCTATTTTTATTTCATCCTCATTTTCTACTATTGATTTATATAATTTTTTTAATTGTTCAATTCGAAAATTTGAAGTTTTAGTTGAACCAGTCTGAAAAAATGCTTTTTGCATAGCTACTAATTGTGTAATTTCAGATGCTTTATATGTACTTTCCAGAATCATCACACCCTTTTTAGTCCAATAGTTTAAACGTATAATCTAATGCTAAATTAAAATCTCACATAAAGTCAACAATTCTGTGAATACTATCAATAATATTAACTAGTGTAGAAATCGAAATATTAACTTTGTTAAGGGAATGTAAAGATATTGTAAATTTGTAAATTAATTATATGTTTTTAATTGATTAATTTCAAAAACCAATTATTATTATTAACGTGGCCTTTACTTTTTTCGACATTTTTACATAGTTTCTGACATTTTAAAATTAACTGACAAATGTGAAGGTGATAATAAATTATATGTTTTAGTTGGAGGAATCATAATGTTTTTTGGACAAAAAAAGGATGTATTCTTTGAAAAGCTTTTAGGTATCGCTGAGAACTTGCACGTATCATCAAATTATTACGTTGATTTTAAAATAAAAAATGCAAGCGACTTAAAGAAGTTTCAAGAAGAAATGAAAGAATATGAAACAAAAGGTGATAAGTTTATTCACTCTTTAATCGTTGAATTAAACAAAACTTTTATTACTCCAATTGAGCGAGAAGATATTTTACAACTTGCAATGAAAATGGATGATGTATTAGATGGATTTGAACATTGTTCAGCACGATTTGAAATGTATTCAATTACATCTGCTGATGAATATATGGTTAAATTCGTTGATATTCTTCAAAAAGCTGTTGAAGAAATTTTACTTGCAGTTAAATTACTTTCAAATAAAAAATTATTAGAGATCCGTGTTCATGCAATTAAAATTAAGGATTATGAGTCTCAGTGTGATGAGCTTTTACGTACATCAATTAAGCAATTATTTATGAATGAGAAAGATCCAATTAAAATTATTCAGTATAAAGAAATCTACGAAAATCTAGAATCTGTAGCTGATAGTGCGCAGGATGTAGCAAACACACTTGAGCAAATTATCATGCGAAATGCGTAAGGAGTCATAAAATGGAGCATTTATTTTTACTTACGATTTTAATCGTGATTTTTGCATTTTTGTTTGATTTTATTAATGGATTTCATGATACTGCAAATGCAATTGCAACGTCAGTTTCAACAAAAGCATTGAAACCACGTACAGCTATTTTAATAGCAGCTCTAATGAATTTCATTGGTGCGATTACATTTACAGGTGTTGCAAAAACGATTACAACTGGTATCGTTGATCCGATTACGATTGAAGGTTCAAATGGACTAGTTGTCGTAATTGCAGCTTTATTAGGCGGTATATTTTGGAACTTATTAACTTGGTATTTTGGAATTCCAAGTAGTTCTTCACATGCAATCATTGGTGCAATAGCTGGTGCTGCTGTCTCTGCAAAAGGATTTGACGTTTTAGAGGCGGAAGGTTTTATTAAAATTATCGAAGCTTTATTAATTTCCCCTGTTATTGCAATTACACTTGGTTTTATCGTTATGACAATTTTAGCAACTATTTTCCGACGTTCTAACCTTTCTAAAACTAATAAAGGCTTTAGATTAGTCCAAATTTTCACTGCTTCTTTACAGTCATTTACTCACGGTACAAATGATGCACAAAAAGCAATGGGAATTATCATGATCGCTTTAATTGCCGCTAAAATTGAACCAGCTGGTGCAGATGTTCCTTTATGGGTACGTATCGGTTGTGCTATGGCAATGGCTATTGGTACATCAGTTGGTGGTTGGAAAATTATTAAAACTGTTGGTGGAAAAATCATGAAAATTCGCCCGATTAATGGTGCAGCAGCTGACTTATCATCAGCAGCGATTATTTTCACATTTACTGCTTTACACTTACCAGTAAGTACAACTCACGTAATTTCTTCTTCTATTATGGGGGTAGGTTCTGCCCAACGTGTTAAAGATGTAAACTGGGGTACTGCTCAACGTATGGTAATAACATGGATTATTACAATCCCAATTTCAGCAACAGTAGCTGCAATTTTCTATCAAATTTTAAAACTAATCTTACTTTAATGAATAAAAGGCGAAACGTAAACAATACGATTCGCCTTTTTAATTTACATATATTCTCTTTTCCTTTTTGGTTTTGTAATAAAAAATATTAACAGCAAAAGTAAAATTACCGATCCTGCAATGATAAATGTACTCATAGAAAGGATGGTCGGTCGGTCATATGATTTAGCAGCTAATAACTCAGTACTGAAAAGTTCCTCGTTTTTGGTCCATACTTCAACTCTACCAAGTTTTTGATTTTTAGAAATTCCATTTTCCTTGTATGACTTATCTATTGCACTTAAAGGTTTTATTTTTATATCGTAATTTGTATTCGTGCCTAGTGCAGTTAAAAAAGATAAATCATTTGGTATTTTTGTTTGAATTAGATCATTTCTAATTTTTAATTCTCTCTGCCAATCACTTTGTTTTATAAGAGTTTTATTATGGATTCTTGAAAATGCATAGGAATCTAATAACTTAATATCTTGTAGATACTGTGGTTTTGATGAGCGTAATAAAATATTAATAATCATTTGGCCATCTTTTTTATCTATTTCAATTAAAGTATTCCTAGCAGAATCAGTATATCCTGTTTTCCCCGCATAAAAGTAAGGATTTTTAAACATTTTTCCACGATTAAAAATATATACATTCTTTTGCTTAGATGTACTAATACGAGCATCTTTTGTACCCATTGCTTTAATAATTAATGGGTATTTTAAAGCTTCCTTTGTAATTAAAGCTAAGTCATGTGCAGTTGTATAATGATTTACATTGTGAAGGCCATTGGGATTCATGAAGTTTGTGTGATTTGCACCAATCATTTTAGCTTTTTCATTCATCATTTTTACAAAGTTGTCCATATTTCCGCCAACTCTTTCACCAATAGCATATGCTAAATCATTGGCACTTAAAATCATCATTGTTTTTAATGCTGTATTTCGATCTAAAACCTCTCCTTCAGAAAAAAGAATTTGGGAATTACTTTTTTCTTCTTGGATACTTCTTTTTGTCATTTGAATTTTATCATTCTCTTTTAAATGATCCATCATCACCATTGCGGTCATTATTTTCGTTGTGCTAGCTGGGAAATCTACTTTATTTGCGTTCTTACTATAAATTACTTCGCCACTATCAGCCAATATTGAAATTGCCTTATCACTAAATAGGTTTATTTCGTCTGCGTGTACAGTTTTTTGAATAAAGAAGGTACTAATTAAGCTAAAACAAAGACAAAATTTTATAATATTATTAAAAGTAGATTTCATAAACACTAAATCTCCTTTGAACTTTTTTCATTTAGTTATTTCGTACAAGTCACATCACTCAAATTTAAATATAATTCGACTAGATAAAAGAGGAGTGTTTTAAAGCAACAATACAGTGTGTAAACAAATAATAAAAAATTTGATTCCAGACTGATTGCAAGCGTTTGGTGGGCAGTCTGGATGGTTTTAAAAAACAATAATGCACCTATTATAACCTTTTCATACTAATGTCTCAACTTACTTAAATTAGTAAAATATATCGGTTATTTCCCGGAAAATCGACATATTTAACACTTCAATTTATCAATATATTTTAATCCTTCCCTTTTGCTTAAAGGTGACAAATTAGTTTGATTGATAAATAATTCAACCTCTTTAGGATTGATATAGGAATACTCTCTCAACGCCCAGCCTATTGCTTTTTGAATGAAAAATTCTTTGCTTTCTTTGAGTAGATGACAATAATGAAATAAACGCTCCTGATCGGTTTTTTCCTTAAATTTCATTTGATATAATAACGCGACTCTATTCAGCCACATATTTTCCGAAGAGATCCACTTATTAGCGTACTCATCAATTAATGCAGGATAGATTAAAAAGTGATAACTAATTAATCGCCCAGCAATTGTATCAACAGTATCCCACCAAGACTTTTCGACTATTAGTTGTTCATATAATTTAATTCGTTCGGGCTCTGCTTTTTTATACTGCCGATCTAAATATGTTAATGCAATATATTGAAATTCTCTTTCCTCTAAGCTCCAAATATCGATTATTGATTCTAAATTCGGTGGTTCACCATTACTCTTTTGATACTGTCTCAAAAGTGCATTTCGTTCTGGTGCTTTAATTCCTAAAAATGTAAATCTATTTTTCATATAAGCTTCCATTGCAGGTCGATTATTATTATTTTTATGTTCTTTAAAAAATCTCATTAACTCAGTTGAATACTTGTCCATTCTACACTCCCTACTGAATAATCCATTATCATTTTAAAAAATTCATAGCTACTTATTAAATGCAATTTTAACCATTTCTTATATTATAAATGAGCATAAAGTTTATTGAAATGTGTATGAAGCAAAATTGTGTAAATTTTCCGAAGATTGGTTTATGATAGATAAGTCAATTAGAAAGGAGGCTATTATGCAACCAGCAGTTAATTCAAAGGTTATTAATCAGTCAACAATGTATCAAATTTTATTTGCAATCAGTTTAGGCCATTTATTAAATGATTCTATGCAAGCAGTTGTACCAGCCATATTTCCAATTTTAGAAAAGACGATGAATTTAACTTATACAGAAATTGGATTCATAGCCTTTGCGCTAAATATGACTTCCTCTGTAATGCAACCCGTTTTTGGGATTTTTTCTGACAAAAAGCCTTCACCATTTCTCCTACCGATTGGTATGGCATCCAGTCTACTCGGAATGCTTTGCTTAGCATTTGCACCTAATTTAATTATTGTATTATTATCAGTTCTATTAATTGGTATAGGTTCTGCCATCTTCCACCCAGAGGGCTCAAAAGTAGCCTTTTTAGCGTCAGGTTCAAAAAGAGGACTCTCGCAAGCGATTTACCAGGTAGGCGGAAATACAGGGAACTCACTGGCGCCAATCTTTACAGCACTAATTTTCGTACCATTAGGACAAAAAGGTGCTGCATGGTTTACGATTCTAGCTGCCATTGGGATTTGTGTCTTAATTTACGTATCCACATGGTATCGAAATAAACTGAAAGAAAACCCTTTTAAATTAAAAAGTAAAGCTCAGTCTTCAAGTGAAAATATCAAAATTACATCAGCTGTAAAATTCGCTATTATACTACTAGTATTTATTACATTTGCACGTTCGTGGTACTCAGCAGGCATAGGTAATTATTATCAGTTTTACTTAATTAAAAGTTATGGCTTATCAATTAAAAGCACACAATTATATTTATTTATCTTTATGATTGCAGGCGTAATAGGTACTTTCATAGGTGGAACGTTAGCTGATCGTTTCGGTAAACGGAATATGATTTTATTTTCATTAGTTGGTACATTCCCATTAGCCTTACTTTTACCTCATATCTCTTTGCTAGCAGTTATTCCAATATTATTTTTAATTGGGATCATTAGTTCAAGTTCTTTTAGTGTAATTGTTGTTTACGCTCAAGAACTCGTCCCTGGAAAAGTTGGTTTAGTAAGTGGATTAATAGTTGGTTTAGCATTTGGAATGGGTGCTTTAGGAGCAGTATTATTAGGTGTAATTGCCGATGCAACTAGCTTAAATTTTGTAATGAATTTATGTAGCTTCTTACCACTATTAGGTTTAGTAGCTTTTATGCTGCCAAATGATCGAAAAAAATCAGCTTAAGTAGGAGAGTATTTTCCAAAAAGCTCCTTTAAACTGATTTTAATTTACACTCCAAAAGGCTGTCTATATGACCGCCTTTTGTTTGTAGACAATATACAAAAACTTAAGTTTAGATTGATCCATACAATCTGCTTGGGCATACCGAAAAAATCCTCCCTGATTGATCAGGAAGGATTTTTATTTACCTCATACTATTTCATATAGATTGTATATTTCCTCAACCGAGGTCGTAGCGGTCTGCATTCATGACCTTAACCCATGCAGCTATAAAGTCACGCACAAACTTCTCTTTGTTATCATCTTGAGCATACACTTCTACTATTGCTCGTAACACTGAATTTGAACCAAACACTAAATCAACACTAGTAGCTGTACGTACTTTCTCACCCGTCTTGCGATCACGTCCTTCAAATACGTCTCCGTCTACTGGTGTCCACGCAATTCCCATGTCTAGCAAGTTTACAAAGAAATCATTAGTAAGTGTACCGACTTGTTCAGTAAATACTCCGTGTTGAGTGCCATCATAGTTTGTACCTAGTACGCGCATACCGCCTATAAGTGCAGTCATTTCTGGAGCAGTTAGGCCTAACAATTGTGCTTTATCTACTAATAGCTCTGCTGAATTTACACTATATTGTTTCTTTTGATAGTTACGGAATCCATCAGCAATCGGCTCTAGCACTGCAAAGCTTTCTAAATCTGTTTGCTCTTGTGTTGCATCGCCACGTCCTGGAGTAAAAGGAACTTTTACATCAAAACCTGCATCTTGTGCAGCTTTTTCTACTGCAGCACTACCACCAAGTACAATTAAGTCGGCCATGCTGACTTTCTTATGCAAGTGGTTTTGAACGCTCTCTAATACATTAAGTACTTTTGAAAGTTGGTCAGGCTGATTTACTTCCCAATCCTTCTGCGGAGATAGTCGAATTCGAGCTCCATTCGCACCGCCACGCATATCTGAGCCACGGAATGTACTTGCTGAGGCCCAAGCAGTATTTACTAACTCGCTAATTGTAAGTTCTGTATCTAGAATCATTAATTTGATTTTTTCAACTTCTGCATCAGTTATTTCATATTCTGAGGCAGGTATAGGATCTTGCCAAATTAAAACTTCTTCTGGGACTTCTGGACCTAAATATCTTGAACGAGGCCCCATATCTCTGTGCGTTAGTTTAAACCACGCACGTGCAAAAGCATCAGCAAAATCTTCTGGATTTTCATGGAAACGACGCGATATCTTTTCGTATTCAGGATCAAAACGCAAAGCCATGTCAGCTGTAGTCATCATTGTTGGAACACGAACGCTTGGATCTTCAGCATCAGGAGCAAGATCCTTCTCCTCAGGATTTACAGCTAGCCACTGAAACGCACCAGCTGGGCTCTTTGTAAGCCACCATTGATATTTAAACAATAGATCAAAGTAACCATTGTCCCACTTTGTTGGGTTTGCAGTCCAGGCACCTTCAATACCACTAGTAATCGTGTCACGACCTTTACCAGAGCCATGAGTGCTTAGCCATCCTAGCCCTTGGGAATGAACCGGAGCTGCTTCTGGTTCTGGACCAACATGAGCAGCATCTCCTGCGCCGTGAGCTTTACCAAAAGTATGTCCCCCAGCGATTAGTGCAACTGTTTCTTCATCATTCATTCCCATTCGGGCAAATGTTTCACGAATGTCACGACCACTAGCAATAGGATCCGGTTTACCGTTTGGTCCTTCTGGGTTAACATAGATCAGACCCATCTGAACAGCAGCTAGTGGATTCTCTAGCTCACGGTCACCCGTATATCGTTTATCCCCAAGCCATTCGGTCTCAGTACCCCAGTATACGTCTTCCTCAGGATGCCAAACGTCTTCGCGTCCTCCACCAAATCCAAATGTTTTTCCGCCCATTGATTCAATAGCAACATTGCCTGTTAGTATAAATAAATCAGCCCAAGAAATCTTGTTACCATACTTTTGCTTAATCGGCCAAAGCAGTCGACGGGCTTTATCGAGATTCCCGTTGTCAGGCCAACTATTAAGTGGAGCAAAACGCTGTGTACCAGTTCCTGCCCCACCACGGCCATCCCCTGTACGATATGTACCTGCTGAGTGCCAAGCCATACGTATAAAGAATGGACCATAATGTCCATAATCAGCAGGCCACCAATCTTGACTGTTTGTCATTAGATTATGAAGATCCTGTTTAAGCGCTTGATAGTCTAACTTTTTAAATGCTTCTGCATAATTAAATTCTTCATCCATAGGGTTAGATTTTCTGTCATTCTGATGTAGAATGTTCAAATTTAACTGGTTTGGCCACCAGTCTTTATTTACTGTACCAGCCGATTTCGGAGTAGTAGTGCTACCATGATTAAACGGGCACTTTGCAATGTTAGAATTGTCATTCATTTCCATACTTTTTTCCTCCTTAAAAGTAAATAAATACCCAAATAATTATGTATCTTGTATTACCTATCAAACAAGATATGATTAATTATTATGCAATTATTATATTAAACTATTACATATAATAATAGAAATAACGCTTACAAATAAGATATTATTCACAACATTGTGAACAATTGATGACATTAACTTTTCTTGCGGAATACTTTGTCCTGTTCAAACCTTATCCCCATTGTTTTAATGTAATTGTTCATAAGTATAAACTCGAATATTTTTTATTACTTACTTCTACATTTAATACAAGACGACCTGCTATTAAATTTATTTACCTCTTTTTTATTTTTATATTAAACAATTTTGCTTTAAGTTTTGTAAGAAAATCAAAATTTACCTTTAAAAAAACGAAAAAAAAGCTCTTCGAATGTCGAAGAGCTTTTCAGTGTTGTTCAGATACAAAACGGTCTATAGGGAAATCAAAATTTAGTGAAATATTATTTATATTCGATTTCAATTTTTTAACATTTAAAATGTTAAAGTATTTAACTATTATAATTAACCAACAAACTATGGTTATTGCTTTTTCGGAAATTTAAAATGTTTAGAGCAAAGTTTAGATATATGTTTTAAATGATTAGTTTATAAGTTGATTTTCAATCATTATTAACTTACAAGCTGATAAAAATTCTGTTAGATTACACTATGTAAAGGCTATTTGATCAGGTTTATATCGTAAACTTTTTTTGATGAATTAGTTGATTGGAATGGAGGGATGCTCGACTCCTATGGGATATGCGGGAAGGCTGAGACCCCGCAGGCTGGCCGAGGAGACTCAGGTCTCGCCCCATGGAAAGCGAGCATCCTGTAATGGAAATCAACAACTCTACTCCTTTACAAAAGTTTGATAATTAATTGACAAGATTGTTTTTTAACAGCTAAAAAGCTCTTCGAATGTCGAAGAGCTTTTAACTATTACATACCCCAAATTAATGTCCAAAGAGTACCGAAAACAATTGCTACTGCAATAAATACTGCGTAGCCTAAATTGATATATAATACTCCTTTATTTTCATTTTCATTCATATGCATGAAAACAATTAACTGAAGACCACCTTGTAATAATGCAGTTACAATTAAAATAATAAATGATACATTAAACGGTAAATTTAAATAGTAAACACTTAAAGCTATGATTGTTAGAACAAGTGATTGGATGAAGCCAACCACTTGATGCTTAGGGAATAATGCGCTCATCCAATCAGTCCTTTCACGTAAACAAAACTAAAGATAAAGATCCATACTACGTCTAAGAAGTGCCAGTATAATGAATAAATAAATGTTTTGTTTGCTGTAGTTTCTGTAATTCCCTCACGAGAAACTTGAATTAAGATTGCAATACCCCATAACATACCGAATGATACGTGGGCACCGTGAGTACCTAATAATACGAATAATGCTGATAATGCACCACTACTTTGGATTGTTGCGCCTTCATGAACGTAAGTAAAGAACTCTGTAATCTCTACTCCTAAGAAGACTGCTCCTAAAGCTAGTGTTAAAACAAGGAAGCTTATAAAAGCTTTTTTGTGATTTAATTTTATTGCGTTCACAACTAAACCAATCGTAAAACTACTTGTTAATAGGGCAAATGTTTCTATCATTACACCTTTCATTTCAAATAATTCTTTTTGAGTAGGTGCTGAACCAGTGTTATTCGCTAAAGTGAAGTAAACTGCGAACAATGTTCCGAATAAGGCAATCTCAGCTCCTAAAAATATCCAGAAGCCAAGAATCTTATTAGAACTTTCTTCACCTAGACTATACAGAGGCCTGCTGCTCATAATGATCACCTCGTAATTTTTTCTCTGTTTCAATAATCTCTTCTTTATGAATATGGAAGCCATGATCGCGTTGGAAAGAACGTGCAATTAAGCAAAGTGCGATTGGCACTGCAAATACAATCATTGGAACCCACCATTCAAATATTAAGAAGAAACCAAATGCCATAAATGCTGCACCTAAAATGAATGGTATACCGCTATTACTTGGCATATGAATATCTGTAATTTCACCTTCAAGTAATGATTTACCTTCTTTTTTAGCTTTCCAGAATGGATCTAAAGAATCAACTTTTGGAATTACTGCGAAATTATAAGGAGCAATTGGACTGCTTGTAGCCCACTCTAATGTTCTTGCATTCCATGGATCACCAGTTGTTTCTCTTGGTGCGTAACGTACACTGTAATAAATATTGTAAACAAGTAAACAGAATCCGATTGCTAACCCTACAGCACCAATTGTAGCAATCATATTTAATGGTCCAAAACCTGACTCAGCACTATAAGTATAAGTACGACGAGTCATACCTTTTAATCCTAATAAGAATAATGGGAAGAATGTTACGTTAAAGCTAACGATAATTGTCCAGAACGTAATCTTACCAATTTTTTCATCTAATTTGAAACCAAATACTTTAGGGAACCAGTAGTAAAATCCTGCGATTACCGCAAATACAGTACCTGGGATTAATACATAATGGAAGTGAGCAACTAAGAACATCGTATTATGATATTGGTAGTCAGCACTTGCCATTGCTAGCATTACACCTGTAACCCCACCGATTGTAAAAATCGGAATAAACGCTAGTGAGTACAGCATTGGAACGGTAAATTCGATCTTACCTTTTCTTAATGTAAACAACCAGTTAAATATTTTAACACCGGTTGGTATACTAATTGCCATTGTTGTAATACTAAAGAAGCCATTTACAACAGAACCTTGACCCATCGTATAGAAATGGTGAACCCACACAAGGAAACTTAAAGCAGAGATGGCAATCATACTGACAACCATGCTCTTATATCCGTATAAATTCTTCCTTGAGAAAGTAGCGATAATTTCACTATATATACCGAATGCCGGAAGAATAACGATGTAAACTTCAGGATGTCCCCAAATCCAGAATAAGTTCGCCCAAAGCATGTCATTACCATGTGCCATCGTAAAGAATTGAGTACCAAACTCACGATCAAACATCATTAATGCTAAAGCTACTGTTAATACTGGGAATGCGAATACGATAATAACGTTTGTAATTAAAATACTCCAAGTAAACATTGGTAATTTCATTAATTTCAAGCCTGGAGCACGCATTTTTAAAATTGTAACGATAAAGTTAATACCAGTCATTAAAGTACCTAGACCAGCAATTTGAAGCGAAATTGCGTAATAGTTATTCCCAACTCCTGGGCTGAATTCCTTACTAGCTAGTGGGAAGTAAGCTGTCCAACCAGCATCAGGTGATCCACCGATAACAAAGCTTAAGTTTAAAAGCATTGCACCAGCAAAGAATAACCAGAAACTTACTGCATTTAAGTAAGGGAAAGCTACGTCACGAGCTCCGATTTGTAAAGGAATAACGATGTTCATTAACCCAATAATGAAAGGCATCGCCATGAACAGAATCATAATTAAGCCGTGTGTTGTAAAAATTTCATTATAATGTTGTGCATCTAATATTTTTAAATCTGGTCCTGCTAACTGTGCTCTCATTAATAACGCATCTACTCCACCACGGAATAGCATTAATAATGCACACAGAATATACATTACACCGATACGTTTATGGTCAACAGTAGTTAACCATTCTTTCCATAAATAACCCCATTTTTTAAATTTGGTTAAACCAATTACAATAGCAAGAGATACAACAACGATACTCACCATTGCGCCATAGATCATTGGTTCACCTGTTACAAAAAAGTGATCCCATTTATAACCCATTATTTCATCCCCTCCATATTATCCATGTCATGGTGATCAGATGAATCCTTCATAGAACCATGTTGATGCCCTGCATTTTTACCTTCTGGAGCTGGTCTAAATTCTAAATGAGTCGAAGAATATGTCTTTCTACCTAAATGCTCAATTTTTAGTAATTTATTGAACTCTTTTTCTGTTAAAGCAGGAGCTGTTTCTTTAACGTCCTTAACCCAGCCGTTAAAATCCTTATTATTCATTGCTAGTACTTCAAATTCCATTCCAGCAAAGCCTTTACCATTGAAGTTACTGTTCTTACCTATATAAGAACCTTCATTTGAAGCAACAAAGTTTAATTTAGTTACCATGTCACTCATTGCATATTTTTGTCCACCTAATTGAGGAATCCAAAAACTTGTAATCGGACCAAATGAATAAAGTCGGAATTCAACATTTCTATTCGTTGGAATATTTACATAGTTAACTGTTTCAATTCCTTGTTCAGGATAAGAGAAATGCCATTTCCAGTTTGAAGAACTTGCATAAATAACAAGTGGCTTATCATTTTCATGTCCTTTTGGTACACTTTCAACTGCATTTGTTGTTTTAACAGTTACAACTGATAAAACTGCAACAATAATGATTGGGATGACAGTCCAAATAATTTCAAGTGTTTTACTTCCCTCTTCATGAGGAGGTTCGTAATCTTTTGGAAGTTTACTAGCACGATATTTATATAGAATAACAATATAAAGAATGTAAACTACTAGTAAAACTCCTAACATCATCAACATCGAGAAGATAATCGTATCTGCTTGCGTTTTAGCGACAGGACCCTTTGGATTAAGAACTGCAATCTTATCACAAGCACCCATTACTAATGCAACCAGCATGATCATCATGCCCATTAGAAATTTTTTCATTTCGCTCTTCCTTCCTATAACGTAAGTAAAAGTTCAAAATAGTTTTTTTGAATTATTTCTTAGATAAGTATTTTTATAAATTGTCACCAAAATGACAAACAATGTCCACAGTTATAGTAAGATACTTTAATTAAAAAAACAAACAATTAATTACCATTTTGAAAGGAAAAAAAGAGTGTTCACATTTTAGACATATTTGAAAATATGCTTTTTTCAAAAAAACCTATATATATCAATGGTTCAATCCAATTGCTCACTTATTCACAACGTTCACATTTTAGACAAATATTAGATTTTGATTAACTTTTTGTTCACATTTCCAAACTTACATATTAGTAAATTAGTATAATAATTTTTATAGAATTTTACGAAATAATCTGTATTTTCACACAAAAAAAATAACGCAGAATAATCTGCGTCAAAAAACAGGGTTATTAATTTGGTGAAGAGAAAAACTATTGTCCTAGCGCGTTCTTCTCTTCTTTAGGGTTTTTGGGGGTTCTAGGGTCGCAATTCACATTTTAATGTGTATACAAACGAAGAACTAAGAAAAACAATGGCTTGTTTCTTAAACTTCTTTTATTAATCTTAGATTACCACAACTGAAAATGATTATCAATACCAATTATTGGTTTTTTACCATCCACAGAATTACGCTGAATACCAAATGATCAAGATAATATGTTCATTAAGAACTGTGCAATCAAGGTATGATTCACGAAGCCAAATAAATATATTCCATGTAAATATCGTAAAACCCAATTTAGAAAATTAAACTAATTTAATTTTTGAGTTATAATGGGAGAAAAAAAGGTGGGACATTTATGCCTCAATTATTAATTAAAGGGATTTCAACTGATGATATTTGCAAAATTAGTAAGTCTTTAATCGAAGAACTTGCAGTGGTTTGTGAATGTGGAACTGATAATTTTACGATTGATTGTATCCATCCAACTTCAATTTTTAATGGTGAAATTGTAGAAAGCTTTCCATTCATTGAAGTAAAGTGGTTTGAACGTGGAGGTGAAACTAGAGATCGTTTCGCAGCTACAATCGAGAAACATATTAACACATTGAAAATTCCTGAATTTGAAATTGCTTTTATTACATATCAAGAAGATTGTTATTATATAAATGGAAAGAAATTTTCATAATGATATTTCAAAATAATTTAGGTCAGCGTAGCAGCTGACCTTTTTCTTTTGGAAAATTGAGTTTTTTCGGGGCATGTGTACCTATAGGACGATGTCATTTCGGGCAATTTCAACTATGTGGACAAATATACAAACTAAAAAAAATGGTCAATTGACTAAGTACATGATTAGTAAAATTGAATATTAGTATATTAATCGGACAAGTAGGACTCAAAAAAATACTACCGATTAGAGAAAGGTGAATGAAAATGAATTTTGAAATTGCAATGACAGCATTTGTTTTCATTATGACAATGGCTGTCATATTCTGGAGACCAAAAGGAATTCATGAAGCATGGCCTGCTTCAATTGGGGCTATAATCATTCTAGTAACTGGAATTGTTAGCCGACACGATTTATATGACATTATAACGAAAATCGGTGGAGCTTCAATTACAATTATAGCAACAATTGTTATGGCTGTTATTTTAGAGAGCTTTGGCTTCTTTCATTGGTCAGCAGCTCGACTAGTTACATTGGCCAAAGGTTCTAGTTATCGATTATATTGGTACATTCAATTACTATGTTTTTTAATGACGTTACTTTTTAATAATGATGGTAGCATCCTCATTACAACACCTATACTAATAATTCTTTTAAAAAATCTACGCTTAAAACCACATCAACAAATACCCTACCTATTATCAGGTGCATTAATTGCAACTGCTTCAAGTGCTCCAATTGGCGTAAGTAATATCGTGAATTTAATAGGTTTAAAAATCGTACACATGCCACTTTATATGCAACCCTTAATGATGTTTGTACCTACAATGTTAGGCTTATTATTTATGTCGATTATGATGTATTTCGTATTAAAAAGTAAATTTCCAGAAGTGTTACCCGCTTCAACAAATGATATTGAAGAATCCTTTTTTATTAAAAATTTTCATCCGTTAAAAAGTAAAATTTCTGTTGAAACAAAAAGAAAAAGAACAAAGTTTATGCTTAAAATTTTAACTTTTGTATTTGTTATGAGATGTTTACTTTTTGTTGCATCCTTTATTTCAATACCAATTGAAATTGTTGCTGTACTAGGTTCCCTTATTTTACTTATATGGAGATGGTACCATTTAAGAACAAATCCTGTAGATATCTTAAAAAAGACACCATGGCAAATTCTTTTATTTGCATTCTCAATGTATGTAATTATTTACGGACTCCATAATGTTGGTCTAACTGATTTTATTGTAAAAGAAATTGAACCAATCGTTAACCAGGGACTTTTTAATTCCACTTTGGCAATGGGTGGATTAGTAAGCGTTTTGTCAAATCTTTTTAACAATCACCCTGCCCTTATGATTGGCACAATCAGCCTAACTGAAATGGGACTAGATCCAGTGACACTAAAAGCAATCTATCTTGCTAATATAGTTGGTAGTGATATAGGGTCGCTACTGTTACCAATTGGAACATTAGCATCATTAATTTGGATGCACATTTTAAAGGAAAATAAAATTAAAGTAAAATGGAAGGATTATTTAAGCGTCACTATAATTGTGATTCCATTAACAACAATTATTTCATTAATATTATTATTTTATTGGATACAATTATTTTTTGCCCATTAATTTAATTACCCTTTAGGAGGAGATCTACGTGAGTGATGTATCTACATTGCTTGGAGAACAAGTCTCTGTAAGATTATCTGGAGATGTCATATTCGAAGGAATTCTTACTGATTTAGGACAAGATATTTTAGTGCTTTTTAACGGCATAAAATATTATTATATCCCTTGGATGCATATCCATATGGTATATCAAAACAATGAATTAAAAGAAAAAATAGATAACCCTAATGAACCATCCATTACACAAGAAATGGAGACAATTTCATATCGTAAAATTTTACTAAATGCTAAAGGAATATTTTCAGAAATTTATGTAACTGGTAATATAACTTTTCATGGTTATATTATGAACGTATTAAATGATTATCTTGTATTTTACTCACCTGTATTTCATACAATGTATATTTCTTTATCACATTTAAAATGGATCACTCCATATAACCATAGAGTGGTGCCATATAATTTAACAAATGAGACACTAGGGGTACATCCATCTACTACACCTTTACACAGGTCTTTAGAAATTCAGCTTAGAAAAGAAATTGGAAAGCTTGTTATTTTTGATGGTGGAACAGATCCAATGAAAATTGGGCTTTTAAATAAAGTAGATAATAATCAAATAGAACTTTCCGTTGCGAGTGGACAAAATGTTTATCTAAAACTGGGACATATTAAATCTGTACACTTACCTTAGCTGGATATAACCTTTGATACAAAATGTATTTAAAGGTTTTTTTTGTAAAAAAGCAAATACTAATACGTCTTTAGTAAAAAAAGCCCCATACAATATATGGGGCTTTTACTCTTCTAATCTTTATTTACATAAATTGATCCATTTCTCGTTTTTAAATTAAGTTGATGTTCGCCACTTCCAACCATCGCCTTATTGGTATGATTTTCATCTTTATTTTTCATTTTCCATCCAATATTTCCACTAAAACTTCCATCATTTGTTTCCGCATTGATCGTTAGATTGTTATCCTTTAGCAAATCGATTTGAATTTCGCCATCATCAGAAGAAATTTTACTTTCACCATTTAATAATGCATTCTCAACATTAATTGCACCATTATTTGTTTTTGCGTTTACATTACCTTTATAATCTCGTAAGTTAATCTCTCCGTCATATGTCGTAATTTCACTTGTTCCTTCTATATTTGCATGTTCAATCGAAATGCTTCCATCTCTTGTAGTGGAATTTAAATAACCAGACATATTTTTGATTGTAATTTCACCATCTCTCGTTGCAATTTCACTATCACCTTTTAAATTTGCATTCGTTAAGCTGATCGAACCGTTTCTAGTTTTTGCAACTAAGTTACCAGTAACATTCTCAATATTAATTTGCCCGTCATTTGAATTAATGACTGTTTCATTGTCTTTATTTGATAAATTGATAGAGCCATTTTTTACATTTATATTCGTTAAAATGCTTTTAGGCAAATCAATATTTAGATGGGAGCTGTCATCCTTAAAGTGGAAAATCTGATGGTCATCATTACGAATCTCGATAATCAGTTTATCACCAAGTGTTTTTACTGAATAATAATCAGATACTTTTTCACTATCTTCTTTATCACGATCCGGAACTCTTATATTACCATTTACGTTTACTGAACTAGTATCAGTTCCAATTACACTGATTTCACTATTATTAGCGTTAATAATAACTTCATTAATTGATGAAGTGATCGTTTTCGAATCATTTATTTCAATATCTTTAGATTTGAATGTATAACCAATTTCTTTGACAAACAAATGACCAATACTAAATAGTAATGAAACAACCATCATTATTATAAGTAAAAAAATACTAAATCCATGAAAACGGAGTGTTTCTTCTTTTCTTACTAAATTGAATAGTAGTATTTCAATTCCTAATAAAATACAAGCAACTGGCCATGCATTAATAAGAAGCTTCGAATAAGGAATTGAAATAAAATTTTGTAAAAACCATAGTAAACCAATTGCGATTAAAATGATTCCCGCTGTTATAGTGCCAACCTTCCAATTCCTCATACTTCTTTTTTCGACTTTCCAGTTAATAATTTAATACCAAGACCGACAAAAACAATACTGATTAGTAAATTTTGTACTAAATTATAGTCGATAAAGATATTGTAATGTCTAGAAATATAATCAGAAGTGTTCTCTAATAAAGATAAACAACCAAAACCAATTAATACCCAACCAATTAAATACTTATTAAATTTAAATTGATGATGTAAGATAGGCTCATCTACTAATTCAATATCCTCACGATATTTACTATGATATTGAAGTGCATCAAAGTAGCTATAAAATACGATGACTGGTATAAAAAATCCAAAGCTTGAAATTAGATGGGTTAAAAATACTGTACCGAAAAATAACAGCATAAACTGCAATCCTCGACTCATTAATCCTAAATAAAAATGGCCAAGACCAGGTAAGATTGATAATAAATAAACTAATTTTTTACGTTTTTTCAATGTTTGTACCTCCATTATTTTTTATTTCCTTTCAAAATTTTTGGAATTGGAATTGATAATTTAATTTCTTCACTTTTTTCAATTAACGAAGACGTCTGATCAATCGTTTGTACAACGTGACGATTGGAATTTGTAATCCGTTCAGTTAATTGAAATTGGAAGAATAAAAATGTTGCTGCAGCAGCCAACACTAAATGGATTAAGCGAACTTTTTTTGAATTCGTTTTAGATTTATTTTCATTTGTTTTTTCCGTAATTTGTATTGATTCAGTTTGTTTCATTATTTCGTTCACTAGATCATCTGAAAAATGAAATTCAGGTGGATTCATCCATTCCTTGTCTAATTCATTTAAAAGTTCAAGCTCCGCCTGGCATGAGATACATTCATTTAAGTGCTGTTCAAGCAAAAGAGATTCTTTATTTGAAAGCTTCTTTTGTTGATACGATAATAATTGGTCAGAAGTTAAATGTTTCAAATGATCCCTCCTTTATGCTTGTCTTTAATTAATCGTTTAGCTCGATATAAACGTGATTCTACAGTTTTAACGGCTACATTTAATTTCAAAGCTATTTCCCCATAAGTAAGTTCTTCAAAATAATATAATTTCAATACATCGCTATATGCCTGTGGCAATTCAATTAAATATGAATGAATAAGTTCTTTATCAATCGTTTTTAGTAAAGCTTCTTCAGGTGATAATAAATTCTCTTCTGGTAAAGTAGAAAGTAATTCACTAGTTTCATTTTCCTGTTGTTTTACTTGTTTTCTTTTAAAATCAATTGCTTTATTCATTGTAATTCGATAAATCCATGTGGCAAAACTAGATTCTCCGTTAAAGTTTTCGAGAGAACGATACAATTGGAGAAAGACTTCTTGCGAAATATCTTCAGCATCCTTTTGGTTATTTGAAACTTTCAATGCTACTGCAAATACCTTTGATTGGTATCTTACGATTAATTCTTTAAATAGTTGATGATTCCCCTTTACTATATTCCTTACTAATTGTTCATCCGACTCCATTGCATCACCTCTTTTCCTCTTCCATAACTTTAGACGAAGACAAATTTAAAAACCCTGCAAAAAAATAAACAATTTTTTAAAAAAGTTTTTCAAAAGATTTTTTCCTAGTTGAAATGTACGCTAAAAATCATTAAAACAATTATTAAGTAGTTTGTGAGAAAATACTTATTTAATGAATAGAAAAAAAGCTTATATTGTGGCATATAAGCTTTCCGGATTGTTTCGTCAGTAGTGAAGATTATTAGATGTAAAATTTTAATGTAAAAATTTATGTAATCAAACATTTTTTTGTAATTTTTTTGTGCTTGAACTGATTTTATTTTGTTTTGGTCAATTCTTCATCTACTTTAATTGTGAATTGCCTTGTTTATTTGCGATTCTCTGATTTTAATTGCGATTTGTATTTTTTATTTGCGATTCTCTGATTTTAATTGCGATTTGCCTTTTTTATTTGTGATTCTCAGATTTTAATTGCGATTCGCCTTTTTTATTTGCGATTCTCAGATTTTAATTGCGATTTGCCTTTTTTATTTGCGATTCCTAGATTTTAATTGCGATTTTCCTTTTTTATTTGCGATTCTAAGATTTTAATTGCGATTTGCCTTTTTTATTTGCGATTCTCAGATTTTAATTGCGATCAGACTTTTTATTTGCGATTCTAAGATTTTAATTGCGATTTACCCATTTTACCGTTTTAATTTTGAACCTCAGGAATACTTTTTAAATCCTTAATATTTGTTCGCATATGGTTCATTATTTCGTTGTATCTCATTTTGCCATTTTTTAGATTAACTTCATTAATATTTTCCAAAGACATAATTTTAAAATTGCGATTATCACGATAGTAATTATAAGTAGGAAAAAAACTTGGATTTTCTAGTTCAATTTTTACATTTTGATCAGTTCGAGTTTTAACCACATCAATTGTACCCATTCCACCAATTAACTCATAAATTTCATCTTGAGCTGATAAGTAATTTCCTAATGAATAAAAAACAATTGATTTATTCCCCATTTTTCCAGTGATCCATGCCGGCGGTTGCAGGACGTGTGGATGATTTCCAATAATAATTTGAACTCCCATATCAGCCAATTGTTTTGCAAGATTCTTTTGGGTATTGTTTGGCATTCTTTCATATTCAATCCCCCAATGCATAGCAACTACTACTACATCTGATACTTTCTTTGCCCTTGCAACATCACTACGTATTTTGGCAAGGTCGATCAAATTTACTAAATAATCTTTTCCTTTAGGAACGGGAATCCCATTTGTACCAAATGTGTAAGCAAGAAATGAAAATCGAATATTATTTTTATTTATCACTCTAATTTGGTCATGATCTGCTTGTGATTTAAAAGCCCCTGTATATGGCATATGAATAGCGTCCCAATGGGAAATTGCACTTCGTATAATTTTTTCACCTCGATCAAGCGAATGATTATTGGCCAGTGTTACAAAATCAACCCCAGCCCCTTTGAGTGCATCTCCAACCTCATATGGACTGTTAAACGCTGGATAAGTAGATAATCCGAATTGCTTTCCCCCAATCATCGTTTCTTGATTTGCTACTAAAATATCTGGCTTTTCCATCGTTTTTCTAACTTCATCAAACATTTTATTAAAGTTATATACACCATTAGGAAGCCTAGCATCTTCATATACTTCATTATGAATTAACAAGTCACCCACGGCACCAACAGTCACCTTTGTAACTTCCTGATTTATTTTTTTTATAGGCTCTTTTGGCTCTTTAACTTGTTCTGTATTTTGTTTATCTTCTTTTACTTTTTGTTCATCTTGATTATTTTTTGTACACCCGCAAACTAAAGCAAAAAAGCAGGTAGCTAATACTATCATTATTTTTTTCATCTTTTTCTCTCCTGTTAAAGCGAGGTTCAATGGAATGCATGGTATAGGAAAAGACAAAACAATCCGGAACCTTTAATTAATCATATTTTTATCATCATCATCATTTAATACTCTTTATGATTCTTAAAAACTTTAGTCTGTCACTGGCGTTTCAGAATTTCCGTCTTTTAAGCAATTTCCATTTTTTAGCAAACAAACATTATATTCTACAGTGTTTTTTTTTAAATATCAACTAATATTTATTGTTCTCTTTAATAGATTTTAAAAATTGAGAATTATTGGACTTTACTATTGTTTAACTATTAAAATAATAGCATATTCTACAATTTTTTCGATTTTTAAATAGAATTAATAATGCTTAAAACGTTTTAAAAGATAAGGAGAGAACTATGAATAGATCAGTAAAGTTATTGGAATTAAAGAAAGAGATTAGTCACGTGATAATTGGTAAAGAAGATGTCGTTGAAATGATTTTCATTGCTCTTATTAATAATGGGCATATTCTATTGGAAAGTGTCCCTGGTACTGGAAAAACACAGTTAGCTAAAAGTTTTGCCAAAACGATTAACGGTTCATTTAAAAGAATTCAATTTACTCCAGATTTATTACCTAGTGATGTAACAGGTATTCAATTTTTTCATCCAAAAGAACAAGACTTTCAACTTCGAATCGGTCCTGTTATGACGAATATTTTATTAGCAGATGAGATTAATCGTGCTACACCTAGAACCCAGGCTAGTTTATTAGAAGTAATGGAAGAACGCCAGGTAACAATCGATGGAGAAACGATTCCTCTCCCAAATCCGTTTATCGTGATAGCAACCCAAAATCCTATTGAATCACAACAAGGTACATTTCCATTACCTGAAGCACAAATGGATCGATTTTTCATGCAAATTAGTTTGAAATACCCTACATTTGAAGAGGAAAAAAGTATTATGAAGTCTTATCGTTCAAATACTCCATTTTCGAATTTAAAAAATGTACTAACTTTAGAAGAAATTGATGAAATGAAAGAACAGGTGAAGACTGTTACAATTTCGGAAGAAGTAGAGGATTATATTTTAAACATTATTCATACTACAAGAAATCATGAAGATATTCAACTCGGCATTAGTCCTCGTGGTACATTGGCACTAATGAGAGCTTCACAAGGTAAAGCATATATAAACAATAGATCATTCGTCACTCCACAAGATGTGAAGGATGTTGCGATTTATCTCCTTTCACACAGATTAGTCTTGACCCTTGAGGCATCCATAAAGAAAAATGCTACACAAGTTATAGAATCAGTTTTAAATCAAGTTGAAGTTCCTGTAGAAGCTGGAGCTGGTCAATAAATGACTTGGAATAAAGAAATACATGGCAAAAATTCACTTGATATCTTAATTATTTTCGGGGTCATATTTCTAATCATTAATGTCTATCAATCTTCTTATTTATTAATGTTTTTAGGAGGATTTTTAATCATTATTAGTTTGATGAGTCGATACTATTTAAAACATATTGCTGATCACCTTGTCATCGAAAACGACAAGGAACCCATTCGAGTTTCCGTCGGAGAGCAATTTAATTTACCTATTAAGATAACCCAGAATCATTGGTTACCAATTATTAACGCAACAGTTCGAATAAAATTAGAACCTATAGTAGAAAGTATAAATTTTAAAGCAGTTAGTAGCGATTCAAATTTAGAACTAATGATCCCAATTCAACTAAAAGGTAACGAAACGATTCAGATTACATTACCGCTCTCAGCTAATAAACGTGGTGTTACTAGAATTAAACAAGTAGAATTAAAAATTTCTAATTTCTTCAGTTTAGGCTATCTATATTTGACCTATAAACCATTTTTACATAAAGAAATTATTATTTATCCTACTTTAATTCCTGTACCTCAAATTGATCAAATAATTTCAACTAACTCATATGGTAGTTTTGTAACAAATACTAGTATGTTTGAAGATTTTCTAGCTCCGATTGGAACAAGAGACTATGTCTATTCGGACTCATTTCATCGAATTCACTGGAAAGCTAGTGCTAAAACTCAAGTTCTTCAAACGAAAATTTATGAAAAAACTGCTGACTATTCAATTACATTTATTATCAATTTACGAGATACTCATCATGATAATTTTAGATTAAGTATCATTGAAAACATCGAATCAATTGCTAGTAATATTGCCTTTATAGTCCAATACGCTGCATTAAAAAATATTAATTATGAAATATTTCTAAATTTGAACATGGAAAGTGGCGTTCCTGTTTATCATTTACCAATTGGTGGAGGTAAATCTCAACTAGGTAAAACTTACGATATTCTTGCTCGAATTAATGGTGCAAGAATGACTCAGCCGATTGATCGATTACTACATTACGTAGAAAAGCAACAACGAAAATCTCCTGTAATTATTTTATGTGGCCCGTTCAGTAAGCATGGAGATCGATATTTCACTCAAATGCGAAAACGTGGCCAAAGCATCTATTATCTACAAGATGATTTAGAAAGTCCAAAGCTTGTTCCATTTGGACAACATTAAGTCGAAAGGATAATGAAATGATTTTACGTTTACTTTCTACATACTTTTTTTCATTAGAATATCTATTACTCTATTTAATCGTTCTATTTATATATGAAGCAAAAAATCAACTGCCACCTACTTTGGCAATCATTTGTATTTTTATGATTGGAAATCTATTTTTACATTACTCATTACGAAAGGCTCAAGTATCACGAGTTATTCCGTATCTAGCAGCCATTATTTCTGGAGGAATCAGTTATACTCTTGGCTTAAATTCAGTGACATCTATTTTATGTGCTAGCTTTATCTATTTTCGACTTGAAGCTTTTCTTAAAGACACTTCGTTATGGATCGAAGAACGAAATAAATTACAAATCACTTTTTATTTAACGAGTTTGATCGTCCTCTTTTTTGGCTGGACTTCACATTACTCTCATATGAGTTTGATATTATGGATCATAATCATTTTTACAATTCTATTTAGTTTAGGTAGATATTTTCAACAAGCTGTCATTACCCAAACTATTAATAACTATCGAGGAATTATAGGATCAATTAGTATAGCAGCACTGCTTACTGGTACCATAATGTTAATATTACCGATCTTAAAGTGGGCGATTTTTAAATTACTAGACGGTTTATTTAGTGCAGTTGGATTTTTAGGAACTCCTTTTTTTAACTATGTAGATCACATCACTATAAAAGAGAAAAAAATTAAGCTAGGTCAAAATTCAAGTGCTGAAGATAAAATTCCACAAAATATACGTAATCACCATTACATTTTAGAGTCGACTCCTACTTGGGTATGGTTATTATTACTGATGATCGTTTTAATCGTAATTTGGCTAGTTATAAGAAAGCTTACTTATATACGTAATGAAAAACATACTGTTAAACAAAAAATCAGCATCGAATATAATGCAATACCAGAACACAAGAGGAAAAAAAGACGATTTTTCAAACACTCTGCCCCAACAGAGCAAATCAGAAAACTAATCTTCCAACTTCAAAAATACGCCTCTAAATACAAGATGGGGCGAAACCAAAATGAAACATTAAAAGAGTGGTTGGAGCGAATACAAATTCCGAATGAAGATGAACTAATTAATGCATATAACTCGGTTCGCTATGGTAAAGGTGAAATAAAGGATATTGAGAAGTACGAAGAACAAGTGAAAAGAATCAAGGAAAAGATTAAAAGCAAGATTAAGGAAGAAGATTAAGGAAGAAGATTAAGAACAATTGAACCCAAACCTTTTATTTAGGTTTGGGTCCTCACGCTTTTGAAAATGTTGAGACTACGAATAAATCTGTGTAGTGCAATTAAATATGCTATTACTGCAATTAAATCTGTTCAAGTGCAATTAAAGTAGCCATAACTGCAATTAAATTTGGCAAATCCGCAATTAAAAAAGTTAAATCTGCAATTTAAACTTTAAAAACTGCAAATAAAGCTTGGCATCATGAGAAAATAGTTTATTAGATTCGATAAAATAGAAGAAATAACTATAATTTGAATAAGAATCATTCAAAACTAAACATTATCCAGTAAAAGTAAGGTTGATTTGAAGTTTATATTAAAATTATTATCACGAAAAAAACACAAACCATAAATTTAGGTTTGTGTCCCCTCCATCCCCCTTGTATTTAATTCTTATTGTAAACTTTCGTACTGATTGTATATTTTTCAATATTTTGCATGTGTGGGTCATACCCGATACCTGGTTTTGTTGGTACGGTGATCATTCCATTTTCTACAGTTACTTCTGGTTCGATTATGTCTTCTGCCCAGTATAATGCAGATGCCGCAGTGTCTCCAGGTAGAATGAAGTTCGGTAATGATGTGATTGCAATATTATGGGCTCTTCCAATTCCTGATTCTAGCATTCCACCGCACCATAATGGAATTCCATTTTCCTGGCATAGATCATGTATTTTTCTTGATTGAGTTAGTCCCCCAACTCGACCAATTTTAATATTAATAATTTTACAGCTTCCTAGCTTTATTGCTTTTCTAGCATCTTCTAGTGAGTGAATACTCTCGTCTAAACAGATTGGCGTTTTCATTCTTTCTTGTAAATCTGCGTGATCGATAATATCGTTGTATGCAAGTGGTTGTTCAATCATCATTAAATTATAATCATCTAATGCAATTAATTGATCCATATCAGATAATGTGTATGCTGAATTAGCATCCGCCATTAAAGGAATAGTTGGATAAACTTTTCGTACTTTATCAATCAGTTCAAGATCCCAGCCTGGTTTAATTTTTAATTTAAATCTCTTATAGCCTTCTGCAAGTCGGTTTTCGATAATGTTAATTGTTGAATCGATTGAATCTTGAATTCCAATGCTTACTCCTACTTCGATTTCCTTTTTAGTTCCACCTAACGCAGTTGAAAGTGAGATATTTTCTTGCTTAGCATAAAGATCCCAAATTGCGCCTTCTATGGCAGCTTTGGCCATATAGTTCCCACGTATATGTGAGAAATACTTTTCGGAAATTTCGTCTGGATGGTTAATTTCATTATTTAACACGATTGGAATTAAATAATCTTCTAGAATATGCCAATTTGTTTTTAAAGTTTCTTCATTATAAAGCGGATCAAGCATAGCAACTGATTCAGCCCAACCTGATATTCCGTCTTCGCTTATCGCTTCTAATAGAATAAATTCACGGTCATATTCAGTACCAAAGCTCGTTGTAAATGGATGCAATAAATCTAGCTTCATATGGCGTAATATTATTTTTTTAATTTTCATTTCCGAACTCTCCCTTATTTTCCTTTTTATTTTTTTAGTACATAAAAATGAACTGGCATTTCCGAGTCTGAATTCTTATAAAATCCACTGACTTTCCATCCGCTTTGAAATAATTTTTTAAAGGACTCTCTAGTAAGCATTCGCCACTGCGTTGCAATTTTACTATTCGTTTCTCTAATTGTTCGGAAATCCTTTGGTACTGCAACAAAGGCTAGATCGTTATTATCTAGGGAATCATTTTTAATCGGCACTGGTAATCCGTCATTATTTTCTTCCCATTTAATAAGCGAATTTTTAACTGCTTCATCTAGTTCAAATGGTCTCAAATTCTCCTTTTCCTCTTTTGCAATATACCATTCAACTAAAAAACGATCAGATGGAATTCCACTATTCAATAAGTCTTCCATTTCTCCATAGCAGTTTTCAATATACGTACTACATACTCCACCTAACTTAGAAATATTTAAATAGCCATTTGCGGTTTCTAATGGATCATAAGTCCAAGTAATCAGTTTATAGCCGAGTTTAAGCGCTTCTTCTCGCTGAGCAATTTTAAGTAGTTTTCCAAGCCCTTTATTACGAAATTCTTGATCAATTCCAAGCATATGAGAACAAAGATAAACATTTTGTCCATCATAACCAGGAAAACTATATTGAAATCCAATTAGTTTATCGTCAAAATATGCACCTAAAACTAAGCCACCATTTTTTGCAGCTGTAATTGTTTGATGCGTGGGAATTGAATCTTCAAAACCCCAAATTTTAGATTCTAGTTCTCGTACCTGCCCCATTTCTTCGATGGAATGTAGAGCACGGATCTTAATTCCTGTATTAACTTCAGAATGATTCAGTTTGTTTAGCATTTGCCTCACCTCTTAATTGTTCTTGTTCTGATGCTAATAAAACCGTTTGAGTTAAAATTTTCGCTCCATAATGAAGTGCTTCTAAATTAAAACTCATATGAGGATGATGTAACCCCGGAGTTAATCCACATCCTAAACCGACCATTGTAGCCGCAATTTGAGGATATTTATTTGTATAGAAATGGAAATCCTCACCACCATTTGAAATGCATTCAGGCACTAAGTTTTCATGTCCGATCACTTCAGCAATGGCTCTTTCGGTAATTTTTATTGCCTGCTCGTTTTGTACGGCCGCTGGAACAAACTCTTCCATAGACCACGAAATTTTAGCTTTTGTTTCAATCATCGTTTCCTCAAAAACCTCTACAGTGCGGGCGTTTAATTGATTCATAATGTCATTTGTTTGCGCTCTAACATCAAGTGAAAACTTTACCGTTTCTGGTATCGTATTTGATGCTTCATTTTCAGTTTGAATTTGGGTCATTTTAATCGAATGAGGGATATCCGTATTTAAATTTATTCGTTTTAATTTATTGACTATTTCAGCAGCTACTTCAATCGCATTAATACCATCTTGTGGTCTAGATGCGTGAGCCTGAATCCCTCGAATTGTGCCTTTAATCGTTTCAGCAGATCCATGTATGATTACTGGAGATGCCTTTTGAAAAGGTACTTCTCTTTCTGGTCTTAAGTGTACGCCAAACAATGAAATGACATTGTCTAATGCACCATCTTCCATCATTTGAAGAGCTCCTTCACCTTTTTCTTCGGCTGGCTGGAAGATAAATCGAATCGTATGTTTTGGCTTTATACCACTTGCAGATATCGCCAACGCTGCATATAAAACCATCGTACTATGAGCATCATGACCACATGAGTGGTTTGCCATCACAACACCATCAACTTCTTGTACTAGTGCATCCATATCAGCTCTTAGCGCAACAACTGTATCGTTTTGCCCCTTAATTTCAGCAATAAATCCAAAATGATTTTTAAACGTTTTAATCTCAACTTCTGCATAATTTAGTCGTTCTCTTAAATACTTTGCTGTTTTTTCTTCGTGCCAACTAGGCTCAGCTAGCTTATGTAAATCCTGGTAAGTTTGTAAAATAGTTTCTTTATTATGATCTAGATAAGATTGTGGATTCATACGATTTTCTCCTAACTGTTTTTTCTATTCTATAAACACTTCATAGGTAGAATAAATTTTTTCCAATTTTTGTTGATACATTTGAATTCTTTTTTGGTCTTTTTCATATAATCCCGCAATCACTAAATTTAATAGACTAATAACTGATGCTACCGAGTTAGAACCACTTTCCACATTTTCTTCTGTAGTTAGAACAATATCTGCAATTCGTCCAATTGGTGATAATAATCGATCTGTGACTGAAATTAAACTTACTCCATTTTCTTTCGTACATTCTGCAATTGTTAATGTTTCCTTTGCATACCTTGGAAAAGAAAATGCAACAACAACTGATTTTTCTGTTAAATTACAAAACTTTTCATAAAAGTCACCTGCTGGAGAACAATACAATACGTTACTTCTAATTGAGCTTAACGTATTCGAAAACCAGTATGCAGCTATATGAGATACTCGATGACCAACTATTAACACTTGATCAGCGTCTATAATTGCTTCAATAGCTTTTGAAATTTCCTTAATATTTGAAGGTTGTAATAAATTTCTTAAAATATTTACTTCATTTTCGATAATTTTTGTAAAAGTATTTTGTCCTTCTGCATTTTTTAACTCTTCTTTTTCTTTTATATAATCGGCTTTATTTAAATGAAGAAACTCATTTTGAACACATAACTGCATATCACTGAAGCCTTCAAATTCGAGTGCATATGAAAGTCGAATGACCGTTGTTTCACTTACTTCAGCTTTTTTTCCAATTTGATAAGCCGTTTTAAAAGCACATTCCTCAAGATTTTCAATCATATGTGTCGCTACTTTTTTTTGCCCTGGTGATAATTGTGAAAATTTTTCCTTAACTAACAATTTAAAATTAGGTCGCTCCATTATTTTTTAATCCTTCCAGTGTTGAAGTTTATCCTTCATTAATTTTAAAAGTTGCAGTCAATACTTCTTTTTCTTATACATTATCATATCCCTAAATGCTGAGCAAGGAAAAATAGAAGTAAGTTTTCCTGCTTTTAACCTAATAAATATTTGTAGTTAGTAGTTAATTGCCCTTACAATTTACCTCAATTTGAATTAACTAAAATAGGACTACTATTCAAGATTTGAATCCGGTAAAAAGCCGTATTCGTGTATACAATTAGTTTTCAAATCGGTTTAAACGTTATTTGTATACCCTAAAACCAAGGAGGGGAAAATTTGAAAGTCTTAATAATCTGGCGTCTCTTAACAGTTGGTGGAGTAAATGCTGGCTGGAGGAATCGTTCAATTTATTTTAAAAAGTTTGGAATTGATACTGAGTTTCTATACACAACAGATCATGGTGGATTACACATAATGGAAGATGTTGCACCTGTCTATTTAACGAAGGACGAAAACGAAATTATTGATATTATTAAAAACAATGCATATGACGCAATCATTGTAGTAGATACGGGTTCTGCATATAAGTGGTTACAAAAAGCTAAATATAAAGGTCCAGTAATTGTAGAAGCACGTACGCCCGAGCTTATAAAACTACAACCTCATTTAAAGAAATTCAGATCCATTGAACCTGTTTCTATAATTGTTCCTTCTAATTATCAAAAAAGATTAGTTTCCATCTTAACAGATAATATCCCCATTAAAGTAATCTACAATGGTGTTGATACATCATTTTTCCATCCATTAGCAGGGGATGAGATCGCAATCGAAAATAATCCAATCCTTCCAAACAATAAAAAAATTGTGTGCTGTATCGGTAGAGTGGATAAACGAAAAAACTGGCCAATGTTAATTGAAATTGCAAAATTGATAAAAAGTGAACGGTCCGATATTGAAATTTGGTTAATTGGAGGAGCCCAAAGTGTTCAGCGAGAGGACTTTGCATTAGCTTGGAAGGAAGAAGGCCTAACCGATATCATTAAATGGTTTCCGGTTATTCCTTATCAACAAATGCCCCATGTATACGCAAAAGTACTTCAATCTGGTGGTTGTACAATCGCAACTACAAAAGTAGAATCATTTGGGAATACCTTTATTGAGTCTATGGCATGTGGTGTGCCAGTTGTTGCTTCTAATATAATGCCTATTTCGGAAATCGTTCTTCAAGGTGAAACAGGTATGCTGTTTCGAGGACATGATGTTCAAGATGCTGTTAAAAAAATATATTCAATCGTTGATAATAAGAAGTTTCATGAAAAGCTATCGCAAAATGCAATCAACCATGTTGAAAATAATTTTGCTATTCATAAAGTAGCCGATATTTATCGTGAATATCTTCTGAAATTTGGTAAAGGCAAAAATAGTGATGTGATTCAAAATGATTGAACCAGTTTCCTATATTAAAAAACTAGAAGGAAAATCCAATGCTCATTTAATTACATTTAGTGATGGTAGAGATTATGTTGTGAAATATTTTCGGTCTGGATTTGAGAAAACATTACCAAACGAATGGGTTGCCTATTGCATTGCTAGATTTTTAGATCTACCAGTTCCTTTTGCTCAAATCGTATCAATTCCTGAAGAATTTTCAAAAACAATACCGGATTTAGTCATGGAAGAAGTTCAACATTCAAAGTTTCAATTTGCTTCTTTATATGTACCTGAAACGTTAAATGGACATCAAGTTGTATCAGTTCCTAGTATTTTAAATAACAATCAGCTCGCAGGTATCATTTTATTCGATTATTGGCTCTGTAATGGAGATCGTACTCGAAAAAATATTTTACTTCGCGAAGAAAATTTAGATCAATTTAAACTTTGGATCATTGACCATGCTGAAGCATTTGGCTCCTATAGCTGGTTAACTTCAGAGTTAGAAACTTTGCCTCAAAATATTATGAAAAGTTCAACTCATCAATTCATGTCCCAATATATAAAAAGTGAAGAAGAATTTAATGAACAACTTCAGATCATCCAAAGATTCCCGGTACTGCTTTTAGAAGAAATTGTAGAAGTAATACCTGATGATTGGTTATTATCAAAGGAAGACAAAAAGGCAATTGTAGGCAGATTAGTAAATCGTAGAAAAAAAATTCTCCCTTATCTTAAACATAAATTCGTCAAATCGATTTACCGTCCTTTACATGAACAAAATGAGTAAAATAATAAAAACGACTTCAATTAAGTTTGAAGTCGTTTTTCATTTTTATTGAATTATGGAAGGTTTACCAACTGGGTAATATTCTATTTTCTCACAATCTCTTATTTTTTCTTCCCTCAGACAGTTTCTTCCGTCAAAAATGATTGGATTCTTCATTTTCATTAATATGCTAGGTAAGTCAAGTTCTCTAAATTCTCTCCACTCAGTAACAATAAAAATTGCATCTGTATCCGTTACACATTCATTTATTGAACTAGCGAACGTTAATTTGCTACCTAGAATTTTTTTTGCGTTTTCAATTGCAACAGGGTCATACGCAATGACTTCTGCCCCTAATTCTGTTAAAGAATTTATGATATTGATAGAAGGTGCTTCTCTCATATCGTCTGTATCTGGTTTAAACGATAATCCTAGACATGCAATCTTCTTCCCTTTTAATATACCAAATCGTTCAATTGCTTTCTTTACCAGTAATTCACGTTGATAATTATTAATAGAAATAGTTTCCTTCAGAAAACCAAATTCAACCCCATTTATCCCGGCTGTATGCAATAATGCTTTAACATCCTTTGGGAAACAAGAGCCGCCATAACCTATTCCAGCATATAAAAATGCTTCACCAATTCGTTTATCTTTCCCCATTCCTTTAGCTACATCTTCTACATTTGCACCGAGTGCTTCACATAGATTAGCAATTTCATTGATATAACTTATTTTGCTAGCTAAAAATGCATTTGATGCATATTTAATCATTTCTGCACTACGAATGCTAGTAATTAAAATCGGTACATTTAATGGTTTATACATTTCTTCAACAATTCTAGCAGACTCTTGATTATTGCTACCGATAATGATTCGATCTGCTTCCATCGTATCTTTAATTGCCGAACCTTGTCTTAGAAACTCTGGATTTGAAACAACATCAACTACAATATCTTTACTGCAATTTTGTTGAATAATTTCCTTTACGACTTCATTCGTTCCAACTGGAACAGTACTTTTTATTGCAATAATTACGTCTTGTTTAATATTTTTTGCGATATCAATCGCTGCACCCTCAAGATAGGATAAATTTGCGGCCCCATCTTCTCTTTGAGGGGTACCTACTGCAACGATAATAACCTTAGCATCTTCTAACCCCTTATCGTATGAAGTTGTAAATGATAATCTTCCTAACTTAATATTATTAATTATTAACTCTTCAATTCCTGGTTCATAAATTGGAGAAATACCTGCACACAAATTTTTTATTTTAAGTTCATTTATATCAATACAAGTTACTGAGTGACCAATCTCTGCTAAACAGACTCCTGTTGTTAAACCGACATAGCCCGTACCTAATATAGAAATTTTCAAGTCAATCCACTTCCTGATTCTTCATATTTAGAGCATGATCAGATATGACCTCATTTAAGAAAGCGATTACCTCATCTTTTATATCTTCTCTATTAATCGCAAAATCAATTGTAGCCATTATAAATCCAATTTTATGTCCGATATCATATCGTTTACCTTCGAAATTATATGCTAAGACAAATTGATTTTTATTTAATTCATTAATCGCATCTGTTAATTGTAATTCACAGCCTTGTCCCACAGAAATTGTTGCTAAAATGTCAAAAATCTCTGGAGTAAGGATGTAACGTCCCATAATTGCATAATTTGATGGGGCATCTTTCAATTTTGGTTTTTCTACTAGACACTCAACTTGAAATAGATTTGTGTTTGTATCGTAAGTACTTTCTTTTTGTTTGATAACACCATATTTACTTACTTCTTCATCAGGAACATTCTGAACAGCAATAACCGGGGCATTATATTTCTCGTAAACATTAATAATTTGCTGTAAGCAAGGTGTTGTAGACATAACGATGTCATCTCCTAACAAAACAGCAAATGGTTCATCTCCTATAAAACTCTTAGCACATAATATTGCGTCTCCTAATCCTTTCGGTTCCTTTTGACGCACATAAAAGATTTTCACCATATTGGATATTTTCTGCATTTCTTCCAAAACAGTTAGCTTGTTTTTTCGAGATAATGATTCTTCTAATTCATATGATTTATCAAAATGATCCTCGATTGCTCGCTTGCCTCTACCACTAATAATAATGATTTCTTCAATTCCAGAAGCAACAGCTTCTTCAACGATATATTGAATAGTTGGCTTATCAACTATAGGTAACATTTCTTTTGGCAACGCTTTTGTTGCTGGCAAAAAACGTGTCCCGAGACCAGCAGCGGGAATAATAGCCTTGCGGATTTTCATTTGACTTGCCTCCAAACATTTGTTCATTCTACTTTATATGTAAATGAAGGAGGTCTTGTCACCATATATACCTATTATGTTTAGAAAGTTTATGTCTTAAAAACTAGAGTTTTTTCGCCTATAAATTTATTTTCAAGACATTAAACCAACCTATTAAAAGATAGTGTTTATAGGTATTCTTGCACCAAAATAAATTTATTTAAGAGACTTTTCTTGTTACTTGAATCCATGTTTGAATCAGTATGACATATGCGATTTGAAGATTAGTTGCCTCGGCATGGGCAATCATTGTGCTAATTTAAACGTTATTTAAGAGAGATTATTCATCCTCGCTATTGCCATTCCTTTCACTTAGATAGGCGTTAATCAACCGATTTAAACCTTTAGCTAAACCAAATTTGCTGTTCATGTTAATTAACCTTTATTACGCTATTTTTAGCGTTAATTTGGCCATTTTTGTCGTTCAAGGAGTGTTATTTGTTGTCCATTCATTGCATCAGTTTTGGCGTTAATTTAGCCATTTTAACTTTAATTGAGCGGTGTTCGTAACTTGATCAGCAGCGTTCACTTGTTTCATAAGTTGCTCTATTTGGAACACGGTCATCAATAAATAATTTTCAAACTAAAAAAGGCTACCTCAAAAGTCTTTAAACTTATGAGACAGCCTCTTTCTATTTAGACAAATTCCTCAAAAAAATGATCTTTTAACGATTTCTGTTTCTATGCATTTCAATGACGCTAGGAATTTTCTTCAATCTAAAAGGTTCTGAATTAGTATTAGATAGATTGTTAACCCTATTTTCTACTCTACTTACTTCATTTGCATATGGTCTTTGGTTTAAGTTTAGGTTTGAATTTGAGGTTGCATTATTTACACCCTGATCAGTTACTCTTCTAATCCTTAATCTTGGATTCGTATTAGTTGAAAATTCTTCCGTTACTTTTGCGACTACTTTTTCTTTAGGAACTAATTTTGCTTTCTCAACTAGGATTGCTAGCAATTCTTCAAGAGTTTTGATTTCGGACTGAGTTACTGGTTTTGGTACTTCTACTATTGATTCAGTAGTTTTTTCTATTTCAATAGTTGGTTTTATTTCTACAGTTGGTTCGATTACTTCACTGATTTCTGTCGTAGGTTGTTCGATTACTTCACTGATTTCTGTCGTAGGTTGTTCGATTACTTCACTGATTTCTGTCGTAGGTTGTTCGATTACTTCAGATACATTATTATTAGCTACATTCAACTCTGTATTTTGTACTGCAGTTTTAAATAATGTTTGAGGTTCATATTGTTCTAATTGTTCTGATGTAATAGATGAGGCATATTCAGTTTGGCTCCATGTAGATAGTATCTCATTTGCTACACGACTCCATAAATATTTAGTAACTGCAAGTTCTCTACCTTTTATTCCCATATTCTTCATTAGCGTTTTGTTTGATAATATTTCTGTAATTTTGGTAGCGAATTCATCTGGATCAACTGGATTTTCTACGATTAATCCATTTTCACCTGGAATAATGACTTCAGGATTTCCACCTCGAGCAGTTGTTACAATTGGAAGACCTGCTGCCATCGCTTCATAGTGAACCCTTGCAAGAGGCTCTTGCCATAATGAAGTACAGACAAATAAATCTGCTACTGCAAACCAGTTGTGTATTTCAAAAGGTGATACAAAACCTGTTGTAATAATCGGTACATCTTGTTTTTTTGCGATAGCACGAATATAAGCAACATAATCTGTCACATTGTTTTGACTAAACCAATTGCTTCCTACAATGACTAAAGCTAAATCTTTGAAGTTTTTTGAAAGTGTTGGCAATGCTCTAATTAGACGGTCTACGCCTTTGTTTTCTGAAAGTCTTCCTGCAAATAAAATAACTGTTTTATTTTCTAAACCATACTCTTTTCTAAGTGTGTTTCTTGTACTAATCATTTTAGGATCATTACCAGGTAAGAAACGGTCAGAATCAACACCTGAGTAGATCGTTCTAATTTTATTTGCACTTTGAGGATAAAGTTCACGAATTACATTTCCTACATAATCACTTACTGTAACGATACTTGAAACTTCTTCTAATACTAAATTCGCTTCATCAACAGCAATTTTCCCAATATTAAACATGTCATTATGCATACTTAACGTAATCTTTGAATTTGGTGCTACTTTTCTAATCGGAAGAACAAGACGTGGTCTGTTAAAAATGTGGATTAAATCAAATTGATTTCCTTTAATGTATTCAACTACACCTTCACGATATAGTTCTAATACTTTCCCTGGTACACGTACATAATTTACACCGTCGATTGTTTCTTCATCTGGTAATGTTGGATCATTAACGCCTAGTACTGTTATATCGTGTACTTTACTTAAATAAGGTAAACTTCCTGCAATATAAGTTTGAATCGCACCACCTAAAACTGGAGGCACTGGTAGGTTTTCTGTACATACCATTAATATTTTCATTCTTTTCCACTCCAGTCGTTGCGAACTTCATTCAATGTTGCCCATTTTGACTGCTCTAAGTCAACAATTGATTGAATTAATTGTTTAGTAGTTTCACCTAAAAATAATTCTGGTTCATAAAGTACTTCTTTAATATTCTTATAAAATTCATTTGGCATTGAAAAATCAATCATTAATACATCATATAATTCTTTAGAAATTGGATTAGCTTCGTGATATGCGTTAATCATTTCCCTTACCCATGTAGCATCCCAAGCGAATAAATCAGACATTGTACCAGATATTAGTTTTCTAAGGTCACGAATTGGCAAATCATATGCAACTCCATCTAAATCTATGATCCACATTCCATTTGGACCCATTTGACCATTCGACCATCCGTAATCTTGGTGAACTAAGCCCCAGCTCGCATTTCCTTCATTCACCATATTAAAGTAACCTGAATTATTTAGATCTTCCATACTCTTTCTTGCTTGTTCTTGAAATATATCTACTACATTTAATAAATCCTGACTAGCAGGCATTTCTTCATAAGCCAAGGCAATTGTTCTGAACCAATTCATTTTGTTATATACTTTTTCATAGCTTTTTGGCCATTTGTGCAATCTTGATGCAATTTCTGCTTGGATCGGTGGTACATAACCTTTACTTAATCGATGAAACTCACCAAGAGCATAACATAACTGCTTAGCACCTTCTAAATCTTTAGAAACTGGTGCCAGCTCTTCAATCCATTCTGCAACGAACCATAGCTTTCCACCTGCTTCTACATACTCCTCGCCATCTCTAGTTCGTACGATGCTTGGAACTCTAGCCTGCTGAACCTCAACTAAATACTTCTGAGCTCCTAAACTAAACATACTTCTAGTAGGTCTTCTGTGTAAAAGCTTAAAACTTTTTGGTCCATCGTTTGTTTCAATTTTCCAAATTGCTCCGCCTTTGTCAGCTTTCGTCGTTATTACTTGCATGCTATTTACTTGAAGATCATAAAACTTAAGTACTTCAAGCCCAATTTTTTCAATATATTCTGGCACATAGAATTCATCATGAATAAGCTCATCGACAATCCATGGCTCAATAATTATATTATTCAATTTCTCCCTCCTACTTTTTTAGAGCCCATAAAAAAATTCACATTTCTTTTTAATGAAATGTAATAAATAGTTGCATATTTACTTTTATTGCCCTAAGTGTATTTAGACCTAATGTAATCATATGATTTTGTCCAAGTATTGTGAGGGTATATGTGTATTCTATTAAAAAAGTATTTTCCCTAATCTAGTTATATACATATTTCTATATGTATTCGAACTTTGTCGTTTTCTCCATCATATGATATTCCAACTCTTGTTAGATAAGGAGGTTTTTAACATTAAAAAAACTGATACTATGCGCATCTTAATTACTGGATGTGCCGGATTTATTGGATTTCATCTAAGCAGACACCTATTAGAACAAGGTTTTCAAGTCATTGGAATTGATAATATAAATGACTACTATGACAGACGTCTAAAATTTGATAGATTGGAAATTTTAAAGAAATATGAACATTTCAGTTTCATTAATGGCTCAATACATGAAATGGAGATTCTAGAAGAGCTATTTGTAAAATATAATTTCGATCTAGTCATTAATCTAGCAGCACAGGCTGGAGTGAGATATAGCTTAGAAAATCCAGGGTCATACATCCAATCAAACCTTGTAGGTTTTGCTAATATTTTAGAGTGTTGTAAAAATCATCAAATTAAACACCTCATATACGCTTCTTCTAGCTCTGTTTATGGGAATAATAAAAAATCTCCCTCTTCAATTGATGATCGAGTTGACCAACCAATTAGTTTATATGCAGCCACAAAAAAAGCAAATGAATTAATGGCACATTCTTATAGTCATACGTTTAATCTACCTACGACTGGATTGCGTTTTTTTACGGTCTATGGACCATGGGGTAGACCTGATATGGCATTATATAAATTTGCTAATGCAATCACTAACGGACAACCAATAGACGTTTATAATTATGGAAATATGAAACGAGATTTTACTTATATTGATGATGTAGTTGAATCAATTGTGAGAATCATTAAAAATGGGCCACCAAAAGAATCCTCCTCTTACTATAAACTTTATAATATTGGTAACCATAGCCCAGTGAAATTAAATTATTTTATCGAAGTTTTAGAAAAGCAACTTGGTATAAAAGCAACTATTCGATTATTGCCGATGATTTCAGGAGAAGTACTTGAAACATATGCAGATATTGATCAACTCGTAAATGATATTCAATATAGTCCAACTACTTCAATCGAAGACGGTATAGCTAAATTTGTTGAATGGTTTAAGGAATATAAGAAGATAATTTAACTCCCTATTTAAATATGGTCTAGAAATGAAAATAACCACAAGGATTTAATTTCCCTTGTGGTTTATTTGTAACTTTTTGTACTGGTTAGTGGAGTCACCTCAATCAGAAGATGAAGCGATCTTTTTTCGGTCAGTCTAATAGACTGGTTAAGTGCTCATTGCATACAAATTACTCGCCTGATTCTTATCATCACTTAACATTTGAATATAATCCTCATTTAATTGATCTGTTAAATGATCGCGATAGTGCCAAATTGATAATAAACATAGTTTAAATTTTTCAATTATACCTACGTTTTTAACTTTTCTAGCTACATTTATTAAATCATTTAAGCCTTCAATATATTGCTTATTTTCACATTTTAAAATTGACTGTGCATAGCAAAAGTCCAAATACATTTGTTGTTTATACATATTTGAACTATTGGCCATTTCATTAATTACTTTTTCATGATGATTGATTAAAGTTGAAGCATCTTCTAATCTCCCTAACTTTACATAGGATTCAATAATTCTCGGAATGCCTACATATAAATCATCTCGATCTTTAATCCAATCGTAGTATTCATCAGCATAATGTAGTTCACCAAAGTCTAGTAATGTAACATAACGATTACCGATTGCAGCCTCAGCAAAAAAATCATTTATTTTACCATACTTTTTTATTATTTCAAGCACTTCATCTAAAGAATTACTTAACCTATTCAAAGCAAAGCCTTGATATACTAATGCATAGCCATAATGTTTTTCATTTTTCGCCATTTTTTCTAATCGCTTAGCATAATGAAGAACTTTGTCCCATTGTTTTAACATATAGTAGGTTGCCGTAATCCATAAAATCGTTAATTCCTGAAAATCATCTGGCATATAGCTCACATATTCTAGAACATGAACAAGAGTTGCTGGTCCTTCCTCTGTTAGCCTATTTAAATAGTACTTTCTAAAATAACTAATAGCAACTTCCTCTGCTGTTTGATCTGGCATGTGATCTATAATGATTTCATATAAAGGCAAAGCCTCTTTTTCTTTCCCTTCAGCAAATAACTTTTCAGCTATTTCATATAAATTTTGTAAATTTTTTGTACGAATTGTCTTAGATTTCTCCTCTAACATTTCAGAAATAATAAAGTCTAACTCTTTATCAAATCCATTTATTGCACATTTATAAATAAACGCTACACTTCTTCGTTTATCTAAATATCGATTCTGATTAAAGCATAGTTGTGTATAGCTTGAGTAAAAATACCCTTCTGGTAAACCGAACGCTTCTGTAATTGCATCTAAATAATGCAAAGAAAGAGGCTTTTTATTATTAAATACTCTACTAATATCACTAATATGGATTCCAGAATATTTAGCCAAATCAGCTTTATTCCAATTTTTATCATTCATAAATGTAAGAAAATCATATAGAAGTATCTGATTCATAAGCTTTCCTCTCCATACTCGGTAAGATCTTTTATTTCAACGATTCCTCCATTTTATCTATATGAAAAATGGAAAATTAGGTAAAATCACACGTAATCTACTAGGTTTATTATACTATTTTGTCATTTTTTTAAAATAGGAAATATTCAATTTTTTATTAAAATTGATTAATTATTTAAATTCTGTTTCTTTATCAATTGTTTTTAGTTCAGTATGTATAATACTTTTCCTACCCTTTACGCATTCTTTTCCTATAGTGGGAAATAATACCTTTATCATTTTAAATATTGGGGTGTATTAAATGTTCAAGAAAATTATTTCATTTATTCCGGAGTATCCGATTTTCATACAAGCTTTTGTTACCTTTATCGTTCCTGTAGGATTATCAAAATTTTTCAAATGGGTTCATATTATGGAGAAAGAGTGATTTAAATGAAGCGTTGGAGATCCAATAAAATCTCAGAAAATATGGCATCTCTAAATAATGAATCTCAAAATAATAATGAAATCTTATCCAGTGATCTCCAAGTAAATTTGGATTGGATTTTTAATGAAATTGGACATAATTCTGATGTTAAATTTAGAGAATTTTTATTAGGTGAAACAGATATTCAAGTAGCAATTATTTTTATTGATGGCTTATCTAATGCAGAATTAATTCAAAAGCATATATTGGGCGAATTAATGACGGGACTTACAGCCATTGCCACCAATTATAAAAATAATGGGCAATCTTTAAATCTAAAAGAAATTAAAAAATGTATTAAAGAGAAATCACTCACTGTTTGTACAATTGAAGAAGTCACTACTTTTAAAAAATTAAAAACAGATGTTCTATTTGGTTCAATTGGTTTGTTAGTAGATGGTATTTCTGAATGTTTTTTAATCGGCGAAGCACTAACAAAAACTAGAGAAGTAAAGGAACCTGATTCTGAGGCACTTGTTCGTGGACCAAGACTTGGCTTTGTTGAAAGCTTAGCTGATAATACGGCCATGTTAAGGCGTGCTGGAAAAAATCCAGATTTAACAATGCTAGGATTTGAAATTGGTGAAGTTTCAAAAAAACAATTAGTTATAGCATACATCTCAACGATTGCGAATTCTGAGATTATCGAGGAAGTAAAAAAAAGAATAAAAAGAATTGAAATTGATAGCGTTCCAGACTCTGGTTATATAGAACAATTAATAGAAGATGACTATTTAAGTCCTTTTCCTCAGATTCAAAGTACTGAACGTCCTGATCGGGTTATGAGTGCTTTAATGGAAGGTAGAGTAGCCATTATATTGGATGGTTCACCATTTGCACTTATTGCTCCTGTAACTTTTCAGATGTTATTACAATCTCCTGAGGATTATTATGAAAGATGGTTTGCAGCTACTTTAGTTCGATTATTACGCTATCTTTCATGTTTTATTGCTTTATTTGCTCCATCTTTGTACATTGCATTTATTTCGTTTCATCAAGGACTAATTCCGACAAAGCTAGTATTTCATATAGCAGCAACTAGAGGTGGCGTACCATTTCCTCCGTTAATTGAAGCACTAATAATGGAAATCTCGATTGAGGTATTAAGGGAAGCCGGTTTACGTTTACCTAAGCCAATTGGGCAATCTTTAGGCATTGTTGGAGGGTTAATTATCGGTCAGGCTGCAGTTGAAGCAGGAATTGTCAGTACAATCATGGTTATTGTCGTTGCAGTAACAGCAATTTCCTCATTTACATTACCACAATATAATGTAGGAATTGCACTTCGTATGCTTCGTTTTTTATCGATGCTTTTTGCAAGTGTATTTGGTTTATATGGCGTCATTTTATTTTTCCTATTACTATGTAGTCATTTAGTAACACTAAAAAGTTTTGGGGTCCCTTATCTAAGTCCTGCTGCTCCTATTCGATTTGGTGATTGGAAAGATTTCGTCGTAAGAGCTCCTTTATTTATGTTGAAAAATCGTCCTAAAAGCCTGCAAGCAAAAAAAACAAGAAGGATGAAATAACTTAAGAAAGGAGGAGTTCTAGGTTATGAATTCAGAGCCTATTGATCGAATATCAACAAATCAAACTGTTATGTTTTTTGTAAATTTCATATTTGGTGCAGGTATTTTAATCCTACCGAGAACGATTACTGACAAAGTAAAAACGCCAGACGGTTGGATTGCCGTTATGGTATCTGGTTTGCTTATTACCTTGTTAGTATTTTTATTAGTCATGCTGTGTAAACAATATCCTAACGAAACATATTTTCAATTTACGCAAAAAATAATTGGTAAATGGTTAGGAATCCCATTATGTATCATTATTATCATCTATTATATTTGCATTTCAGCTTTAGAGGTTCGAGTAATGGCAGAAACTACACGTTTATTCTTACTACAAGGTACTCCTTCTTGGGCTATTTTAATTCCGTTCTTGTGGATTGGGTTATATATAGTTCTAGGAGGGATCAACCCAATCGCTAGGATATTGGAAATTATTTTTCCAATCACTGTATTATTTTTTCTATTAGTTATTTTTTTAGGAATAGGCATTATTGAAATAGACAACCTACGTCCAGTTCTTGGAAATGGTTTCAAACCCGTCCTTAATGGACTTAAAACAACTTCCCTTTCATTTTCAGGCTTTGAAGTGATTTTATTTATTTTTATGTTTATGAAGGATAAGTCGAAGGTATCAAAATCAATTATGTTAGGGATCGGTATTCCATTTGTTTTTTATACAATTACTGTCGTTGCTGTAGTCGGAGCATTCTCAGTAAACGGTGTTTTATTACAAACTTGGCCCGTACTCACTTATATTCGCAGCTATGATATTCAGGGGCTATTTGTAGAAAGATTTGACTCATTACTTCTAGTTATTTGGATTATGCAAATTTTTGCTACCTATATCATCGCATTGTATATTTGTGCCCTTGGAATGGTTCAAGTTTTACATAAAAAAAATATGAAACCTTTTCTTTTTGGCACATTACCATTTATTTATATTATTGCAATGATTCCTAAAGATATAAATCAAACTTTTACAATGGCCGATACAATCGGTAATACAGCATTTTATTTATTTGGGATCGTCCCACTTATCCTACTAGTGATTTCATCTGTGAGGAAAAAATTAAATGAGAAAATGTAGGTTAAAACGAATCGTTATATGTTTAATTTCTAATAGTATTCTCCTAATTTTATTATCGGGTTGCTGGAGTAGTAGGCCAATTGAGGACTTAAACATTATCGTAGGTTCTTCGCTAGATAAAGACGGTGAAGGAAAATTAAAATCGACCCTACAATATGTCGTTCCTGAGGCATTGGATACAAAGTCTGGTGGAGATAATGTATCGAAACCATATATAAATGTGATTGGTGAAGGCATATCGTTAGAACCTACAGGATGGGATACTACTTTAAAGAGAAATGGTTACATTTTTGGAGCACATCAAAAATGCATTGTTATTAGTGAAGAACTTGCTAGAGAAATAAACCTCCGAGAGCTTACTGATTTATATTTTCGTGATATCGATATTCGTGGAAGTACGCTAATTTTCATTGCAAAAGGTGAAGCCTCAAAAGCATTAGAAACGAAAGAACCAAATGTCATTCCGTCATTACGAATCGTTGAAATTGCAGACCAATCATTAACTTCAATAATTGTCAGTAAAACACCATTAATAAAAATTGGTGGATTAATGAATTCTGGTTCTAGTTTTCTCCTTCAATTATTAGAAACAACTGATAAAGGTGTTAAGTTTTCTGGCGGTGCAATTTTTAATGGTAAAAAAAATAAAATGATTGGCTCTCTTAATCCACTAGAAGTAGAAGGAGTTAATTGGATTACGGCACAAGGGAAGGGCGGAGCGGTAAAGGCATACACGAAAAAATCAGATGGCCCGACTTGGTTTCAAAATGAATTAATAAAAAGTAAAGTTACACCTCATATAAAAGGTAACAAAATCTCTTTTGACGTAAAAATTGAATCAGAAGGTAGAATAGCAGAGTATTGGAATCCTAAGTTAAGACCTGTATTTGAAGAGAAAAATGTTAAAAGGATTGAAAAAGCAACTGCAGTTGAAGTCACAAAATTAGTAGAAAATGTAACAAAAAAGCTTCAAAATGAATATAAAACAGATGTTGCTGGATTTGGAAACGAAGTAAGAATTCAATACCCAAAACAATGGAAAAAAATGAGTAAGAATTGGGATGAACTATTTAGTAAAGCTAAAATAAACTATGATGTTCACATTACAATCAGAGATTATGGTATGATTGGCAAGAAAAAAAATAAATAAAAAATAAAGCTCGAATCCATAAATGGAATTGAGCTTTATTTTTTATTGAAGTTGAAGTTTTATCGATCATTAAGTACTTCATTTGTTCGGACAAAGAATGAAGAAATCACTCTTTCTTTATTAAATTCAAATGTAATTATTTTTTTCATTTTTAAAACTAAACTAGGATCACCCCATAGTGTATCCTTGTTTTCGTAATGTGCCGAAAATACGTCATAAAATAAATGAGGAAACAATAAATCAGCTTTAAGTAGCTGGTACTGTATACAAGATAACGGATTGATTTCCTGATATGCGATGATTATTTTCTTCATTAACTTTGCATTACAATTTTTTTCTTTCATTGCGATATTTAAAATTCTTCTCATATCATGAATCGGTAATTCGATATTTAAAGAACTCATATTTAAGAAATATAAATTCCCGTCTTCTCCGATTGTAAGATCATCTACATTAAAATTTAGGTAGCATAATGTTTTCGCTTTCTCTTCTTCCTCTTCTGCAATATATTTATCAATTATTGCTAAAGCTTTTTCACATTGCATTAAAACTGTGTTTATATTTTTTAAATACAGCTTATCGATTTCATTTTGATGCTTTAACTTAGCTCGTTCTTCTTTCCATTTTGTTAATTTTAAAAATTTATTTTGTAAATCTTTTTTCCAATTTGACTGAATAATTGAAACTTGCTCAGTTGTTAATTCTATGCCTATTGAAGCTTTATGAAAAGAAGCAAGCCCATTCATCAACAGAATAAGATCTTCTTCACTCTCAAAATTTGGTCTTCTCCCATTAACAGCTTCAAATAACATAAAATATTCATCTTTCATCTTTACAAAACCGTCACCTAATTTGGTTGTTAATACTTCTGGTGTAAAGACGCCATTATCTCTAAGATAGTCAATTGCATAAATCATGAATTCAATATATTTTTCATCAATTAAAACTTTCTTTAATAAAACTTCACCGATATTTGTATCAATGGGCCACTCAGCTTTTTTTTCATCAATGTATTTTAAAGATTCATGTTTTACTTCTAAAGGGTAATTTGCAATTACTTTTTTTACTAAATCACTAAAAAAAGCGTCCAAAAATGATACCTCCCAAATAATACTTATCCACTGTTAATCTATGAATATGTACATGTTTAGAGACGGCTAATCTACTAATTAAATTAGGAAGTAAGAATAATAATCTTTTAAGATTACTTTATACAGTTTACTTAATCTCTTTAAATTAAATACAACAAAATTTCTATTAATTTTTTTATTAAAAAAACAAACATGAACCTATTTGCAATTAAAAAAATCCTAAAGAGTAATGAGCTAATTCTACACTTTAGGATTTTCCTTTGACTTCTTTATCAGATGAGTAAAACAACCTAAAATTCCTCATAATACTCATTAAAAGGAGTGTTATGCATGAAAGAAATAATGATCTTTGTTTTGTTATCATTTTTTTGTTTCCTGTTCATTTACATACTTACATTATTACAAGGTTTTGATTTACATTATTTAACTTTAGCCCTTTCTTATAATAAAGTAGGTTTTTTAACTCTTGATAAAATAATGGTCGGTTATTTCATTGTCTATTTTTGTTTAACTATGGTTCTTAAACTAAGAAAGGGATAATTTATTTTGAATCTTTAATGTTACAAATAAGATAAGCGGCAATATAATTTGAAACGGTACATGGAGATATTTAGGGACTAATTCAAGTCCTATATAAACATGCTGTGCGTATGAAACAGTTGTAAATATGCTGAAAAATATAATCATAATACCTATTAAAAATGTAATTAACCAATCATCTTTTAAATTAAATATTTCCATAGTCCCTACTACTGCTCCAAAAAATAAAATTGATATTTTAATAAAACCTAAAATAACAAAAACAATTACCGCTAGAGACTCTAATCTTGTAAAAAAATCACCTATGTTAATTAATGATACGCTTGAAAGTACCGGGTACGTTGAAGCTTTAAAAATAATTTCACCTAAATTTGCAATATGTATAATCGTCGATATTGTTAGAAAGATCCCAGCATAAATCATTGCTAAATAGCTCATTTTGTATGCATTTTTTGGTTGATCATAGTGTTGTAGCAACAATAAAAATATTATTGACTCCCCAAATGGGAATGTTATAGTTGTTGGAAATGTTGATTTTAAAACTGGTTTCCATCCGTATTCAAGGATAGGTTTTAAATGAGAAAAATTTAAAAATCCAGTTAATAATTGAGAAAAGATGAGAATAAAAACGATAATTCCACTTAATAGAAAACAAATCCAAACCGTCCTAGCAAAACTCGTAAATCCTTTCATTACCGTATAAATCAAAAGAAACAACATTAACATTGAAATTGTGAATAAACCTGTATTATCTAATGCAACCGTTAAAATAAGCTCGGCAAAATCTCTCATAACCCTTGATGCAATATAGATACAATAAACAACATATAATATTCCAACTAAGCCGCCTAAATATTTTCCCCATGCTTTTTGTAAGGACTTGATTAATGAGTTAGACGGGTTATTTTTATATATTCCCAAATATAAGCTTAATAAGAGTAATCCACCAACAAGGCTTATTAAAATTGCAAGCCAGGCATCTCTTCCAGCATCTTGTGCAGGGTCAACTGCAACAGCACTTCCAATTAAATAAATTGCCAATAAACTAAATAACTGCTCTGAATTAAATCTCATATTTTGCATTACTTCACCCTATTTCTTCTTCATGATAACAGGATCCCCTAGTAATCCACTTCGCTTAATTATGACCGTCGTTTTAACATTTACTTTTGCATTTGCGAAATCTTCTGCCCAATTACTTTTCATCTTTTTCCACATTTTTGGATTATGTGTATGAATCATATCACCGAATCCAAAGACATCACTCTTATAGTTTTGAGCAGATTTAATACTATGCTCAATTTGGTGCTTAACTACTTTTGCAGCTTGTTTTTCAATCTTTATTAAATCTTGAACGCTTTCAATATTTATTGAACAACCAGTTTCATCAAGTAATGTAAGGAGCGTATTATCAATGTTAATAATCGGGATATTTCCCTTAACTTTCACATCCGATTTTATTTTTTGAGCATGTAACCGAAGAGAGCTATATTTATTATTTCCGCAAGGTATGGCAAAATTCGTTTGTTGAATTTTATCCAATACCATTAAAATTCCTCTTACATCACGTCCTGAAATCCAACCAACTAGTTTACTACCTCGAAATAATGCTAAGTCATCAATTTTAGTTTCGGCTGGTTCCATCGTTTGTAAATTCGATAACGTATTTTTTTCTTTATTCTCGTTAACAATTTCAACTCCACTAATCGCAATCTCTTTCCCAGAATAGGTCAGGTCTTCACCTAATTCAAATACATTTGGATTGACACTTTCACCTAATGAAAAATTAACGCTTTGGATTTTTGAAACCATTTCTGCTGATGAAACTTTATTAATAGGTGTCATTGTATTTAAGATCTGTTCGGCTGTTGAATTTTTAGCTACAAGAACAGACATAAAAGCGGAGACTCTTGGTTCCCGAATAATAGCGTCTACTATTTCTTCTATACCATGCTTTGCTGCATTCTCACCTATTACAGTTAATCCAACATGAGTAAAGTCTTTGTTCTTCGTTATTTTTTTTCCTGCTTCTCTAATTGCTTCTGATAATGTTTTCCCAGTACTTGTATAAAGAATGACTGGCGAAGAATTGCCACCACCATTTTGACCAGTAGCTAAATCAGTTGGATTAATGACTTGTAAAGTAACTTTAAAATTAGATTTATCAGTCCAATCGACACCTAATCCCGTAATAAATGAAATTTTATTTAACTCCATATAATTACTACAGCCTGATAGTAGCAAAAAAACGGATATTATTAACTTTAATTTAAGATTACGATTCATTGTCTTCACCGTTTTTATTTTTTTGTTGTTTTCTCATCCTTGTTGATCCTGGGACAAAATCTTTACTTGAAGTTTTTAAATTTTTCCAAGGTAGACGGATAAAATTATCTTCATTATCTCTAATTGATAATGGGGATACTGGCATTAAATATGGCACTCCAAATGAATCGAGTGTATTTAAATGAACTAGCCAAAATAAAAACATTAATGCAATTCCATACAACCCAGCAATTCCTGCACTTAAAATAAATAAATATCTCAGTAGTCTTGCAGATGCAGCAACACTATAATAAGGAAGAGTAAAACTTGAAATACCAGTAATTGAGACAAAGATAATCATTGCAGTAGATATAATTCCCGCTTGTACAACAGCTTGCCCTATTACAAGTGCACCAACTATTGATACAGTTGATGCAAGAACCCTTGGGCTACGAATACTAGCTTCCCTAATGATTTCAAAAGCAAATTCCATTAGCAATAACTCAACGATCGCAGGAAACGGTACACTTTCTCTTTGAGCTGCAAGACTAACTAATAACGGTGTTGGGATCATCGAACGATGGTGTGTAATTAATGCAAGATATAATGCAGAAACTAATAATGATGTAAAAAATGCTGTAAATCTCAAAAATCTTAAAAAGGTTCCAACAATATATCGTTGATTATAATCATCAGGCGATTGGAAAAACATAGGTAAGGTTGCTGGAAGTACTAGCCCCATTGGACTACCATCTACAATAATTCCAATTCTACCTTCTAATAAATTTGCGGCAATTACATCAGGTCTTTCACTGTCCAAGACAGTTGGAAATGGACTTAAGGGTTTTGATTCAATAAGATATTCTATATTTATTGATTCTAAAACTCCATTAACTTTAGCATTCTTTAGTTTTTCTTTTATAGTATGTAAAATATCTTGATCAACCTTGTCATCAAGATAAGAGATTACTACACTCGTATTCGTAACATCACCAACTTTAATCATTTCCATTTTAAATTGAGCACTTCGAAGTCGGTAACGTAGAAGTGACATATTAGTAGCAATTGATTCAGTAAAACTATCTTTAGGACCACGAATAATCGTTTGTCCAGTTGACTCTGAAACGGAACGAAATTGTCCACTTTTCGTATCAATCAGCAATACTTTTAGTTGATTATCAATAAATATTGCTGTGTCTCCATTTAAAACTGCCATCATTATGTTATTCCATTCATTTTCAGTTTTAACTTGTGGAACATCAAACGTATTATCTTTCATTTCATTGAAGAAATTAATTTCGCTTAAATTATCTAATTTCATGTTTTTCCATTTATGTAGAATTGGATCAACGATAAATTGACTGATTGTGTCACCATTTGAAATACCTTGAAGATGTACTAGTGCCATTTTTCTTTTTTTGGTTTCTCCAACCTCAAATTCTCTAACGATTAAATCTGCACAATACTGCAATTCATGATTTATATTTTGTAAATTTTTATGTAAATCGGATGATAAAACAACTGGAGCTTTAACTTCCTTTGATTGTCTACTTCTATTTGGATAACCCAATCGCATATCAATCACCTATCAATTTATTTATTACTATTTAAAATTTGTTAAATGTAGAAAAATTATGCTATTTATTACCATTTTCTAAAAATCATTAAATCATTAACGTGAAAAATCACCTACTTCGTTCAATAGGAAACGTTTAAACTCGACAAAATTCATTTTTTTATTATGTTTTCTGGCTTTTTTGAACAATTTTATTATGAGTTTTGAAAGATTTATATCCTAAATTGAGAAAAACGTTGATTTTATAAGGAATAAATAACCCAATTGACTGGGTATTAAATTTTCCTAATAATCAGAATATAAGGTTAATTCCTTAAGATAAATTTGAAGGGGTGTATTGCATTTGAAAAGCAGTTTAGTAAAGCCACTCAAAGTTGTTTCTACTAGTTTTATTGCAGCTAGTTTGTTATTTTCTAGTCATACTTTTGCATCTGTTGATTCTACTTCTCAAGGTGGCAGATCAAACGTAGAGCAGTATTTAAAAAATTTAACAAAAGAGGATCGAAATCGAGTACATAACGGCGTTGAAACGGCCGATCAAGAAAAGTATTTATCACCTAAGCTTGATACGACGAGTAATAAACCAGTAAACATCATTGTTCAATTTGACCAAGACCCTGCTAAAACGGATATTAAGAAAAACGAAGAAAACGGAATTGAAGTCTCATTAGATGAGGCAAAAAATAAAGTAGAAAAATCACATCAAAATTTTAAACAGAAAATTGGACAAGCAAAAAAAGCCGTCTCAACTATGCAAATTCACAAAGAGTACCGCCAAGCTTTTAACGGTGTTGCAATGACTGTACCAGGTAATGAAGTACATACTATTCTTGCGATGGATGAAGTAAAAGCAATATTTGAAGATAAAGTAATCACAATAGATGATCCATCTCCTACAGAGATTCAAGCAAACGAGTCAAGTAGTCACTCTCCCGCAGAAGATAGTACTGAAAATATCGGTGCAACAAAACTTCACGAAGAAGGAATTACTGGAAAAGGTGTTAAAGTTGCTGTAATTGATACTGGGATAGATTATAATCACCCAGATTTAAAAGACGTCTATAAAGGTGGATATGATTTCGTGAATAACGATTCTGATCCAATGGAAACAACATACGACGATTGGAAAAAATCTGGACAACCTGAAATCAATGCGTTAGCTGGATCTACATACTATACTTCCCATGGAACTCATGTTTCTGGAACGATTGCGGGGCAAGGTAAAAATAAAACAGATTATGCAGTTACAGGCGTTGCACCTGGAGTTGATCTATATGCATACAAAGTGCTTGGACCATATGGATCAGGATCCTCAAGTAACATCATCGCTGGAATCGATAAAGCAGTAGCAGACGGAATGGATGTTATTAATCTATCTTTAGGTTCAAATTATAACGACCCTCTTGATCCAAATGCAATCGCAATCAATAATGCAGTTTTAGCTGGAACGACTGCTGTTATAGCAGCTGGTAACTCTGGTAGTGATTTGTATTCACTTGGTTCACCTGGTACTTCTCCTCTAGCTTTAACAGTTGGTGCAAGTGATTTTTCAATGACGATTCCTACAGCTACTGGCACAGTTAGTTCAAATGATAATCTTTCCTTATCAAATTTAAAACTACTTGCAAAGAGTTACGATGATGATTTAAATACTCTTAAAAATCAAACTCTACCAATCGTGTTTGTCGGTCTAGGAAATAGCGAAAGTGATTATAGTGGCAAAGATGTAAATGGTAAAATCGCTCTAATTGAGCGTGGAATCCTTAGCTTAAATGAAAAAGTAATGCTAGCAAAGAAACATGGTGCAAAAGCAGTTTTAATGTACAATAATAACCCAACAGAAGGCCAAATTCCTCATTATCTTGGAAACGGATTTGACTTTATCCCTTCATTTACAATGACAAACGAACAAGGATTAAAAGTTGTAGATAAAGTAAATCAAGGTAATGCGACCTTCACTTTACACTCAATTGGTGAAATGAAAACTAGTGGAGATACATTAGCTGATTTTAGTTCACGTGGTCCTTCAAATAGATTTTATGATATTAAACCAGAAGTTACTGCACCAGGAGTTGCTGTATTTTCAAGTGTACCTGCTTATCAAAACGGACCAAATCATCTGACTGATTATACGAACGCATATATGAGTGCATCTGGAACATCAATGGCTACTCCTCACGTTGCTGGAGCTGCTGCCCTTCTTTTACAAAAACATCCAGAATACAAACCAGAAGATGTAAAAGCAGCTTTAATGAATACAGCCGATAAACTACAAAAAGATTATAGTGTATTTGAAGTAGGTGCAGGAAGAATTGATGTTTATGAAGCAGTTCATTCTGACTTGCATATCAAGGTACTAGATAAAACGATCAGCACAAAAGATGGTCAAGATATAACTATACCAGACGTTACAGGAGCATTAAGCTTCGGACCACAAGTTACTGCAGGTAAGGAAAAAACAGACTCTCGAGTAGTTTCTATTTCAAATACAAGTAACAAAAAGAAAACATTTAATGTTCAAGTTAAGTTTAATCAAAATGTAAAAGGAGCTAAAGATGCTTCAGCTAACAATATTACATTAGATGTTCCTGATACGGTGACACTGAATGCCAATAAAACAATAAAAATCAAACCAACAATTCATATTCCTGCTACTGCTGAATTTGGAATCTACGAAGGGTATATTTATATTACAAGCAATAGCAATCCAGATGAAGTTTACCAAATACCTTTTGGCTTCAAGCATTTACAAGAAGGCATTAATTCAATTAATGCTTATGAAGACGCCTTTACAACACGACGTGATTTAAATCATAGTTTCCCATCCGGAACAGCCATTCAATTCTCCCTTAATAGTCCAATGGAAACTGTAGATCTGGTTTTAAAAGATGCGAAAACAGGAAAAGAGCTAGGACTTGTTGATTCATATGAGGGTCTTTTCACTGAAGATAGTATGTTTGAAACTGAATACGGATTTAATGGACTTTATAGTGCATTTACGGGTCATAAGGATCATCCAATTTCATATTCAAAAAGGCTTGCTCCTCCAGGAAAATATGAATTAGAACTAATCGCTACAAACAGAGAAGGTAAAACATTTAAAAAGTCTGATGTATTTTATATTGAAAATACTAACCCAATCGTAAAAATGCAGCAACCAGGTGGAGTTTATGAAATAACTCCAGATGGTATGACTGTAAAAGGTAACATATATGACCAACAAGTAGATATCATGAATCAAAATGGATTTAAATGGGATCAGTCTTCCAACATGGTTAACTTAATTAATAAAACAAAATTCTCATCAACACCTTTAAAAATTGAAAAGAATGGTGACTTTGAATTTAAAACTAATCTATTAGACGGTAAAGATGTAACAAAAATTAGTCTTGACACCTATGACTACGCAGGAAACGGAATGCAGGATCACCCTGATTTCTCATACACACTTGTTAAAAAAGGACTACCATATGCAAAACTAGTCGCAAACAAAAATGATGTGAAATATGGTGAAAATGTAACGTTATCACTAAGTGCAAATAATGTTAAAGATTTAACAGGTGGAGAATTTACATTAACATTCCCTTCAACAGCATACGACGTTGCAAATGTATCATTAAATAAGGATTATGTTTCTTATGCTAAGTCACATGGCTTAAATGCCGATCTTAAAATCATTGAGCAGACCGCAAGTAAAATTACACTTAACACTCAATTATCAGGAGACTCAATTCAGCCAATCCAAACGAACATGCCATTAATCGATATTACTTTTAAAGTAAAAGAAAAACCAAGCACATATATTAAATGGATTCAAACTATTGATCTCACAAAATCTACTGCATTCTCCTTAAATCAAGCACCTGCGGCAATTCAAGGCTTTGGTCAAGGAATAAATATCGTACCAACTTACTCTCAACTTGAAGGCGGTATACTTGCAGATGGATTTTTAGATAACTGGGGTATTTGGTTAGACTACAACAAAGATTTTTCTAAAGCTGGCATGAGTTTAAAATTAGTTTCAAAAAACGGAAAGACTTATACTGGAGAATTTAACAGCAGTGCACGATACTTTGTTAAAAATCTTCCAGCTACAAATGAAGATTATGATTTAACAGTTAAAATTCCAGGACATTTCGACCGTCATGTAACAGTTAATGATTTGTATGATGTGACGAATGGTGATGTTGTTGGTAGACTGTCCTACATTTTATATGCTCCAGTAATGGGTGGAGATGTAAATAATGATGACGTAATCGATGTGTTAGATGCTGATTATATTAAAACATACTGGGGCACTAACAAGCGTGCAGCCGATATCAATTTCGATGGGATTGTTGACGCTAAGGATATGAGTTTTGTTCAAAAGAATTATTTAACACCAAACCCTGATGTCCAAGACGTTCCTAAAGGTAAAACGAAAATTAAAGGTGAAACTTTAACAGACATTTTGAAGGATTTAAACATTCAATAAACAATTTAATAGAATAATAGAAAACGTCGGATCATTGGACCCGACGTTTTTACGCTGTCGAAAAACAACCTTGTCAATTAAATTACCAAATTTTCGTAAAAGGAGTAGAGTGATGTTGATTTCCACTACAGGATGCTCGCTTTCCATGGGGCGAGACCTGAGCCTCCTCGGCAAGCCTGCGGGGTCTCAGCCTTCCCGCTTATCCCATAGGAGTCGAGCACCCCTCCGCTCCAATCAACTTATTCATCAAAAAAAGTCTGCAATAAACCCTAATCAAATAGCCTTTACTTGGAGTAACCTAACCGTTTTGTATTAATAAGCTTGTAGGTCAACTAATGTCGAACTTTAATTAAACCAATCAACTGAATTTGTTTTCTAAAATTTGCTCATAATATTTTTAACTTCAGAAATAAATCATTAATTACTAGTGATTTTGAATCATAAAATTGCTTAAAATATTAACATTTAAAACCAATGATATTTAATGTCCGTTTTCCCTATTGACCATTTTGCATTTCAACACTCTGAAAACGTCGGATCTTTAGACCCGACGTTTTTCTTCTTTAAAATCACTCTTATTATCCAGCTAATATGTCACTCTTTTTATTCGCAGACATGCTATTTTTTGTAATAAGACTAATAACGATCATAATAAGAGCATTAATCACTAGTGCAACAATTCCTACATTTAAGTCTTTCACTAGCTGTGGAAGATGGGGAAAAGTTTGAGCAAAGGTTTTTTCGCCTAAATCAAATATTGAAACGATTGCTCCTCCAAATATAATTCCTGTAATAGCTCCGTATTTTGTTACAAAGTTCTTTTTCATTAAACTTAAGAAAAATGGTGGAGCAAGCTGGGTTATAAAATTATAGGCCACAATTGCAATACTAAATAGAGAGTTACCACCTTTAAATGTAAAATATAAACCTATTAGCGTAATAAAAGGAACGATTAATTTTATTAATCTTACAATTTGTATTTCTGATTTAGATGGTACTACTACTTTATAAATATTATTAACGAATAATGTAGAGATTACCATCAGAATCAGTGAAGCTGGTACTAAAGCTGCTAATACCCCTGTGCCCCCTATTAGTCCTACAAACCATGGATCAAACGTCTTTTTAGAAAGAAGTAATAAAATCTTATCACCATCACTTCCTTGTAAACCTTTAATTTGTAAGATTGCTGCAAACCCTACGAAAAATGCAAATAATAAAATCAACTGATACAACGGCATAATAATTGCGTTCTTTCTTAAAACCTTCGCATTTTTGGCTGCAAAAATAGGTGGGAATGAGTGTGGCCACATATACATTCCAATTCCACTTAATATAATAGTAGAAATATACCATGTTAAATTCATACCTTGTTCTGGTAGAATCGTAAAGTTTGGCTTAGCATGTTCAATCGCTTGATACATCGGCTTAATACCGCCATAAAAATGAATAGGGAAATAGATACCTAAAAATAAAATAATGGCAAGAATTAATATATCCTTTAAAACAGAGGTCCATGCAGAACCATGAATTCCAGATAGCATAACGAATAAAGTAACACCGAGTGCGCCAAATAAAATTGCCATTTTTGAAGAAATAACCCCATAAGACGTAATCTCAACAATATAACCCAAACCTTTAAATTGTAAAACTAAGTAACAAAATAAAGCGACAATGCCAACGATTGCAACAAGTACTCCTAGGATCTGACTATCATACTTTTTTGCCATAAAATCTGATTGTGAAATTAGTTTATGCTTTTTGGAGTATTTCCAAATCTTAGGAAAAGCCCAATATGAAATGATTGATGCAATACATCCATATGAAACAATACTAAAAATTGAACCACCTTCACTATATGCAGAGCCACTAGCACCTAAAAAGGTAAAAGTAGTATACATTTCTCCAGCTGATAATAAAAAGATGAAAAGCGTCCCCATCCCACGGCCACCAACAGACCATTGTTCTAAGTTCATTTCTTTCCCTTTTTTAGACCATATACCGATCACTATCGAAATAATAAAAAATAAGAAAATAAATAATGTACCAGTATTCATTCTATTTCCTCCTCTTTATTCGCAGGATCAAATAAATAGATTAAACCTAAACATGCAGTAGTAAGTAATGACCATAGTACAATGGAGAAGTGAAAAAATGGCATACCAAGTACATAAGGAGTAACTTTATTCGAAAACAACGCACCTATGACAAAACCAATAACCGGTATAAAGCCAAGTAAATAGATTTTTTTCATACGCTACTCTCCTTAATTTTAGTTATTTAATATGTTAAAGGCTCCTTGAACAAAGATCTTTACACCATCCTTTAAAGCTTTCTCGTCAATATTAAATTTCGGATGGTGGTGCGGATATACTATTCCCTCTGTCTCATTTCTTGAACCTATAAAAAAATAAGCTCCAGGTACTTCATTAAGAAATGCTGAAAAATCTTCACTTCCCATGATTGGGTTAATTAATACACGATTTTCTTCTCCCAATAGTTCACAAACAGTTTGATCTATTAAACTAGTTGTTACATCATCATTATTGACTGGGGAGTATCCAAAATGGTATTCAATCTCATATTTTGCACCATGAGCATCGGTAATACCTTTTACAATCTGTTCAATCAACTTAGGTAAATTATTTCGAACTTCAGGTTTAAAGCTACGAACTGAACCACCGATTGTAACAAAATTTGGAATGACGTTTATTGCTGTACCCCCATTAAATTGTGTAACTGATATGACGGCAGTATCGATCGGATCAATCTTTCTTGAGACGATATGCTGTATGTTTGTTACTACTTGGGTACCAATTAGAATTGGATCGACTGTTTGATTTGGTTGAGAAGCGTGACCCCCTTCACCAATGATCGTAATTTTAAACATATCTGCACCAGCCATAATAGGTCCATAATTTAAACCGATTTTTCCCGTTTCCAAACTACTCGTTAAGTGTGCTCCGATAATCAGATCAACTCCATCAAGTACCCCTGCACTCACCATCTCAATTGCACCACCTGGTGGTAATTCTTCTGCGTGTTGGAAAATAAATCGAATCTCACCTTTTATTTGATTTTTTAAGCTACAAAGTAGTTTCGCAGCTCCCAATAACATTGCAGTATGTCCATCATGACCACATGCATGCATGATTCCATCCTTTTTAGACCTAAATTCAATTTTATTTTCTTCATGAATTGGCAGAGCATCCATATCCGCTCGAATTGCAAGGACTTTCCCAGGATGGTCTCCTATTAATCTAGCAACAATACTAGTCTTAGTTGGTCTAGAGATTTCTAAGTCACCAAACGATTTTAGTTTGTCATACACAAATTGAGCAGTATTTTCTTCTTGGAAGGATAACTCCGGATTTTCATGCAAATACCTTCTCCATTCAATCACTTCCTCGTTAATCGAACTAACCAATTCATCTAAGCTTAATTCAGAAAAAATTTCATACACGATTGAAACACCTCCGAGATTCATACAAATTTTATTTAAGGAGCATTTACGGTCATTTTCCTTATATGTTGATTCTATTACGCGAAAACGGTTTCTACAATACTTTTTTGTTTAAAATTCTAAATATTAACAAAATTTAACTCTGCAAAAAAAAATAAACACTCCAATTTGAAATGTTTATTTAAAGCGATATATTTTACTAGGTCTCCCACGAAAAGATAAAGATTCCTCGCCAATGCATTCTAGTAATTCTACTTCACACAAATCTGCAACTATGCGTCTAGCATTTCGTTCTGTCATATTAAGCTGTTCAGCTAAATTCTTTGTTGTAAAATCGGACCACCCCATTCTCTTAATGAGATTTTGGATTTTATGAAATGTCTTCACACTAATATTGCCTAATTTAAGTTTTTGCAACAATTCTTGGTCATCTGTTCGATAAGCATATGTAAACTCTTCTTCTCTACCAACTGACTCGATGATTTCTCCGTTCTCTTGGACAATTATGATCTTTCGATTATTCGTTTCTTTTGACTGTTGAATTGATTCAATCGCATGTTTCTCTGCAGAAAAAACAGTCTCCCCAAAACCAATACCTACGGAGACTTTTGAATCAGATTCTAACGATAACTGTTCGACCGTATTTTCTAACAGTTTAATCTCTCGTTCAATTGCACCTCTAGAACTGTAAATTAAATATTTCCCGTACCCTTTTTCAATTAAAGAACCATTTAATTGTTCACAAAGTGTTAGAAGTACATTCTTAATACGAAGCTCGATGTGCTGTAAATGATATGGTGATTTTGATTTCTTAATAATCTCCTCAAAATTTTCTACTTCAATCAACTCTACTCCAATTTGAGAGTCTTTAAAATAAAGTCCTTTTACTTTTTCCGTTAATAGTTTTAATGTTTGCCGAATATCAACTCTACTAGTGGAAATCCATTCTACTGGAACTTCACGTTTTTTTAATTCCTGAAAAATAGTTGGGAAATTAGTCAATACACCTTCCGTTTTATTTGCTTCCCACAATTCAAGATGAAATTGTAATATCTCCTCTAAATTTATCTCTTCTCCTTCAAACCTTTTTATATAAAGCTGATCAAATGGGTTGCTCAGCTGCTCTAAAGCATCCTCTAATAAATTAGAATACATTGGCATATCAACGCTTAATTGCCTAATTAACTTACTAGTATGATACATAATATTAAGCAGACTTTTATATACCGTAGCCTCAGTATGAGGAATATATAATAATTTTTCACTAGAATGTAGAATTTTTTTGGCAATATTATATGGTAATTGCCCTGAAAAAAGCCAAACATCCACATCTTGATCATGTTTCTTTAAAATATCTTTTGTTTCTACTGGCTCCTCATAAGCAAAAGGAAAAAACTTCATTTCATGTTCATATTCTTTAGAGAAACTTAAAATTCTTTCTATAGACCACTCTGGGCCGACCAGTCCAATACGATACATTATTACACCCCCAAATACGCTCAGATTTGATTTATTTAAGATTTCATTATGTACTTTGTCTAATTAATCTTAACAGTACTACACCTTAATTTACCACGTTTATTAAAAATTGATTGCATAAAAAAAGACTTTTTCATCAAGATCTTTTTCTTGAATCAAAGCCTTTTTAAATCTTTTACATTATCTAATTCTATATTACTGCCATTAAAACGAATTTAAATAATCCTTCATCTCGTTTATTAATTCTTCAGGAGACTCATACATACTCATATGCCCTGCGTTATTTAAAGTTGAAGTCTTAATATTTTCTTTTTGGACTGAAAAAGTCTTTTCAGGTGGAATAATCTGATCGTCTTTACCTGCTAGTAAAAGTACTGGTAAAGTCGTATCGTTCATTACATGATTTCTGTCAGGTCTATTTTTCATACTTATTAAGGCCTTAATTGTCCCATCTACTGAAGTTTTATACCCGATATGCTTTGCTAAATCTATTTCTGAACTATTCTTTTGAATATTTTTTGGAGAGAAAAGTTTCGGAATTAGTCCATCGACGACGTTTTTCACTCCTTCATTTTTGACTTTTTCAGCAGTTGCCGCTCTACCTTTTTTTGCTTCCTCACTATCTGGATAAGCCGTAGAATGAATTAATGAAAATCCATTTAAATAATTAGAGTATCTTTCAGCAAAGGCTAGTGTAATATAACCTCCTAACGAGTGCCCAAACAAAGTTACTTGATTAATGTTTAATTGATCTAGGAGATCTTTCAGCGTATCTGCATAATCTTCAATTGAATGTTCTTCTTTTATAGAAGTGGAATCTCCATGCCCTGGTAAATCAATAGCGATTACTCGAAAATCCTCTGCCAACTTTGGAATTACTTTGTCCCAATATGCATGACTTCCCATAAAACCATGAATTAAAACAATTGGCTTACCTTTCCCTTGATCCTTATAAGCAATTGATAAATTTTGAAGTTCTACTTTACTATTAATAATCTTTCAACTCCATTCAATGAATATTGGATTACTCTTTAATCACATTATAAATAGAAATTGCCAACAGTCAAAAATATATACTAATTTATGTTTTATATTTTACAAGTATCTAAAAAAAGATGTCTCACAAGTAATTTTACTTATGAGACATCCTAATATAATTAAATACCAATCCCCTATAACTTCCTACTCTAAAACCTATCTGTCTTTTGTTTAAATACTGTATCATTTTGCTGAACTTTATGATTCTTATTTTTATCAATAAATAAGTAAGCAATAGATAATACAATTAGCCACGGTATTCCAAATTGAAGCATAATCTTAAAGCCAGTAAACCAAGAAGTAATTGTTAGTCCTAACAATAAAATTGCTCCTAGTATAGTGAAGTAAGGGAAACCGATCATTTTTACTGGTAATTTCCGCCCGCCTGATTGTTCCCATTTCCTTCTAAAAAATAGATGCGAAATAAAGATTGTCATCCAAGTAAACATCGCACCAAACATTGAAATCCCCATCATAAATGCATATGAGGAATCAGGTAGAACTGCATTTACGATTCCAGCAACTACAATACCAATGGTTGAAACTGCAAGAGCATTTACAGGAACGCCCTTTTTACTTACTTTGCCTAAAATTTTCGGTGCATGATTACTTTTAGAAAGTGAATACACCATACGAGTTGAAGCATATAATTGGCTATTCATCGCTGACAAAGCTGCCGTTAAAATAATAAAATTCATAAATCCTGATGCAAAAGGTATATTTAAAATTTCCATAACCTTTACAAATGGACTTTCATCTACTCCTGCTGATTTCCACGGTACGATGATTAGCATGATTCCAATCGTTAATACATAAAAAATTGATAAACGAAAAACCGTTGCTTTAAGAGCTTTTGGAACAGCAATATCAGGTTCTTTTGCTTCACCCGCTGTAACCGCTATCATTTCAGTTCCTAGAAAACTAAATAACGAAATAAAGACAGCTACCCACATGCCCCACCAACCAAATGGCATAAATCCTCCGTCATTTGTTAAGTTCTCTACACCAATATTCCCGTGGTTAGATGTTCCAAACAAGACATAAGCTCCAAGTAGGATAAAACCAACAATTGCGCTTACTTTAATCATTGAAAACCAATACTCAAATGTTGCAAATGTATTAACACTAGTCGCATTGATATAGATTAATACTGCTGCAAAAAAGGCGATCCAAACGATTCCAGGTACAGTTGGAAACCAATATTTCATATAGACTGCAATGGCACTTACTTCTACTCCAACAGCAAGTACTTGTGCCACCCAATATGAATATCGGACAAGATAGCCAGCCATAGGATGGATATATTTTTCAGCAATTGTTCCAAACGAACCACTAGTAGGATGTGCAACAGTCATCTCAGCTAAGCAACCCATTAGTAGTAAGACGATAAATGCACCAACTGCATAACTAAGTAATACACTTGGGCCAGCAGTTTTTATTGCTAGTCCGCTTCCAAGGAATAACCCCGTCCCAATTGCACACCCCATGGCAATCATCGTTAGTTGACTAGTTTTCAACTCCCTTTTTAAGCCTTTTTCTTGCTCGTTTTCAATTTTATAATTAGTGGTGGATTTCTTCATGATTTCATCCCCTTGTCCCCTTAGATAGCCAACTAAACTTATGCGACAACTTCACGTTCATTTTTAAATTTTTCATATTGCTTTTCATTCATGATTTTCTTAAGTGTTTGTACAACTTCCCAAACTTCCTCGTAAGAAGTGTAAAGTGCTACTGGTGCTAGACGAATTATATTTGGTGCTCTGAAGTCAGGAATAATACCGTTTTCTTTCAAAGACTTACAAATACGAGCTGCTTCTTCATGCTCTAGACTGACATGTCCTCCTCGACGTGCATCCTCTCTAGGAGATCCTATGAAAAATCCCATTTCTGGTAATTCTTGTTCAATACAATCCATTAAAAATTGGTTAATCTGAAGTGATTTTTCTCGAATCGTATCAATTCCCGCTTCTGTAAAAATCTCCAATGATCCTAATAACGGTGCACAGCTTAATACATGTGGAGTCCCGATTTGATAAGCACCAGCCGTTTCGGCAGGAGTTAGCGTATGCTCCATATCAAATTGCTTATCTTTTCTAGAACTGAACCAACCTGCAAGTCCAGGCAATGCACCAAAATGTTTACGATTAACAAATAAACCACCTACTCCACCTGGTCCACCATTTAAGTGTTTATAATTACACCAATAGGCAAAATCAACATCCCATTCACTGAAAGAATGTGGAATTGAGCCAACAGAATGACATCCATCAAAACCGATTAAAATTCCTCTTTTATGAGCTTCTTCAGTTAAGCGCTTCATATCTAAAATTTGACCACTGCGATATAATACTGTTGGTAAAATAATTAAAGCGATTTCATCTGTCATTGCTTGAATAATATCTTCCTCTTCTAAATAACGTCCATCTTTACTTTTTACACAAATAAGGTCTTTTTCAGGATCGAGTCCATGAATACGTAGTTGACTTTGAAGAGCATAAATATCTGATGGGAAAGTAAGCTCATCAGCTAAAATCTTTTTTCGATTACCTTTTGGTTGATAAAAAGTAGCCACTAACTGATGTAAATTAACCGTCGTGGAACCGGTTACAATTACTTCCTCAGAAGAAGCACCAACTAACGGAGCTAATTTTTCTCCTAATTTTTCGGCCATGAAAAACCATGGATGATTTCCGTTTGTCCAACCGTCTATACCATAGTTCTTCCAATCATCCAATGATTCTAGTAAAGTACGTTCTGCTCTTTTAGAAAGTAGTCCTAATGAATTACCGTCCATATAGATTGAACCAGGTTTTAAGTAAAACTCATCTCTAAACTGTCTAAGTGAATCGAGACTGTCCATTTTTTTTGCGTATTCTAAACTTGTTTCTGTAATTTTCGTACTCATACTGTTCCTCCTCTATCAATCTACTATTTAAATCTATTTGTGAAAAAATCATATCAAATTAACTGACATTATGTCAATGACACGGTGTCACATTTTCAGATAATAAAAAAAGTTTCAACATAATGACCAGTTTTTTTGTTAACCTTACAGTGTTTTTCTGTCATTTCTTCCATTTTTATTCATTTACCTATATGCTAGAAGTAACTTATGTTGGAGGATCGTAGTATGAGTAATGACAAAGTAGAATCTAAGCGTCAATTACGTTCAATGATGACAAGACAAAAACTACTTGAGGCTGCTAAAGAAGTATTTCTTGAAGAAGGATTTCAAAAAGCGACGATAACACAAATGATAAAAAAAGCTGATATTGGTTACGGAACAGCTTATGTACACTTTAAAGGTAAGGAAGAGCTTTTGATTGTATTAATGGAAAGTGTAATGGAAAGGTTTTATGAAATCGCCGAAACTCACTTTTTTCCTGAAACGAAAGAATCCGCTGAATCGATTATTTATAAACAAGCTACTTCTTTTCTAAAAATGGCAGAAGATGAGCGAAATATGATGCAAATTTTTGAACAAGCAATCGGAGTATCCGAAATCATCTCAGACAGATGGAAAACGATTCGAGAAAAGTTTATAAATCGCATATCATTAGACATTGCCTATGCACAAGAAACAGGATTAGCAAGAAAAGAGTTAAACCACGAATTAGTCGCGCGTGCTTGGTTTTTTACAAATGAGATGTACTTATGGGAAATCGTTCGAAATGAACAGCATTATTCAATTGAAGACATTGCAAAAACAATTACATCACTTTATACAACCGGTCTTTATTAAGAGCCAAATTAAAAAGCTCAAACTTTTACTTCTAAAGTTAGAGCTTTTTTAACTTCCTATTTTGATTTAGCGCTACAATACATTTCTCGTAAAATAAACTTTTGAACCTTACCAGATGCATTTCTTGGAAGCTGATCAATAAATTCAACAACTCTAGGAATCTTATAACCTGCCATTCTTTCACGGCAAAAAGAGCCAATCTCCTCAAAAGATAGACGATGCCCTGGTTTTAATACAACAATTGCTGTTACCACCTCTCCCCATTTAGCATCAGGCGTACCGATCACTGCTGCTTCCAAAATAGAAGGATGCTCATATAAAACATTTTCAATTTCAACTGAATAAATATTTTCTCCACCAGAAATTAACATATCCTTACTACGATCAACTAATGTGATATATCCTTCCTCATCTACTACAGCTAAATCTCCTGTATATAACCAACCATCTTTTATCGTATCTGCTGTTTCTTGCGGCTTTTTATAGTATTCCTTCATGATTGTTTCACCTTTTAAGATCAATTCACCTACTTCACCTGGTAAAACATCTTGATCCTTTTTATTCACTACTTTAATGACTGTATAAAGTAATGGTGTTTTTCCCGTTTTTCCTAAATGATGCTCATGGTCTTCTGGTGAAAGATAAACTCCTGTTGGGCCCCCTTCTGTTAATCCACATAAGCTGAAAAATTGATTTGTATTAAATAATTTCATACTTTTCATTAAAATTTCAGGTGGCATAGGAGCTGCACCGTATGCACACCGTTCTACAGAAGAAAGATCAAATTGATCAGCATTTGGAACTTGCTGTAAATAGTTATACATTGTAGGAACCCCAAAAAATAAAGTAATTTTATACTTTTCAATATCCTTTAAAACATTTACTGGGTTAAAATCACGGTGGATCACATTTGTCATTCCCAAATATAATCCTGGTAATAGAAATATTACAAGCTGAGCACAATGGAATAATGGAGCAACATGTAAAAGCCGATCTTGGCAGCTTTGTCCCATAACTGCACTCAACCCATTTATGAGCTTTTCAATTCGTTTATAGTCGAAAAGCGCACCCTTTGGTTGTCCAGTCGTACCTGAAGTATATAGTAAATGAAAATCATCATCTCCGGAAATCTCTACTTGAGGATCTTCATCAATCGATGACAACACATCAAAGAAGCTTAAACAATTCGGCGATGAAGTTGCTGGAGCAGTAATGATCTTTCTTACTTTCGTTGAGGACTTTGAAGCATCAAAAACCACTTTTTCTAGTTCTGAATCGCAAACCACAATGACACTATCCGATTGCTCTAAAATATATTCAACTTCACGTGAAACAAGGCGGAAGTTAATTGGAACGACAACAGCACCTATTTTTACAGCAGCACAGTAACTAATCGCAAACAAGTCAGAGTTTGCCATCATTAGAGCTAGTTTTTCACCTTTTTTTAAACCTAGTTTCTGTAATCCCCAAGCAAAACGATTAACCACTTTATTGAATTCCATGTATGTGTAAGTACGGTCTTGATAGACTAATGCTAATTTATCTGGGTGCCTTTTTGCGTTTAACGATAATACATTTCCAAAACTCATTTGCTTACCCCCGTCTTAAATAATTTAGATTTAATCAACTGACCTAATAACTCCATTTTCAATGAATCGATTAATTGTTTGATTATCGTATCCTAAATTTAATAAAACTTCTTTTGTATTCGTTCCAGGTTTTACGCCAACATGTTGATAAGTAGGGTTAAACACTGACGTTTTAAAAGGTGAACCAACTTGCAATTGACTTGTACCGTCATTTTTTTTGACGTTTACTAAAAGCCCCCTTTCTTTTACTTGCGGATGCTCACATGCTTCTTCAAAAGTTAAAACTGGCTCAACACACGCATCAAATTTACTAAAAATTTCTATTAACTCATTATACGTTTTCTTACTAAATGCACGTTTTACTTCATTTTTAAATAAATCCAATTCCTCCTTATCCTCACTAAAAGAATAAGGAAGAAATTCCCTGATTTCTAATGCCTCACATAGCTGTTTTCGAAATGAAGGTTCAAGGCTGCCAACTGAAAAGAATCGTCCATCAGCTGTCTCGTAATAATCATAAAACACACCTCCATTTAACAGATGTTCCTCCGGCTTTGGATTAATTTTTTGAGTTAACCACCCAGAACCCATTAAAGATTGCAACGCAAAAGTACAGTCTGTCATGCTAATATCAACCCACTGTCCTTCACCAGATTGTTCACGATGAATGACAGCCGACAAAATGCCAATAATCGCGTGTAATGATCCGCCAACTTGGTCTGCAATTTGGATGCCCATTGGAACTGGACGTTCATTTTTTCTAGTTGAATAACTCAACACACCAGTTAATGAAAGATAATTGTTATCATGTCCTGCTCGATTTCGATAAGGTCCTGATTGCCCATAACCAGTAATTGAACAGTAAATTAATTTCGAATTAATTTTCTTTAATTGCTCATATCCTAATCCAAGCTTATCCAATACTCCGGGCCGAAATTGCTCAATGACAATATCATACTCTTTCACTAGCTTATAGATAATTTCAGTTGCTTCTTCATTTTTCAAATCAAGGGTAATAGATTTTTTAGAACGATTAATTGTTTGATGTGCGGCAGATTGGTCCCCATCAAATGGAGGTGAAGTTTGTAATAAGTCGGGATGAAATGGAGATTCGATTCGTAATACTTCTGCACCTAAATCCGCTAGGATCATAGTTGCATACGGACCTGGTAAAAGACGTGTAAAATCCAGAATTTTCAATTTATTTAACATATAGTTAACCTACTATTCAAAATAATTTCCTCACTCCATCTCAAAAAATTTGTTTTTATAAATTAATTATTCTAGATTACTTAGTATCTCTCCTTTTTTAAAAGAGAATGATAAAGCATATTATTGAATATTGATTTAAATTAACCATTTTAACCTACTGATTTAGAAAAAAGGGTTCACTTATAGGTAGTGGAATATTATTAACTTCAACAAATAATTATTTTACCCCTAAAGTATGGTGCATCTTTTTTGCTTCGATCAACATATTGTTTTTCAAACACATAATAAACCTCCCATTTAAAATAGACAAAGCTTTTGACATACGCATGCGATCCGATAGAAGATTATAAAAGCAGACATTGCATTAGGCGAATTTTTGCAAGTAGTATTGGACAAAATTACTCTATTTGAATATTTATTAAAATTTTACAATAAATATACAATATTAAATATTCTTAATAATTATTATAACTCGTACTTTTAAATTTCGTTCATTGAAGGAGTCAAAATATGTACAAATCACAACCAAGGTTTAACTATCTAACATTAAGAAACACTTATCCAAACGATATTATCATTATCGAACCTAAAAAAAAAACAATAAGCTCGAAGCGAATGGAGATTACTAATTTAACTTTTAAATACAAAAAATGAACCGATCAGGAATGGTCGGTTCATTTTTTACAAGTTTTCTTTATTCGTTCACATGAGATGCACTAATTTAAAAAACCACTTAAAGTGGTTTTTAATCACGCATTGCCCCTGCCTCACGAGAAGTCATTGCTCCCTGCCCATTGGCTACATCATTTTGAATTTGTTGTTTTACTTTTTGCGGATTAGTTCCTGATTGCATATTCGTTCCCATATTACCTTTTCCTTGTTGATTCCGCGGCATAAAATCCCTCCTTAATTTATTGTTAAACAATTTTATTATTTACAATAAATGTCGTTATATCCGAGAATTTGAGCTTAAAATAATTCCTAATTGAATATAAAATAGTTTGACTATTCAGATTTAACAATCTATAATCATATTAAACTAACTACCGGTAGTTAATACCGGAAATAAAAAATAGGAGATGATTTTTTATGAAATATCCACTTTCCCCTGATGTAAAACCTGAGTTTTGTACAACTGGCACATTTATGAGATTACCGTCTGCAAAAGAAAATGCGAAATTAGCAATCGTTGGCATGCCTTTTGATACGGCTGCATCGTTTCGTGTAGGTGCTCGATTTGCACCTCAAGCAATTCGCCAAGCTTCAATGACCCTATTTCCATATCACCCAATTCACAAGGTATATCCATTTGATGAAAGTAATGCAATCGATATTGGAGATGTGTCTGTTATTCCGCATAATATCCATCGTAGTTATAAAATAATTGAAGATGCGATGTTTGAATTAATGGATCAAAATATTATTCCGATTGCATTAGGTGGTGACCACTCAATTACGCTTGCAAACCTTAGAGCTGCCGCTAAAAAGCATGGGCCTGTTGCAATGATTCATTTTGATTCACATACTGACACTTGGGATACTTATTATGACGAAAAATACTGGCACGGGTCACCTTTCATTCGAGCTCATGAAGAAGGATTGCTTATACCAAATAAAGTATTCCAATTAGGAATTCGAGGTACTTTGAATCATCCTGGAGATATCGATGCTAGTCATGATCTTGGTTACAATGTTATTACGACTCCTGATATGTATGAACGAGGTTTTGAAGATATTTTAAAAGAAATAAAAGAAGTAATTGGTGATACTCCATGTTTCTTAACATTTGATATCGATTTTGTCGATCCTTCATGTGCTCCTGGAACTGGAACGCTAGAAGTAGGCGGTTATAATAGCATGGAAACTTTAAAAATGATCCGTTCGTTAACTGATTTCAATTTTGTTGGATTTGATCTAGTTGAAGTACTGCCATCGTATGATCCAACTCAAATTACATCACTTTTAGCTGCAACGCTAGTGCATGAATTTGCTAGTTTAGCTACATTGCAAATTAATAAAACGAACAAATAATAATGTTAACTATACTTTTGGAAAGAGTTGATAAATTGAATGAATAATTCTCCAATATTAAAACGTTCACTTTCCTTAGGACATGTTATTTTATTCGGACTATCATTTATGGCACCCATTACAGTTTTTACCACTTATGGTATAGCAATTAAAACAACAAATGGAATGATTCCAACAGCATATTTAATTTCACTAGTTGTTATGTTATTTACTGCTTACAGCTATGGAAAAATGGTGAAAGAGTTTCCTACGACTGGTTCAGCCTATACTTATGTTCAAAAAGGAATAAATCCATCAGTTGGATTTATTGTAGGATGGGTTATTTTATTAGACTATTTGCTTAGCCCAATGATTAGTGCATTATTATTTGGAATTTTTATTCATGCTTATTTACCGATTATTCCTGTTTCCATTTGCATTTTTATATTTGTAATCATCGTTACGCTTATTAACATTCTTGGAATAAAATTCGCCACAAATGTAAGCGCTATATTACTTGCACTACAAATTCTTTTCATCGTTCTGTTTTGTCTTTTTAGTATTAAAGGATTAATCGATGGGAAAGGAACAGGAGATTTATTATCGACTACCCCATTCCTTGATCCAAAAGTTCATTTTTCAAATCTACTATCAATTGTTCCATTACTATGTTTTAGCTTTTTAGGTTTTGATGCTGTAACAACTTTAGCTGAGGAAACTCAAAATCCAAAAAAATCATTACCTAAAGCAATCTATTTGATTACAATCATCGGTGGCATTTTATTTATTGCTTCTACTTATTTTGCTCAAAGCATTTATCCGAACTTTACATCTTTTAAAGATCCTGATTCAGCAGCAGTAGACATATTTATGTATGTTGGTGGAAATATATTAAATTCCTTTTTCCTAAGTGTGACAGTCACTGCTGCTATTTCCTCTGCTGTAGCTTCGGGTGGTAGTGGTGCTAGAGTTTTATATGCGATGGGTCGTGAAAATATCCTTCCTAATCGAATCTTTGGTTATATCTCCCAAAGATATAGGACTCCAATTTTCAATATTATTATCATTGGTTGTATTGCATTGACAGCACTTTTCTTAGATTTAGATACAGCAGCTGCCTTTATTAATTTTGGAGCTCTATTCGCGTTTACTTTTGTTAATCTTTCAGTGATTAATCATTTTATAGGTAGAAAAAAACAGAGAAATCTTAAAGGCCTGATATTGTATGGTGTTATTCCGTTCATCGGTGCAGCCATCACTGCATTATTTTGGTCAAAATTAGATATTCATTCGATAGTATTAGGTAGTATTTGGTTAGCTACTGGCCTTATTTATTTACTTTACTTAACAAAATTTTTCAGACAACGGCCCCCTGAACTAGACTATAATGAAACAAATTTAGATGTTCAATTGTAAAACTACCAGATAAGGAGATTAATATGAAAGCTGATATTGTCCTATCTAGCGAGGCTGTTTTTACTGGGCTTGAGGATAAACCAAGACCATTAGCAGTCGCTATATTAGAAAACCGAATTATTTCAGTAGCACCTATTGAAGAGATGAATACGCTTATTGGCGAACATACAATTGTCCAACATTTTGGGAATCATTTGATTATGCCCGGTTTCCACGACTCTCACGTTCATGCAATGATGGGCAGTCTCTCATTAGAAAGTGTCAATCTTTTTAATGCTCGCTCAGAATTAGAAGCTGTTAAGATCGTTAAAGAATTTTCGAAATCTATTCCTGAAAATGAGTGGATTATTGGTTTTATGTGGGATTCCAGCTATTGGGATAACAAAAAATTTCCGACTCGTTTTTCTTTAGATGAGGTATTTCCAAATCGTCCTGTTGTTTTATTCCATGCTGAGGGTCACTATACTTGGGTGAACTCTAAAGCTTTAAATATCGCTAATATAAATAAACAGACTAAAAATCCGTCAAATGGAGTCATTGAAAGGTCTTCAAATGGAGAGCCTACAGGAATTCTGATTGAAGAAGCTTCTTCACTTATTACAAAATATGCCTATGATTTTACAAAAGATAAAAAAAGAGAATTATTTAGGAGTTTTCTAAAAGAAGCTAGCCGTAATGGTGTAACTTCAGTAAATAATTTATATGGCACTGAGACGTTGAGTCAATTAGATGACTTTGAAATCTTTAAAGAATTTGAAATAAAAGATGCACTTCCTTTAAGAATGCATCTCTATCCTGTTTTAAACGGAGATATTAAAGAAGCCTTACAATTAAGGGAAAGATATCAATCTGATAAATTAAGAGTTTCCGGCTTAAAACAATTTATAGATGGTGTAGTGACTAGCCGCACAGCTTTTATGTTAGAGCCATATTCGGATTCTCCTGAAACTTTTGGCTTACCTGCACATTCAATTGAAGATTTAAAAAATTGGGTTGTTGATGCAGATGATCATGGATTTAATATTCGATTTCATGCTATTGGCGATGCTGCAATCCGGTTGGCGCTTGATTCATATGAAAATGCACAAAATATAAACGGAAAAAGAGACTCACGTCATTCGATTGAACATATTGAAGTCATTCATCCAGATGATATTTCTAGATTTGCTTCATTAGGTGTAATTGCTTCGATGCAACCAGATCACTTTGCCCTATCAGAAAGAGAGACATATACTGAACGAATAGGTCCTAAACGTGAAAAATATGTATTTGCAATTAATTCAATTAAAAAGACCGGAGCCCAACTTTCTTTTGGAACTGATTTCCCAATTGATTCGTTTAATCCTTTACTGCAAATCTATCGAGCTATTACTCGAATCGATAGTAGTGGCAAGGCAGTTTGGAATCCTGAAGAATGTATCTCCCTATCAGATGCATTAAAAGCTTATACTTACGGTTCTGCTTTTGGTACATCAAGAGAGCATGAATTAGGCACAATTCAAGAAGGAAAACTTGCTGATCTTGTTGTACTAGATCGAAATCTGTTTCAGATGCAAAAAGAAGAAATTCTTGAAGCTTCAGTTCAAATGACAATTAGTGACGGAAAAATTGTCTATTTAAAAGATAAAACTCTCTCTACAATAAAATAATAAAAATTAGCTCTGTTTCATAAAAACAGAGCTTTTTTAATAGTTGAAAAATATTTTTTAGACTTAGAGAAGATTACAGTTTATAATCTAGCTAACAACAGTTAGTTTCGGAGGATGAAGATGACAAAGGATAAGATTATTGCAGCAGCACTTGCCTTATTTTCTAAAAATGGCTATGAAGGCACAAGTTTAACTGAAATTGCAAAAGCAGTTGGAATTCAGAAACCATCAATATATAACCATTTTAAAAGTAAGGAGGAAATCTTTCTTACGATTTATGAGAATATATTATGGCTACATGTGAAAAAAGTAGATGAGTTGATGGGAGAAATAAGTGAACTATCTGCAAAGGAACAACTATACAAAATTCTAAATTTAACATTTGAATATTATATTGAGTTCGAGGAGCAATCTACTTTTGTTAATCGTGCTGTCTTTTTTTCTCCAGAACCATTAAAGGAACAATTACACACTCAGTTCATGGAATCTGAAGAAGCAATGTCAACTATTTTAAGATCAGTGATTGATAAGGGTATTAAAAACAGCGAAATTCGAACAGGGAATGTTGAAGATTTTGTTATGTCTTATTACTGTTTAATTGATGGTATCTTTATTGAATTATCATATTATGGAGCAGAAAAGATGAAGCCAAGAATATCAAACATTTGGCGAAACTTTTGGTACGGATTTCAAAATGAATAGCAAAAAAAGCATTCGATCAAACGAATGCTTTTTTCATATTACTGATTAGCTGTTAATTCTGATTTAAATTGCTGAACTAAATTGTCATCTGCAGGTGCAGCTGGTTTGTAAAATCCTTTTTGTAATGCATAATTGTATAATGTGCGTTGACGCGCTTCATCTTGATTACGTAATTGAATTAAAGTTTGTCTTAATTCATTATTATTAGATTCATTAATATATCCAGCGTAAGCCGCTAAACTAGCGTTTAGGCCTGCTAAATAATCATTTACCATATCTTTATCTTGAAACATAATCTTATCTCCTTATCCTAAAAAATTTAAAAGTTCTTGTCTTGATTGCTGTGCTGATTGAGCATCTCTTTGTAGTAATGCTTTTAATTCAGGATCAGAACAATTTTGAGCATAAGCCTCTAATTTATTTGCGATTGTACTATGCCCTCCGATAATATGACGAAGATTTTCTAATTCAAGTTCTGTTAATCCATTACTCATACTTGATTTCTCCTTTCGAACATAAAATTACATTTTTCACTTTTTCGTCTGCCTGCGTTTCTGTCCTTATCTGACATTCTTAATCGACAAGGTTTTTCGAACAGTCCACACGTTGACATTATTAATTTTCCAAAATACTGTAAAAAAATACGTAAAAAAAGCTCAATCTATACGAACAATAGATTGAGCTTTTGTCAAATTTATTTATATTTCACTGCTGAAATCAGCTTCTTCTAATTTAACCTTTTTCGTTTTCATCACTACTTTATAGCCAAGGTATCCAAGAATAAATAATGGTAGTCCAATATAAGAAACTGCAACACCATACCAGTCGATTTTGTCTCCTGTAAATGCTCCATAATTTGTTCCAAGCATTGCAACTAAACATAAAACTGTTGCTAAAACTGGCCCAAGTGGGAACCATTTTGCTAAATAAGGTAGATCTTTTAATTTTCTTCCTTGAGCGATATACGCTTTACGGAAGCGGTAATGCGTAATTGAAATGCCTAACCAAGAAATATAACCAGCTAAGCCCGCTGCATTTAATAACCAATTGTATACTGTACCATCACCAAATAATGAAGTTAAAAAGCAAAGTGCACCAATAAGAGTCGTTGCAATTAATGCACTTACTGGAACTCCACCTTTGTTTACTTTTCTTAAGAACTTTGGTGCTTTTCCTTCTTCAGCTAATACCCATAGTACACGAGAACCAACATATAAACTTGAATTACCCGCTGATAAAACTGAAGTTAATATTACTGTATTCATTGCAGCAGCTGCAAAAGCAAGTCCAGCATGTTTAAATACTAAAGTAAATGGACTAATCGCAATACTATCAACGTCTCCACCTAATAAGTTTGGATCTGTATAGCTGATTAAACAGCCGATAACGAAAATCGCTAATACGTAGAATAATAAAATACGCCAAAAGATTTGTTTGATTGCTTTTGGAATATTCTTTTCAGGATTTTCACTTTCCCCTGCAGTTACCCCAACCATTTCGGTTCCTTGGAAAGCAAAACCTACAATCATAAATACACTAAAGATTGATAATAAACCGCCTTTAAATGGCGCTTCTCCTTTTGTGAAATTATCAAATCCACCTGTATGACCACTCATAATTCCGAAAATCATTAATAATCCAATTACAATAAAAATAATAATTGTAGCTACTTTAATAAGTGAAAACCAAAACTCAGATTCTCCATATCCTTTTACAGATAATACATTTAATCCAAAAATTAAAACAAGGAATATAGAACTCCATACGATCCCTGGAGTATGTGGGAACCAATATTTCATAATTAAAGCCGAAGCTGATAATTCTAACGCAAGGATAATTGCATTGTTGTACCAATAATTCCAACCAACAGCAAAACCAAGAGCTGGATCGACAAATCTTGAAGTATATGTGCTAAAAGAACCCGAAATTGGAATAAGAGTTGCCATTTCGGCTAAGCTAGTCATTAGGAAATAAACCATAATACCAGCAATTAAATAAGCAGCAAGAGCTCCACCTGGACCAGCATCATGAATAGTTGCTCCACTCGCTAAAAATAGACCAGTACCAATCGTACCACCCATCGCGATCATTGTTAAATGTCTTGTTTTTAATTTTCTTTCTAAGTGTTCTTTTTTAGGCGCGTTACTTTGAACAGTGAAGTCACTTTTACGGTTTGTATTTTGCATGAATACACCTCTTTATTTTAAATTAAAATTTCTCCTAGAATTTAAATCTTTAAAAGCTCGCATACCAGTTGATCTTTGACAACTCGTCATTCGTCAAGATTTTGCAAAACACATTCTAATACTAAGCCTGGAAACTGAGCGATGTAAAGATGAAAATCCTCCCTTCTCAATTTAACAAAGGAACAAAACTAACACTCTCAATGCTGATAGCGTTTTCATTTTTTTTGCTTTCATCATCGAAATGTACTTAATTAAAATTATCATAATTTGACGAAAAATAGAAGGAGTTTTTTCATTGTTTAGATAATTTAGAGTTATTTAAGTATAGTTAAATTTTCAAAAATCGTATATTTATTTGAAACAATAAATATATATTAAATCCAAATTCGACATACTTCAACAATAAATTATTCGATTGGTAAAAATTATATAATGAAAGCGCTTTGTAAACTTGTATCCTTATTTTATAAAGCTTTAGACTCTTTAGAAGTTCAAAATTAATTATCTGTCTATAGGAAAATCGTCATTCTTTCGCAGGTGAAATGTCATGAATTTTTATCTTTAACATCATGGACTCTATACAAAAAAAATGAATAAAATAAGTTGATAGTTTTCTGAATTTTTAGAACGGAAAAATTCAAAAAAACATTCTTCCTATTTCCCGAAGAATGCTTTAGAACAATTTTTAATTTCTCTTATGGGGTAACGATATTGATCTCTTGATTGAAATGATCAAATAAATTTAACATCTCTATTAATTTCTGCTTATTCCCTTTAATGTTTAACTTTCCACTTTCAATTGCCTGATTTACATCAAGTTTCCCAAGCATAATTAAATAAAAAGTTACTTTGTCTACAGATAGTGATGCATCAGAATTAGGAGTTGTTAAACCTTTACTATAATTAAAAACAGCGTTCTTAATATCAATTGTGTAATTTGTATTCAAATCAGTAATATTTACATTAAATGTAAAATTTTTATGACTTGCTTTTGGTCCATTAAGTGTAATTGAAATATAATCAAAAAAATCATTTACTTCCATACTTAAGATTATCTGAGGATCTACGGTACTAATAGTTTGTGAACCATCTAACTTTACAATCCCTTTTCTCAGTTCTTCTGCCCCTGTTAAATAATAATTTCTCCAGGCTGCAGATTCGGACTGATATCCTAATTGCTCGTAAGATTTTGCTAGTAAGTTCTTTGCCTTTTTATTATTAGGATTTGCCATCACAACGTTTTTCAAAACTTGCGCAACCCACCGATATTCCCCTTTTTCAAAATCCGCTTTTGCTAGCTTCAATATTTTCTTTTCTCCACCCATATATTGAACATATTTAGTTCCACTCTCTACTTGTGGAAGTGGATCTAAATCAGATGGGTTTCCATTAAAATAGCCTAAATAATAATTGTAAACTGCTTTGGCATTTTGCTTTAAATTACCATAATATCCTCGATTCGCCCAATACTTATCAAGGCTACCAGGTAGTTTTATTTGTTCAGCTATTTCATCTGCAGTATATCCTTGGTTTGCTAAACGAACTGTTTGATCATGAATGTATTTATATAAATCCCGTTGCTTTGACAGATGGTCTATTACACGATTTTTCCCCCATAACGGCCAGCTATGTGCTGTTATTAATGCTTCGATTTCTTCTATACCAAATAATTTGATTGTATCATCCAATGCTTTTACCCACTCCGAAGCATCTCGTGTTTTTGCTCCTCTTAAAGTATAGAAATTATGCATTGTATGCCCTGTATTTTTAGCTACTACTAAAGTTTTGTAATCATTTATGTAATAATGCATTTCTGAAGGTGCTTCAGTATTTAACGTTAATAAAAACTTGAACTGAACGCCATCAATTTTCATCGTTTGTACTTTATCTTTTATTTCAATTGTCGGTGGCAGAAAGCTAATTGTGCCTTTACTAAGTCTTGGACCAATCCCATTTGTTACGTATCCTTTTTTATTTACGGGTAGAAGCATTCCGAACATATATCCCGCTCTTCGTGACATGATATTACCTAAAAGGATATTCTCACTTACTACTTCCTTCGAAAAGTTTAATGGTGCAATAATTGGTACTTTTTCAGGATTTGCTGCATATTGCAAAACTCCTTTTATCCCTCCAAAATGATCAGCATGACTATGACTAATAACTACTGTACTAACTGGTTTATTAGGGCGATTTGCATAATATAATTCCATCGCTGCTTTTGCAGTTTCAGTCGTTGATAATGTGTCTAATATGATTAAACCTGTTCTACCTTCTACAATTGTCATCACAGATACATCTTGTCCACGAATTTGATATACCCCATCAACTACCTTATAAAGTCCCGGAGTATCTAGTAATTGAGCTTGTCTCCATAAGGACGGATTTACCGTTAAAGGCGCGGGTCCATCATTAATAATAGAATATTGATCTTGATCCCAAATAACAGCACCTTTTGAATTTTTTATTTGATTTTGCATTAATGGTGCGATGAACCCTTTATGTGCATCAATAAAATCTTGCTTATCTTTGAAATTTAATTCACTATAAATTTTTTCATTTGATTTAATTGTATCCATCGTAGGAGGCATGGCCTGAGAATATACACTGTTAGCATTAAAAGTACTACACAATAAAATCGCTAATAGTAGATAAATGGTTAATCTTTTTGAATTTAATTTTTCAAACATGATATTACTCCTATTTTTAGACATCTACAGATAGAATTGGAACAAAAAGCAACGTATAATTTCAAAAACGTTACTCTTTGTTCCAATTTATTTTTTATGAGGATATGTATGTTTACTATTAATAATCTTTCTTAAATCTCCTCTGAATAAAGCATCTTTCATTTCTTTAGGATGAAACGGTATAAATGGAGCTAAATAAGGAACACCTAATGATCTAATTGATGCCATATAAGCAATCATAATAATGAATCCTATGAGCAGTCCTTTTAATCCGAGAAAGTATCCTAAAAATAAAAAGATAAATCGTAATGTTAAAACTGATCCGTATAATCCACCTGCGGCTATCGAGATGCTAGATAAAAAATTAAGACCCACTACAATCAAGGTAATAGAATGGATAAGTTTTGCGGCCACTGCCGTTTGGCCAACTACGATTGCCCCTATAAGTGAAACAATAATGACAGTCGACTTAGGTATTCGTAACGAAGCTTCCGTTAGTAATTGAAAAATTAACATGACAAATAAAATCTCTACGATTACAGGGAAAAGTGTATCTGATTTCTTAAAAAAGATTTTAGCAAAATGATCCGGTACCCAATCTTGGTGAAAGCGGACAATTGTTACATAAGCACCTAATAAAATGATAGAAAATAACCAACTAAATAAACGCATAAATCTGTTACCGTAACGACCTGATTTTGTATTATATTCATCAGGTTGATGGAAGTAATGAAGAAAGAGCGATGGAACGATTATGCTATAAGGAATTCCGTTTACTAAAATTGCAACACGCCCTTCATATAGCGCTGAAACAGTTACATCTGGTCGTTCGCATGTAAAAACAGTTGGAAAAAATGTTTTTTTACCTTCCAGTGCGTCTTCAATAACTCTAGCTTCTAATAGATAAATAACATCTAGCTCTGTTATTCTTTTTCGTGTTTCTTCAAGAACTTTTTGATCTACAAATCCATCCATATATAGAATTGAAACGTCTGTTTTCGTTTCATTTCCTACTTGTAGATTTTCGATTGATAATTTATGAGACTGTATCCTATTACGGATAATATTAACATTTACCTTTAGCTGTTCATTAAATCCAACTAAAGAACCCTTCACCGATCTTTGCGTATCAGGCTCAGTTACTGAACGCATTTGCCATTCTGCAGTATCTGCTAATATTCCTTCGTTATAACCATCAATTAATATGAGCGTTTTTCCTTTTGATAGTCCGGCCAAAACTTCTTCATTCAATGTCACCTTCATGACATCCGCGGCCAAAAGATGACGTGTGATTATGACATCCATACTATCGAATTTAATAACCCTTAACAAAGGAGCAAGAATATTATCTTGAACGGCTTCTATATTCGTTATTCCATCTAAATATAAAACGGCCGCATCTCTGATGACTTCATCATTAATCGTTAATTGTCTAATTTTTAAATCAGTTGATTGGTTAAATTGTTCTTTTAAATAGTTAATATTCTTATCTAAACTTACATTTAGGTTAGTTTGTTCTAAGTTATTCACTTAAAATCTCCTTAGCCATATTTTTGTTTAGAATAACCATTTAGTTCCAAAATATGTAATTTCAAATCAAACAAAAGGACTATTGAACCCAATTAAAAAGAGAGTAATAGTCTTTCAGGCATTTATACCAATATCACGTTTACTTATATCAGTATTAAAAACTTTAATATCCCAAAAAAGAGGAAATATGTTAAATTTACATCACAAATTAATTTGAAGTGTTAATAATAGGTGGTGTAAAAAATGCATTTACAAAAATTAGAATTTCTCGTGGAAGTTGCTAAAACTGGATCCATTTCATCTGCTGCGGAAAATCTTCATGTTAGTCAATCAGGAGTTAGGCAGGCGATTACTAGGGTTGAGGAAGACCTTCGCATAAAAATTTTTAATCGGTCTCGATTTGGTGTCACTTTAACAAAAGAAGGTATAAATATTATCAATAAATCTAGGGAAATCCTTTTAAAATATGAAGAATTAAAAGAAGAAGCACGTAAAGGTAAAGAACAATATACAAGTGATTTCAGTGTTTCAACAATTCCAATATTTATTAATCATTTTTTAGCACCCTTAATGGAGTTTCGAAAAAAAAATGAAAATATGACGATCGAAATAATTGAAAATAGTACAGTTCGAACAATTGAATCTGTTTTTAAGAACGAACATGATATTGGAGTCATTTGTCTATACGGTGATATTTTTAAGGAGTCTGATCAATTAATATCAGAAATTATACTACAAGGCAAAATGAAGGTATTTGTAAGCAAAAACTCACCGTTTGCCGTAACAAAAAAAATTACGCCTGAAGAATTACTTTTTGAAAAATTTATCTTATACAACGGAGATTGTATAAAATGGTTTTCGAATAAATTTCAGCAGAAATACGGCAATATAAATATATTATTTTCATCAAATCATACTGATGCAATTGCGAGAGCGATCTCAAGTGGAGTAGCGATTAGTTTTGCTCCTGATTTTGCTTTAAAAAATAATCCATATGTATTGCAAGGTGAAATTGTTGAAATTGAATTAATAAATTATGATCAAATAGACGTATCCCTCGGACTTATCCGCTCAAAATTGAAGTCCCTATCTCAGCTTGAAAAACAGTTTATAAGATTAATAAAATCTAAGATGCTTTCTTACGAAGGCTAACAAAATTAAAAAGATGATATCGATGTAAAAACTCGATATCATCTTTTCTATTAGTCAGTCGATTCGCTTTGTTTCTTATCATGATCGGTTACGTCTAATACATCTAGTAAAAAGATAAATACAGGAATACCGATGATCAGACCCCATACGCCAAAAAAGCGTTCTGAGAAAACGAGAATTAAAAATGTATAAAAAACAGGTAAATTTGTTTTAGCCGAAATAAGCTTTGGATTTAAGAAATAACTTTCTAGCGCATGTAAAATTAAAATCATGATAATCACATACATAATATGAGCCATTCCACCAATAGTATAGGCAATCGTACAAAGAGGAATTAGTGAGATAAACATCCCTGCTACCGGAATTAAACCAAGTAAGAAAATCAAAAAGCCTAATCCGATTAACTGAGGGAATCCCATAAAATTTAATGCTATGACCGATAGGATACAATTGACAAATGCAATGATAAATTGTGCCTCAATCACTTTTCCAAAAGAACGCGAAAACCTTTCACCAAAATAAGCCATTTCATTATAAAATAGTGATATTTTACTATCTTTAAATTTTCGTGTAAAAGCAATAATTCGAGGCTTTTCAAGTAGGAAAAAGAAACTTAGAACTAGAGCGATTAATACTTCGATCCCCCATTGACTTATATTAGATGCATACTTATATAAAAAATCTAAGCCTTGCTCCGTATAACCTGATATTTCAACCTTTTTAATTGCTGTAACGATATAGTTTATGATTTTCTCATCTGGCGGATTCATATAAAACGTTTTTATTTGGACTATTAGTTGAACGACTTGAGTAGTAATAATCGGTAAATAATTATAGATTCCGAAAACTAACGCCGCCACAATGACCACATACAATGAGTAGACAACCACTAAACGATTAACGGGCAGTATCTTATTCAATCTATTTGTAATAAATTTATGTATCCGATCCATTAAATACGTGAAAATGAAAATGAGTAATACTAAATTTATTATTTTTCGAATTAAAATCAACACTAGAGCGATACATAAAAAGATCGCTAATCGTCTAAATGTGCCGCTTTGAAAAAATTTTTTCACATCCATTCTACAACCTCCTTGCTTTTTATCCTAATTGCCTAAGTAGTATGGATTTATCTTATACTTATACAAACATAACCACATCCCAAAAGGAAGTGGTTTATAAACATTGCTTCTCTTTTCATTTTTATTTAGTAAAATCTTCATTTATGATTTTCTTTTAATAAATTCTTAATATTGAACAGTACCATTATATATTTTACCAATTCTATCACTAAAAATAAAGATGCTGCTACGAATAAAGTGTAGCAGCATCAGGATATTGAACATTCTATGTCTAAATCTTTTTTCCTTCCTTCTTTCCCCCTCATTTTCTCCATTCACACTTGGGCACTTATTGAATACTATAGGCATGAGGGTGTGATGCAATGAATAACTCTAAGATTAAAGAAGACCTCCGAATAATCGCTACTCTACAAAGAGACTTAAATGTTGCCACTGCTGCATTATTATTAACTGGTCAAATTACATTAATAGGTGTTTTCGTAACGTCTGGTGAATTTAGTCTATCACTAAGTGGACCCTTATTAGGTAGAGAACGTGTAGAAAGTAAATATGGAGATCAATTAACAAATACTCTCATTGATGTAATCGATATAATCATTGCAATTTTATTATTAATTGATGAAGTTCGAGTTGTAAGCTCTGTAATCGGACCTGGTAGATTCTCACTCAACGTCAGTGGGCCCATTTTTGGTGCGCCAGTTAGCGAACCGACACTTCCTTTTCTAAAAAAAACGTATTACTTTTGTAAAAAAATTGTTTCGAAACATTTTGATATTGATCCGCGAATCTTTAGTAAATAAAGGAATGGTGATTATGTCTTTAACAGATATCCCTACGGTAAGACCGACTGATACCCAAGTTTTTCTTATGGCAATTTCCGTTATTTCGTTTATTTTCTTCTTTACACAAAGGAAAGCTAGTGACTCAACATCGTCAACACCGGTGAGTTAAAAGATCACTATTCGTCTTTTTCTAACTCATTACTCATTGGTTTTTCTCTATTCTCTATAACTGATAAAACAGCTTCTTCAATTTCTTCATAGCATGTGCATCTACATATATTGGAGGATAACCATTCTTTCATCGTTTCATATGTTGGATGTGGATGCTTTAATAAAAGAGAATGACAATTCATAATAAATCCAGGAGTACAATAACCACATTGAAACGCAAAGTTTTCAACAAATGCTTTTTGTATAGGTGAATCTTTTAACCCTTCAATTGTTGTTATTTTTTGTCCAACTGCCTCTATGGCAAGCATTATACATGATTTATAAACAGTACCATTCATAACGACTGAGCAGGCTCCGCAATCTCCATTTAAACAGCCTGGCTTTGCACCTGTGAGACCAAGCTTAGTTCGTAGCACATAAAGGAGAGAATCAACTGGAAGGATCTCCACTTGTCGAATTTCATCATTAATACTTAAAGAAACACTTAGTTTTTTGCTTGGAGACTGGTCCATTACCTTCCCTCCATTGAGTTCATTATCTCTTCTATAGTGTTTTTTAGTACAAATAGTCGGAACCCTTTTGAACCTTCAACATCGTCAAGTACTTCACCGGGAATGAATTGAATTGCTTTTTGTATTCTTTCTTCTACACTCAAGTTCGTATTGTTTAGCTCGGCTTCCATTTGCTTTGATCGAAACGGAAAAGGACATAGTCCACTAAAAGCAAAACGCAATTGATTATCAGATTTAATAGATGCGATGGACAGCAGTGGATAACCCGTATCCCATTGCTGACGTTTTTTTATGCTCATAAATGGTAGATTGATATATTTCTTTTCGGTTAATAGTTGAATTAGAATTTGACCGTCTTGGAGTTGTAAGTTTTGATTGAAGATTTGTTCGATTGGAAAAGCTTCTACACCATTGTACCCGGCAACAACTACTTGGCTATCACAAAGAAGAAATGGTAAAATTGCTTCCCGGTAAAAAATTTGACCACATAAGTTTCCACCTAAAGTAATTTTATTTCTTGCCGTACGATCAGCTATTTCCATAGATGTTTTAGAAAGTAATGGAAATAAGTTTTTTTCTTCAATCTCAGTAAGTGAGATTACAGCACCTGATATTAAATAGCTCTCATTAAACTCAAATAATTGACACTCTTTTAGCTCTTTAATATCGATAAGGGCATCTGTTTCAACCAGATTTAGTCGACTTAGTGTTATGATTTCTGTACCACCTGCATAATAGATTGGCCTTTGGTTTTTAGCTTTTAAAAAATAAAAAAGCTCCAATGCTTCTTTAATGGTCGTTGGTTTATAGTAATCTATATTAGAAGATAACAAACTATACCCCACCTTCTTTTACTTTCCATAATAGTTCTGGGATAATTGGTAAATTGTTAATTTCAGCCGAGATTGCAGTAGAAAGACTATTTCCAAGAGCAGCTGGCATCCCTAGTAAACCATGTTCCCCTACCCCTCTTGCACCAAATACTGCATCCACTTGTGGTGTTTCAACAAATGCAACTTCATATTTAGGATTCTCACCAAACCTAATTGGTCGATAAGTTCGTAATTGCGGATTTAGTACCTTCCCATGCGCATCAAAATAAAAGGTTTCTCTTCCGGCAAAAGATAATCCCATACTCATTGCACCTTTAACTTGACCAGTTGCCGTCTTAATATTTAGTACTTTGCCAATATCAACTGCTGTAACGGCTTTAAGAATCCTATATTCATATGTTTTCAAATCGACTTCTACTTCTACACCATGTGCACAAACCGTCCATTCTGGTCCTGGTTTTCCAGCACCTGTTTCTCGATCTAGATAAGTTAAGCCAGTTAAAATATAGTGTCCTCTTCCAATTATTTGTCCACCAATCGAGTTTCCATTTGGAAATGTATATCCATAAGCGATATCTTTTATCGCTATATTTTTATTTGGTTCACTTCTTAAAAATACTTTACCGTAACCAACCTCTAAATCCTCAACAGGAGCACGCAATACAAATGAGGCTATATCTTTTAATTGACGAATTAAATCTTCGGCAGCTGCTAGCAATGCTCTTCCTGCCATGAATGTCCCCCTACTTGCAACAGTTTTCCAATGCTCAGGTGTATTTAATGTATTAATCTTCATTTGAACATGAATATCGTCTACGTCCATTTTTAGAATTTCTGCTAACATTTGAGCAAGAATCGTTTTTGTGCCCTGACCGATTTCTACAACACCAGACATTAAATTTATACTACCATCAGCGTTATAGATCAATATCACACCTGAGCTGGCATTTGGTGTAATAGTAGAAGTTTTCCAAGAACAACTAATTCCTTTTACTCTCAATTTATGATTTCCTATGTCAATAACCTGACCTTCCTCCCAATTGATTAATTCTTTCATTTTTTCAATACATTTAGGAAGATTACCCACAGTACTAGAATTTAATACAACTTGAGTAGGCGTTTGATCACCTGGTTTAATTGCGTTTTTTTCTCTTAGTTCAATAGGATCCATATTTAATTTCCTAGCAAGAATATCCATCGCTCTTTCAAATGCAAAATGTACTTCCGAATGACTAAAACCTCTAAAAGGTGCTGGGTATGGATGATTTGTATACATACAAAAAGAATCACACCAAATATTTTCGATATTGTAAGGACCTGTACAATCAACTGCTCCCGCCCGTGTTAAATCAATTGATTTATCAGCATACGCTCCACCATCCCATAAAAATTGAATCTCTGCAACCTTGAGCATTCCCTCTTTTGTACATCCTAGTTTCACATTCGCTTCAAGCCCAATATGCACAGGTGAGGAAAGCATATCATTTTCACGACTATTTAATATTTTTACTAATCTGCCATTTACAGCTCGTGAAGCAATAAAAGCTAAAATTTCTAACTGGACTGCCCCTTTTCCACCATATCCCCCACCAACAAAAGGGGTGTTTACAATGATTTTTCCAGGTTTTATTCCAAAATAATCTGCAATCAAATCCTTAACCATAAAAGGGCTTTGTGAAGAAGTAGTAATCTCAATGGTGCCATCATGATGTATTTGAGCAAATGAACATCTTGTCTCCATCGCAGCATGATCAGATGGTCTGAAAGCAAAGCTCTCATCAACCATTACTTCACTTTCTCTCCAGCCTTTGTTAAAATCGCCTTTTCGAATTTTAATTCTTGTAGCTATATTAGTTCCTGGCTCTGGGTAAACCCCTTCTGTTTTTTCATATTCTCCTAGGTTAGGATGTAAAAGAGGAGCATTTTGCTTAAGTGCTTCAGAAGGAGAATTCACAACAGGAAGTAATTCATATTGTACTTTCACTAGATTAGCAGCTCGATTTGCTTGATACTTGGTGTCTGCTACAACGACTGCAACTACTTCACCAAAAAATCGAACACGGTCAAATGCAATTGGATGACGATCAAGTATTCCTTCTCCAACTAAAGGTAGATTTTCACCAAATATTATTTTTCTGACACCTGGCACGTTCAGAGCTTCAGTTGCATCAATATTTTTAATGATCGCATGTGCGTATGGACTTGTTACTAATTGAGCATGAAGCATATCATTTGCCTCAAAATCGTCCGTATATTTTGCATAGCCAGTAACTTTTTCGAAAGACTCTTTTCGGGGTATTCCTTTACCAATTATATGCATGATGTGTTCTCAACCCCTTCCGTAAAAAACAGTTCATAAAGTATTTAATACTTTAGCAATTGTTAATATAAGATTTCTTTTATATGAGATACTTTAAAAATTTATGTTTTGAATACTTAAAAAATGCCCAGATTGAATAATCAGACATCTTAATCAGAACTATGAAATATGGAGTTTAATTAATTTACAATCTATTAATGATCATAAATATTCATATTTAAAGACTTTAGTAATTACAAGATTAATTTCCATACATATCCAATTTAAAAAAGGGAATAATACTTATATTCTTTGCGGAGTTTTTAAGGAGTTGATTTAAATGGAAATAAATGCAAAAACCTCCATGCTTGATGAATTACAAAGCACATTTCAAGCAAGTTCTGATTTTAAATATAAAAAATATTCAATTGGTGAAGTAACTCTTCATTTATATTATCTAGATACAATGATCGATTCAGAGGTTATTCAAACACATATATTAGAACGAGTAGTTTCAAAAGATCATTCAGGTCGAATCATTACGACTATATTAGATTCTAATGATGCAAATACTCTTGATGAATGTATACAAGCCATTCTTTCTGGAAATGTTATTATTTTTAATGATAACAATAAAAATAAAGCCAAATCTTATTCTACACCTAGTAATAATAGCGATCGTTCTATCACAGAATCAAGTACTGAAACAGTTTCACTAGGTCCTCATGATAGTTTTGTTGAGAGTCTTAAAATTAATTCAACTTTAATTCGAAAAAGACTACGGACTAAGGAGCTAATCATAAAAAATATAACAGTTGGTAAAAAATATCCTGTATCGCTTTCCATTATTTATTTGAACGATATCACGCCTCAATCAATGATTAAAACAATTGAGCAAAAAATTAAAAAGCTTGAGTTAAGTGGACAAGTTGAACCTAAAAAAATGATTGAGGCTGTTCATATTCAAAATAGTATAGAAGAGTATCCGACTTCTATATTTCCACAAGTGATGTACACTGAAAGACCGGATCGTACAATTCGTCATTTAGTAACGGGAAAGCCTGCTATTATAATTGATAATGACCCTAACGCTTTATTATTTCCCTATGATATTTATGGTTATTTTCGGAGTACAGAAGATTTTAATTTCCGATGGCTTTTTGGAGTATTTTTTTATTCTTTAAGAATTTTCGCATTTTGGATCGCAGTATTAATACCTTCAATTTATATCGCAGTTACCACTTATCATTCGAATATTTTACCTGTTTCTATTTTTTATACTTTAAAACTATCAATTGAAAATGTCCCTCTTCCACCATTGATCGAAGCTTTAACAATGATTATTATTTTAGAGCTTTTGAAGGAAGCACCTTTAAGACTCCCAAATCCAATCGGATCAACAATTGGTACTGTCGGAGCAATTGTTATTGGGACGGCTATTGTACAAACAAATTTAATCTCAAATTCTATGGTTGTTGTGATTGCAGTCACTGCCATTGCATCATTTTCACTTCCATCAAGGGAAATGTCGATTGCAGCACGAATCATGGGGATACCACTCTTAATCCTTGCATCAATTTTTGGATTTATCGGAATTAGCTTAGGCGTCTTTATGATTTTTGCTCACCTATCAAAAATTAAAGCCTTTAGTTTTCGATATGTTGAAAATCCAGGTTTCTCTGAGTTTGTTCTTTTTAAAAATAGAAAGGGGAAATCGTCATGATTAATAATAAACACCTATTCTATTTAATTATATTTACGCAATTCGGTGTTGCTATAACTAGCTTTCCTAATAATATGTATAAAGTTGCTGGCCATGACGGATGGATTTCAACTCTAGTAGGTGGCATGATTGTTCAAATTTTAATATTTCTTTATTATAGTTTATATAAAAAATTTCCAGACAAAAGCTTTACTGACTATACAAAAATAATAACGAATCCATTCATTGGAACATGTATAAATATTTGTTATTACGTCTATTTTTTGTATGTTGTGCTTGTAGTATCGATGAGATTTTCAGATATTATTACGATATGGATTTTTCCTAAAAGCCCATCTTGGCTTATACTCATTTTATTTTTATTAACAGCGTATATTGTTGCGAAAAATGACATTCTAACAATTGCTAGAACATATGTACTTTGTACTTTTATCTTTCTAATCTTTATCTTATTTTTACTATCTGCTTATGATAATGTTCATATTGGCAGAATATTACCTATTGGCCAATATCCAATAAAAAAGATTGGCTCCGGTGCTTATTCGTCCTTTATTGAAATGTTAGGTTTTGAAATCTTTTTATTTATAGCGCCAAACTTTCAAGATACAAAAAAGAAATTATTTACTTTATCTTTTGCAAATTTCTTTACGACAATTTTTTATACCTTTATTATTATTACTTCCTATATTCGATTAAGTAACAAAGAAAATAGTTATATCATAGACCCCATTCTATATATTTTTAAAACCTATCACTCGAAAATGATTGAAAGTTTAGATACGATATTTTTAAGCTTATGGACAATTGTCATTTGTGCTACAGTAGTTAGCTATATTTATATCGTTAGTGAAGATGTACATAAACGACTTTCATTAATTGTAAAAAATAGGAAAAGCATATTACTTTTCATCATTATAGTAGTATTTGCTTTTTATCCGTTAGTTTCCTTCCATCTAATCAGAAGAGAAACAATTGTAAATTTCGGTAGTTATTTAGACCCATTATTTATTATTATTATTCCATGCCTATTGTTCCTAATTAATAAAGTTAGGGGGCTAATCAATTGATTCGCAAGTCAATCATCATTATTTGTTTATTTTTATTTCTTTTAGTAGCTACTGGTTGCTGGGATTCAAGAACCATTACAGAAAAAACATTAGTAAATGGGATTAGTATTGATATCGATCAAGATAAAAAAATTGAGGTGAATGCACTAATACTTGATATTATCGGAAGAGGAGCTGGCGTCTTCGATTTCCAAAATGAATCTGTTAAATCTATACAGAATTCAGTATCTCATGCTGGGATGGAAATACAATCATTTTTACCCGGAGATATAACGACATCAAAAACGAGGGTTATATTATTAGGTGAAGATTTCTCGAAAACTAAATTTATTCATCTTTTAAGTACCTTTCGGCGTAGAACATTTTCAAATCTAAATGTATCTGTCGCTATTACAAATAAGCAACCTGCAAAAAACGTTTTGGCATTAAAAACCGTTGGTTCAAAACCATTGTCATTTATATTAAGGGATACAATTGATAATGCCGAGTCAACCTCCATCGCTCAAAAAATGGAGTTATTTAATATTTTTACTTATAGTTCTGAAGATGGAATTGATTTCACAACCCCAGTTGTAGATGTATCAGATAAACGAGTAGAAGTTGTTGGTGCAGGACTAATGCATAATGCTAGCTATACTGGTCATTTCATAACTTCTGAACAATCTCCTGTTCTTTTAATGCTGATGGGTAAATATGGAAATACCGGCCATTTTATTACAAAGCTTCCTAAAAAATATGAAGCACCATACAATACAATATCTTATGAAATCATTAGACCTAGAAATAATTTCTCTATTACGACTTCTAAAGATAAAATAAAAGTAAATTTAAAAGTTGATGCATTTGTTAGAATAGACGGAATAACATCAATTAAAATGTTACAAGAAAAAGAAATGTGGTCCATTATTAAGAAAGATTTAAATAAAAGAGCTAAAGAGGTAATCAAAGAAATACAGGTTGCTAATAGTGATGTGCTTGGTATTGGAAGATATTTAAAAGAACATCAGCCAGAAGAATGGCGAAAACTAAATTGGCAAAAGGAATATCCTACTATTGAAATCAAACCGAAAGTGACCGTTACTATATTAAGTACAGGAGCAATTGGAACAGAGTCTCAACTTGAAGAATAATTTAAAAAAGATAGTGCAGTCAGTTGTTATGCTGGCTTCACTATCTTTTTTAAATACTATTTTTAAACTGCAATTTAAATTCATCCATAAAATCTTTCGCAAGTGTTGATAATCCTTTTGATTGTAAGTATATCAACCAAAAATCTAAATCGAAAAACGTTTCTTCCTTTAATGGAATAATTTTAATGTCACCATTTAGAACGATCGGGCGATTTCTTATTGAAAAATTATGTAAATATAAAATGGCTTGGCTTTCTTTCACAAGTTCATAAAGCAAGCTACTTCTATTTGTTTGAAGGACTACATTTTTGGGATTCAGTTTAGAGATTTTTTGCAATGTCTTATAGTCAGAGTTTTTATACATAACAATTTTTTCATTCGTTAGTTCGTTTGGTGTGACAAATTCATAAGAATAAAACGGAGATTTCTTACCGACCGCGATGCAAATATGCCCTTTTGTTAAATGTTCAAAACCAATAAATTTTTCTTTCTTTAATTCTTCGATTGTGCAAGGAATCAGTGCAATATCATAATCTTGCTTACTGAAATTCTGAATCATATAAGCAGGGTTTTCTTCAACTACTTCAAATGTAATTTCACTATTTTTCTCATTGTACTTGATCATCGTTTCTTGAAGAATTGCCGAAAAAGTAGGTGCCGTTAAGATTTTTAAATGATTTCTGCTTCTATTCTTAATATCCTCTATTTCTTTATTAAGCTCTTTAATCGTACTTAATAAAATAATCGCTTTTGATAATACAATTTTCCCTTCAAAAGTTGGTGTAACTCCTTGTTTCGATCTGTTAAAAATTTTTATGCCAAGCTCATTTTCTAATTGAGTAATGGATTGACTCATTCCAGAAGGAGAGATAAATAATTTTTCTGCAGCTTTCGTGATTGACATCTCTTTTGCTGCAGTTACAATATGTTCCATTTGATCAAAATTCATTCTTCAACTACTCCTTAAGAAAACTAAAACTATAACTTGTTGGTGAATTATATATTTATGATTCCAGAAAATCGATTCATTCTTATTATTAACATATCTTGCATCAAAATGCGTAATGATAAGTCTTATATTCAATTGTATTCTATACATGATTTATGCCAATTTAAAAAAATAAGACAAGAATACTGATTTTTACGTATTCTTGTCTTTTATATTTTTAAGGGAAAGTTTGTTTTTAAAAAAGATGATCAAATCGTTTTTTACGAAAGGGTGTTTATTCAATTATTAAATATCCTAAACACCCCGTTCTGACTTGTTTTTACCTGAGAAACCTTGTCCTACTATTTATTATCGTTTGAACGCTATAACACTTGTCCAATCGCTGTAGATTTTTTTCGATCCAACCAATTTGTAAGAACGAATTTTGTAATAGTAAGTTTTACCTCTTGTTAATCCACTGTTCGTGTAATTTGTTTTTGTTACATTTGTTAAGTGACCAAATGTGCCTGTTTTTGAAGTTGATTTAACAATCTCATAACCCGCAGCACCCGATACACTAGACCATGTTAACTTTACAGAAGATAAACCTGATTTTGTTAATTTTACATTTGTTGGTTTTGCTGGATTAGCAACCCATTTCGCGTAAATCGTAGTGTTTGTAGTCACTTTATCCTTCGCGAAGTTCCAAGCTACTTTTCCAGATGCATCTTTATACCACCCAAGGAATGTATATCCTTTTCTTGTTGGTGATGCTGGTTGGCTAATCGTTGAATTGTAATTTACAGTTCTAGTCGAAATTGTACCTCCAACAGAATTAAATTTAACAGTATATTTGTTTATGTTCCATTTTGCATAAAGTGTGATATTGCTTGTTAATGTTACTGATGAACCTGCAGACGTTTTTAATGCTGCATCATTGTACCATCCAACAAATGTATAACCTGTTCTTGTTGGTTTTGGTAAAGTGATTTTGCTATTGTAATTTGCAGTTTTGTCTGCAATTTGATTGCCACCATTACTATTGAAATGGATCGAATAAGAGTTAATACTCCATTTCGCATACAATGTAATGTTGTTTGTTAATGTTACAGTTGGGCCTACTGGCGTTTTTAATGCTGCATCAGTGTACCATCCAACAAATGTGTAACCTGTTCTTGTTGGTTTTGGTAAAGAAATGTTGCTATTGTAATTTGCAGTTTTATCAACCACTTGACTGCCGCCATTGCTGTTAAAGTGAATTGTGTAAGAGTTAATACTCCACTTTGCATATAAAACCATATCTCCAGATACTTTGTCTGTTGCAAAGTTCCATGGTGTTTTACCTTCTGCATCTTTATACCAACCAAGGAATGTGTAACCCGTTCTTGTTGGTTTTGTTTCGTCTAGTAATGTGTTGTATTCAGCTTTCGCCGAAACAACTAATCCAGCATCTTGTGTATCATAGATGACAGTGTATTTTGCTGGTTTCCATTTTCCGTAAATCGTTTTTGCTGAGTAAATTGAATTTGTGAAATCCCAAGGGATTGTGCAATCTTGATCTGCAAACCAAGTTAATTCATAACCATGAACAGTTGGTGCTGTGATTCTTCGTGCTACAATTTGATCTTTCGTTGCTTCTTTTACTTCAGCTGGTGCATCACCTGGTACTACGAAATGTACATTATATCCATTTACTAATTTTTGAACTAATGATACATCAGCGTAATCAGTAGCCTTAATCGAAATCTGATAATCTCTCGCTCTTGAGAATAGACTCTTATCTAGCGTAATTGTACGATTCTCTTTATCGACAGTATATTTCGATCCGTCTATTGCAAGACCGTTAAGTGTGATGTCAGTAATCGCATTTGCCCAATCTTTATCACTGTACTCTAATACGATATTGTTGCCGATCGCATTATCCGTTGTATCTGCTGTTACAAAAGATCCTGCTAAAGCATATTTTGCATAAAGTGTAATTGGTTTTGTCACAATATTATCAAAATCATATGGTATTGTTAAATCTTGATCGATATACCATCCATAGAACTTGTATCCAGCTTTTGATGGATCGAATGGTTTCGTCGCACTTCTGTCGACGATTTGAGCTGGAACTGGATCTCCGCCATTTGAATTAAACGTAACCGTATATCCGACAACTTGGTCAACTACAATTACATCTTTATACCCTTCTGAAACAATCGTCACATTGAACTTTTGTGCATTCGTGAAAAGAGCAGCCTTCAGGGTCATACTATTATTCGAAATCGTGTAATCCTTATTTAGTTGTAAAGTTTTAGCACCGATGTTCACTGCTTTGATATTATTCTTCCAAGTTCCATCATCATTAAATGTTAACGTAATGTCGCTTCCTACAATGTTTCCAACAACATCTTTATTAACCATTGGTGGCACTTTATTCCAACATAAATAGTAAGTTGTATTATCCGTTATAAATTTACCGTTATCCATTGAAATATCAGAAATCTTATCACTTGAGTTAGCTGCATCTAGATACAGATTTGAACTAATCGTCAGATTTCCATTTACTACATGAGAAGGACCTGTGATCATATTCGGTGCTTTCGCCAAACCATTGACAAGTGTATCGGCAAAGAATAAGTCTTTTGCATTCTTTAAGGATCCACCGTTCAAGTCAATATGACGTCTGTATCCTAGTTGAATATTAGGGATCGTAACTACTTCCCCTGTTGATGATGTTAGTTTTAGATTATATCCTACAATCGCCCCTGCATTTGATAATGTAGGCATCTCACTGAAGGCAAATTTCTCACCTAACTTCGTTTGACCTGCTTGAACAGCTTGATCATGAGTTGCTGTTTTAAAGGAAAGGATTCCGTTATTACCGTTTGACGTCAAGTCATAGGTACTTGGATCTAACGTATAGACCGTTGGTGTTGTTTCCGTTGAACCATCGCTCTTCATCTGGTAGAATGTTGCCTCGATATTGGCAATCTTGTCCTTAGATGTTAACCAAGAAACATTTGTTAAATAGTCAGGAATGTTGATTTTTAAATCGCCATCTCCTAATATCCAACCAACGCCAGAAACCCCTCCGTTACTTCCGTCGAATTTTAATCCATCCGGATTCGCTTTATCAACTGGTGAGTAGCTTTGTGTCGTATTCATTTGCCATTTCGCATAAACAGTCTTGTCTGCAGATATAGGACCTGCATCCCATTGTGTTTTTAAAGTTGGTTCATTCCACCAACCAAGAAATTTATATCCCGGTCTTGTTGGAGCAGGAGAATATGGACTTACTAAATCACTATTCGGACCATTCGAACGACTTGCGGCCGGTTTGTATCCTACTGACATCGACTTAGGGGCTGAGCCATCCTGACTGTCAAATGTAACACTATAACCAACAGGCTGTTGCGCAGTGTAAATTGGGTCAGAACCTGCTATAGTATCTGGATAAACTGTTCCATCTGTACCTGTTGAGCCAATCGTAAATTTGTAAAGCTGAGGTAAATAATTTTTACCACCAGGATTGATTGTCGCTTGATTAAATGTTGAAGTATTTTTTGGATCAAGAGTAGAATCCGTCATAAATGTTTTCGCATTAAACGTGATTTTTCCTGGTTTGCTAATGTCGTAATATTTTTGATTTGTATCTGGATTGATTAAATTCGTGATATCCACAGTTTTACCGGAATTAGTCGTTATAATTACTTTATTGATTCCATTTCGCCAGTTCGCATCTTCTTGGAAAGATAACGTTAAATCATTCCCAATATGCGCTACTGTTGGGTCTGTGATAATTGGAATCACAGGCGTCGGAATTGGCACTTTTGATACTGTTAAGGTTTTCGTTACATCTTGGTAACCTGTTGCCTTCACTGTAATTGTATAATTCGTTGCCGTCGGGAATAATGAACCCGGTAACGTAATTTTTGAAGGCATTGTTTGACTTACACCATTTGCATCATAATACGTGTAAGCCGGACTAATTGTTACTTTATCAGTTACATCAGTTGACCCTAGCATAACTTTTGTAATTGCTTTTCTCCACACTAAATCATCAACGAACATCGTGCTTGATGGAGAAAGTGAAATCGTTGCTCCATTTTGCAAGTCTTCTAACTTAGGTGTTGATGAGACTGCTTGAGCTGGACCAGCAAAATTAAGTTTTTGCATAACTTGCTGTAATGTGTCACCAGCATTTAACGTAATTGAACCGGCATAATCCGTTGTGATCGTCGTATCTTTATCTACTGTTAGTTGAGCAGTTGGAACACTTAAGCCTGCATCAATCGCACTTTGATTTTGCGTACCAAAGTTTTTAAAGATAAAATAGAAATCATTATAGTCAATGCCATAACCAAAGCCTGTTGGTTTAATCCAATAAATATCTGCATTTCGGTTTGTGTTTAAGAATGCCGTTTTGTTTGCCACCGTATTCAATGTACCTGGTGGAGAACTTAAAATATTTTTATACTGATAATAAACACTAATTTCTTGCAGTAAATCCTTCATGTCGATGACGTCGTCACCATTTACATCTCCCCCTAAAAGGATTGGGAAGATACCTGGAAGATCCTTTACTGTACCTGATTGATAGCCGAATTTGTTTTGACCAATCACAGGTGTTTTTGCATATCCTTTAAAATGTCCTGGTACACTTGCTTCCAAAGAATATGGCTTATCACTTACATCAGCTGTCAAAGCATAATATGGGTTGATAAACGCATAAGCCATTGTATTATTAGCTGTTGTCGGTTGATCTGTTGTAAATTTTTTACCATTTGCATCTGTAGCCGTTACCTTCGCACCTGAATCAACAGTGAATTGTGGATAGTTGTTATTAATGTTGTTTCTTGCGAAAGATTCCGCTGCTACACGACCTCTAATTAATGAAGTGAACTGTCTTACATAAGGTATATCAACCGGGAACCACGCAACCCTTGTATCTGCACCTGACAATGTTAAATTCACTTGCAACAAGTCATATGGAAATTCTCCTACTACAGGTTCAGGGTTTGTATAAGTTACATCTGCCTCAATAATCGGCATATCATGATCAAGAGCACCTGCTGAACCTATATTTGAAATTGTGATATCTGTTGTTTTTCCAATTTGATAAAATTGATGCGTATATGGTTGACCTACAGTAAGAACGGTAGTTGGATCGATTCCTTTACTAATCAGATAGTTTTTATACTCATCTGTTAGTCGGATATTAGAGAATTGGTACACACCATGGTCATTCAGTAAAAATTTACCACCAGTCATTCCGACACCATATTTTGTTGCGATTGTTGTTTTGAATGGTTTATTCGGATCGACAACTACTTTATCTTCGTTACCTGGTCCTGCATCTACTCCATTAGATGAAGTTAAGGTAACGTAAGGATTTCCTTTTTTAATAAAGTAATAAGTTTGTTGATTGATCTCATAATCATTTTCACCCGAATAATCTGTAGGGTCAATTATAAAATCACTACCCAGTTTATTTGCTACGTCCTCTTTCGTCACACCAAAGTGGAAACGACCTTTCGCATTTGTATTGAAGTAAACTGTTGGGAATTGACTGTCTTGATAACCAGTGACAATATTCAACCCTTGATCAACAGGAACAGGTTTGCCATCCGTAAGCCTAGGTACTGATGTTTCTCCATTATTTTTCATCACGTCTACGTTCGAGTCATAAACCGTACCATTAAATCCTTTAATTTCTTGTCCAGGTAGATACCCTGTCGTATCGATTTCATAGATTCCCGGTTTGGAGTCAGAATCCATCGTCATAGTCGGCGGAGTACCATCAACATAGACCGTATCTTCCGCTGTGTAACGTTTTCCATCTTTACCAGTAGCAATCATCTCGAGAGAGTAACTACCTTCTTTTAGTACTGCCACTTTATCTGCAATACCAGATTCGTCATATGTTCCATCGTATGTCTTTGTAAATGGAAGATAATATCCATTAAAAAGAGTTAATAATGGACCATATTGGACACCTGGGATAAAATTTCTACCGCTTGATAACGTGTTTGTTACACCTATATATTTCCCGTCTTTATCCTTCACAACAATATATAAGTTTTCCATTTCGTTGTTAAAAGAAACATTATAAGCTGAAATATTTCCTTCTGCCGCAGCTTTTATAGCAACATTGAACGTATTAATTCCTTTTTCCGCAACTGTAATTGTAAATGGAATTCGATAAGTCTCCGATGAGTCCGCTGCATTTGTTAAGTGGATATACCCCTCGTAAGTACCCTCAAGTGAATTTGACGGAACTGTTATTTTTGCTGTAGCTTTGACTGTACTACCTCCGCCAACATTTAATGATTTCACGTTATTTCCATCTACCGAAAAATCAATTTTAACATCATTTCCTGTTCCTGGTCCTACTTTATTCGACCCAGCAAATTTTGAGGTAATAAATTCAGTACTTACATTAAATGTTTTACTGCTAGTTCCTTCGTTAGAAACGTTAAAATCTTTTGAAGAAACTACATCATCAGAACCATTCGCTGCACCTTCTCCTCTACCTTTAAAACCAAAGAACATACTACCTGTAATGTTATCTACTTCATGTGCTGTTGAGTTATCTGCAAGATTATCAAATGTAACTGTTTTATCTAAAACTTGAATTTTTACATTTTCTTTAATAGCACGTGATGGATCAACACGTCCTGCTCCTACTTGATAAACACTATAAGTCTTTGAATCTGTGTTAATATCTTTTGCAGTATTCATTAATGCTGTTTTGACATCAGCCGGTGTATAATCTGGATGTGCAGCTTTAATTAAAGCTGAGATTCCAGCAACGTGAGGAGTTGCCATTGATGTACCAGACATAATCTGATATCCAAGTTTATAATCATGTGCTGCATTTGGCTCCCAAATATCGTATGGAGCTGTTGAAGAAATATCAACTCCAGGTGCAACTACATCTGGTTTAATTGTCCAATCTTTAACTGGGCCTGTTGAGCTAAAGCTTGCTAATTCATCCCCGCTCTTAGTAATAGATGCATCTAGAGTAGAAGGGAACGTAATATTAGCCGCTTTTGGGTCCTTTTTAATCGCATCAGAAAGAGCTTGTCCTTGTTCTTGAGTTAGTGAAATAGAATAAACATTATCCATGCTAACACCTAAGAAACTAGGAATGTAACCTTGGCTATCTCTATCATCCGTATTATCCCAGATAATCATACCCGCTGCTCCAGCATTTTTAGCATTTGCCATTTTTGTTGATAAATAGTCTACGCCACGCTTTACTAGAACCAGTTTACCTTTCACATCAATTCCACTATAGTCTGCTTCACTTCCTAACCCAACATCAACGATTGGAAGTGTTTGACCTTTATAAACATCGTCTGCTTGTGAAAAGTTTTTACCAAATAAACGTGATTTATAGAAAACTGAACCATTCTTAACAGTCATTGTTGCAATTTCTTCAGGGACTGTACTTGCACCTACAGTAATTGCTAGTGCTGAAGATCCTGGTGAACCAACTGTAGCTTGCCCAGGTCCAGCATTACCTGCAGCAACATCACACACGACTCCAGCTAAAGTAGCATTGTTAATCGCAATGCTTGTTGGGTATAATGGATCATTAATATTTGCACCAAGAGATAGATTAATTACGTCCATATGATCTTTTGTAGCTTGATCGATACCACTTAGTACAGATTCCGTTGTTCCATGTCCTCCTGGTCCTAATACACGATAACCATAAAGAGCCACATCAGGTGCTACCCCATTTGCCGAATAAACATCGTTATTATTCGTCGTATTTGCTGCAATCGTACCGGAAACATGTGTTCCATGTGAAGTAATATATGGCTTATAATCTGAAGGTGGTGTTCCCCAAACTGGATTTGAACTCGCCTTATCAGCTACCCAATCATCATAAGTTGTTTCCATTGGATCATGGTCATCCACATACTTAATGTTTCCTGTTGCATCAATTCCGTCATTATTTACAAAGTCATGACCACCATATAATTTTCCATTTTCATCATGTGTTACTTTATAAAGATCAGGGTGGTTGTAATCGATTCCTGTATCCAATACACCCACTTTAACCTTTTGGCCCGCACGTGGACCTGTTTTAATAATACCTGTATTCCCTTCAGCTTGAAGCTTATCAATCCCTAAATGGGAAAGAGCTGAAGTTGGCTTGCCAGCTGATGTAGCTGTCGCTGATTTTTGAGAATTGCCTTCATCAGGTAAAGAATATTCTACTTGAGACCAAACAGACGCAACGTCTGGACTTTCTGCAAGCTTTTGAACTAAATTCGCTGGTAAGGTTAAAGCAACTCCATTAAATGCATCTGTAAATTCTCGGGTAATACTGATTTCTGTTTTTACAGTTTTCCCGCCAACAATAGAAGTTTTAGGTTGAGTATTTAAAAAGCTCTTAAAATTTGCATGTGAATCTTTAACCTTGTTGATTGCTTCGATATATTCACTATTAAACGCTTGACTACTTGCAGTTGCTCCACCATTAGCTAAAGATTGCTTAATGATTTGTATTTTAGCTGGATCTTGTTTAAATTGAACAATAACATTAATCTTTTTTGAACCGATTAAATCCTTTTTGTCTACACGGATTTTTTCAGTATTATCTGCACCAGTAAGCTTATTAATATTTGCTTTTTGTTCTGGTGTAAGCCCGTCAAGAATACGGTTTACTTCTTTTGCATCAAAGGTATTACTAGATAAATTTTGCTGATTAAGTTTTGCTTCAGCAGTATTTCCACTTGCGAAACTATGAGGTACCACAACATTTAAAAACATCGAACTTAAAGCAAAGATCGAAAGTATTTTTTTTGTTGGCCTCTTACTTTTGTGAGACGATTTTCTCTCTTTCATGTTTTCCCCCCCAGTATAAACAAATAATGAAAAATTCGATTATTTGACTAAATTCCGAAAATTCAAGTATTAAAATTTTTCTAAACACTTAAATTTAATTAAATATTACTCCATGTTTCGCTTGTCTTGTATTGGGGAAATTTAGCGATTTCCACTTCATTTTTTTTCGAATTTAATTAAAGAAAATGTTATTATTTGACATTAATTGTTGAATTTTGGCTAATACCCCTTATAAAACAAAGAATTTTAAGTAAAGTTGGAAATTTTCAACTTTTTAGAATTTGGGGGAATTTGACGTTTTTTATTAAAAAAATGAAAAAACTTAATATTCCTATTTTTAACAAAAAAACTATCCTACTTTTTAATTAAAAAAGTAGGATAGTTTTTTAATAAACTTATAAACTATTTAAATTGTTTGTAAAAATAATCTATTTTGTTATTTTAAATCTAATTAAGTTAAAATATCATCTACCGTTACCCCTTTATAAGCTACCTTAGCTTTAGGTGAATTTGGAACTGTAGTTCATGATACTAATTTATACTTCAAAGCTAACTCACTTACTCTTCAAACAAAAAATCAAATCCATGAGAACCATGGATTTGATTTAAATTTTACTATTATTTAGTTCTTTTCAATACATTTCCCATTATAAGGAGTACATATTTTTATACTTGGACAAAAATCAGTATTATTCAAACATAATGCAGAAGTAAATTCAGGGTCTAATCTGCTAATCGTATTAAAATAACAACCTATATAGTGATTACGAGCTATGCTATTTAATTGAAACGAGACTGGAAAATTATTATTTACGTGTCGATAATATAAACCTTTAGATGTAAACGGCGGAGGATAAACTTCTGCAGGTAAGGTAGGTATGATGTCATGCACATTAAAAATACGAAAACTTCTCTTTACAATTTGATTGTATCGATAAGCAAATTCTGGATCTGCAACACGCGGACTACCGAACGTATAGACTGATAGATTGTCGAAATCAGAATTCACTGTAATGTCAAATGCAGCTAAAACAGCTAAAGCACCACCCAAACTGTATCCTGTTATCAATTGTCTTTTATTAGGTGATAACTTCATTAATTCTGTAAATAGTTCGTTCCTGGCAGATTGATAAATACAAGTAAATCCTCTATGTGTTTTTCCAACATTTTCGGCAAATGGATACTCTATTTGATATAGGTCCTGGTCTGATTCATTGTCTTTATATGAATCTGTCCCTCTAAAAGCTATAATGATTTCATCTCTTGATTCTGCGATAAATCCAAACGGTTCAGCTACTGGCTCTTCAACTCCTGCATAAGCATAAATCGTATAGTGGAGTTTAAAACCTTTTGGTAAGACAACTTCTCCTGTGTCACTCTCTATTAATTGATTTGATTGATAACACATTGCGGAAAGTAAAATTGCATCCTTACTATTAAATACATTCTCCACTCTTGGGTAATCCATATTAACAACCACCTTTTTTAATGCAAGGTTTTGGACAATTACAAGTTCGTTGAAAAGGAAAACACATTTCTGAATTAGGACAAAAATCAGGATTTTCATTACATAATTTGTTCGCATAATCTGTATTTAAATTACTCAAGTTTTTAAAATAACATCCTATTCCATCATTCCTAGGCGTATCATTCAACTGGAAGGAAATTGGAAACTTTGTATTTACATGTTGATAATAGATCCCGTCCTCTGTAAATGGTGGAGGATAAAATTTTTCTGGAAAAGTGGTAAATGAATCATGAATATTAACGATCCTTTGACTACTTTTTACGACTTGATTAAATCGATAAACAAAATCTGGATCACCTACGCGTGGACTCCCATAAGTATAAACGGATGCATTTTTAAATTTTGAGTTCATTATAATATCTAAAGTGGCTAATGTTGCTAATGCTCCACCATAGTTGTGCCCAGTAATAAATAGTTTCTTATTCTTTGGAAACTTGTTTAATTCTTTAAATAATTTTTTTCTTGTAGATTGGTAAATACATGTAAAGCCCCGGGAAGTTTTACCGCTATTTTCAACATAGGGATAAGGAACTTGAAGTATGTCATACGCTGCAATAAGATCTGCTGGATAGGCGGCATATCCTCTAAATGCGATAATAATATTTTCCTTTGACTCGGCAATAAAACCAAATACCTCAGTCGTAGGATTCTCTACATTCACCTCAGCATGAATAATATACTTTAGGACGTAACCTTTTGGTAAAGTAATCGTTCCTTTACGAAAAAGTACATATGTTTGATAGCTGAATGCAGCTAAAAGAATAGCTTCTTTGCTATTTAAAACATTCCTTTTTTCGGAGAGTCTCAACATTACCCGTCCTCTCTTTTTTATACTGTAAGAACTAGTTATAGTGCGTGTGTTCACGGGATTGTCCCTTGCCACATAGTAAGGACTGGCTGACTATAGTATGTCTGTACTCTAAAATGAGTATTTTGTGTATATCTACTCGATAATGGTTTAAACCAAATTGGATTACCTGCTTAATCCATCATTAAGGAACCAGTTTGACCAATCATAGTTTTCCTATATGCTGTGTTTGGAGCAACAAAAATATAGCCTGGAGCTTTTCCAAGTTTATTCACATGTATGTTAACTTTCATAGGATGCAAGGTAGGGGCAGATTTAAAACTCCATACTTCTTGATATATATTTTTTGATTTTTAAGATGAAGTTTTCAAAGTCTGGTTTTCCATTCTCATATCATCTCCTAACCAACTTTATTTTTCATGTAGAAATAAAGGAACCATACTGCATGATTTTGCTCATCTTTTGCCGCTCTACTAAATGCGTTTTTTATGAATTGATTTGATGTTCCATCTGAAACTATTAAATAAAAATCAACTGTTTCTTGTTCATCTTTTAGTGCAAACTCCAAACCTTCTACGTATGCATTGGGACAATCTTCTGTTACTTTCTGTTGTGGTTGTTTTCCTGTTAAATTAGTATAAATTGATACGAAAAGGTTGTAATGCTTTATTTCATCTTCTTTTATTTCTAAAATTTTTTTACGTTCATCCTCATTCTTAGCCAGACTAGCTAATTTTGTATAGCATTTAATAGCTGAATATTCACCATTAATGGCCTTTTCTAATTCACTAATTAGTTTATGATCCCTCTCATACGAATTCCCATAGTATTGATCATACATAACCTCACCTCTAATATTCTTAAGTTCAGATCAAATTATTTATTTAATTTCTCATACATTGTATGATTCTTTCATCAATATTAAGATTAATTTTTTGATGACCAATCTATTGAGGAAATCTTCTTAACATTTTTCAATTTAACAGGCTGGTAATTTCTATAAGCTGATTTTATTGTCGGGAAAAGAGCTCCTCTGTTCATATGAAACGATAGCAAACAATGATCAAAGTACTTATTTTAAACGCAAGATACTTTAGGGAAAACAAAAAAAAAGAACCTTCATAAGGCTCTTTTCACAACATACTACTATTTTTTTGTTGATTCAATCTCAATTGCAGCTTGAAACGTTTGACTCGTTATATTTTTTGCGACGTCATCACCAAGTATTTCAGAATAACGTTTATATAGATTTTTCCAGCATACTTTAATGTCTTCTTGAATTTTAATTCCTTTATCAGTCAAATTGACTAATGTTAATTTGCCATCACTTTTCCGTTCAACTAATTTTTTAACTTCTAATTTATCTACAAATCTTGTTGTAGTTGAAGGCGCAATATGCAAAATATTACTTAACTCTGATTGAGAAATATTTGGTTGTTCATAAACAGCCATTAACAAAAACGCATAATTAGGTGAAATGCCAAGTGGAGCAAATTCCTCTTCTGCCATCTTATTCATTAATCTAGCCAAATGATTGGCAGTAAAGTATAAACAATCACTAAAATATTGTTCCATTTGCTCAGCTCCTGATTATCTAGTTTGTATATACAACCTACAAAATATAACATTCCTTTGTCAATAAGTTGTAAGAACAAATGTTACAGATTTTGTTTTTAACGATTTCCACGTATATTCGGATTTGTAATATAAGAAGCTAACTTTTCGGCGCTTTCTTGAAGTTCCTCATCTGATACATTTATAACTCCTTGTAGTAAAAATGAACTCAAAAAGTGCATTCCACATAAGTTTGCAGTAGCCTGTAAAGGTCGTGTTAATTCACTCATCGAGTAATGATTATACCCTCCTGCTTGATATGCTTGTGCTGGTCCACCTGTTGAAATAACTAACATTAATTCTTTTCCTCTCAACTTAGTACCTTCTGATCCATAAGCAAAACCATAACTTAACACCGTATCTTGCCATTGTTTTAATAATGCAGGAGTACTGTACCAGTAAAACGGAAATTGTAAAACAATACGGTCATGTTCTAACAATAATTTTTGCTCTTTTTCAATATCAATTTCAAAATTTGGATATTGAGCATACAAATTGTGGATTGTAACTTCCTCTTGTTGAAGACGATTCATCCATATTTTATTCACTTTTGATTGTTCTAAATTTGGATGTGCTAAGATAACTAAAGTTTTCATCTAATTTCTCCTTTAAGAGTATTCATTTGTTTGTACATACAAATGATAATTACTTTTTATAAATTTTGCAAGATTTTTCACTCCGACTTTTATAAGCCAAAATAAAAAAGCATGAAATAAACATTTCATGCTTTTAAAATTATTTTCTCAAATGATAAGGAACCGTTGTAACGACTACATCCTTTTGACTGATTAACCAAAGTCGAAGTAAAAGTGCTGTTTGATTGTGAAGTAAATTATGCCACCATCTCTTAGGAATAAATTGTGGAATCACAATTTGCACGTGACTATCTTGTTCATTTGCTTCAATTAACTTTATGAATCTTGAAAGGGGTGCAAGTACTGAACGATACGGGCTTTTTAGAACGACTAAGCGACATGGATTACCCCATTCTTCCCATTTTTCTTCCATTCTCTCAATTGATTCATCATCAAAGCCTACATAAACAGCGATCGGTTCTGTTGCAATACCTTTTGCAAATGACAATGTATTATGAACAACTCGATGAGTTCCCGAAACTAATACAACTGTTATGACTTTATTAGCTTCTGGTTTAAACGAACTTAAATCGATTCTTAATTCGCTTGCTACATTTTGATAATGTTTATAAATCGCTAAAGAGAAGAATATAATCGTCGGAATTACGACTAAAACAACCCAAGCACCATCTACAAATTTTGTAACTGCAAAGATTACGGTAACAACAGAAGTTACAATTAATCCAATTATATTTATTGCTAATTTAACTTGCCATTTAGGCCCTTTTACTCGCTTCCATCTTCTTGTTAATCCTAATTGTGCAATGGTAAATGATAAAAACACACCAATTGCGTATAGTGGAATTAGTGCATTTGTATGCGCTTGGAATGCAATGATTAAAATACTTGCTGCTGCAGCAAGTGCAATAATACCATTAGAATACCCTAAACGATCGCCTCTGTTTGTAAATCCTCTCGGTAAAAAACCATCCGCTGCTACGATCGCTGCTAATTGCGAAAATCCAGTAAATGTTGAATTGGCAGCTAATATTAAAATGATAAATGTAAACCAAATGATAACTTGATATAAAATTCCGTGTCCAAAATACACCTTTATTAATTGTGATAACATTGTATCATTTGGATTCGGTGAAATTCCGTTTACATATAAATGATAAGCAAAGCCTAAAAGTGTAATTGAAGTAATTACTCCTAATGCTATATATGTTTTAATTGCATTTTTTTGACGAGGTTCTCTAAAAACTGGCACTGCATTTGAAATTGTTTCAATACCTGTTAAAGCAGAACATGCAGAACTAAATGCCTTTAAAACAAGTAAAATACCTAATCCCTGTGGAACTGTACCAAATGTAGGCGTATGATGCTGTACAAATCCGTTTTGGAATTCGTCAAAAAATCCGGTAAAAATTAATAGTAACATGCAAATCATAAAACCAAATGTTGGCCATGCAAAAATTTTAGCTGATTCAGCCACCCCACGAAGATTGACAACTAATAATAAAAATACACAAAAAATCGCTAAAACTGTTTCATAAGGCGCAACAGCTGGGTATGCAGATGACACAGCTTCTAGAGCAGCAGAAACTGAAACTGCAACTGTTAAAATATAATCAACTAATAGTGCGCTTGAAGCGACGAGTGAGACCCAACGAGGTTTGAAATTGTCCTTTGCAATTGCATATGCTCCACCACCATTAGGATAAGCTAAAATCCCCATAATATATGAAAGAATTAGAATCCCTAATAAAAAAACCGTTGCTATTGTGATCGGAATGATATACCAGTGTGCTTTTTCCCCTAGACCGATTAACTCGGTCATTCCAGCTTCTGGTCCATAAGATACTGATGAATACAAATCGGCTGCAAGAATTGGTAAAGCAATAAACCAAATCAACTTATTATGCTGAGCATGTATTTCTGCAGATCTCATTGGTCTACCAATAAATACTCGTTTTACACTGTTAAAATTGGCAACAGAGTAATAAATCCCAAAAATCGCTAAAATAAATAGTCCAATTTCTATATATTCGGACGGATGATGCATAAATTTCTCCCCTTTTCTTAAAAAAAGCATACAAAAAATATGTTGATTGTTGAGCTAAAGGCAAAGTCAGAGTTACGTCATGAACTTTTCATCGCTTCCAATTTATACTTTTTTGCATACAAAAAAACACTAAGCTTTACTTAGTGTTTGAAAACAAGACTAAATAAACCCCCTTCTTTAAATGCTTACGAGGTTAGCTGTCGGATTCGGGATTAAAGAATACCCCTACCTTTACTAAAAAGGATTCACCCCAATAAAGAATTGGTTCCCCCGCTCTTTTTTTAGATTAAGCAACTATGGTTTTGAATTAGAAAAATATAGAATTTAAATGTAAATATATAACTTCAGGTTAAATTTGTAAAGAGACTTTTACTAAAATTTACAATCAATTTTTTTGAAACTCTCCAAAAAATATCCGAGAAATTAGGAACCTATACTAATTTTAAGTACCCCTGAGCTTTTATCGTACTTGATTCCAAACGATTTGTTGTGACTTACAATTTGCTAAAGTGTTCGTTAATACGTTTTGCACTTCTATTTGATTAAACGTTGAGATCTTTTTATTAGCATCTGACATATTCGTTTCGTACCCTGTCAGCAAAATAGAAAATCCACATCCAACTACTAAAGATAAAATTACTTTTTTCATTTTTGTTATCTCCTCTCGATTTTTTTCATATAAAAAAACCATGACCTATGGCCGTGGTTTGACGTTCGTTTTTAAACGTAAGACCATTTTAAAGAAAAAGTCAGACTAATTAGCGTGCTTCATTCCAAGTGATCTCTTTTGTTTTATCAACTGCTACCATGTTTGTTAACACGTTTTGTACCTCAGATTGATTAAACGTTGAGATTTTTTTATTAACTTCTGACATATTCGTTTCGTACCCCGTCAGTAAAATAGAAAATCCACATCCAATAACTAAAGATAAAATTAAATTCTTCATTTTGTATTCTCCTTTCGCAATTTTTTCATATAAAAAAACCATGACCTATTGGCCGTGGTTTGACGTTCGTTTTTAAACGTAAGACCAACTTTATCATGATTAAAATTACTCGTCAATTGGTGTTTTTTGGAATTATTTATGTAAACGATTACTTGAAATGAATGATTTTTGGTGCTCTTTTTTTGGTAATCGTTTACATTTTTCAACTTCTTTATTTAGTATCCTTTGGTGCACCAAGAAGTAAATTCCCATAAATTTTTTGATAGTCAATCGATCATTCGATTACATCGCACTATTCATTAAAGAATACCTTCATCATTGGTGGCGTTACAAGCGTAGTAACGAGCACAACAACTAAAAGTACGGTAAATAATGACTGATCTAATAATTTATTCTCTAGCCCTATAGAAGCAATAATTAATGCAACTTCACCTCTAGATACCATTGCTGATCCGATGCCTAGAGAATTCCTCCATGAAAATCCAGAAATTTTAGCACCAAGAGATGAACCAACTAATTTTGTCAGAATTGCTATAATGCTTAATACGATAATAAGGGAAATATTATCTAAAATCCCTGTAAATTTAGCAGTTACTCCAATTGAAGTGAAAAATACTGGCACAAAAAGTGAATAACTAATTGTCTCTACTTTTTCAAATACTTCGTGCTTAAATTCAGTTACACTAATAGCTACTCCTGCAATATAAGCTCCAATAATTGCAGCAACCCCAGTGTATTCTGCAAAATATGCATATAGAAAACAAATGATGAGAGCAGAAGAAATAACGGTTTCAGTAACACGTAATGTAGAAAATTTTCTAAGTAAAAATGGAACAACTTTCCATCCAATAATAATTGCAAACACAAAAAATAATACTTTTTTAAGTATTATTTTCCCCAAATTTACATCTCCACTTTCACCTGCCAAGCTAAGTAAAAATGCCAACGCAATAATGACTAAAATATCATCAATTACTGCTGCACCCATGACAGTTGCCCCTTCGCGGGTTTTTAATTTGTTCATTTCTTTCAACACTTGTACTGATATACTTACGCTTGTCGCGGAAAGTAAAAGCCCCAAAAAACTAGATTGAATAGTAGTTAAATGAATAAACATTCCAATTAAATAGCCTACTCCAAATGGTACAATAATCCCTCCAATTCCAACTAAAGTCGATGCTATTCCAGTCCGTTTAAACTCTTCAATATCTGTTTCAAGTCCTGCAATAAACATTAACAGAATTACACCGATTTGACTTATTTCTTTTAATATATCTGTGTCATTAATTAATCCTAATAGTGTAGGCCCAAGTATGATTCCGATTAAAAGTTTACCAAGAACAGACGGTTGTTTTAGTCTAACACTAATGTCACCTGCAATTTTTGAAGCGATTAAAATGATCGCAAGTTGAAAAATAAGCATATATTCTGTAGTAATTGACTCCTAAGCGTATTAACAACTACTACATTCACCTCCAGTTGAGTGCAATTCGAAATTTATGTAATTATTATCTTTACTTCTACTTCAAATATTCATAATGAATGAATTTATAAAGAAAAAAGAGAAGCTAAATAATATCTAGACATTCTTATTAAATAGTAAAAAAATAAGGTAATCACTTTTTGAGGACTTAAAAGCAATTACCATAATGGTTATACGTATATTTTTTAAAATTGATTTATTAATTATTTATTCAACATTTGAAAAACGATGCAAATCCCTATTTTCTCCAATCATCACTAATACATCTCCTTCATGTATAACTTCATCAGGAGAAGGCGAGATATTAACGACTCCTTCGCTCTTAATAGCGATGACTGTTAAATTAAATTCTACTCTAATATTTAATTCCTTCAAACTTTTCCCAACCATTTTTGAAGGTAATTTAATTTCTTCTATACTGTAATTTTGTGCGAGTTCAATAAAGTTTAAAACATTTGGTGACATTAATTGATGCGCTACACGTTCTCCCATATTCTTTTCCGGATAGATAACCCAATCAGCCCCAATTTTTTTTAACACTTCACCATGTCGCTTATTTAATGCTTTCGCAACAATTTTTTTAATTTTTAATTCACTTAAGACTAAGGTTGTTAAAATACTTGATTGCATATCATTTCCAATCGCTACTATAACTGTGTCAAAATTTCCTATTCCAATAGCCTTTAAAGCTTCATCATTTGTAGAATCAGCTATTACTGCATGTGTAGCTATGTCTGCAAACTGATTAATTCGCTCTTCATTCATATCAATTACTAACACTTCATTACCATGTTGCAATAGAGTATTCACAATACCTGAGCCGAATCTACCTAATCCTATAACTGCATATTGATTTTTCATATTTACATTGCTCCTATATAAAATGAATTTGGTACGATTTATCCAATCATGATTTTACCTTTTGGTCGTTTAAAAGGATCTGAAGTTCTTCTTAGTGTAACAGCAAAAGCAATCGTCAATGGACCAACTCTTCCCGCAAACATTGTTAAAATGATCAAGATTCTTCCAATTGGTGTTAGATCAGGGGTCAATCCCATAGATAGTCCAACAGTTCCAAATGCAGAAGTTGCTTCAAATAAGATCATTAAGAAGTCCTTTCCATGCTCGGTAATTGTTAATATCATGGTTACAAAGATAACAATAAGCAGACCACTTACAGTAACAGTAAGTGCCTTATAAATAGTGTCGTACATGATACTTCTTTTAAAAAATATAACGTCTTCTTTCCCTTTAATCTGTGATCGAACGGCTCCTAATAATGTAGCGAAAGTAGTCGTTTTTATCCCTCCTCCGGTAGAACCCGGAGATGCCCCAATAAACATTAAAATGATAATTATGAAAAGTGTAGACTGTGTTAAATCAGGTATATTGAGTGTATTGGACCCTGCCGTTCTAGGTGTCACAGATTGATACAATGAACCAAGAAATTTGCCTGTCCATGATAACGGCTGTAATGTTTTGGGATTATGCAATTCTAGGAAAAAAATCAAAACAGTCCCTATGACTAATAAATAAATACTTGTTTTAAGAACTACTTTAGTATGTAAAGAGAGAAAGCCTGTTTCTTTGTATTCGTATAATTCGTTCATTACGATAAAACCAATTCCACCAAGAGTAATCAATAAACAAACCACAATTGTAACAGTAGGGTCTGATACATAACCAGTTAGGCTCTTAAAGCCTCCCATTAAATCAAACCCTGCATTATTAAAATTTGAAATCGAATGAAATATTCCATAATAAATAGCCTTTTTTATTGGGAAATCAAATGCAAAACGAACAGCTAGCAAGATTCCACCAATTAATTCAATAATTATTGTAAAAATAAAGATTCTTTTTACCAATCGAACAATTCCCGCAATCGATAAATTATTCAAAGCCTCTTGTAATAATAATCGTTCTTTTAACGAGATTCGCTTACCTAAAAGAACTGCAAAAAAGGTAGCAAACGACATAAAACCTAAACCGCCTACTTGAATGAGCGACAAAATAACTAATTGTCCAAATAACGTGAACGTTGTACCAGTATCCACTACCACTAATCCAGTTACACAAGTAGCTGATGTAGAAGTGAATAAAGCGTCCAACCAATTTAGACCTTCTCCATCCTTAGTAGCGATTGGTAGAGTTAGTAGAATACTACCTAAAACAATAATGAGAGCAAATCCCATCACTAAAACTTTTGATGGGTCTAAGGAAGGCTCCAGCTTTTTTCTCATAGTAGTACATCCCCTCTTTTTCACCTAATTTTGTATTCTCAATTTTTCCCCATTTCAATATTAGCGTTCCCAATGAGGGAAAAATATAATAATAACATGTTATTTTATGAGTAAATATTTTGAGTTCAACAAGGTCATTCTAAGATTAGTTTATAAGTGCCTGTGAGGTGAAACATTATGGAATCAGTTGCAATGAAGTCTGTTGAACATGAATTATATATCATTACTTTTGTCTTGATTTTTGGATTATTGGCAATTAAATTAGCTGAAAAAATAAAAATTCCTGATGTAGCTTTATTTATGATAATCGGAATATTAGTAGGTCCATCAGTATTTAATTTCATTTCATTGCCAAATGAATCAGTGGCAAATCAGTTCATTATCGTCCTAGGTTCTGTCTTAATTCTGTTTGAAGGAGGTAAAGCCATTCATGTTTCCGTTTTAAAAAAAGTATGGATTACCATCTCTCTACTATCGACTCTTGGAGTCATTATTACAGCATTAGTTGTAGCAGTTACAGCTTTTTATTTATTGAAGCTACCATTCTTATATGCACTTTTGCTTGCATCAGTCATCGCATCTACAGACCCAGCAACCTTGATTCCAGTTTTTAAACAAGTTACAATCCATGAAAAAGTAAGACAAACTGTAGAAAGTGAATCAGCGTTTAATGATGCAACTGGTTCTATTTTGGCATTTACTATACTTGGAGTCATTTTAGGACAATCGCAATTATCCATTTCAGCTAGTATTTGGAGTTTTTTTCGTGAAGCTGGGGGTGGAATATTAGTTGGAATAATCATTGGTTTCATTGGAGCATTTATTACTTCAGCACATAAATGGGCGTTTTTAAATAAGTACAGTACAATAGTTAGTCTTGTTTTAGCTATTAGCTCCTATTTAACTGCAGGATTAATTCATGCCAGTGGGTTTATGGCAACTTTTACTGCCGGCCTGATTTTAGGTAATCCACAATTGTTTCGTCTTCATATTTCAGACGAGACTAGAACAACCGATGCTCATTTTTCAGATAATATTACATTAATTATGAGAAAACTTATTTTTATGTTACTAGGAACCCAAGTGAATTTTCATATTTTAAGTAAATATTGGATACAAGGAGTACTGATTGTTTTAGTTTTCATGTTTATTGCTCGACCACTAACAGTACTTTTTTGCACTTTACCAGATCGAAAAGCAAATTGGTCGTGGAGTGAAATTATTTTTATGTTTTGGGTCCGTGAAACAGGAGTTATTCCTGCAGCAATTTCCGGAATGATAATAGCAGCCGGAGTTGATTATGCAAACGAAATTACGACTGTCACTTTTATCGCAATATTAATGACTATTCTAATACAAGCTAGTACGACGGGGTATGTAGCTAAAAAATTAGGTCTTGTTGTAGGGAAATCTTAATTAAACACAATTAAAAAATCGTGTAAATAGTGGTGAAATTTTTGTGGGCTCAAACTTACAAATTCATTAAAAAAGACAACTTTTGAACGTTGTCTTTTGTCTTTTTTATTTATTTATTTCGATTTCATATTTAGCAATTTTCCGTTGAATTTTCTTTAAATTTTCTTTAGTTTCTTTTATTTGCTCTAAAACATTTTTTTCTTGCTGTTTCATAAGCTCTAAACGTTGATTCAATGTTTCTTCTCCACACATAGTCCATTCAACAAATTGCTTTATTTTTTTGATTGGCATACCCGTGTTTTTTAAGCATAAGATCATTTCGATAAATTTAAGCGAATCTTCATCAAAAATTCTGTCTCCACTTTCAGTTCTTTTTAGAAAGGGTAACAATCCTTGCTTGTCATAATATCTTAATTGAGAAATTGTTAAACTATTCAACTTTGCTACTTGTCCAATTGTATATTCCATATACCCTCATCCTTACCAAGGCATAATTCCTTTTGCATTTAGAATTTTACCATTGTAGTTTAAATCACTTATTGCATAGTCTGTAATAATTTTAGCACCTTCTGCAGTTGTTTTACCTCCAGGTGAATTTCCATTTAGATCAGTCGTTGTAAAACCTGGTGTAACACCAAAAATTTCAGGTCCATTACTTCCGAATTCTTTCCCAAATGTGAGTGTTAGTGAATTATTAGCAGTTTTTGAAGAATTATAACCAAGTATATTGATTGATGCAGTTTCTCCACGATCAAATAATGTTTGTGATGCCATATCTGTCGTAACATTAATAATTTTTCCACGTTCAGACTTTTTAACCAGTGGTAAAAAAGTTTGAATCATTTGGAACGTTCCAAAGAAATTCACTTCAAATGCTTGTCGTAAAGTTTCAAGTTTGATTTCACTTGGCAAAATATGAAAATCTGGGGCAATTCCAGCATTATTGATTAATAGATCTAAATGATCAGTCACTTCCGAAATTTTATTTAAAGCATCCTGAATAGATTTTGTGCTAGAAACATCCACCTGAATAAATGTAACATTTGATAAACCTAAAGCCTGCATAGCTTTAATCCCGAGATCTTCATTTCGAGCACCTAAAAATACATGGTAATTTTCTTCCGCCAACTGACGAACTACTTCTAATCCAATCCCTTTATTAGCACCTGTTACAAAAGCAAATTTTGTCATTTTTAAAACCCTCCGATTTATTATTTTCTTGCTTACAAGTCAGAGATTACAGCCTAAACCTTAGTTTAGGTCAAGGAATTTAATATTAATTTTTTTAATTATGGTGACATTAGTCTTAAAGATTTAAATAAAAAAGCATAAAACTAAATCATTTCATGCTAAAAATATGATAAAACCATCATTTTAAACTTTGATCAGCTACTACTAAAACATCTAAATGTCGCAACTCCCTTAACAGTTTTTGAACAATCGAACCCGTTTTGATTTCTTCCCATCTAGTACGAGCTGACTGGCCCATAATAACATGAGTTGTTTTTTTTTCCCGGATGTTTTTTACTAATTCGATAAAAACATGCCGGCGATCAGTTGTCTCATATAATTCAAATGAACCACCTAATCGTTTTGTTAACTCTTTTATTTTTTTTAATGATTGCTCTTCATCTTCAGAAAATTTACCATGTTCTTTAACATAAGCTACATACAATTTAGCTTTTAATCGATAAGCAATTCGAAAACCTCTCCGTATAAGTCTTTCACTATTAGGCTTTAAATTTATACAAACAAAAATGACTTCCTCTTGTCTCCAAGGTCCTCTAAGTGTTAAATCTCTTTCCCATGCTTCAAGGCGTTCATCTACATCATCAGCTACTTCTCTGAGTGCTAATTCCCTTAAAGCAATTAAATTACCCGTTTTAAAAAAATTGTTTAGTGATTGTTCTATCTTTATTGGAGCGTAAATTCTTCCTTCTCTCATTCTTTCCCTTAGTGCTTTTGGAGAAATATCAATTAATTCAATTTCATTTGCATCTCTAAGAATATTGTCTGGTACTGTTTCTCTAACTCTAACCCCAGTTATTTGTTCGACACTATCATTTAGAGTTTCAACATGTTGTATATTCATTGTAGAAATGACTGAAATTCCAGCTTCTAAGATTGCCTCAACATCCATATATCTCTTATTAAATTTACTACCAGGTATATTCGTATGTGCTAATTCATCAATTAACACTACCTCTGGGTTTCTTTGAATAATTGCCTCAGTATCCATTTCTTCTAGTGTGGTTTCTTTGTACGGAATAACTTTTCTCGGAATAATGTCTAAGTCTCCTACTTTTTCCAATGTTTCTTTTCGCCCGTGAGTTTCAAGTAACCCAATTACAATATCAATACCTTTTTTCTTTAACTCATTCCCCTCTCTTAACATCGTATATGTTTTTCCAACACCAGGAGCAGCTCCAATATAAACTTTTAAAGTACCACGTTTTATTTTATGAATTTCCTGGGCAAGCTCTTGCGGACTTAAACGACGGTATGGGTCTACTACTTCTTTATTTACTTGCATTGTAGGAATGACTCTTTCTCCATGTATTTCCGCTCGATCTGCAACAATAAATACATCGATGTTTTTCGTTTTTCTTAAAATTTTATTAACGATCGAACCATTGGCAATCTCTTCCCAACGTGTTCTCTTTGATTGACCTAATACAATACTTGTTATATTATTCCGAATTGAATATTCAACAATTTCACTTGCAATTGAATTGCTCGTAAGTGGTAATTCTTCAAAGTTCCCTCCAACTTTTTCAACAAGTTTTATAATGGAGCGTTTAAATGTTAATTCATCACTAGTAAATTTTTTATTAGGTGGTTGGAAACATACTACATGTAAATCTCCACCCAATCTTTTGGAAATTTGTTGTCCTCTTCTAACTAAAATAGAACCATTCCAATGATATTGCACTGTGACTAAAATTTTCTCTGAAGCTCCAGAAGGTCCAACGATACCGTGCTTTTCACGATATTCGTCAAGTTCGTAATTTACTTCACCTGCTATAAAACGCAACGCAAGTTCACGAAGTACTGCTAAATTGCTCTTATGTAATAATTGATATCGATTTTTGTTTTCTTCATTATTAGATTCTTCTTTTGATCTTTGTAAAATGACTTCTGGTGTAACATCTAATAACTTTACATCATCAGCCAAAGCTAAAGTATCTTCTGGAACAAATAAATTGCCCTTAACTTTACCACCAGTCAATTTGTCAGCTTCATCATAAACTTCTTTTATCTCATAAATATTCATTGTTGTAATAACGCTTATATTTTTTGATATTAAATAGTTGATATCTTCTAACCGAGTAGGAAATGTAGCATCATGTCTATTTTGATGAGCTAAAGAATCAACAAGTACTACCTCTGGATTTCTAGCTATGATGGCATCTAAATCAATATCCTGTTTTAAAGAGCCACTTTCTTCCCAAGTAATTGAAGGAATTTTCTCTAAAGTACCAATTTGTTCAATCGTTTTCTGACGATTTGTTTCACTGATTAGCCCAATTACAACATCAATACCACGTTCTTTTAAAACATTACCTTCTTGGAGCATATGATACGTTTTTCCAGCACCACTTGCAGCACCGATAATAATTTTTAATCTGCCTTTTTTGATTTTCTGAATGGATTCTAATAATTCCTCAGGTGTTTTCCTACGAAACTGTGTGTCGCTCAAGATTTTCCCTCCATTCTCTATACATAAGGAAAAAGGAGAGACAATCCTCCCCTTTTATCTTAACTTCTGTAATTCTAGGTTTAATTCTAATATATTCACACGTGACTCCCCAAATATTCCTAATTGACGACCTGTTGTATGACGATCAATTAACGATACTAATTTATCCTCTGATATACCTGTTGCCTTAGCTACCCTAGGTACCTGAGCTTTCACTGCTTCCGGTGATAAATCCGGGTCAAATCCAGATCCAGATGTCGTTACTAAATCTGCAGGTATTTTCTTACCTAGATTACTATTTTCATTTTTTAATTCATTTATTTTCTCTTTCGTTGCTTTAACATATTCTTTTGACGCTACTGCCGCGTTCGTTGCAGCTGAAGCAGTAGGATTGTAGCTAGCAGCAGATGCTCTAGAATGAAACCATTCAGGCCCTTTAAATTCTTGAGCTAGTAATTTAGAACCCGTAACTTTTCCATTCGTTTCTATTAAACTACCATCTGCTTGTTTCGGGAAAATAACCTGTGCAACCCCTGTTGTAGCTAATGGATATCCTAATCCGCAAATTAATAACAATACAATAGATGCTCTTATTGCAATCATAACTGATTTCACATTCAATCCTCCATTTCCAATCTATTAAACAAAATGCAATGTGGAAACAACCATATCGATAATTTTAATTCCAATGAACGGTGCAATTACTCCACCAAGTCCATAGATTAATAAGTTTTTAGATAATAGTTTATTTGCATCCATAGGCTTATACTTTGCACCCTTCATCGCAACAGGAATGAGGAGAGGTATAATGATTGCATTAAAAATTAATGCAGATAGGATTGCAGACTTCGGTGAATTCAATCCCATAATATTAAGATAATCTAATTGCGGAATTGCCATAATAAATAAAGCTGGAATAATCGCGAAATATTTCGCAATATCGTTTGCGATTGAAAATGTTGTTAATGAACCACGAGTGATTAATAACTGCTTACCAATCGAAATGACAGATAGTAGTTTAGTAGGATCCGAGTCTAGGTCAATCATGTTTGCTGCCTCTTTTGCAGCCATTGTTCCCGAATTCATTGCTAAGCCAACATCAGCTTGAGCTAGAGCAGGAGCATCATTTGTTCCATCCCCAGTCATCGCAACCAATTTACCTTCATTTTGCTCTTTTTTAATAGCAGCAATTTTATCCTCAGGTTTAGCTTCTGCAATAAACTCATCAACTCCTGCTTCCCTCGCAATTGTGGCAGCAGTTAAAGGATTATCACCTGTACACATAACGGTTTTAATTCCCATTGCCCTTAATTCATCAAATCGCTCTTTTAATCCTGGTTTTACTGTATCTTTCAAATAAATAACACCGAAAATTTTATCATTAATTGCAACAGCAAGTGGCGTTCCCCCCGCTTTCGCAACAACATTTGCTTTTTCATCAAGCTCGTTCGGGATTTTGCCACCCTTAGATTTTACATATTGTTTAACTGCATCCACTGCTCCTTTTCGAATCGCAGTCCCATCTTTCAAATTTAGACCTGACATTCTAGTTTCAGCAGTAAATTCAATAATTTCAGCATCTTTATATTCATTTCCATCCCAAGTTATACCGTTTTTATGTGCTAGCTCAACTACTGAACGTCCTTCTGGTGTTTCATCCCTTACCGAAGATTTTAAAGAAGCTATAGTCACATCTTTTTCTGTCATAATTCCAACCGGAATGAATTCACTCGCCATTCGGTTACCAAATGTAATTGTACCGGTTTTATCTAAAATCATCGTGTCAATATCCCCGGCTGCTTCAACAGCTTTACCAGACATCGCTAAAACATTAAATTGTGTGACACGGTTCATCCCTGCTATACCGATCGCAGAAAGTAATCCACCAATTGTAGTCGGGATCAAACATACTAGTAAGGCAATTAAAGTAGCTACGTCAATTGAGACATTTAAATAATTCGCAATTGGTACTAGTGTCATAATGACAATTAAAAATACTAATGTTAATACCGCTAATAAAGTAGTTAAGGCAACTTCATTCGGTGTCTTTTGACGAGCAGCACCTTCAACTAATGAAATCATACGGTCAATAAATGATTCACCAGGATCAGTTAAAATTTTTACAATAATATAATCTGATACGACTCGAGTACCACCAGTTACAGATGAAAAATCTCCACCTGCTTCTTTAATAACTGGTGCTGATTCACCTGTAATAGCCGATTCATCGATTGAAGCTAAACCTTCTATAATCTCACCATCAGATGGAATTATTTCTCCTGTATCTACTCGAACGATATCTCCTTTTCTTAAAGAAGTTGACGGTACTTCAATATAAGATCCATCTTTTTGTCTTAGCTTCGCATTTGTTTCTGATTTCGTTTTTCTTAATGTATCTGCTTGTGCTTTTCCACGTCCTTCTGCAAGTGCTTCTGCAAAGTTTGCAAACAGTACTGTAAATAATAAAATCAAAAATACCGCAATATTATATGGTCTTCCAACCGTGCTAATTCCAAATATATCTGGTTTAATAGAAAGTATTAATGTAATAAAAGTACCCACTTCAACTATAAACATAACTGGATTTTTTATCATGACAAGTGGATTCAACTTTTTAAATGAATCGATTATTGCCTGATTTTTTATTTCTTTTGAAATAGGCTTATTTTCAATAGCCATATGATCAATCTCCTCTTTCGTTATGATTCTCTATTATTTAAACATTCCTAAGTGTTCAGCGATTGGTCCAAGTGCCAGTACCGGGAAAAACGTTAATGCACAAACGATTAAAATAATCGCAACTAAAATGACTGTAAATAAAGGTGTATCTGTTCGGAATGTACCAGATGTTGTTGCAACAATTTTCTTAGTTGAAAATGATCCAGCAATTGCTAACATAGCAATAATTGAAATATATCGGCCAAATAACATGACTAATCCAATTACGATATTATAGAAATCTGTATTTGCAGTTAAACCTCCAAATGCTGATCCATTATTAGCAGCTCCTGAAGTAATTGCATACAGTACTTCAGATAAACCATGGAACCCAGGATTTAATATAGAAGAAACTGGTCCTTTTAATGCTAATGCCAATGCAGTTGGAACTAAGATAATTAAAGGGTGAGTTAAAATGGCAATAGATGCTAGTTTAATTTCTTTTGCTTCAATTTTCTTCCCTAAAAATTCTGGTGTTCTTCCTACCATTAGCCCACATATAAAGACCGTTAAGATTACATATAATAAGCCATTTAATAACCCTACACCTTTGCCACCGAAAACATTATTTAACATCATTTCAGCTAGTGGTACCATCCCACCAATAGGTGTTAATGAATCGTGCATATTATTAACTGAACCTGTTGTAGCAGCCGTCGTAACAGCTGTGAATAGAGCCGATTCAGATATTCCAAATCGCACTTCTTTTCCTTCCATATTTCCATGTATACCAAGTTCTTGTAGTGCAGGAGTACCATTATACTCTGCAACAAAAACAGTAGTTAGAAGCGCAATAAACAATATGCCCATTGCAGCAAATACTGCCCAACCTTGCCTTTTGTTTTTAACCATTACACCAAATGCATAAACTAATGAAGTTGGTAAAAGCATCATACATACTATGTGAACTAAGTTTGATAAAGGCGTAGGATTTTCAAATGGATGTGCAGCATTTGTACCAAAAAATCCTCCACCATTTGTACCAATATGTTTAATTGATTCCAGTGCAGCCACAGGTCCTCTAGTAATAACCTGTTTAACTCCTTCAATTGTTGTCGCATCTACAGCACCTTTTAACGTTTGTGGCACGCCTTGAAATACTAAAAACAAAGCAACAATAAATGATAAAGGTAAAAATACACGAGTGATTGAACGAACTAAATCGACATAAAAGTTCCCTAAATTATCTTTACGTCCTACTAATCCCCTAATGAATGCAATAGCAACTGCAAAGCCGGTAGCAGCCGAAGTAAACATTGGAAATGTAATAGCCATCATTTGAGAGAAATACGATAGTGAATTTTCACCACTATACGCTTGCCAATTTGTATTTGTTATAAATGAAGCTGCCGTATTGAATGCCAAAGCTGATGGCATATTCCCTATATGATCAGGGTTAAAAGGCAAATATTTTTGAAATCTAAAAATTGCGTATAAAATGATCAACATCACAAAATTACTTAGCAACATCGCTAAAACATATTTTTTCCAACCCATTTTTTCTTCTTCTCGTACACCAATTAATCGATAAATGAATCTTTCAAAAGGCCCAAAAAAGCGATCTAATCCCGTTTTCTCATTGTCATATACTTTAACAAGGTAGCTACCTACTGGCTTTACTAATAAAACAATAATGAGTAATGTAACAACTACCTGCAAAATTCCCATGGACATTTAAAAATTCCTCCCACATGTTTAACTAAAATTTCTCTGGTTTAATTAGTACAAAAATTAAATATAGAATAAGAACAATCCCTATAATTGCTGGAATAAGCATCAATATATCCCCCTTACGCTTTTTCGCAAAAAATTGTAAAACCCCAAAAAACTGCAAAAACGATAACAAGTAGACCAATCATTGTTAAGTCATTGATCATTAAAATTCTCCCCTCTCATAAATTTCATGCCTTTTTCTGAACAACAAAAAAGACCAATGGACACTAATCCCCCAGCAAATTAACTAAATGTTGTAGATAAACATAGTTTTTTAATTAAATATGTCTACAACTAATAACGATTTAGTTAATTGAATTTGGAAGAAAAGTATTCATTGGTCTACCTAACACCCAGCTAGCGTATTGCTCTCTTTGTGTTCTGTCTCCCTGATCTTTTCTATGCACAATCCAGAATTTTCCCATTTAAAAACAAAATAAAAAGACCTACACAGTGATTTGCTCAGGTAAATTATTGCAAAAAGGCAATAAAAAAACCCGCTCAAATTAGGCGGTCTACTGACCTCCCTCGCTTTAGCCTACGAAGTTAGCTGTCGGGTAGGATGGCGAAAGAGTATCTCATCCCTTCTACATTCATGTAAAATTAACCCCAAAAAATTGGTTCCTCCGCTTACGAATGATTCGTAATTAAGCCGAAAATTATTTTGTTGACTTGATTATACGGCGATGTTATTTTCATGTAAAGAGTTTTTTCAATGAAAATTTTTATAAAATTTTTGTAAAAATTTATTCCTTTACAATTTTATTTATCTCTGTATGATATATATATCAACAAAATAAATTAATTTGCTGTAATCGCTAAATCGTTTATACGAGCGGGGGAACCAATTCGTGCATTGCACATGGGGTGAATCCAAAATGGTAGGGCAACTTTTCAAGTCCGAATCCGTCAGCTAACCTCGCCAGCGTTTGAAGAGAGTAAAACTTAATCGTGTTATTAATATTTCAATATACTTTCCATTGAAATAAATAGCTACGAGAAGAGTTCTCTTCTTGTGGCTATTTTTTTGTTTTAAATAATAGTATAGGAGAGATATTAATGTTAACAACGAAAAAAAAACTGGAAATCGAATTAAGTGAGGCATTTATAAAATTCCAAAGAGAGTTAATTGGAAGAGGTCCTCAAGAGGCAAAAACATATATTGTTGAAGACATGATTATCCTTCGATTCAAAGGCGTATTGACAACCGAAGAGAAACATTTAGTTTCACACAACACAGGCAAAAGTCTTGTAAAAAAAATGCGCCAAGTCCTTAGAGAAATGTATAGTAAAGAATATGAAGAAATTATTGAAAAACATACAGGATGTAAGGTTTTATCAAGTCATAGTGATACGAGTACAAAAACTGGTGAGCGAATTGAAGTGTTTGTAATGGAACAAAATATTAGTAAATTACTTGAAACCTAAAATTACAAATTATAATTAAACTATATTAAGGAGTACGAAAAATGAATATCGCGTTTTTCTTTACCCCCAAAAACGAACTAGTATATATGAATATCAATTCAACTATGCGTCAAGCACTTGAAAAAATGGAACATCATCGTTATACGGCTATACCTTTAGTAGATGATGATGGTAAATACGTTGGTACACTTACTGAAGGTGACTTATTATGGAAATTAAAAAATACGGCAAGTTTATCATTTTCTAATACGAACGAAATCAGTTTAAAAGAAATTTCCTTGCACAATTTTTATGATCCCGTATCAATTAATGCACAAATAGAGGATTTATTTACACGAGCTATTAATCAAAACTTCATTCCTGTTATTGATGATAAAGATGTGTTTATAGGTATGGTGAAGAGAAAAGAAATTATTGAGTATTGTAGTAAGAATTTATTAAAAGAAAGCCATTAAACCGCTAATAGACTATATTAGCGGTTATTTTTTTTATATTTAATCATAATTCATTTAATCTAGAATTTTGTCCAGCAAAAAGGATAATATAAATCCTTCTGTAATATTAATTAATAAAGAGGATTTCAAATAAAACTAGAATTTTGAAAGTTGGTGACTAACAGTGAATGATAAAACTGTAAAAGCAACTCCTTCTACTTCTCTTTCAAAAGAAGAGCTTCTTGAATTAGACCAAAAATATGTATGGCATCATATGTCGCCTCACAATCCAAATCCAATGGTTTTAGTATCCGGAAAAAATAGTACAGTCACTGATATTGATGGTAAAAATTATTTAGACGGGATGTCTGGATTATGGTGTGTGAATGTAGGATACGGTCGCGAGGAAATCGCCAAAGCTGCTGCTGAACAAATTCAAGCAATTCCCTATGTTCCAATGTCTCAAGGTAATGTTCCCTCTATCTTATTAGCTGAAAAGTTAAATGAATGGCTCGCTGGAGACTATCGTATTTTTTATTCTAATTCAGGATCCGATGCGAATGAAGTAGCTTTTAAGATCGCTAGACAATATCATCACCAAAATGGTGAGCCCCTGCGTTATAAATTTATTTCAAGATATCGAGCTTATCATGGTAATTCTATGGGTGCTTTAAGTGCTACTGGTCAAGCTAATCGCAAAGTTAAATATGAACCTCTTTCTTCAGGTTTTCAACATGTAGCACCACCTTATTGTTATCGATGTCCTTTCGGTAAAACGTATGGAGATTGTGGCATCCAATGTGCGAAAGCTATCGAGGATGTTATTAATTATGAAGGTGCTGAAACGATTGCTGGAATCATTATGGAGCCAGTGATTACAGGTGGAGGAGTAATTGTACCACCTGCCGAATACTTAACAAAAGTTCGAGAAATTTGTGATAAATTTGGTATTTTACTAATTGTTGACGAAGTAATCTGTGGGTTTGGCAGATCTGGAAAACAGTTTGGACACCAAAACTTCGGTATAAAACCTGATATCGTCACAATGGCTAAAGGAATGACGAGTGCCTATTCTCCTCTTTCAGCAACTGCAGTAAGAAGCGAACTATATGACGTATTTAAACAGCCTGGAGCAGATCATCATTTTCGTCATGTGAACACATTTGGAGGAAATCCTGCTTCATGTGCAGTTGCACTTAAAAACTTAGAAATAATTGAAAAAGAAAATTTAATTGAGCGTGCTAGCTTTTTAGGTGATGAGCTTCGTAAAAAATTAGACGGTTTACTAATTTATAAAAATGTTGGAGATATCCGCAGTTTTGGTTTTATTGCAGGAATTGAGCTTGTTGAAGATAAAAAGAGTAAAAAACCTGCTAGTCCAGAACTGGTATTAAAAGTAATAACTGAATGTAAGGCACAAGGATTAATAATCGGTCGAAATGGAGATACCGTCCCAGGCTATAATAATATTCTTACACTTTCTCCTCCATTTACAACAACTGATGAAGAGCTTGACTTTATCGTATCTACTTTAAACAAAGCATTTTCAAACCTATAATCGTACGAGGTGAAATTCTATGTCCACTCAAACAAATATTAAGGTATTAAAGAATTTTATTAATGGTGAATGGATTGATGCTTCACCAAATGCCAAAACAATCCCAGTTCCTAATCCTGCTACTGAAGAAATATTAGCATTTGTACCTCTCTCAACTAAATCAGATTTAGAAACCGCTGTAAAAGCAGCTAAAAAAGCTTTTATTTCATGGAGTAAAACCCCTGTTCCTAAAAGAGCAAGAGTACTATTTTCATATCAGCAATTGTTAGTTGAACATTGGGATGAACTTGCTAATTTAATAACGATTGAGAATGGCAAAAGCTATAATGAGGCATATGGGGAAGTTCAACGTGGAATAGAATGCGTAGAATTTGCTGCCGGGGCTCCAACTTTAATGATGGGAAAACAATTACCTGATATTGCTACAAATATTGAATCGGCAATGTATCGATATCCTGTTGGCGTAGTTGGAGGCATAACGCCTTTTAATTTTCCAATGATGGTACCTTGCTGGATGTTCCCATTAGCAATTGCATGCGGAAACACGTTTATCTTGAAGCCTTCAGAACGGACACCACTACTTGCAAATCGTTTAGCAGAACTCTTTACCGAAGCAGGTCTACCAAAGGGTGTGTTCAATATTGTTCACGGAGCACACGAAATTGTAAACGAATTACTTCAAAACAAGGATGTTCCAGCTATCTCATTTGTAGGTTCACAGCCAGTGGCGGAATATGTATATAAAACTGCATCTGCAAACGGTAAGCGTGTTCAAGCTTTAGCTGGTGCGAAAAATCATAGTATCGTTTTACAAGATGCAAACTTAGATGAATCGGTTAAACAAATCATTACAGCCGCATACGGTTCAGCAGGTGAACGATGTATGGCTTGCTCAGTGGTCGTAGCAGTTGGAGACATTGCAGATCCTTTAATAGAGAAATTAAAAATAGAAGCGGATAACATCACAATCGGAAATGGATTAGATGAAGATGTATTCCTAGGTCCTGTCATTCGCAAGGAACATCGTGAACGAACGGAACAATATATAGAATGTGGAATACAAGAAGGTGCGACATTATTACGAGATGGACGAAATGATTTAATACGAAAAGAAAAAGGCTACTTTATTGGACCTACGATTTTTGATAACGTGAACCCATCTATGAAAATCTGGAAAGAAGAAATTTTCGCACCAGTTCTATCAATCGTTAGAGTTGAAACATTAGAAGAAGCGATTGAGCTAACGAACAAGTCAGATTTTGGAAATGGAGCTTGTATCTTTACAGACAGTGCATCAAGTATTCGATACTTCCGAGAGAACATTGAAGTAGGAATGCTCGGAGTTAACATTGGCGTGCCCGCACCAATGGCTTTCTTTCCATTCTCTGGTTGGAAAAACTCGTTCTATGGTGACCTACACGCAAATGGTGCAGATGGGGTTGAATTCTATACAAGGAAAAAAATGATTACTAGTAGATTAGAGTAAATAAAAAAATTAGGCTTTTCCATTAGTTTAAGTGACTGACTAATGGGAAAGCCTTTTATATAGAAAAAATCGCATATCCCGTTAGTAGTTACGGATGAGATGCGATTTGTCATTCATTATTGGTTTTTGCCAGTAAGTATATCATCATTTAATGCGTGACGTTCTGTTTTGCTTGATCATTGCAGATTCGTTTAAAAGCTTACCAGGATTGCATCGTTTTTAATAAAAAGTAGCAAAACTAGCTAAAATTCAAATCATCTTTTAATAATCCGAGTGAAATTCATCTATTTTTTTAATGATTTAATCTTTTAGAACACTCGATTTCAATGTTAATTGTGATTTTACTATTTTTATTTGTGATTCACGGATTTTAATTGCGATTCGGCCTTTTTATTTGCGATTCTCGGATTTTAATTGCGTTCGTCAATTTTATTTGCGATTCAGAGATTTTAATTGCGATTCGCCATTTTTATTTGCGATTCTCGGATTTTAATTGCGTTCATCAATTTTATTTGCGATTCAGAGATTTTAATTGCGATTCGGCCTTTTTATTTGCGATTCACGAATTTTAATTGCGTTCGTCAATTTCATTTGCGATTCACCCATTTTATTTGCGATTCTCTAATTCTCAAAAATAAATCCCCAACTGCTTAACAATTAACGTTCCAAAATACTTCCGTGTATCAGCGTTCATTATATGAAGAGTAACAAACTTCTCCTCTTCATCTTGATTTTCAAAGTCAACATATGCACCGTCTAGCGTTTCTCGAACATTTTTAATCTGGTAGCCTTTCTTTATAAGGGAATCAATTTGATTTCTTTCAATTAAAAATTCCTTATAAGTTGACATTGATTACTTCTTCCCTTCGTTACTAATCTCTTCTATTAAACTAGTTTCACCATACTTCTTCCTCTTTAAGAACTGCCCACTACCTGCATTTCCTACGAATCGCTTTTCCCTTATGACAAATTCTCCACGAACTAATACACTCACTGGTTCACCTGTTACTTCCATTCCCTCGAATGCGTTATAGTCGACTGCCATATGGTGTGTTTCTGAAGAAATCGTTCGTTTACAATTCGGATCAAAAATCACTAAATCAGCATCTGAACCGACCGCTATTGTTCCTTTTTGGGGATATAAACCAAATAGCTTTGCACCTCTAGTAGAAGAGATATCAACGAATTGGTTTAATGAGATCCTGCCTTTTTTAACGCCTTCAGAGAATAATATACTTACTCGATCTTCAATCATCGGTCCTCCGTTAGGGATTTTTGAAAAATCGTCTCGACCTAGATCCTTTTGTCCTTTAAAGTCAAAAGAACATTGATCAGACCCTAACGTTTGTAGATTTCCATTTTTTAAAGCATTCCATAGCACATCTTGGTTCCATTTTTCGCGGAGAGGAGGAGACCAAACATATTTTGCTCCTTCAAAGTCAGGCTTTTCTAGCATAGACTGATCAAGCACTAAGTATTGTGGGCATGTTTCACCCCATATATCAATTCCATTATTTCGGGCTTCCGTTATTTTTTCAACCGCCTCTGCACAAGTAACATGAACGACATATAGTTGTGAATTTGCTAGGCCAGTTAATGTAGCCGCTCTACCAGTCGCTTCTCCCTCTACTTCTGGGGGACGTGTCAATGCATGGTAAATAGGTTCTACTTTTCCTTCAGCTAAAGCTTGATTGATTAAATAATCTACAACATCACCGTTTTCCGCATGCACCATTACTAGTGCCCCATATTCCTTTGCTGCTAATAGAGTACGATACAACGTCGCATCATCAGCTTGAAATACATTTTTATAAGCCATAAATACTTTAAATGATGTGATTCCCTCTTTTTCTATTACTCTAGGTAACTCTTTTAAAACATCATCATTTATTTCGCCAATCATAAGATGAAAGCTATAATCGATCACTGCTTTATTTTTGGATTTTTCATGCCATGTTTCGATTGCATTTTGGAGTGGTTCTCCTTTATTCGTTAAACAAAAATCAATAATGGTTGTTGTTCCCCCAAAAGCAGCCGCAATCGTTCCAGATTCAAAATCATCCTTTGTGACAGTTCCACCAAACGGCATATCTAAATGTGTATGCGGATCTACTCCACCTGGAAAAATATAATGACCTGAAGCATCAATAACTTCTGCATCTGTCCGATCGAAATTTAAACCAATTGCAGAAATTTTATCTTCTTCTATTAAAATATCAGCCTTATAAGTATCCGTTGCAGTGACAATTGTTCCATTTCGAATAATTTTCTTCATTTTCTTTTCCTTCCCCCCTTTAAAATTGAATATTGATTAGATCTTGCTAATGTCTTTAAAGCATGTTGGCGATCATTCCAAGTCATCGAAGGCTGTTTACTTGGGACTTCTACCATGTTAATTGCATCTTCCACCGGACAAACGATTTTGCATAAGTTACATCCTACGCAGTCTTCTTCTCGAACCTTTAAATACGACTTTCCATTTTCATCTACTGACATATCAATACATTGGTGTGATGTATCTTCACATGCAATATGGCATTTATTACAGTTAATACATTCATCCGTATCAATCCTAGCAACTACTTGGTAATTTAAATCTAAATTTCCCCAATCAGAATATTTATGAACGGCTTTACCTACTAGCTCCGTTACTGAAGAAAGACCTTTTTCATCTAAATAATTGTTTAGACCATCAATCATGTCTTCAACAATGCGAAATCCATGATGCATTGCTGCTGTACAAACTTGAACGCCAGTTGCTCCCATTAATAAAAACTCTACTGCATTTTGCCAATTCGATATTCCTCCAATACCGGAAATTGGGACGGATATTCGTGGATTACGTGCACATTCTGCCACCATATTTAATGCAATTGGTTTTACTGCAGGTCCACAATATCCACCATGTGCTCCCTTCCCGGCAACATGTGGAACCGTATTCCAAGAGTCTAAATCTACTCCCATTAAACTGTTGATGGTGTTAATCATACTAACTGCGTCAGCTCCACCTCGAACTGCCGCTTCAGCTGTTACAGTAATATCAGTAATGTTCGGAGTTAGTTTTACAATGACAGGTGTTTTCGCAACTTCCTTTACCCAAAAAGTTTGTTGCTCGACTAATTCAGGAACTTGACCGGATGCAGATCCCATTCCTCTTTCTGCCATTCCGTGTGGGCAGCCAAAGTTCAGTTCTAATCCGTCAACTCCAACATCTTCTACCCTTTTCACGATTTCGTGCCATTTATATTGTTGCGGTTCAACCATAAGTGATGCGATAATCGCTCGGTCTGGAAATCTTTTTTTCGTTTCATAAATTTCTTTTAAATTTACTTCAAGAGGTCGATCAGATATGAGTTCGATATTATTAAATCCCGCAACTCTTTGTCCGTTAAAATTAATCGCGGCAAATCGTGAGGATGTATTAATAATTGGTTCCCCTAATGTTTTCCAAACTGCCCCTCCCCAGCCAGCTTCAAACGCACGTTGTACTTGATACCCTGAGTTTGTTGGAGGAGCAGAAGCTAGCCAAAATGGGTTAGGTGACTGTATACCTGCAAGATTTATTCGTAGATCTGCCATGTAAGAAAACCTCCTTTTAATGATTTAGCTGTTTATGAATCGCATAAGCTACTTCTTTACCTTGCTGAGCTGCAGTCACTACCATCGCTTCACCTTGCCCTTTGCCAAAAATGACATCACCGCAAGCAAAAACTTTAGGATTAGATGTTTGAAATGAATCTTGGTTTATTTTCACAACGCCATCAGTGTGTTCTAATCCAAATTGTTCGATTAACTCTACATATCGAGTTTGCCCGATCGCTTTTATAACCCCATCAACCGGTATCGTGAAATTGGAATCTGGAATAAGTACAGGCCTGCGTCGACCGTCTTTTCCAACTTCACCTAGTTCTAATCGAACACACTCAAGTGCAATTACTTTTCCATTTTCACCAATTATTCGTATTGGTAATGTTAGCCATCGGAATTCCACTCCATCTTGCTTCGCAAAATCATATTCAAATTGATAAGCGCTCATTTCAGATTGCGTTCTACGGTATAAAATTTTGACATTACCAGCGCCTAATCGAATCGAACATGTTGCGGCATCAATTGCTGTATTGCCCGCTCCTATTACAGCAATATTTTTACCGATAAAACGATTTGATAACTCTCCCGTTTTTGTCTCTTTTACAAAATCAATCGCATCGTATACTCCGTCCAAATCCTCTCCTTCGATATCAAGCATCGGTACTTTCCCCATACCGATCGCTAGAACGACTAGGTCATAGTCTTTTAATAATTCCTCTGAAGAAATATCCGAACCGATTCTAGTGTTTGTATGAATTTTCACACCTAAGTTTTCGATTTGTTGAACTTCCCAGCTTGATATACTCTTTGGTAGCCGGAAAGAAACGATACCATATCGATTTAAACCTCCTGCATGATTTTCTGCTTCAAAAATTGTTACATCATAGCCTAATAAGGCAAGTTCACGAGCTGATGCTAAACCAGCTGGACCACTACCAACGATTGCAACTGTTTTTCCGTTCTTTTTTCCAGCCTTAAATAATTGTTGATTATTTTTTATCGCCCAATCAGTTGCATAACGCTGTAAATTACCAATCATAATCGGTTTAGTAGAGTGATTGAGTACACACGCACCTTCGCACAATTCTTCTGTAGGACAAACTCTGGCACAGCTCGCTCCAACAGGATTAGATGACATAATTGTTTTAGCTGATCCCTTTAAATTGCCTGAACCAATTTTCTTAATAAACGTAGGAATGTCAATCCCAGTTGGACAAGCTTTAATACATGGGGCATCATAGCAATAAAGGCATCGATGTGCTTCTTCAAATGCTTCCCTTTCAGATAAACCAGGATGTACTTCTTCAAAGTTCTTCGATAAATTCTCTAACGAAACTCTATTCACTAACAACACCCTCCTATTAGGCTACAAAGTTACTTTTTAAGAAAGCAGATTATACGATTTACCCAATGATTTTCTATCATTCATTCCATACAACAGTAAAAAATCAGCCGTTTTCAAGTAAGAATTAATTACTTACAATCTTTCTTAAAAAGGTAAAGCTTTTTCTAAAATTGAGGTATTTCAATATATGATTAAATAAATTAATTTAGACATGTTTATGTAAGGGTTGTCAGTGTTTAAACTAATGATTATGAAAGCTTTCTACTTAAAAGTTAAAGATAGTTATCCTTTTTGGTTTTAATTCCATTTTAGTTAGTTGTAATAGAAAAAATAAAAGCTCAAACCCTTATATTAGGTTTGAGCTTTTCAGAGTGTTGAAATATAAAATGATCAATAGGGAAAACGGACATTAAATGAACATTTATTTAATGATGAAATTTATCATTTTTTGAGGATCTACTAATAGTTTTAAAGAATTTGATCTAATTTTTAGAAAAACAAATTCAATTGATTAGTTTAATTAATGTTCGAAATGAATTGACCTACAAGGTGGTGAATATACAACAGTTAGGTTACTCTAAGTAAAGGCTATTTGATTAGTATTTATTGCAGACTTTTTTTGATGAACAAGTTGATTGGAACGAAGGGATGCTCGACTCCTATGGGATAAGCGGGAAGGCTAAAGACCCCGCAGGCTTGCCGAGGAGGCTCAAGAATCTCGCCCTATGGAAAGCGAGCATCCCGTAGTGGAAATCAACATCACACTACTCCTTTTGCGAAAATTTGGTAATTTAATTGACAAGGTTGCTTTTCAACAGCTTGAAAAGCTCAAACCCTTATATTAGGTTTGAGCTTTTTTACATCTTTTCAAATTTTATTCTTCACAAAAACAGTAAATCGTTTTCTATAAAAATAGATTAGCAAGACGATAATTAACAGTCCCAAAATGACTTTACCGAATAAAGTGAACTCTAGCACTTGATTAACAGAATACGATTCAAATAATATGACTGGTAACTTACCAAACAAACTAGCTAACATGAAGCTTGACCATGTGATTTTCCCAAAGGCTGCAAACAATGTAATCAAACTAGATGGAATAAAAGGAATAAAACGTAAAAATAGCACCCCGTAAAAAGCTTCTTTTCCTTCTAAGCTTAATAGCCTATTTAATCCTTTAAATTTTGTTGAATTACTAATAAATCTTTTTTGTAAACCCTTTCTATATAAAACGAATGATACGAATGTACCAACTAATTCACCTATGAAAGAGACTAAAAATCCACCAGTAAAACCGAATAATTTAATATTGATCGCTGTCAAAAACCAAGCTGGTATAATACCAACAATACTAATTAGAACATTAATTAGAATACTCAGGATGACAGCATAGTCTTTGTATGTATTTAAAAAATGTTCAATTGCCGAAAGTGTCATAATTTTCCCCCATTTTTTTAACCACTTAATTGTACAACATTTAGTATTAAAAAAGCTAAGGTTACAAAAATACATAAATCTTCCAAATTTAAAACCTATTTACTATTTTAGACATCGAAATTTTAAACATACTAACCAATTTAAATTTAATTTTTCAAACAAAAAAGATGATTTCGAATAGATCACGAAATCATCTTTTTAACTAATTTTATTCTTCTTCAGTTTGTCCTTGGAAAAATATAAATAAATATTTTACTAATTCTAAAACTGAAATTAAGGTTGCCGCTAAATACGTAAGAGCAGCAGCTCCTAAAACCTTATTTACACCTTTTCTGTCGGAATCGTGGATCATTCCTCCTGCTAGCATTAATTTCTTTGCTCGTGAACTTGCATTATATTCAACTGGTAAAGTGATCAGTTGAAAAGCTACTGCTACTGAGAATAGTAAAATCCCTACTCCAATTAAAGAAAATGCTTGAAGTAAAAATCCTGCTAGTAGTAGCAATGGAGCTGCTCCTGATGCAATGTTAGCGATAGGAAAAATTCGATGACGAAGTGTTAAGAAACCATATGAGGTATCATGCTGTATCGCATGACCTACTTCGTGTGCTGCGACTGATACAGATGCAATCGATCTTCCATAATATACTTCTTCTGATAAACGAACTGTTCTTGCCATAGGATCATAATGATCTGATAAGCGACCAGGTACTACTTCCACTGGTACGTTAGGTAAATTATTATTATTTAATATATATCTAGCTACTTCAGCTCCGGTTAACCCGCCTGATGCTGGCACTTCAGCCCAGTGATTAAAACTAGATTTCACTTTAAATTGTGCCCAAATCGATAATCCAAAGGCAATTAAAATAAGGAAATCCATAGGATGAAAAAACATTCACATTCTCTCCTTTTAAAGAATAAATGACAATAACGTCTGAATTAATTCTGATGTTTGTGACGTTAATTGACGGATAATATTTAGCTTTTGTTCTTCAGTTAAATTTTCTAGTAAATATTTTAATTGTGACAATTCATTCTGTAACTGATTCATATGAACAGTTACTTCCTCTGTTAGAGGCGCAATACTCTGATCTGGCATCATTGTTTTTTTCTTATCTAAAATATCTTTTATTTCTTGGAGTGGTAAGTGCATTGATTTGCATTGCTCAATAAATTTTAAAGTCTCTAAAGAAGCTTCATTATAAAAACGGTGACCAGACTCCGAACGCTCGGGTTCAAGTAATCCTAAGTTAGTATAATAATCAATTGTACGCTTAGACACTCCCACTTCTTTTGCTAATTCTCCAATTTTATAGACAATCCCAATGGTCTCACACTCCTTATATTTGTATTATATGTGAATTCGATAAAAACGTACAGTAAAACGTTCCGTTGTTCGAAAATGAGTTTATAAATTAAAGCTGAATATATTAAAATTTTCACATCTTAAATTACAGAATAGTAACAGAATTTATGGGAAAAATAGGATAAAATTACCACCTAGAAAAGAGGATACTAAATGATAGCGGACCGAGATCTAGATAAAAATGAAAAATCTCTTCGGGAATTGCTATTTAATAGTTCAGACTTCAAAACAAGCGATTTCAAAACTGGTGAGAGACATTATCGGTTATTTTATTTAGACACAATGATTGAAGATAAAACGGTACAAGACCACATTATCCGTCCTTTACTTAATAATACAAATGTCAATATACGAGAGGCCGTTTCAATTCTCGATTTTACTGAAACCGAGCTTCTTTCTGATGCAGCAAATGCGCTCATAGAAGGAAAAACAATTTTACAACTAAAGGGAGAATTAAAGCTTTATTTACTTAGAACAGAACTAGTTAAAGAACGCTCAATAAACTTTCCAATAAATGAACGTGTATTACGTGGATCACATAAAGCATTCAATGAAAATCTGAATACAAATCTAAATATTATACGAAATTTAATTGCCTCACCAGATTTAGTAATTAGGTATTTTCAAGTAGGCCGTCGAATGAACTCGAGAATAGCTATAATTTATTTGCAGTCTCTTGCAAACGATGTCGTTTTACAGGAGTTTGAACGTAGAATAGCTAATATCGATATCGATTACATTGAAGCACCAGGATATATTGAAGAACTTATACAAGACAAAAAATTTTCTCTTTTTCCAAAAATGCTCGTATCTGAAAGACCAGATCGAGTTATGTCTTATTTAATGGATGGGAAAATTGCTTTTTTAACAGATGGTGCGCCAGAGTGTGCAATCGTTCCTGTATCGTTCTGGGCTTTTTTTCAAAGTCCAGATGATTATCAGGTTGGCTGGTTATTTGGAAGTCTTTTAAGATTTCTAAGAATTTTTTGTTTTATTATTGCAATTAGTTTACCTGGTATTTATGTTGCACTTGTTACCTTTGATCCTAGGATTCTCCCATTAGAAATCGCACTGACACTTCAAAGTTCAATGCAGTACGTCGCTATGCCACCTATTTTAGAAGCAATCACGATGTTGGCCATTCTTGAGGTTTTAAAAGAGTCAACTGTACGTTTACCAAATCCCGTTGGTCAAACGATTGGTGTTGTCGGTGGTATTGTAATCGGAACGGTTGTTGTTCAATCAAATCTAATTTCAAACATGATGGTTGTTATTATAGCACTAACTGCGGTTGCTTCATTTATTATCCCTTCGTATGAAATGAGTAACACAGCACGATTATTAGCCTATCCTTTTATCATTATGGCATCACTTTTTGGCTTAATTGGATTGGAAATTTCATATTTGTTGGTTTTGGCACATTTATCTAGGATGAGTACATTTGGTATTCCGTACTTTTACAATTGGTTTAATGGCGATACGATAAAAGATACAATTTTCAGAGCACCGATTAGGTCCATGAAAAAACGACCACTGGAAAGCTTAGCAAAAGATGAAATTAGAATAAGTAATCCTAGGGGGGAGAATAAGTGATTCATTTAAAGAAGATTTCTATTAATCAACTTATTTGCCTTGTTATTTTGAATCAAGTAGGAGTCAGTATTTTATCAATGCCTTATAAAGAATCTTTAATATCAGGTTATGACTCATGGATGTCTATGATTATTGGGGGAATAATTGCTCAATTAGGGATCCTGATTGTCTACTTTCTTGGAAAAAGATATCCCGATCGCTCGTTCCAACAGTATATATCTTCAATAATTGGAAGACCATTAGGATTAATCATAAATTTACTATTTGCAGCATACTGTGCCCAATCGTGTTTAATGCTTATTGTTTCCTATACAGATGTCATAAATCGATGGTTGTTATTTGAAACACCTTGGTTTGTCCTTATAGGATTAATGGTCATCGTCTCTGGCTATATCGCTTCCTCAACACTACGCTCAATCGCAACCATAACACAGTCTATCATGAGCATGTTTCTAATCTGTTTTATGATTATATTTATTAGTGGTTTTGGTAATGGAGACTTTCGTCATTTTTTACCAGTTGGTACACATGGCATCGGTCCGATAATTAAAGGTGCGATTCCTGCATTTTGGACGTTTGCAGGATATGAGCTCCTTCTGTACGTATTTCCTTTTGTAAAATGTAAAAAAAAGAAGGATATCTTAATCGCTATGTCTATAGCAAACGGTGTAACGACTGCCTTTTACGTGCTTATCTCATTAATTGTGATATACAATTTTAGCGAAAATCAATTAAATCTCATTCACGAGCCGCTGGTATTTATTCTTCGTAAATTCAGATGGCCAGTCGTTCAAAGTCTAGATATTTTATTTATCGCAATCTGGTTATCAGTGACTATTGTGACAGCGTACATTTATTTATTTTTATCGGCTCGTTATTTAGCTTTTCTTGGTAAAAAAGAAATCCAAAACCATCCACTTTTAGTATGGTTGATCGCATTTGTTTGTTTTGCAGCTGGAATTTTCTTCTCAAACAGAAATTTCCTTTCCAGTTTTACCAAATTCCATAATACGTTAACCGTAATTATGATAATAGGTCTGCCTACATTGATTCTATTAATATCCTTTGTAAAAAAAGAGGTGGCAGGAAAATGAAAAAACCCTTAATATTACTACTTCTTTTACCATTATTGACAGGATGCTGGGACAGGTTGGACTTAAAAAAGCTACATTTAGTTGATGTAAATGGTTTTGACTTGAACGAAAAGACTAGTGAAGTCGAAGCATTTTTTCTCGTTACGAATCTTAAAAGCACTGGGCAAGGTTCAGGTGAGTCACATTCTGTGGTGAAGGAGCTTAAAGGGCCAACTTTAGCGGAGGCAATTGGTCAATGGGAATATACTGATCAATCTCCTTTCATAGGGATTAGTACTAGAGTCTATTTGTTAGGTAAAAATTTTGCCTCAGATGATGCTATAAATGAACTTGATTTTTTACTCAATGCACCTTATTCGTCTATTAACTCACCATTAATTGTTATTGATGGGGATTTTTCTAAAGTATTTAAACAGGCTTCAGATTCTAATCCAGATTTTTCAAGAGAGTTGAATGACTTTATTATCTCTATGGAAAAGAACAGAACGATACCAACTGTTTCAATGATGAATTTCATACAATCAAAGGATGATAAGTTGTCTGATTTAGCATTGCCGATGTTAACTCCTATCGATTCAAACTTGGAGTTAAGTGGTGCCATGTTATTTCGTAATGGAAAACCTACCGGAAAACAACTTGATAAAGATCAAATTAAACTGTTGATGCTAATGGAAGGCGGAAATAGAGGAAGACAGAGATTTACTGGTAATTTTTCTAACAAAAATGGTGAAAAATACGATCATAAAGATGTTGAAAAAAAAAATTATGGATTTACAGTAAAAAGAAATATATCAAAAATAACCGTCTCTAAAGGGGCAACCAAATTACCGAAAATTAAGATAAAAATATCATTGTTAGTTAGTGCTTTCGAGCTTGGTGATAAGGGACCTAAAATAAAGCCTAATTACGTCCAATTGGAAAAAGAACTTAATAAGCACTTTGAGAAACTCGCATTAAATACAATTAAGACGATGCAATCAGCAAATTCGGATGTTCTTGGCATTGGAAAGGAATTAAAAGCGTTCCATCCTAACACTTGGTCGTCTTTAAATTGGAGAAAAGACTATCCTCAAATGACAATTGAACCAAAATTTGATATTAAACTTATAAATTCGAATTAACTACAATCACCTTATTTTTATGTAATGCAGCAGCCAATTAGGTTGCTGCTTTATTTTCATTATAGTAAATTACTCTACTCCTCTTGCTTTATACCTAACTTGTCTTCTATCCGATTAATCCGATCATGCAAAAGTTTCCCTTTTACACTTGAATTAAAATAAGGATCATCCTGCCACCAATTTAACCCAATCTCCATCGCTTTATCGATGGAAGCGACAACAAGACGAATTTTAATTGTGAGTAATTCTACATCTGCTAAGGCGATTTTAATATCTCCTGCGATGACAATCCCTTTATCTAAAATTTTCTCTAAAATATCTAAAATATTAGTAGATTGTGCTGAATGTTGCATGTTTTCTCCTTTCTTACATTAAGTTCCCTAAAGGTCCTAAATCAATGTTTAAGTCTTTTCCTTCAAGTCCAAAAATGATTTTTAATTCTTCCATTTTTTCTTCTAAATTCAATAGAGCTGTACCAAGATTTTCAATTTGTTCTTCCGTAAGCGTACCACCCTCTACCCTTTTAATAGCTTGTCGCTCTACGAGTTGCCTTAGCAATTCCAAAATTGTAAGCACTAGTTGAGCTAGTCCTTGTTCAGCATCTTCTGGATTCAAATTAATTCTCTCGGCGGCTATCCCCCGATTTGCTGACATTCTTTAACCCCCTTTCATGAATCGATTCTACTGCTGTCACTAGTAAGCAAATATTTACATATACCAAATCAATATCTGCAATAGAAAGGATGAGATCACCTGTAATAACTACTCCTTTATCTAGAACTCCGTCTAAAATATCTAATAATGTGATGTTATCATTCTGACTGTTCATGTAATTTTAGAATCCAAACTAGCAAAATGATAGAATGGCCATGGCCCAGTAATCTCTACAATAATTCCCCTATCCTCATACTTTTGTGTAAATTCTTTTATTAGCAGTTCAAATTTCTTTCTGCCGTCTTTTAGGATTAGAGAAGTACTATTGTAGATCATATCAACATTTCTTCCTGTAGCATTTCGGCTCCAATTTACTCTTGTTTTATTGTAAACCGTTGAATTTACTAAGGTGTTTTCCAAGCTTTGAGATATTAAACGTAGTTCACTTTGTGCTTCATTTTCGAGTAGTTGTCCTTGCTTTTTCTTCATGAAGAATTGTTTCCCAGGAGATAATACTTTCAACTCATCCCTCATATTTTGGATTACTTTACTATGTCGCTCCAATACTTTAAAAAATTTCGTTTTATCATAGTACATCTTTACATTCCATTCCTCTTTTTCCTTTAATTGCTCAAAAAGAGAAAGGATATTAAGCTGCTCTTTCGATAAATCCTCTCTTAATTTTTCAATACTTGAATAGACCGTACAAAACTTAGAAGGAAGAAATAAATAGTTTTTAGAATAAGTCACAATTGTTTCATGATGATGAACTGCATGCTTGTGTACCCATTTTGGATTGTCCATTTTTTCTTTTAGAACTGACTCGGCAAATTCTTCCTCTCTTAAATAACAGAAAACTGCGGTTACTTTTTCAACAATTTCAAAACTAGTTTGATCTTGATCAATCCCCTTCACTTCATAAAAGGGTGAATCTTCTAGCTGATTTGTTGGTAGCAAACCATATAAATAAATGCTCACCGGCCTACCTCCCGTTCTTTCATTTTTGCGACTTGATATCGCAAAAGTAGTTCTTCTTCTTGTTGTTCATAAATGTCCTCCGAAATTTCTCCTAATTCATACATCATTTGTAAACGAACCAATTGTTGCTCTATCGTTTTCGAGTCAAATAATACGCGGTCAGCTTCCTCCTTTATTTTTTCTCCTAATAGAATGATTGATTTTAGTGGGAAGGCTAAAGCTTTAAAAATCATGACTGATCTCCTGCCGTTATCGTTAACTGAATAAAGTTATATGCTGGCCATGGCCCAGAGTATTTGAATTCTACTTTATCCTTCCATATTTCATAGAGTTCATTAACCTTTTCATCGAAGATTTCTTCTAGGTCGCGATCAATTAAAAAGGCCGAATTGAGAAGCATGGTTTCGTATATTGGAGGGTTTGATTTAGAGGCACTCGAAAGTGTAGAAAGAGGTAAATAAATCTCATTGTACAGATTGTGTTGCAGATTGTAGAAAAAGTCCTTCGTTTTTTCTCCAAGTTTAATCTTTTCGTAAAATGCAGCTTCTTTTTGCTGATTTACTTTCTCCTTAAGTTTTTGTATGTCATCATTCATTCGTATTTCTTCTTCTAACCACTCCTTACGCGCAATAACCTTTAAACCAACCTCAATTTTATTGTTTATTTTTTGAAAAATTGATTGCAGTTCATCATATAGTTTTTCTAGTAATAAATGAATCTCTTCTGTAGAGGTAAATACATTATTAAAACTCATTGGAATGACGGTTAACTGTTTCATAATTAAAGAAATTACACCTTGATGAGCGAGTAAATTTGCACGTGTTGGAAGGTAGTCCTGATCAGATACATCTGCAACAATCATAACAACATCTTTATATCGGATTGGGTAAAGTTTAATTTCTTTTCCTTCCCATTTTGTAAAACCAAATTCGTGATCGATATTCGTTTGAATGATACAAAAAGGATAAACACCTTCGCTCAATTCAATCTCCCTCCATTTGCAAACTGATAATTTTTACAATGAATTGTTTTGCTTGAGAGTATGTTTGAACTTTACCTGCTTGTTTGAGGTGAAACCAAAAAATATCTGTGCATAAGGTTTGAAACTGTTGATCATAAATTGAAATTGGAATATTATTTCGCTTTGTGATAGAGGCTAGTTTGATCGAGGTCCGAAGACTTTGAGGTTCAATCTTTCTACAATGATAACGAACAATTTGCACTAAATTAGCAATATAAAGACTCTCATTTTCCGATAATCCAGTTAGATGTGATAAGACTGAACACTCTGTTTCATGATTCATTTTTTCTAGCGGAATCGTAATTAATCGGTCAAGAAGTGCGTCTTGTGCTTCAAATACGCCAACATACTCCTGTGGATTGCTTATAAAAATTACTGAAAAGTTAGGATGCACGGGTAAAAAAGACTCTTTCCTTTTCATCCCAAAAAGTGGAATAACTCTTTCTTCCAAAATTGATAAAAAAAGAGTGTTTGTTTCTGGATGCGAACGAGTGAATTCATCATAAATCAATGTATATCCTTTTGTAGCAGCTTCTATAATAGGGCCGTTAACCCAAGTTTCTTTAATCGTTTCCTCCTTTTTGTAAACGGAATGAATATAGTTATCTATCACTTTTTTGTTTGTATAGCCATTAAAACTCCCAAGCAAATCCTTATTAGACATTTCATGATTTCCATGAATTAATAGATACGGTCTACCCATTTGTTTTGCAATATGAAGTGCAAGTGATGTTTTTCCAACACCAGCTGGTCCTGTAAGATGGACTGAAAATCCAGATTGTAAATAAGACAGTAACCGTTCTGTTAAGCTATGCAAATAAGGAGACAATATAAAGCTTTTTTCCATAGTTTTCCCCCTCACTCATGTAGAATTGCGCCTCTAGCCCGTAATGATTTTCTATGAAATGATACAATTTCTAATTCAGGACTAAGTAAAACATTATAAACTCCTACTAACTCATCTTTAGCGTGAGCTTTCATATATTCTTTTTCTTCAATTACCTCAACTGTAAGCTCCCACCCCCTGTCAGATTTATGAACGTGAGTAATTTTATGAACTGGTCGAATAAACTGCCCAAAAAAAGTTTTTACTACTTCTAGTATTTTAATAATTTCCATAATAGCCCCCTTGTCTAAAAAAGTAGACCAAAGCATAAAGCCTTGGCCCTACTTGCTTAAGCAACTTCCTCTTCTTCTTCCTCTTCCTCGTCTTTCAGCAATCCGACTGCTTCTGCATATCGTAACCAAGTATCAACACTAGCGATAACAACACGAGCTTCAATTGCTAAAAGCTCAATGCCGACAAGAGATACTCTTACAAATGCATCAATCACAACACCTTTATCAAGAATACGGTCGATTACTTCAGCTAGGCTGGAAGAATCTACACTTTTTTGAATGGAAGCCAACATATATCCCTCCTTTCCTATTAAAATAAGAAAGAAATGATAGAAAACGAGAATATAGCTTCCTTCTCGAACGATATCCTATCTCTTTCCCTCTATCCTATGGGACAAGCAAGTTGAGAGTGATAGACTTTATTCAAAATGAATCTATTATCCTATACTCCAATTTTTTCCAATTGAATGATAACTTTATAATTTGTGAAAATAGCGGAGCAAAAGCTGAATATAAATCTACGAACATTAAGAGTAAAAACAAAAACCATGAACAACAACTACTGTTCATGGTTTTCCAACTTTTGCTCAATATTTACTTAATTATTCTTCCCAATAGCGGCGAGCACCTGAGAATTCCTCGATATAACCAGGAGTATTTAACGGAATGATTTCAACACTTCTAGCAGCATTAGGAGCCTGAATCATTAAACCGTTACCGATATACATTGCAACGTGATGAACTGATCCAGTTCCATTGTTACTTGCAAAGAATAATAAGTCTCCAGGTTGGATTTCATCTTTCTTTACTTCCTTACCGTTCTTAGATTGAGGTCCTGAATCTCTTGGAATTGTAATACCATATGACTTAAATAAGCTATATGTAAATCCTGAGCAATCAAACCCAAATCCAGATACTCCAGCCCATAAGTAACGTAAACCAAGGAACTTCTTCGCTGTATTAATTAAATTTTCAGGCGTTGCCTTAGGAAATTGATTTTCATTTTGATAGACTGCCACATCTTCTTTTTTAATAAATTTATTTCCATCATCTGGTGTTGCAACCATTACAACGTCCCCAAAATCTTTAACGATAGGTAAGCGAGTATTAAAGCTAATTTCCATAAACTTATCATTTAATGCTTTCCCATCATAAAGCCATGCTGTTTGACTCGATACCATTATAAATGGGGTATTCTTATAATTCTCTAATCGGTCATCCGTAGTTAATTGTCTTTTCGGCATCCAACCAGGATAGCCTAAGGAGTTTCGTGGTGTAGGCTGACCATCTACAGCAACCTTTACCCAGTCACCTGACTCTTCTAAAATGGTTACTTTTGTACCGTATACTGCTTGAGTTTCAAGATAACTTGTTAGCCAACGACGAACTTCTGTATCTTCCATATTAGCTGACCATTGACGTGGATCAACAGGGTTACTTAAAGAAGGTGCATCAATATCTCTAACTTGGAATCTACCATTTGTTGTCCACTGAGTCGACACAGACACATCAACGTAGGCTGTCTCACCTGGAGTAAGTTCCTCTTGCGTTTTTGCTAAAGATTGGCTTGTCATTGTAGAAAGTAAAGTACCTGCAACACATAAACTTAAAATCAAATTTTTTGTCTTTTTCATCGTAAAGCTCCTCTCCTTATTTTAACGAAGACTTTTAGAGAATCCTCGGTGTAGCCCTAGGCCGGGTAGTGAAGATAAGTGCACTTCATCACCATTAAATTCAATTCCATCAAAATCCTGGATCTTTAACCAAAGTGGTGCATCCAAATCGATTTTTTGTATGTTCGGATGAGCAGTAGCAATATGTGCAGCCGCAAGTACTGAGACCGAAGTTTCCATCATACTTCCTATCATGCAAGGAATATTCGCTCTTTCAGCAATATCTGCAATTTGCAGCGCTCTTCTAATTCCTCCTGTTTTCATCAACTTAATATTTAGAAGATCAACTGCATCCTCTTTGATCAGACGCATTGCATCCTGGGGAGAAAAAAGACTTTCATCGGCCATGATTGGTGTTTTGACGTTTTGCTTTACAAATTTTAGTCCATCAATATCACCTGCTTGGACCGGTTGCTCAATAAGCTCGATTTTTGAATTCAACTGTTCTAATTCTTGGATAATGGAAACAGCTTGTCTTGGCGTCCATCCTTGGTTGGCATCTACTCGGAGAGTAATGTCGTTTCCGACCCTTTCACGGATGGCCATAATTCGTTCAATGTCTCTCGTCCAATCTTTTCCGACTTTGATTTTCAAAATAGAAAAGCCGTCCTTGATTATTTGCATCGCATCATGACTCATTTCATCCACTGTTCCTACACTGACGGTCATATCATTTTTTAATTGATTTGTCTTACCCCCAAGATATTGATAGAGTGGAAGATTAAGATGTTGGCATAATGCATCATACAGTGCGATTTCCATTGCCGCTTTTGCACTTGTATTTGCCACACAAGAGCGTTCAATTATTAAAGAGAGTTCATTAATATTTCGAATATCCCTTCCTAGTAGTAGTGGTGTAAGGACAGTCTTTAAAATCGCTTCAATACTTTCTTTTGATTCTCCTGTAATAGCTAAAGTTGGTGCTGCAGCTCCTACTCCGACAATCCCATCTTCTAGCTGGACATATACAAAGACGTTCTCTATTTCGGTAGCTGTCCTAAGAGCTGTTTTAAATGGCTTTTTTAAAGGGAAAACTTCTGTTTGCACTTGTATCGATTGAATAATCATCTTTTTTGTCCTTTCCGTTTAAGATTAAAATTTTTAGTAAGTTTCCGATTGTCACAATAATCTTGTATTAAATAAAAAATCCAGCTATTAGAAAGGGCCTTCCCTTTGCTAATAACTGGATTTCATCTACGAAAATAGATAAAGCAGCATTTAAGATTCAATTATTTGCTTGTATTTTATATGTGCATTTTTAAAGGCTACAGTCAATGCTTTTTGGGATGAACCAAAATACCTTGAACTAATTTCATCTATTACTCCATCCACATTTAACATCGATTGCCCTTCGAATAAATGCTTCACAAAGGATGAAGTTAAAGAAATAGTAGCTGAGCAATCAGCATCAACAATCAAATGACTTGTCCGATCGACTACCAGTCCAATAAAAAAAGCATTATATTTCTGCATAATCGGATTATTAGATGAAGTCTTTGCATCTCCGATAAGATAGATCGTATCTTTATTGTACAATTTATTTCCTCCCGCAAAACAGGTATTCCGTGCATAACTCCAACCGGAAAGGAAAGAATTGGCATCGGCATATGTATTCGCTTACAGTTAATATTAATATATGAAACTATTTTTGACAATATATTATGAATATTCAGTTTAAAGAAAAGGAAATGTGGACTAGATGGAGACTCTTACTTTTTTACTAGATTTTAACCCAACATCTAAAATTTAAGTACGAAAGAAACCTCTTGAAGTACAAGAGGTTTCTACAGAGTGTTGAAATATAAAATGGTCAATAGGGAAAACGGACATTAAATAAACATTTAATAATGATGAAATTATCATTTTTCTGGATGTTCTTTTAATGGTCTTAAATGTTAATATGTTCGAGCAATTTTATGATTCCAATAACACTAGACATGTTTTTTTCAGAAGTTAAATAATTATGAGCTTATTCTTAGAAAAACAAATTTATTTGACTAATCTAGTTTAATGTTCGATATTAATAGAACTACAAACTGATTAATAAAAACTGCTAGATTACTCTAAGTAAAGGCAATTTGATTAGGATTTATTGCATACTTTTTTTGATGAAAAAGTTGATTGGAATGGAGGGGTGCTCGACTCCTATGGGATTAGCGGGAAGGCTAAAGACCCCGCAGGCTTGCCGAGGAGGCTAAAGAATCTCGCCCCATGGAAAGCGAGCATCCTGTAATGGAAATCAACATCACTCTACTCCTTTTACGAAAATTTGGTAATTTAATTGACAAAGTTGTTTTTCAACAGCGTGAAGAAACCTCTTGAAGTACAAGAGGTTTCTAACTTCTTATTCATTCTTTTTTACTATCCTCTTATTAAGATATAATTTTAAAACGATACAATTAAAAGTAGGCAATTTCAAATGGAATACTAAGTATGTTTATTGTGTTAAAGCTACCTGTTCTTAGATTTGTTCCTAGAAAATATGTTGTCCAAACTTTGTAAATGACTTAAAAAGATTATTTCCATAACCAAACTACATTATAGCGTTTCACGTTTTAAATAGTTTGTTTTTTTATTTTTGCAATTAAACTCGAAATACTTAAACCTTGTACTAGTAAAGAAAAAACTACATTTACAAATACAATTAATACAATACTTTTATAATAAGGAAAATTATGAGGTAATGTTAATGCCAATGATATCGATAAAGCTCCTTTTAATCCCCCCCAATTAATAAGAAACTTTTCAGTACTTGTAAAACTCTTTGCTTTAAATAAACTAATATAAACTGCAATTGTTCTGGCCATTAAAGTAATTAAAATAGAAAACAAAGTTAATTTCCAATTTGAGAAAATGTTTAATCGGTACACTTCTATTCCGATAAGCAAAAATAAAATTGTATTTGAGATAAATGAAATAATATCCCAAAAACTATACATATAATTTTTTGTATTTTCATTCATTCCTATTTTTTTGCCATAGTTACCAAAAACAATACCACCAATAACAACAGCGATTACTCCACTTCCATGGAATATTTCTGCTATTAAATAGCTACCGTAAAATAAAAGAAATGAAACCATTGTTTCAAGCGGATAATCATCAACTAAGCTAATTAAATATGACGCGATAAATCCTAAAACCAAACCAACAATTACACCAATAAAAACAATTTTAAGAAATAAAATAAAACTTGCGCCTAAAGCACCAAATAACCCTTTATTCATGAAGCTTATAATATAAACTGTAGAAATTTTAAATAGCACCACAGCTATTCCATCATTAAATAAACTTTCTCCTTCTAAACTAATCGCAATTGATTTTTTAGCCTTCATCACCTTTAAGATGCCCATTACTGAGATCGGATCGGTTGCACACATTAAAGAAGCAATCGTAAGTGAAACGACAAATGGTAAATGGCAAAGATAAGTCAATACTAGTGCAATGATGATAAAAGTTAAGAAAGTCCCAAATAATGCTAGTCTTGCAATTTCTCCTTTAAATTTATTTAGATCTTTAAACTCTAATTTAATTGCTGCTTCTCCTAATAAAGAGGGTAAAAAGAAGCTTAAAACAATGACAGAAAAGAACTGATGGTCACTAAACATATAGGCTATTTTATTAAAAAAAGGAAAATTTAATAAACCAATTAATAAACCTAATATGACAAGGAAAATTGTATATGGTTTTTTTAACTTACTTGCCAAAATCCACACTAAAACTCCCGCTAACAAAAGAATTAATATACTTTCAATCCAACTATTCACATTTTCAATTAAATTTGTTTCCATATCATTTTTAAACCTACTTTCTACCATCCAAAAACTTCATAGTTCTATTTTTTTCCATTTCATATTTTTAATACGATATGAAGACATAATTTTATAAATAGGGATTGAAACTTTCTCATCACATTAAGATCAATACATCCTTTATACAAAATAGCTTGTATACAAATGGAAATTACCACTTTGTCTACAAGCCGACATTTCATTCTAATATAGAATGCGTTTTTTAGTTAGAAAACTTTTGAAATACTTTTAATTTACTTTTTGAATTCTTCCTTCAACCTCATAAACAAAAGGTCTTGGAAGTGATTTAACATAATCTACAGTCGCTTGAAGATCTTCTGGTCCTACTTCTAAATCAGTAGAACGTTCGCCAATACCATATTTTACATTTCCGTACATATAGTTGTTAACTACAACTGAATATTCTTTGTTCGGGTCAATTTTACTACCATTTGGTAAAAGGATGTCTACTACTTTTCTAGTTGATGAATCCCACGTATACTTAAATCCAGCAATGTGGAAATCTAAGCCCTTATCGGTAATTTGATTATTTAACACTGTTTCAATATCTTGACCACTAAGCATTACTTTATTTAATACATTTCCAAAAGGCTGAATTGCGAATAAATCACCAAACGTAACTTGACCAGCGTCAAGTTCCGCTCTAACTCCGCCACCGTTCATCATTGCGAAGTCAGCATTCATCGCAGCTTTCATTCCATCTGCAATTAAGTTACCTAGTGCAAAATCGCCATAAGTATCAGAAGATGGATATCCTTTTGGTAAAGTTTGCATTGAGTCACCAACAATCTCAGCTTTAATTGGCATAATTAAATCTTCATATTTTTTCATGATCGCTGAAACTGTCGGGTCTGGTGTATAGTCTTTTTGATAAACTGTTACTACTTCTCCATCCTTCTTAACAATATCACCTGTTACTGCATCTAATTCTAAATCTACATCAGAAAATGCAGAACCATACGAATAAGCTTGTACGATTAATTTATTATCAACTACTTTATTATTAAATACATGATTATGAGCAGCAAAAATAACATCTACTTCATCATCAACTTTTTCAGCAATATCAGTTGCATCATATAAATCTGCTTTACCTGTTTGAAGAGTAGGGTTATGTGCTAATACTACGATTGCTTTAATTCCTTGTTTTTTTAGAATATCTGTATAATGGTTAATTGCTTCAACTTCATCACGAATTTCAAGCGTTTCATTTCCTTTTCGAACAATCATATTAGGAGTTTCTTGCGTTACTACACCAATAAAACCAATCTTTTTACCGCCCACTTGTTTAATTGTGTATGGTTGAGTAATTAATTCTCCTGTTGCAGAATCATATGCATTGGCAGCAATCACTGGAAAGTTCATTCCGTCATATCCTTTTGTACCTTTAGGATGTTCTCCACCATTCATCATACGCTTTAATTCAGCTATACCTTCATCAAACTCGTGATTTCCAACTGTACCTACATCAAAACCCATTGCTTCCATTACTTCAACTGTTGGTTCATCTTGGAATAATGCTGAGATTAGTGGACTACCGCCAATCATGTCACCCGCATGAACAAGTAATGTATTTGGATTTTCTGCTTCACGTTGCTTCATTGCAGCAGCTGTGTATTCCATACTCCCAGCTAATAATTCTTGGCCATTAACAGTAACTTTTGTATCCGTATCAAGCTGACCATGAAGATCATTTAAGCCCAATAATTGAACTTTAATATTTTCTTTTGGAGCAGTCCCTAAATCTAATTTAAAAATTCCAAAGCCTGCAAGATCCGTTTTATTTTTAAATGAAATATTACTATTAGGCTTGATGAATTCTTCCGCTCTTGGTGATGTCGTAAACGTTACATTTACATTTCCGCTAATTGGTGCAATTGACCAGTTATGATCTGCTGTTGGTGTAATTGTTTTCGATTCTGAAATGTAATCCATTAAGATTTGACGGTTTTCATCAGCAGAATCTACTACAAGTTCGCTACCTTTAACACCTGGGAAATTACCACCGCCACCAGCACGATAGTTATTTGTTACAACGATGAATTCCTGATTTAGATCAATTGGTTGTCCATTATAAGTTAAATTTATTACTCGACTTGAATTACTATTAACAAGATTTCCATTTAAATCGTACTTGGCTGGTTTTGTTACATCAATTTGATAGTTAACACCGTCAATTACATCAAAGTTATAAACAGGAAAAGCTGGATTTAATAATGCTTGTTCTTCTGTTTTATTAGGATCAATTTGATTGTATTTACCTGCCGTCATTTCAATCCATTCTTTAACTACAGAACCTTTTACTTTAATTGCTTTTAACGTATTATCATAAAGATAAAGGTCGCCTGCACTTCTTATCGTAAGGTCGCCTTTTTTAATCTCAGTATACTCAGCTACACCATTACGGCCAGCTTTGAATGGAGCTCCTACTGATAAAATTGGTAATTCTTTATATTCTGGTTTCTTTTCAGCAATATATTTTTCTACAAACCATTTTTGTGCATTTGTAACAACTTGAATCGATGGATCATCTTGTATCAATGAAAAGTAACTATGGATATCATCAGTAGTTGTTCCAATTGGCGTATTTACATACTTAACTGTTGCATCATGATTTGGTTTAACAGCATTTACGATTTCTTGATCTGGAGCTACTGTGCTTTCTGTTTTTGTTTTACCTGTAGCAGGATCCTTTACATCAGCCCATATTTCTCTAGTTGAAGACTGGGAATTGACTACTGACCATTTTCCTTTTTCTTTTTTAAGTGTTAGGTCAATTAATCCTAATGAACCACCACCGTATCCCGCTTGAACAGCAGGTACGCCATTAATTGTTCCTTTCGAATTATCAACACCAGGTAATGGCTTTTTATCTGCCCCTAAAAATAATGCATCAAGTGTAGCCTCTGATTTTGCCGGGAATACCTTATGTGTATGAGAAAACGTAATTGCATCAATACCAGGTACTTCACTTAAAGAATAAATAACGTCTTCAGTATTTTCTTTATTTGCATTAAAACCTGAATGAGTCATTGCAACAATAACATCTGCACCGTCTTTTCTCATTTCAGGAATGAATTTTTTAGCTGTTTCTACTATATTTTTAGTAATAACTTTCCCATCAAGATTTGCCTTGTCCCACTCATTGATTTGAGGTGGTACAAACCCAATAAAGCCGATTTTAATTTCTTGCTTCTTTCCTTGCTCATCAATCATTTTTTTCTTAATGATTTTATAAGGAGTAAATTTGTTCTGATCATTATTAGGATTTTTATCGTGATCATCTACGTAAACGTTTGCATTAATGTACGGAAAATCCGCATCATTATATGCTTCATTTAAAAAGTCTAATCCATAGTTAAATTCATGATTACCTAAAGTTGCAATATCATAACCCATTATGTTCATTGCTTTAAATACAGGATGAACTTCTCCTTTTTTTAATGGGTCAATTTTTGCTTCATAAGTACCTAGTGGAGTACCTTGTATTAAATCCCCATTATCGACTAAAACATTATTTTGAACTTCTTTACGAGCATCTTTTACTAAAGTAGCAGTCTTAGCTAATCCAACTTTTTCGTATGCTGCATCCTTGTAGTAATCATAGTTTAATAAATTTGTATGGATATCTGTCGTTTCCATAATTCGAAAGTTTACTAAATCCTTCTCATCTTTATTCTTTTTAGATGCAAGCACATTTACAGGTTCAGCCTCTTTTGGTGTTGCATACGCCGGCGTACTCATAACTGACATACTTAATAAAGATAAAGCTAGTGAAAATGATAACGCTTTCGAATTTTTACGGTTGTTTCTCCTCATCTATATTCCCCTTAAATACTTTATTAGGATTTGATTAAAAATTATCCCCAAAAATTATTATAAAATTAAAATAGGTTAAAATATATTTAATTATACTTAAATATAGTTAACCATTTCTTAAGGAGCAAATAAATGAATTTAGACCATTTAGCTTACATTGTAGATGTTTCAAAAACGAAATCACTATCAATGTCCGCAAAAAATTTACATATTTCTGTTTCAGCAATCTCACAAGCCATAAATAATTTAGAAGACGAATTCGGTTTTAAAATTTTTACACGTTTAAGACAAGGAACAATTCCAACACCTGAGGGCGAAGAATTAATTGAAAAATCTCTTCATGTGCTAGCCCATGCTGAAAAATTAAAGCAGTTAGCTATCAACAAAAATGAAATCCAAAAAGAGATTACTATTGCTTCTGTACCTGGACTAATGCATTATATCGTTGGTGTCATTAAATTAATTAAATTTGATAGTCCAAACACTAAGATTAAAGTTAATGGTAAAAGCTCGCTAGATATTTTAAATGAGGTAAGACAAAAGAATGCACGTTTCGGTTTGATTTGGATATATGATCAACTATTACAAAATAATAAAGATCTGGTATTCGATATATTTCAAGAGGTGAATATCAATGTTTGTGTCAGTAAAAATCATACGCTAGCCGAATGTAACCAGTTAACGATTAAGGATTTATCAAACGAGACGTTTGTAATTCATGAAGAACAATATCTAAAATGGTATTACGATGAATTTTTAAAAGACAAAACTGAGATCTTATTTACAACAAATAATCTCGATAGTATTAGAAGTGCTGTCAATGAAAATATTGCTATAACAATTGGTACAGACTTTGTTGTGCAAAATGAGTCACTCATTCAATCTGGGGAAGCCTTTGCCATCGAACTGATTAATCCTTTCCATCGTCCTTTTTATGTTGGTTGTGTTCGAAGTGAGTATCCTCCGCTTTCATCAACTGAAAAAAAGTATATAAATGAATTAAAAGAAGAATTTAAACGTGTAAATAATTTACAAGAAGACTAATAGAATTGGGTTTTTCTTGCATCTTTTTAAAAATTATAAGGATATTGAAATACTCATAAAAGGGGCATGAGTATTTCAACAAGCTTGAAGTTGCGGGTCCATGAGTTAGTTATTTAGCGAGAAGTTGAAAATAACTTACTCATAACGGGCTCATGACTAAGTACATACGCAAAAATATTAATATACTTTACTCATAATATTGACAAACTAATTTTTCAACAGTCTAAAAAACCTAATCTTTTTTTGATTAGGTTCTTTTAAGTCTAATTCAGTTATACATGAACCTCAGAAGAAACAACTCCTATTTCAAGAGCAGATGTCAGGCCTTCATAAGTAGCTTCCTCAATTGTACGAGGTGCTAAACAATCCCCAATTTGTCGAACAACTGGTGCCATACTTTTCACTTGTTCAAAAAGCTCAAAATTTGGTACTCGTCCCATTGCAAGTACAATTGTATCCCAGTCGTTAATCAATTCAGTCTCATGAGTAAAAAGATTTCTCAATTTGACCTGGTTATTATGAATACCTCCAAAATCAAAGTGCGGGCGAACATCTACCTTTAATTGATAGAGTCTTTTTAGATATTCATTTACTAGATATGAATGAAGTTCTTTTCCTATGTGAACCTTAGCGGAAAACAAGGAAACATCATGATTTTTCTCCTTTAAGTGTATAGCAGCCTCTATTCCTGGCCAATCGCCAATTAAATCAAATACCAGTACACGTCTTCCAACCTGGATAGAAGTTCCGCTGAAAAGCTCATCAACTGTTATGATTCTCGGGTCATCGATGCCCTCTACATGTGGAAAGTATGGTCTAGATCCTACTGCACATATAATGACATCGGGTTTTATCTCTTTTATTTTATCAATGGTAATTTTCTTTCCAAGCTGGACGTCTATCTTACTTTTAGATAGCTTTCTTATATAATTGTCTAACATCGTTTCAGCTACTTCTTGTCGCATTGGGGCCTTTCTCATTTTTCTTAGCAATCCACCAATCTCATCACTTTGTTCAACTAAAATTACTTCATGTCCTTCACCATCAGCAGTTATAGCAGCATGTAATCCAGCAGGACCTGCACCAATGACAAGCACTTTTTGTTTTACTTTTACACTTTGAACAAGCGGTAATAATTCTTTTTCTTTACCTGCCATCGGATTTTGAACGCATCCAATAGGAAGGCCTTTAGAATAGTGACCAATGCATGCTTGAATACATCCTAAACATGCATCAATTGAATGTAGATCGCCTCTCATTGCTTTATTCGGTAATTCAGGGTCAACGATTAAAGCTCGTGTCATTCCAACAACATCCGCTCTTCCTGAGCCAACTATGCGATCTGCATCCATAGGGTCTATGATTCGCGAGCCGACAAAAACTGGAACCGCTCCAGCCATCCGAATTTTAAATGAATGTGAAGAATTATAAGCATGTTTGATTGGAGAAGGTGGAACAATATGAGTCGAACCTGCATATGTACTTGAATCACCAGATGTTACATTGATAAAATCTACTCTAACATTTTCAACTAAGTGCTCGACGATTTTCACAGCGTCTGTTACTTTCGTTCCATCCATCGTCATTTCGTCTGCACTCATTCGAATTCCTACGGTAAAATCTTCACCCACTTTTTCCCAGATACGTTGTACTATTTCGACGATAAAACGCATTCGGTTCTCAAAAGTACCACCGTATTCATCTGTTCGATAGTTCGTATGGCTAGACCAAAATTGTGCTGGTAAATAACCATGAGAGCAACAAACTTCTACTCCGTCAAGACCAGCTTTTTTAGCTAATAAAGCTGAATAAGCATATCCCTCTATGACATCTTTAATTTCATCAATGTTCATCGGTCTAGGCATTATTCCAAATCGAAAACTTGGTTCAGAAGACGGCGCCCAAGCAGCATTACGGTAATCGCTTGATACGACTTCTCTACCTCCGTGAAATAGCTGACTAAAAACTTTCGTGCCATATTGATGGAGTTGTTTTGCAATTTCTGCATAAGCAGGTACTACTTTTTCATCAAATCCCGCGATTGTATGTGAAGTAAGCATGCCTGATGAGTGAACTGCTGCCGCTTCAAGAATAATAAGTCCAGCTCCCCCCTTCGCACGGGCAACATGATAGGCGGTCATTTCAGGAGTAGGAATGCCATTTTCTACATAATTCGTTTGATGTGCTGTCGATAAAATTCTATTTTTAAGTTCGGTATTTCCAATCGTCACATTTGAGAATAGGTGTTTAAAGTCAGTCATAATTGAACCACTTCCTTTCTCCTAAAATAAATAATTCGTTATCCATTTTCTTTAGAAATTAGTAAGCATCTGATCGTTCTTTTCTACTACAAATTTTCGTTTTCTTGTAACCCTACTTACTACTAGCGTTACAGTAAAATTAATAACCATTACAACTAAACCAACATCAATATCTTGTACGATATGCGGAAACGATGGAAACAAAGTTGCTAGCGTTGTGCCAGTTATTGTGGAATACGTAACGGCTGCAACACCAATTATGATTCCGGCAGATGCACCTTGAACTGTTACAGGATTCTTTTTCCAGAGACTAAAATACAACGCCGGGAACAATTGTGCCATAAAGCTGTATGCCATAATATACAGTGTCATAATTGTATCGCCACCATTTAAGGTAAAATAAAGTGTTACTAGTGCAATGATTGGTACTAGAAGTCGGGTTAATTTTATAAGCTGATCATCTGTTGTATTCGGCTTCAAAACCTTGTAGACATTCTTCGTTAAGATTGTAGTTGCAGATGTTAAAACCAATGAACTTGGAATAAGTGCCGCTAAAGCACCTGAGGCACCAATGATCCCAACAAACCATGGATCAAATGAAATCTTTGCGAGTTTAAATAAAGCTAAATCCACATCTCCACCTTTTAAAGTTGGAGCTTTTAAAATAGCAGCGAATCCAACAAATAATGAAAAGACAATAATAATTTGATAGATTGGCATAAATGCAGCATTCCATCGAAGAGCTTTTGCACTCTTTGAAGAAAAAACTCCCATGAGCATATGAGGAAACATGTAAAAGGAAAGTGCTAGCATGATACTAGTTGTAATAAACCAAGAAACACTTAAACCTTTCTCTGGAAATATCAAAAAGTCAGGTTTAGCAGTTTGGATAGCCTCAAACATCGGCTGAAAACCACCATAATAATGTACTGGAAAATAGACCCCTAAAAAGATCACAACAAATAAAATTAAAAAGTCCTTAATAACAGCCGTCCAAGCTGAACCATGAATACCCGAAACTGTTACATAAATTGCGATCGTAACCACGGCAATCGTAATAGCAATACTCTGAGGAATTTTTCCATATGAAGCCTCGGAAACAATAATCCCTAGACCCTTTAACTGCATCGTTAAATATGGAATGATTGAAATAATGCTAATAACTGAAACAAGAACGCCGAGTGCTGAACTATTATACTTTTTCGTATAAAAATCAGCTTGTGACACAACGTTATTTTCTTTTGCATACTTCCAAACAGGAGGTAAAAGCCAATAAGCTATAATAAAGTAGAAGGCATTAAAAGCATAGACTGCCGGCATACCAAAAGAGTAGGCACTTCCCGATGCCCCCATAAAAGTAAATGTCGTAAACATTTCTCCTGCTAGTAATAGAAAAACAAAAAGAGAACCAAAACCTCGTCCACCAATTGACCACTGCTCAAAAGTCATCTCTTTACCTTTACGTGCTTGTAAGCCTAACCAAATTGATAAAGCTAGAAAGCCAAGGATAACAATTAAAGCTGAATTCACTATTAATCGCCCCCTTTATTAGCGGGATCAAGTTTATTCACTATTAATAAAAATATAGCCGTAAGAAAAACCCATAATATCGTCCAAAATAAAACAAACGGCATTCCAAGAACATATGGCTCTACCTTATTAATAACTGAGAGTGACCCAATAGCTGGTATCGCACTTAATACATACAGTAACTTTTTCATTTGATACCCGTTGCCAAAAACTTATAAAAATCAATAAAAAACGATTATTTTTATAGATTTCGTTTATTTCCCTTTTCTACGTGTCCGATTTTGCCTAGTTAGGCTACTTTCGTTTGGTATAACACTCCAAGGGCGTAAATTCGGATACAACGAATCCTACATGTACAGTTATGACGTCTAGGTAACAGTTACTAATTTATATCGTGACAAGTTGATTGCTGCGTTTAAATCTCGATCAATTTCATGACCACATTCACATTTGTATAATCGGTCTGATAGCTTTAAATTTTTTTTCAATTTCCCACAACTTGAACACATTTTAGAAGATGGGTACCAAATATCAGCTTCAACAAATTCAATGCCATATTTTTCACATTTATATTGAATTTGGCGTTTGAATTTAAATAAACACTGCTTTGCAATTGCTTTTGAAAGGTGCTTATTCTTCATCATCCCTTTAATATTTAGAATTTCCATTATGATGCGATAAGGTTTGGTTTTCACGATCTCGCTCGTGGATTGATGAAGATGATTTAGTCTGATATTTTTCAACCTTCTATGGAGGTGTTGCATCTTTTTTTCGATTTTTATAATGTTGCTTGTTTTGACGAAACGGTTTCCCTCCTTATTCATTTCATATTTACGAGAAACTCGACGCTGCAACCTACGTAGACGTTTCTCTACACTTTTAACAGTATCTGTCTTGTTAATATTGTTCTTCTTGGTGCCATCTGAACAAACGGCTAATTTTTTTATCCCTATGTCAATACCCAGTGAAACATTTGTATGTTCAACTGTTGGTTTTAATTCTTCAATCCCTACAGATATATACCAGTATTTTCCATCGTTACTAATTCTAGGATTATAGTATTTTTCATCCGATATCAATTCAGAAGTTACAACCCAACCGACTTTTTCAATTAACACTTTCTTTCCTTTTACTTTCAACTTTACATTATCGTTATAAAAGGATGGTTTTGATTTTCTTTTACTTTTGAATCGTGGTTGATCTGCTAACCCTTTAAAGAACTTTTCATACGCATGACAAAGATCTTTTATCGCTTGTTTTGTAATATTATTCGATACTTCATACAGCCATGAAAATTCATCTGTTTGTTTTAATCTTGTTAATTCTTTTCTTAACAGGCCATCAGAAATAAACTTCCCTTTGTTTTTATAGCTTTCTTTTTGTTTGGCCAATGCCCAGTTATAAGCCCATCTGGCAGTTCCCACTGATTTCCATAATTGTGTTTCTTGTTCTTTAGTTGGTCTTAATCTTACTCTTTTTGCAAGTATCAATGTTTTATTCATATTATTAAGAATTTGTTCAGTTCCACCGATCGAATCAACTTTCAAATTATTCACCTCATGTATTCTATATAAACACAATGAGTGATTTGCATTTAGAACAAATTGTGATATTTTTAAAAACTTTTATAAATTAAAATTAACAGTGGTTAACCTCCCCTTTTTTACGAATAGATTAATAGAAAAAATTAAGCGTTTTCAAAAAATAAAAAAGAAAAGCTGAGTATGATCCTTCTAAATTCTTCATTATGAATTCAAATACTTAGCTTTTTTAAATACATGTCTCGAATTACCATTCTCAATTAACTAGATTATAAGTCGATCGCTACTTTAATCATTTCATGGAAGTGTTGCATCGCGTTCTCAGTCGGAGAAAAGATACCATTATCAAATGCTTTAGAATGTAAACCTGTTTGCAATAATTCTACTAAATCAAAATCCTCTTCTCGGACTTGATCAACAAATTTAATCATTTCTTCTTCTTCTTTCGAAATTTCTTCATTCAAAAAGAAATAGCGATAGACTGCTAACGTTTGGTTGGCATCAATTGGGATCAATTGTGTAGTCGTCATATTTCCACTTCCAGGATATACACTCATCATCATATTTGGCCAAATCCAGTAAAAACGAGTTAAGCTGTCATCTTGGTTCTTAACATTTGAACACTGGTAAGAGAATTTATCACAAGGAACGATGCTGTAATTCGATAAATCAAACGTTTTAGCGAATGAAGGATGTGCCAATGGACAATGGTCACACTCTAAGAAATTATCAACTACTGCTTTCCAATTTGCTTTAATCAAACGGCGGTTTTCTTTAACTAGTTGTAATGAATCCATGAAAGGGTAACGGTTTAGTTCATTTATTAACTCTTCATATTCAACAGAAAAAGCATTGGCTTTCCGATCCAAGTTTACAAAAATCATAGAGCGCTGAATTTCTAATTGGACCGATTTTAAGCAGTTATATTCTCCTAAGTCAATATTTTTAAAGTTTGGTGCTCGATTTACATGCCCATCTAAATTAAAGGTCCAGCCATGATAAATACATTGTAAGATCTTTTTATTACCTGTTTCACTTTGCTCCACTTTTGTACCACGATGTGGGCAAATATTATAAAACGCGCGTATTTTGCCATCATTAGCATGCGTAACTAATATAGATTCACCAGCAACCTCAAAAGTAAAAAAATCACCGACGTTTTTAACTTGACTTGTATGACCTACGAAGATCCAATTTTTACTAAAAATCTTTTTTCTTTCTGTATCGAATACCTCTTGGCTTACATATGTTTTATACGGCAATGAAGTTTGTAAAGTATGTGCTGTTCCCTTTGTAGACATAATAATGACTCCTCCTTTTCTGGGATTTCATTTGAAACGAAATTCCATCCTTTATTCATTATCTTAAGCAAGATTTATGCCAATTTTATATTTTGCTTTAACATAAGGAGGTAACACTATTTATCTATTTCCAAATCGAGGTAATTATCTTATAATTTACTCAATTCAGTCAATTTTAACTCAACTTACTATTTTGTGAGATTAGATGTTTTTAGAGGAGGTTACGTTTTGCCAAATACAACGAATGACAAGCTAAAACTTGAGTTCAGTAATGAGATCCTTCAAAAAATATTGGACAATTCTCCTAATGAATTTTATGTACTTGATAAAGATGCCCGTATCGTGTATATAAACAAGGCTTGTGAAAGACATTATGGTATCAAACTAAAAGATGTCGTAGGAAAATCAAACGATGAATTACTTTCAAAAGAATACTGGAAGCCTCTTATTCTCCCACGTTTATTTAAAGAAAAGAAGACGGTCATTATGAAACAAATAAGTTATGTTGGAAAAGAAATCATCACAACAGCCATTCCTTTACTAAATGATCAGCAGGAAATTGAGCTGATTATCACCACATCACAAGATGCAAGCTATAAAGACTTATACATACCAGATGAGCAAGAAATAAATGAAGCTGCTCAAGCTGAAATTTATAAAAATAATATCATTACAAATAACAAGGAAATGAGTAATATCGTTAAGTTTTGTGAAAAGGTTGCTAAAGTAGATGCAACAGTATTAATTCAAGGAGAATCTGGTACGGGAAAAGGAGTAATCGCAAAATACATCCATCAGAAGAGCAACCGAAATAAAGCTCCTTTTTTATCTTTAAACTGTGCAACAATCCCGGAAGAACTACTAGAATCAGAACTTTTCGGATACAAAGATGGCGCATTTACTGGTGCAACAAAAGGTGGCAAACAAGGACTTTTAGAACTTGCAGACGGAGGAACCGTATTTTTAGATGAGATTGGAGATATATCACCTAAGGTTCAAGCAAAGCTTTTAAAAGTTATTCAAGAATTTGAATTTATGCCTGTTGGTGGCAAACAACCCAAAAAAGTAAATATTCGCATCCTTTCTGCTACTAATCGAAACTTATATGAAATGGTACAGAATAAAGAATTTAGAGAAGATTTATATTATCGCCTTCATGTAGTAAATTTAAAAATTCCACCATTGCGAGAAAGAAAAGAAGATATCATTCCACTAACCTACCATTTTCTTTCAGAGTTTAATAGAAAACACCAAATGAATACAATCATTTCTGAAGAAGCTTTGAATACTTTTTATAACTATTCATGGCCTGGAAATATACGACAGTTAGAAAATATGCTTGAAAGCCTCGTCGTCACAAGTGATGGCATAATAAAAGTGCAAGACTTGACTGATTTATTAATTGAAAATAAAAAAGAGAGTCCGGTCAATGAAGTAGTAAGTAATTGCTCGCTTTTAGCTTCCCTAGAAGAAGTTGAGAAAAACATAGTAATAAATTCTTATACAAAATTTAGGAATACAAGAAAAGTAGCTGATGATTTAGAAATCAGCCAGTCAAAAGCAGCTAGATTAGTGCGTAAGTACTGTAGTGAATTAGATTTTTACAAATAAATGTTTATAAAGGGTAAGAAGAGGGTTTTAATGCAAATAAGTAGGTCAACTGTGCAAATAAATGATGCCGTGGTGCAATTAAACATTAAACAATAGACTGCAAATAAAATCTGTAAATCACAATTAAAATGGCCAAAACTGCAATTAAAATCAGTTAACCGCAAATAAAATCAGCAAAACTGCAATTAAATCTAGAAGAATCGCAATTAAAATTAAAAATTACCCATACCAGTTAGGGTATTTCGACATTAATACTGTACATTAGTACATACTTTCAAAAGGAAAACTTGCGAATATGCCCAAATTCTAACTAAATCGAATAACTTTTGTAAAATTCTACTCTAATTATCTATAAAAAAGCTAACTTAAACACTACAAAAAAAAAACTGTAGCTGAGATACCAATAAATATGTTGATCAACATTGTTATTTTTGCAATTAAAAAAGAGGCGCCTTTTGTGTCAGTTAAACCTGACTTATGAGGCAGCCTCTTTTATTTTCAACCTAACTGATTACAATTGGTCCATATAAACCGTTTTGACTTGTGTATAAAAGTCTATTGCCGTCTTTCCTTGTTCGCGGGACCCAGTGCTTGAATTTTTGCAGCCGCCAAATGGTACTTGTGGCTCTGAACCTGCTGTTTCATTATTTACATGTACAAGACCAACTTCAATGTCTTCAACAAAGCGCTGTGCTAATGTGAAATTATTTGTACAAATTGCTGCGCTTAAACCATATTCAGTATCATTAGCCATTCCTACTGCTTCCTCATAGTTTTTCACTTTAAAGAGTGCTATAACAGGTCCGAATATTTCTTCTCGGGCAATACGAGCATCCGGGGAGACATTTTCAAAGATTGTGGGCTGTACATAGAAACCATTTTTTAGTTCTTCATCCGCAGGAACTTCTCCACCGCATAATAGGGTTGCCTCGTCCTTTCCAGCTTCAATCATAGCAAGTACACCGTCAAGTTGTGACCTGGAAACAGCTGGACCGACAAAAGTATCTTCATGAAGTGGATTTCCAACTTTTAATGTTTTTGTACGTTCTACAAGCCTGTCACGGAATTTTTCATAAATAGCTTCTTCCACAATCACCCTACTCGTTGCTGTACACTTTTGACCAGTAGATCTAAAAGCACCGCTCACGGCAATTTCAATTGCTTTTTCTATATCTGCATCAGCAAGTACGATCAGTGGATTCTTCCCACCTAATTCCATTTGTACTTTCTTTCCTTTTGTTGTAGCCTTCTGCTGAATCTGATTTCCAACCTGATTAGATCCTGTAAATGAGATTGCTTTTATATAAGGATGTTCTACTAATTCTGTACCAACGATAGAACCTCTACCAAATACACAGTTTACAACCCCTGCTGGAATACCAGCCTCATCAAGCGCTTTTATAACATGGTAAACAGATTTTGGAGTCAAATCCGCCGGTTTAATAACTACGGTATTTCCGTAAACAAGTGCAGGAGCCATTTTCCATACGGGAATTGCAATTGGAAAATTCCATGGAGTAATCAATCCAATTGGCCCAATTGGCGTTCGAGTTGTATATAAAAAGGTATTTGGATTACCTGAAGGAATTACTTCTCCGACTGGCTGCCTCGCTTCACCTGCAAAATATCCAAGGATACTTATTGCGCGCTGTGTTTCTCCAATACCCTCAGCAAGTGTTTTTCCTTCTTCTAGTGTTAAATCACGGCCTACTTCATGGACTTTTGCCTTTAATAGATCTGCTGCTTTTTGGAGGTATGAAGCTCGTTGTTGGTATGAAAGTCTCTTCCATGATAAAAAGGCGGTTTTCGCAGCAAGAATAGCTTGTCGTGCATCCTCTTGTGTACTTGAAGGAAACTCCCCTAATGAATCTCCATTATGAGGACTGTAATTTTCCCGATATTCACCTAACGTAGGTTGTTTCCATTGACCATTAATATAGTTTGCATAACGCATATCGTTTCCCCCAATAAGATTTTTTTCAATTAAATAAAAAGCCCATTATTTACTATAAGATAAATTCATTTTTGACTTATCTTGACCAGCAGATAAAATCTTCGGATTAGTTACAACTTCGATAACAGCTGGCCGTCCTGATGATAATGCCTTCTTAAGTGCCGGCGCAAAATCAGTATTTTTTTCGACCTTCTGACCATATGCTCCAAATAAACTCGCAAGCTCAGCAAAGTTCGGATTAGACAGCTCTGTTCCGATTACTCGATCTGGAAAATGCTTTTCTTGATGTGTTCGAATTGTTCCATACATATTGTTGTTTATCACAATCGAAATGACAGGTATGTTGTAACGTACGGCTGTTTCAATTTCCTGCAGCGTCATCATGAAGCCCCCATCTCCTGAGAAGGAAACAACTGTTTTATGCGGTTGAGCAAGTTTTGCACCAATAGCAGCCGGCAATCCATACCCCATCGCTCCGGATGTTGGTCCGACATATGTATTTTCATGCTCAAAGCGATAATATCTAGATAGCCAGCCAAAGAAGTTCCCTGCATCATTCGTAATAATCGTATCTTTTGGAAGATGCGAGACGATATCATACATAAAACCATCCAGATCTACAAATTCGTCCGTGTAATCTTCCTTCGCCTTTGAAAAGTTCATGTATTCGTTATGAAGCTTTTCTACTCGCATTTCATTTGAATTTAAAGGCGTAGATAAAGCAATTGTTAATGCTTCTACTAAAAAAGCTTTTGCATCAGCTGTAACTGCCAAAGAAGGAGCATAAACTTTTCCGAATACATCCTCTGAAATATCAATGTGAATCAGTTTTCCTTTTCCTGAAAGCAATGAATAATCTTGCGTTCCTACTTGGGAAAATCTTGTACCTAGTGCAATCACTAAGTCTGCATTGTCAATCGCTTCAAGTAAATACTTTGGTGTTCCAAAGCCGAGCCAGCCAGCATAACAAGGATGCGAATTTGGAAACGCATCGAAACGACGGAATGCAGTAACGACAGGCATTTGAACTGTTTCAGCAAATTTAACTAATAAAGGGACAGCCTGTGAACGAATGACTCCCCCACCAGCTATAAGAATCGGCCGTTTGGCATTTTGAATCATTTCTACTACTTGCTGAACGCTCTCTTTATGTGGACGAGCCGGCTGTGACTGATAGACTGGGATTTCGACCATTTCGGCTGTATCTTCTAGCATGTCATGAGGTAATGCAACTAACACTGGTCCAGGACGCCCTGACCTAGCAATATGAAATGCACGATGTAAAAGCTCTGGAATTCGTTCTACTCGATCAATCTCCACTGTCCATTTGCACAAATGGCTAAACATCCCTACAAGATTGACCTCTTGAAATGCTTCCTTTTCTTTAAAAGGACGCTCAACTTGTCCAATTAGCGCAACTAAAGGAGTGGAATCTTGGCTGGCAGTATGAATTCCAATCGCCAAGTTTGAAGCTCCAACTCCACGTGTTGCCATACAGACACCCACTTCACCGGATGCTTTTGCATACCCTTCCGCCATAAACGAAGCTCCACCTTCATGTCGAGCTGAAATCAAACTAATTTCTGGATGTTCATATAACGCATCCATAACACCTAGATAACTCTCACCAGGTACACAAAAAACTTTATTTACCCCTTCCTTGGCCATAACATTGACTACTGCTTTTCCACCGCTAATTTTCATTACGAAACACTCCCTTCTCCTATGCAATTACATTGGAACACTAACGATCAATTTATTTTATACTCAAGTTTTTTATTAAGATTTAACAGCTTCTACTTTAACCTCTTCGAATGGCCAAGCTGGAAGCATTTTTCTTAAAATTTTATCTTCCCTATAACCTAGGTCATATTCAGCCTGCATAATTGTATGAACCTCTCTTGTTCCTTCATAAATGACTGGTGCTTTTGAATTTCTTAAATAACGCTCTACTGGGAACTCATTTGAAAATCCATATGCACCATGAATTTGTACAGCATCATTAGCTGCCTCATTCGCTGCATTACAAGAAATCCATTTTGCTAGTGATGTTTCTCTAGTGTTACGTTTACCACTATTTTTTAACCAACCAGCTTTATAGACTAGTAGACGGGAGATTTCAAGATTTGAAGACATTTTAGCGATCATTTGTTGTACTAATTGATGTTTTCCGATTTCTTTACCAAAAGTTTTTCGCTCATGACAATATTTTACGCTAGCTTCAAGTGATGCTTGAATCAATCCACAAGCACCAGCTGCAACTGTAAATCTCCCATTATCAAGCGCTGACATTGCAATTTTAAATCCTTCACCTTCGAATCCTAATAGGTTCTCAGCTGGTACTCTGACATCATCTAAAAATACTTCTCCAGTGTTTCCAGCTCTAATTCCCATTTTCCCCTTAATTGGTTTTGTAGTAACCCCTTCAAAAGTACGTTCTACGATAAAACAAGAAATTCCGTGATGCTTTAAATCATGATTTGTTTTTGCAAAGATTAAGAAATGATCAGCTACATCACATAAAGAGATCCATGTTTTTGATCCGTTTAATATATAGCTATCACCATCTTTTACTGCTGTTGTCGCCATTGCTACTACATCAGATCCTGCATTTGGCTCTGTTAACCCAAATGCGCCAATTTTCTTCCCTCGCGCTTGAGGAACTAGATACTTTTTCTTTTGCTCTTTTGTTCCCCACTGTAATAATGTCATGCTATTTAATCCCGTATGTACTGAAACAGCCGTACGGAAAGCAGTATCCCCGCGCTCTAGTTCCTCGCATACGATTGCTAAAGTATTATAGTCCATTCCAACTCCACCATATTGTTCTGGAATACATACACCCATTAGTTCCAGTTCAGAAAGTCGTTTTAGAATATTTACCTCAAAATGTCCTTTTTCATCCCATTCCTTTATAAATGGTATAATTTCACGATCTACAAACGATCTAACTACCTTTCTTACACTTTTTTGCTCTTCAGTTAATGAAAAATTCATTTTATTTCCTCCTCAAATTGTATTATTTCGTTTCATTTCCTCTATATCAGATTGTGAATAACCAAGTTTACTCATCACTTCTTCAGTATGTTCTCCATGCAATGGAGGATGTCTTACTACTTCAACAGGTGTTTTTGATAATTTTAATGGTGAACCAACTAACTTTAAATCATCTATGAATGGATGGTTTACTTCTAGTACCATATCCCTTGATCTAGCTTGTTCAGACTGCAGGGCTTCACTTACGTTATAAATCGGTCCATTTGGAATACCAATTTTATCTAAGAGAACTTTCCACTCATTTTTACTTTTTGTTTTTATTTTATTTGAGATTATTTCCTCAATTTGTTTTCGATACTGTAACCGACCAGCATTAGTCCTATATAATTCACCTAATAAAATCGGTTCTTCAATTAGTAAAGCAAAACGATTAAATTGCTGATCATTACCAACTGCGATCACCATCTCACCATCACTTGCTGAAAAAACTTGATATGGAACAATATTAGGATGATAATTTCCTAATCGCTCAGGTATAACGCCACTACATAAATAATTACTTGCCACATTTACTAATGCAGCCAATTGCGAGTCAAATAGTGAAATGTCAAGTTCTTGTCCTTCCCCTGTACGATCTCGATGCTGTAATGAAGCAAGAATTCCAATACATGTAAATAACCCTGTTAATACGTCTGAAATGGCAACTCCCACTTTTGTTGGCTCGCCTTCCTTCTCACCGGTAATGCTCATTAAACCAGACATCGCCTGAATGATATAATCATATCCAGGAAGTGAAGCGTTAGTTCCTCTACTACCAAATCCACTAATTGATGCAAGAATAATATCTTCTTTCATCGCTTTCATTTCTTCATAGGAAAAACCTAGTTTTGTTAAAGTTCCAGGTTTAAAGTTTTGGACGACAACATCAGCTTCAGAAATAAGTTTTTTTAAAACCTCTTTCCCCTTATCATCCTTTAAATTTAAAGTAATCCCTTGCTTGTTTCGATTAGCACATAAATAATAAGCACTTTCTCCTTCAACAAAAGGAGGCCCCCATCCCCGTGTTTCATCACCACCACTAATACTTTCAATTTTGATTACCTCAGCCCCAAGATCCCCAAGGATCATCGTACAAAAGGGACCCGCTAGTACTCTAGTTAAATCAATAATTTTGATACCATGTAATGCCCCCGGCAATATGATCACCTCTTCATTAATTTTCTTGGTATTTTCTAACTTCCACTGGGCAATTAAAATGGTTACTAATGTATTTTTTTATTGCATGTATATAGAAAATTTAAGGTAAATTAGCCTTCCATTTTCGTTATACATTACATTATGCAAAACCCATGCCAACTCCGTATTTCCTATTATTATTAAATCTAGGCTGTATTTACGGATCTAATTCGTGAAAAATGAAATTAAAATCCACTCAAAACCGTCATTTTTAACTCATTCAAAAAGTTTGCTATTTGTGAATCTATTAACCTAGTTCATAATAAAAAGGCTATTGAAATTGCCTATAAATGATGAAAACCCACAAAGAAATTTGTTTTCTTTGTGGGCTTTCGTTTTTCAACTTATTTTAACACTCAATCAAATCTCTAACTGTTGGCTCAAAAAGTTCGCAAGCAATATCTCTTTGATATCGTTTTTGCTTTTTAGCTTCTGTAAATAAGTTAAAGGTATTCTTTCTACTTAATCTTTCAATATCATCGATAACTGTCTGAGGTTCAGGTTTCACTAATCCAAAAATAACGGCGTCATAAAATCTAATTGCGCCTAAGTTCGCTACAAAATCATTCACCACATCGATACCTCTTTGTTTGATGATCTGATCCCCTTCAGCCGAGATTGGAATATTTGCAGCCTCTACAATTAAACTCGCCTTTACTTTATTAGCGTTTGATACATTAATTACATCCTCTAAAGCTGCCGGAATCAAGATGTCACAGTCTACATCAAGCCATTCAGTATTGCTTCTTACCACATAGTTCGATGCAAAAAACTCCTGATTCATTTCTCCATGTGAATTTTTGTGGTCGATTAACTTCTGTACATCTAACCCCTCTTCACATGTCACTAATAGATTTGCATCAGAAATGCCGACAATTTTATAACCTAACTGTGATAATTTCAACGCACAACTTGCTCCTACACAACCAAATCCTTGAATAACTACTTTCGCTACTTTATTTTCACCTTTAAATTTCCATGCTTCATCTGCACAAAAAGCAACACCGTAGCCTGTTACAGCATCATTTAGAAGGAAACAATCTATTTTAGAAGCTAGCAGATTATTAAAATCCTTTATACCATTTTTTACACTTACATCTTCCTTCATCGATTTTGTTAAAGGGATTCCTACATTAAATTCATCAAATACTCTTAATACATCCTCATACTTAGTACCTAAATCACTTCCTAAAGATACTCCGGCTTCTACATATGGCATCATCGCAATCAAAAATCTTCTTAATACATCATACGCATCTGGAGCTTTATAATCATAAGCAATACCAGCTTTACACCCACCTGTAGTGATACTTTCTGAAGCCATATATTTGTAAGCCATTGCCTCTGCCAAACGTTCAACTTCTTCCCTTGTCACTGTTGGATGCATTCTTGTCCCTCCACCAGCATACCCTTTGACAAAGTTATATACTACTAACCACCCTTTTGCATCTGTTTCACTATCATTCCACTCTACAACTAGGTAAGGTTTTTTCATACTAAATAGCCTCCTTTTCAGATGATCTTTTGCAATTGATTACTTGTGTAAGAATCTTAAGCTGTATGTAAAATGGTCAAATACTCTGATGAGTTGGTACATCTCCATGATCCTTCTTAATACCGATCTTTCCTTTATTTTTTCCATGGCGTAAAAAGTAATAAAGATAGCTTACACCCATGAAGCCTAAACCACCTATTAAGGAAGAACGTTGAGTAGGATCAAAAGCCATAAATACTATGGAAATTCCACATAATACAAGACATAGAATAGGTATTAATGGGAACAGCGGAACTTTGTACTTTAAATCCTTAACATTTCCACCATTTTTAATAAATTGTCTTCTAAAATTGTATTGCGACAAGGCAATTGCCATCCAACTGAATGTTCCAGCTAGTCCAGTTACAGAAAGTAGAACGACAAAAACTGTTTCTGCAGATACTACACTTGTAAGTAATGATACTAGTGCAAAAAGAAGACTAAACAATACTGCATTAAACGGAACACCACGAGAATTTACTTTACCTAAAGCTGCGGGTGCCATACCACTTTTAGAAAGTGACCAAAGCATACGAGAACATACATATAATCCTGAATTACCTACAGATAGCAACGCCGTTAAAATAACTAGATTCATAATATCAGCTGCATATGGAATACCTACACTATCAAATACTGCAACAAATGGACTTTCTACCACTCCTGCATGCCTCCATGGAATCAAAGCCGCTAATACTAAAATTGCTAACACATAAAAAATTAGGACACGAAAAATGATACTTCGAATTGCTTTAGGAAGAGTCTTTTCTGGTGCTTCACTTTCACCAGCTGCAATTCCAACAACTTCTGCACCCTGAAATGCAAATACTACCGCCATCATAGTTGAAAATATAGCTGAGAACCCATGAGGGAAAAGTCCACCATCTTTTGTAAAATTAGTAAACAAAGGTGCCGAACTGCCTTTATGACCAAACCCAAATATGATTGCTGCTCCAATCAGTATAAAAGCTATAACTGCAAATACTTTAATTCCCGCAAACCAAAACTCTGCCTCTGCGTAACCTTTTACACTAAGTATGTTTAAACCCAACAAAAGAACAATAAACACAAGACACCAGATCCAAACTGGTACATGTGGAAACCACCTTTGCATCAATATTCCAGCTGCAGTGAATTCTAATCCAACCGTTGTTGCCCAACTAAGCCAATACATCCAGCCAATCGTAAATCCGGTACCAGGACCAATGTATTTGGTAGCATACGTCTTAAACGAACCTGTAACTGGCATTGTAATTGACAGTTCACCTAAACAAACCATCACAAGGTACATCACCAATCCACCGAATAAATACGCAACAACCGCTCCCCCTGGACCAGCTTGATTAATCGTTAGACCTGAACCTAAAAATAAACCTGTACCGATTACTCCTCCGAGTGAAATCATAAACAAATGCCGACTTTTCATGGAACGTTGTAACTGACCTTTTTCATTAGTAGAATCCATAAATGCCCCACCTTTATTTTAGAATATTCAGAAAAAATAAAGCGAAATAATAGAAAAAGATAAAGCTAATAAAATACTATAAATTTTTTGCTTTTTGTAAACATCTAGAATGTCAGATCATCTCAAAAAATCACTGCAGAAACCGAACATAGTAATATTTGTGCCTACACCTATAAACTGAATAAAAATTAAACACCTCCTATTTCTCTCAAACTAAAATCGGAAGTAACTACTTCCTCTTCTTAGTATTCATTAAGCAAAATTCATGCCAACAAAAAAAACTGGATAAACCAACCTTTTAGCCAATCTTTAAATCTAAAAACAACTACTTTATTTTAAAATCTACTCAATTCATTTATTTTAGACTCAATTACTTTTTTTAAAAAGAGACTTTTATCATTAAGATCATTCTATTTACTAAAATAATCAATCTTACATTCTTTCCAATTAGTATAGTAGGATTGCAGAATACTTTTTTAAAAATTTAGTTACGGGAAAATTTAATGTTTCTGAATTTGGAAAATGGTACATTGAATTGCAAAAAATGGAAAAGTATAATATGAAACAGAACTCCTTTAGGAATATTGCTTTTTAAATTTTATATATACAAAGAAGCCAAGATATTGGAGAAAAAATGTGAAAAAGAAATTTTTTAATTCATTTCTTATTGTAAGTATGCTTTTAGGTGGTTGCTCTAACTATAAAGAATTAAATCAAGTATCGATTGTGGTTGCAATAGGGATTGATTACCTCCCAAAAGAAAAAAAATATCATGTAATCACTCAAATTTTTAATCCTAGTGCAATTGCGACTACAACACAGTCAGGTTCTCAAAGTGTTCCAGTAATTGCGTTAGATGAAAAAGGTAGGACCATTTTAGAAGCTGTACGAAATGTGTCTAAGAAAGGATCGCGACAAAATATATATTCTCATGTTGCTCTTATCGTAATTGGTGAAACATTAGCAAAAGAAAGATCATTGAATTATATTTTCGATGTATTTGAAAGAGATTCCAAAGTTCGTGTCAATATCCCAGTTATTATTGCAAGAAATAAAAGCGTCGGTGAAATAATGAATAACATAGCATCACTAGATAAAATATCTGCTAAATCAATTGTAGGTAAAATTTAAAATACATCAGCCCTTTTAGGTGAAAATCAAGAAACATTAATGCGTCAGGCAATTTCTGCAATCTCTAGTAGTGGCAGGGAACCAGTAATAAATGGCGTGAGCATAGAAAATGAAAGTGAATCATCAGAAACACTTGAAAATGCTAATAAAGTCACTTCTAGTTATGATAAGATAAATGGCACAGGGATTTTCAGAGATGGAAAATTAGTTGGATGGTTAGATGGACCACCGGCAAAATCAATACAAATTATTGATAATCTGATCAAAGAAACGAATGTCCAAATACCATGTAATAAAAAAGAATTTGATTCGATGGAGCTTACTCGGGTAAAATCTATGACGGAAATTAAAATCAAGGATAATATTCCAATTATAAATATAAAAATAAAATCAATTGGCCATATTGACGAGGTATTTTGTAATGCCAATTTTGATAAAGCTAAAACACTCAATAAATATGAAAAGTCAGCTGAAAATGTTATAAAACAATCAATGGAAAAAGGGATTTCTGAAGTAAAAAAATTCGGTGGAGATGCATTTGGTTTTGGTGAAAAATTATACATGGTTAATCCAAAAATTTATAAAAAATATGAGGGTAATTGGAATGATACATTTAAAAAAGCAAAAGTTACAGTAAGTGTCGACGTTCAAATTAATAACGTTGGAATGAGAAGGAAATCTTATCCTTATTAGGAAGACTTAGTATTTGCTTTTAAAATTCTCCTTGAAAAAACAGGACATTAGAACTCAGTATAAAACCCAACTTGGAAACTACAAAAGCCCCCTGTACTATTCGGGGGCTTTTCAATGTAATGCAATATAATGTAATCAATATTAAAAAAGTTCGAACACTAAATAAACTTCGTCGAAAAGTAATATATTAAATTTTTATGGAGAGGTTTTTCTAATATATCACTACTAGTTATTACGGACATAGTGTCACAAGTAGAATAATTTCTTATCACTAAGAAATTTGTAGATATTTCCCGGGAATTTGTAAGATTTTGATATGATATAAAATAAAATCTACTATTCAAAAGTATTATTTTAAACTGAAATCAACTGATATCAGTTGATTTTTTATTCTACTGGTGGCCTAGATGAAAAAATCTAATAACGATCGAATATCGCATAGTGATACATTTGTTCAATTTTATATTACTTTTTTGTATCGCATACAAATTTTTACGATTAGGAAACAAAAAGCCGATACATCCTTATGGAAGTATCGACCTGAAAGTACTTATTAAAATTTTTAAAAGTTTTAAACAGATTTGTACAAGATTAGCAGAAAAAGATTTTAATAGGTCCTTTATTTTCTAAATAAAGAGAAAAGCCAGCCCCATTTATCTCTAGGCTTTTGTATCACAATTTCTAAACGTTTATTAAAATCATCTTGTGATCTCCATTCTTTTCTCTGTTCTTCTCTTATGTTTTGTATTTCTTCTTGTAAAAAATCAATTGTTTGTTTTTCTTGTTCAAGTATTGTCTCGTATTGAATTTTTTGTTGTTCAGCTAATTTTTCAATTTTGGTATAAGTTTTATTAGATGAATTCCCAATATTTGCACTTATATCATGATGATCTTGTTGAAGCCTGGAAACCGCCGTTTTAAGTTCTGTCATATCATTTTTCAGTTGTACATTCATTTCACGTGCAGCTGCAAGTTCACTGACTAAAAATCTTAAAAACTCATTTAATTGATTTGGGTCATGTGGTAAATTTTCATATGTATCGGATATCGCAATTTGAGTTTCATCGTAACCTTCTAATCTTTCTTTTTGTTGAAACACGAGGTCTTTTGCAGTATCTTCTAGGGGCTTTTCTGAATCGCGTAACGCTATAAGCACTCTAATATCAGATTGAACAAATATTCGCCGATCGCCATCTTTCAAGAACTCATATCCATTGCGCTCTAAGATTTGACCATACTTTCGAACAGTAGGTGTTGCAATACCCAGTTCTTCTGCTACTTCCTTGGAAGAAAAAGCTCGTTCATTCGGTTGTATATCACTTCGCATATCGGACCTCCTTTTTAACAAATATGAAGGATTTTTCGGCATATTGCAACATATATCACTGTGATACAAAAAAACAAGTGATAATTTCCTACTTCAATATTGTTGAAAATAGCGCTCTTACAAATGCATTTAAAATTTACAGCTTGAACATTTGATTTATGAATTCTTTCTAAAAGTAAGGCTTAGAAAAGCAATATAAACGATATATATACTAACTCATACTTTATAAACTAGAGCTATTGATAGTGAAATCACCTAAAAAAACCCCTTTTCACACTTAAGGAAAATAGGGGATAAATTCATTATACTAAAATTGACATTAATTAGGGCCTAAAGCACCAACTACCGGATGTGGAACATAAGGCTCTTCCAAATATGCAACTTCTTCCGCGGTTAAATTAACCGACAATGCACCAACAGAATCTTCTAAATGTGAAATTTTAGTAGCTCCAATAATTGGTGCTGATACTGGTTCTTTCTGCAGTAACCAAGCAAGAGCAATGTTTGATTTTGTTACTCCATGTTTTTCAGCAATCTCTGCAACACGTTCCACAACATGACGATCCGTATTTTCAGTTGCACCGTATTTAGATTTTTGAGTTTCATCAGTTTCAGATCTAAGTGTCGTATTTGACCAATCACGTGTCAATCTTCCTGACGCAAGTGGACTATATGGAATTACGCCGATTTTTTCTTCTTTACAAAGAGGCAGCATCTCCCTTTCCTCTTCACGGTATATGAGGTTCAGATGGTTTTGCATCGAGACAAATTTGGTCCATCCATTTTTCTCTGCAACATGTAATGCCTTCAAAAACTGCCATGCATACATAGCGGAAGCACCGATATATCTTACTTTTCCAGCTTTTACTAGATCATGAAGTGCCTCCATTGTTTCTTCGATTGGAGTGTTATAATCCCAACGATGGATTTGGTATAAATCCACATAATCTGTTCCTAGGCGTTTAAGACTTTTATCAATTTCACTCATAATATGCTTTCGGGAAAGTCCTAAACCGTTCGGACCTTTGTGCATAGGGAAATAAACCTTCGTAGCAAGAACAATTTCATCTCGATTGGCATAATCTTTTAAAGCTCTACCAACATATTCTTCACTAGTTCCATCTGAATAGACATTCGCCGTATCGAAAAAATTGATCCCTAAGTCTAGTGCTTTTTTAATGATTGTACGGCTACTTTCCTCATCGATTACCCATGGATGAATCCAACGTTTTGCATCTCCAAATCCCATACAACCAAGGCAAACTCTAGATATTTCTAATCCTGTATTCCCAAGTTTTGTGTATTCCATTGTTTTATCCTCACTTTCGGAAATATGTAATCTATTAATCTTTAAAAACTATACCTGGACTACATCACTAAAATTGTGATTGATAATCTCTACTAATTTAAATTCCCTGTTCTCATATTCAAACTTAAGGATGCAACAATTTCCAATTCGATCTTGTTGTACAATCGAACTTCTATGCTCCCAAACCCGCATGAAATTTCTTAAAGCTGCTCCATGGGATATAGCTAATACCACTTCATTGTCTTCTTCCATTATTTTTTGGCATGTAGTAGCCATTCTTTGTTGCAGTTCTTTTTGATCTTCTCCACCAAACTTAACAAAGAAATCACCATAAGGTAGCGCTGGATTTAAATCTTCACTTTCACCTTCAAAAGTTCCGAAATTCCATTCTTTTAATCCTTTTAATCTTGTATACGGCAATTCCGTCACGATTTCCAACGTATCACTAGCTCTTTCTGATGTGGAACAATAGGCATGATCAAAAATAACTTTTTGTTCTCTAAAGTACTTTGCAGCAGCCTCTGCTTGTTTAATTCCAAATTCAGTTAAAGGTGAATCACACCAACCTTGAATTTTCCTTCTTTTATTAAATAATGTTTGTCCATGTCTCATTAAATAAAAAGTCTTTTTCATTTGTATCCCCCTTTTGAATCTTAAAAGCCTATTTTAAAAATCAAGTGGTACGAGTCATTAGACCTTTTTTGCCTCAAAATTTAATAACAACTTACAATCTTATATTATCAATATATTATTTTTAATCGTTAGCATATTCCTCTCAAATAATTGCCTATTACTCTTAGTTCTAGAAAATTTTAACAAACTGACCACAAAAAAAGCCCAAACCTTTGTTACATATAGGCTTGAGCTTTTCTAAATAAATTATTTTGCTGTAGTAGTGTATTTTTCTTCCAAAGACTTCTTTAAAAATGATGCTAATTCAAGCATTCCGAATTTTCCAGCTTTTTCTTCTGCATCTGAGTTATAGTTCGTATTTGTATTGATATCGTAAGTAAAAATTGTGCCTTCAGCATTTCTAATAAATTCGATTCCGGCAACTTGAACATTATTTTTAACTAGAACTTCTTTATATTTATTTATTATTTCGTCCTCAAAGCCTTCAATGATTTGGAACTTAGGCTTCTCTTCTACTTCTTCTCCTACTGGGCAGAATAAATCACCAATTTGGCATGCATCAGCTGGGCAAAGTTCAAAGCCTTCCGAAGTATCAACTTTAACAGCATATACAAAGTTTCCTCCTACAAATTCACAACGAGTGATGTAGCTTTCAGGTGATTGGATGTATTCTTGAATAAGGGTAATGCCATCGACTGGTTCTTCGAATGTAGGCCCTTCTACATAAGCTTTTAAAGCTTCAATACTATGGAAAAGCTGAACACCTAAGCCTTTACCTGCACGATTATGTTTTGTAATAAATGACTGTCCATCAAAGCTATTAGCTGCCTTAATAATGTTTTCTTTTCCAACCGCTGCAATCGTTTTTGGAGTCTTAACACCATACTTTTCTAGCTCTAAGTATTGTAAAACCTTACTAACTTCTAGCTTTAGGGCATTCGTACCATTTAAAACCGTACGGCCATGTGCTTCAAGCCAAGCTAAGACTTGCCCAGTAAATTCTGCTGCAAAACGATGATCACGTGTATGAGAAGAAGCACTCATTCGACTATAGAAAATCCCTTCTGGTGGTACGGTTGATAAATCAACAGTACCTTCGTCTAAATGCCATTCTTCAAATGGAACACCAAGCTCCTCTAATCTTTTTGTTAAATGGATTGTCCATTCACTATTTTCATGTATTACATATACTTTGCTCATTTTTATGTCCCCATTCTAGTTTTTTATTAAACTACGTTTTTTTTCTACTAATGGCATAACTTGCTTTGAAAAGCGTTCCATTTCCTCTAATTGAGGTGAAAATTGTAATAATAATAAGTCTAAGCCAGCTTCTTCATATTGTAAAATTCGATCTGCAATTTGCTCTGGTGTCCCTACTAGATTTGCTCTAAGACCACGATTTGAAACTGAGTAATCTTGTAATTGTATTTGTTGCTCTAATTGTGATTTAGTCGTGAAGTCTTTAAAGCCCGCATAACCGCTAGAATCTTTCACAGTCGTAATTTTTTCTAACTCAGCTAAAGCCTCTTCTTCTGTATCTCTACAAATAACATAAGCAGCCATACCGAAAGAACTTAAAGGTGCATTGCCAGTTTGTTCACGGCGTACTTTCATATCTGTTACTTTCTGATTAATTTCTTCAACTGTTCCACCGTGCATCACATAAGCGTCACATTTTTCAACAATTGTTTGCTTACCTTTTTCACTTTCACCACCTGCATAAAGAATCGGGTTTGGTCTTTGCACAGGTTTTGGAGCAAGTTTCGTATCTTTTAAGTCGTAAAATTTTCCTGAATAATTGAACGTTTCTTCTGTCCATAAGCCTTTTAGGACATCAATAAACTCCTCTGTACGGGCATAGCGTTCATCATGTTCTGTAAAAATACCGCCATATTGACGAGCTTCTTCTGCCCACCATGCAGAAACGACGTTTAGCGTAAAACGGCCGTTACTGATTTGATCGATATTAGCAGCCATTTTTGCTGTTACTGCAGGATTATGAAAACCTGGACGAATCGCGGTCATAATTTCGATTTTTTCCGTTACTGCAGCAAGTGCCGCTGCTGTAGACCAAGCTTCAAGGGAATCATGTTCTGGACCTTTAATATCGTTTAAATATAATTCAGCAATTAAAGTAGTCGAATATCCCCATCTTTCAGCTGATTGAATGACCTCTTTAGCATATTCAAATGTTGGTGGCATGCTTTCGTCATCCACATTACGTAACCATCCTCCAAAAATCGGTAACCAAAAACCATATTTCATTTCTATTCTCTCCTTTATCCTCAAAATTATCTAGTTTTCGCATCAGTTAAGTTGGATTTATATATAGTGGAATTCAGTTTTGTTTAACCTTCCGCGTAAATAAATAAAAAATAAAAAAGCCTCTTTCATTCAGAAAGAGGCATCGGAAACAATTGTTTTCGACTTATCTATCAGAATGTTTTCATTCTGCAGGAAGTGGCACCGTTCCTAAATAAGGAGGTTGCCGGACGTCATAGGGCCTGATCCCTCGGTCACTCTCGATAAGTTTGAATTATGTAATTTCTTTAACTGAATCATAAATCCTAGTAAACAGATTGTCAATAAGGGAATTTAAACATTTTTTGAGATAGCGCTTTCATTTTTATTAGAAAAAATAAAATTTTATAATTTTTTATTGCCATTAAACCGAAGTTAATACATAGTACCAGTTCCCTTTAGTATCACTTCTGATTTTACTCGAAGTTCAAGTTTTGGATAAATTTCTTCCCACTTATCTATTACTTTTTTTGTCACTCCGTATTTTGCTTGATAGTTTAACCCAAGTCCAAGTGGATCAACATTTAATTCCTGTAGACGTTCTAGAAATTTTTTTGTTCTTGAGCTCATAATGATTGATGCTATCTTCTCATACTCTTTCAATTCTCTATCTTGATGTAATGTCTTTTTAGATTCCTCAATGAATCCTTTTACCTTTATATGAACGTCTACATATGGTTTTTTATTTTTAGGCATAACAATTTTCATGTCAATTTTCGTATTTCCAGCACTTACGAAAAACTGATTCTTTCCTTTTCCAACATTAATTAATGTTGTTTTTTTGGGATTTAAAAGTTCATTAAGTAATCTTGTTTCGTCGCGATTTAATACTGCTTTAAATTTTGTTCCTTTAAAAACTGCGGAAGTATTAATTTTAAAGGTACTATCGAACGGTTCAATAATAGGTAAATATGGATCTATACCGTTTTCTGTCAATCGCATATAATAATCATTAAGTATCTCTGACATTACATATGGTGACCTATTTGATTCTTCATTAAAAGCTAACACAAGAGCGTTACCCGCTAATCTCTCTGATTTAACCCTCCATGATAAAGCTTCTTTTGCAGAAGGTTCTCCTACAGCTACATAAGCAACACCTTGAATATCTGGCCGTTTAATAAACCACTTCATCAAATCAATTTGGTTTTCAACTAGTAGATCTTTATCAATAACGATTACCCTACATTGAGCAAAATCTAATTTTTTATCTACTAAAGATTGGATTATTCTAATGGCCTCAGAAACTGAAGTTGATTTTTGAGAAATAATTTGAAAATTAGACCTTCCCGCTCCAATTTGTGCTGTAGGGATGGCTAATTTCACTGACACTAGGTAGATGCCATTTTCATCTGTATGATCAATTCCTATCCCTACGACAAAAAAACGTTTATCAACATCGAGTAATTGGCAACCAGACATAAAACTTAATTCCATAATTAACAACAACGTTAATATACGTTTCATGCTCTTTGCCTCCGAGATAAGAAAAAAATTAACACTACTAATATGACTTCAGCAGGAAAACGGATATTTTGCCATATTTTAATCAGATCAAAAAATTCTCTTTCGTTCGTAAATGTCTGCAGTGTCAACGTAACGGCTCCAAAAAATAGTAAAGTCATATATCCATAAAATTTCCTTTTTTTAGCAGGTTTTAAATTATAATTAAAAAACATTCCTTCAAATAGTTTTAAACCAACATGCCATGTTAGTATACCAAATAACAGTGACATCAAAAGGAATATATAAACCATCAAATATAGCACTCTTTCGATAAACCCATATTCCATTCTTAGAGAATCAGTTATGAAGATCCAAGGAAACACTACATCATTAATCCCTTTAATACCTAAAAAAGCAATTGGAACGAAAAATGTAAAACTAATTACAACGAATCCGATTAAAGGTAAAATCCACAGAAATTTAACAACCTTTTTCGTATCAAGATAACGATTAAGGATAGCTAGATTTATATAGCCTGTAAAAAAATAAGTAGCAGCAGAAATAGAACTATAGTTAGGCATTTGCCAAAAATAATGGAGTATTCTTTTAATATGGACGAAATAAAAATAATTGCTTGCTATAGCTTTATAAACGATAAAAAAAACAACTGGAGTAGCTACAAGTACCATTATTTCAATAACGTTGAGGATTGATTTTGTATAACAATTTGCTCCATAAATAACAATAACTAGAAAAAAAGCTAAAACGTATCCCATATTTAACTCCGTATTTAAATACAGTACAGTAATATATGTGAAAGAAATTAAAACAAATGCCCCTGCAGCCAACCACATTACGCCTAAAAATGCTAAGTAAATGTTTTTAACAAGTTTAGGTAGTCTATTGTTAAAAATTTCGGGCAATCCTTTATTAGGAAATTTACTTATTCCGATCGTAAACAAATAAATAAATATTCCACCAATCAAAACACTTAACACCATAGATATAAGAGACCCATTAAAACGCTCGCCAATTAAAATCATGGGTACATTGATAATGATATTTAACATCATTGTTAGCAGTACAGTATAGTAAAAGTGACGGGTCAACTAGCTTTGCCCCCCCTTTGGGTTCTCAGTTATCGTTTCAATTTTATCGGAAGATCCCCATTCAATCGCTAAAAAAGGAGTCCCAAAGCTTCGCTTATTAGCAAAATAACAGATAAGTACAAGCATACCTCCAACTAGTCCGACCAACCCAAAAAGAGTTGCTAATATAATCAGTGGGTATCTAATACATCGAATTGCGAAACTCATTGCACTGATTGGGACCGTAAAATTAGAAATGGCAACAAATGCAATAATAATAATCATGATGGAACTTACAAGTTGTGCTTGTTGTGCAGCTTGACCAAGAATAAGTCCACCAACAGTCGTAGCAGTTGGGCCAATTACTCGTGGTAGTCTAATACTAGCTTCAACTAACATTTCAACAGCTAACATCATAAAAAGCACTTCAAAAAATGATGGATAAGGAACTCCTGCCCTACTACCTGCAATCGTCAAAGTAAGTTGGGACCTTAATATTTCCGGGTTATACGAGGTAATTGCAATATAAAAAGCTGGTAACACCAATGTTATAATAAGGGCAATATATCTTATTGATTGCAAAAGTTTTTTTATCCAGAATGAATGATATAAGTCATCCATTGAAGATATAAAATCAAAAAATACAGTAGGCGTACTCAAAGCAAATGGCGTTCCATCCATAACAATAGCAACTTTACCTTGGGCAAGATTTAAAACAGTTCGATCAGGTCTTTCTGTTATCATCATTGTAGGAAATAAATGAATCTTTTTATCAGAAAGTTTCCTTTCTAATTGACCAACTGCTTGTATTACATCCACCTTTACCCTCTTAAGACGACTTTTTACTTCATCAATTACCTTTTGATCTGCATAATTAGAATCAAAAAGTATTGCTATTTTTGTTTTTGATATTGTTCCAACTGTTTGGTATTCAATGCTTAATTTATTCGAAGGATATCTTTTACGAATTAGCGCGATATTTGTACTGAGGTCATGTGAAAAAGCTTTTTGTGGCCCTTGAACTGATGTTTCTACTGAAGCTTCTTCAGATTCAGTATTCATATCACGAATCGCATTAAAAGCATAGATCCCATTCGATATGAAAATTAACACATTACCAGAAATTATATATTCACCTAAATACCTTTTGTTTTGAATTGATTCACAACTAGATAAGGAGAGTAAGTGTAAAAGAAATTTACTTTCTTTATCACAAAGCATAAGTGGTTGGATTATATCAGTTTTAATTTTATCTGCGTCACATAGATCTTGAAGATAAATTAAACTTATCTCTTGATCGTAATATTCAAAAGAATGGACAATTAAATCTTTTGATCCTTCAAATTCTAGCTTAAGCGCATTTATTACTGCCAATTGACTTCTCATCTTATGCTTCCCTCCTTCTATTTCTTTTCATATTTTTTTAGTATGTCAAATTAAAGCTTATCCATTCTATGCAAATTCCTTTTTTTCCCTTTCTTTGATAGATCAAAAATAGCTATTTTTCTTTTGGCTTACTGACTTAGACCTTATGAGTATGTTAATTTCAGATTCTTGATTTTTACTTGCTCATGAACCCTCTATGAGGAACTATATTTCGGATTCCTGCTCTTTTACTTACTCATCAACCCTTTATGAGGAACTATATTTCGGATTCAAGCTCATTTACTTACTCATGAACCCTTTATGAGGAACTATATTTCGGATTCTTGCTCTTTTACTTACTCATGAACCCTTTATGAGGAACTATATTTCGGATTCCTGCTCTTTTACTTACTCATGAACCTTCTATGAGGAACTATATTTCGGATTCCTGCTCTTTTCTTACTCATGAACCCTCTATGAGGAACTAAATTATGGATTCCTGCTCTTTTACTGACTCATGAACCCTTTATGAGTGACTATATTTCGTATTCCAGCTCCTTAACTTACTCATGAACCCTTTATGAGGAACTATATTTCGTATTCCAGCTCCTTTACTTACTCATGAACCCTTTATGAGGAACTATATTTCGGATTCTTGCTCTTTTACTTACTCATCAACCCTTAGTGTATGAAAGAAGCATATTTCAAAAAAAAACCCAACGAATCGTTGGGTTTTTACAATACTTATAAATTATTAATTTCATTAGCATTACGAACTCCTGCTTCAATTGCCCCTTTATATGTCGATTAAAAGGATTGATATTCCCATCATTTTCAAAGAACACACTGTCATTCCTTTGAGTGCAAGCCCATAACTCCTATAAATTATGAGTATAAAATCCTCAAATGGTTCAATAATAATTTTCGTACCTATCTCTTTAAAAGGAGTTTAGTATGAATTTATTTGAGAAGGGAAGTAAATTTATAATGGGAGTATTAAGTGGAAATCCACAAAATGAACCTTTACATTATGGAGAAGTTTATGGTCTATGGAGTCACCTATCAGCTACTAAAGCTGGTGTAGATACTTACCAAGTTTATATTAACCATACTGGTGATGAAGAGTTAAAAGCATTTTTAAAACAAGTAATTGAAAATTCAATGAAACCTGCAATTAAAGAAGTTGAAGAAGTACTTCTACATAATGATATTGCAGTACCTCCTACTCCATCAGAACGACCAGATGCCGATTTGGAACAAATTCCAGCTGGAGCTAGATTTCAAGATGCTCAAATCGCTTACATGGTTGCTGCTGAAATAGCTGCTGGAGTTACATCTAACGCTGCATTAATGAGTCAATCAATTCGCGAAGATATTGGTACTATGTTTGCAAGTTTTGGTGCTAAAAAAGCGAAAGATGGTGCAGCACTACTACAAATCATGAAAACAAAAGGCTGGTTAGTTCCACCACCTCTTCACTTTGAAACAAAGCAACAACAACATTAAAAAAATTGTCCACCTATCATTAATTAGGTGGACTTTTTTTATTTTCTAGTTAAGCGATAGACTGAGCAGCATGCACAGTTGTTCCATACACATGTACCTACACAACCGCCCAAAAACAGCATAAATAAGAAGATAGAGGAGTCTATTCTCATTCAAAATATAAAAAAAATGACAAAAGAGGTTCGGAATAAGAGCATTCCGAGTCCCTAGGAGACTTTATTTTTTATAATATTGATCAATACGGTGTGTTAAATATAGAATTAAAATAATTATGATAAAAAAATATGTAATTTTTATATAAATATTTAAACTTATAGAACTTAAAGAAAAAATAAGCAAAGTAAGAATAGCACCTAAAATAAATTTTAAAATGTTTTTCATATTACACCTTTCTTTTAAATAATATGCCTAAAGCTTAACTTAGTTTAATACCTTTGTAAAAAAATCTAAGATAAGGAGTTTTATAATGAAAAAATTTATTAAAATAAAAATGTTTTATGACTATCTTTGTTTTATTAATTTTAGTTAGTGGTTGTAACTCAAATGATCAAAATCATAGCTTAAGAGGAACATATGTAAGTAAGGATTTACGTCGAATTACGATGGTATTTGATCAAGAAGATGACAATAAATTTTACTATTATGACCATGAATTACCGGAAAATCAAAGAGTAGATAAAGGGAATTACTCAAAAAAATCAAATTCAAACTATGTAATAAAAAATACTAATTTTAAAGAAACAGAGATCACTTTTAAGCAAGATGGATTCACGGTTACCATCAACGGAAATAAATATTATTTCCAACAAATTAGTAGCTTACCAACTATTCAGAAGTAGCTGTTTAAAAGTGCAAATAAAAAATGATAGCTAAACTACTCCTAAAATGGTTTATTACATTAGCATATTTGATAATTCTAATTTGGATAAAAATGGTATAATACGTATTGTCGCTAAAAGAGCAATTCATTATGAGTTGCTCTTTTTTTGTCAATTTTTATTAACAGTGGAGCGTAATAGATTAAGTTGTTCTTGTGAAGAATACCGTGTACGACCAACGGAAACTTGGTGCGGTTTAAATCTTATCTGACTTATCCCAATTTCTAAGAGTTTTTTGTTCTTCCTATTCTTTGAGCATACTTTCCTATTGAATACATCACAAACGTCTTCTCATAATTATCAAACCATAAAAGCGATAAAGGATGTTTAAAATATTATGACGATTTTATGAATTTGACTTATCGGCAGTATATATATTTTTTTACTTGACCATATAAAATAAAAAAGAATATATGTGAAATAAATTTCTCATAATAAGTTCAGGAGGGATTTTTATGAAGCATATAAAAGCATTTATCATTAAATTTATTGCTTGTCTTGCATTATTATATATAATTTTGGGTCTTGGGTACGATATGGCATTTAGAAATGTATTTCTGATATCGTTAGTCTTAGGAGTAATCGCATATATCGTTGGTGATCTATTGATCTTACCCAAAACAAATAATACGATAGCAACAATAGCGGATGCAGGACTAGCATACTTAATTATTTGGTATATGGGATCAAAGTTAACATATGGTGGTAGTATGGTAACTCCAGCTTTAATTTCCGCAATTGGCATAGCTTTGTTTGAAATCTTTTTTCATAAATATGTTTATCATAATGTTATTAAAAATACAGAGCATCGAGAGAATGTATCAACTGGAAATTTACGTTATCAAACCGAGGCATCAGAAGAATTGACTCCTGATATACAAGACGAAAAAATTAAAAAATAATTACTGTATTATAAAGGTCTTAAAAAAATTAGTAAGAGAAACTTAAGTTTCTCTTATTTATTTTCTATCTTACTAATGTATATCCAAAAAAAAGTACAGACTGAAAGAATTCCCCACCCTGTACTCGTCATTTTAATTCATTCGTTTTTTATATACCTTCATCGAAATCAGATAAAACAAAATCCCAATTCCCACTAACCAGAACACTGCTGTTAAAATCGCACCATAGTCCGGCTGCCCAGCTAAAAGGGAACGTACACTTTCGGCAATTGGTGTCATTGGCTGATTTTCTGCAAAAGCTCGAAGCTTGCTACCCATATTATTTGTTGGAACAAAGGCAGAACTTACAAACATTAAGCCCATAAGTAGATAAGAGAACACGCTCGCACCTTCATACGATTTTGACATTAAACCACATGCTACTGCAATCCAAGTGAAAGAAAAAACGGTAAGCAGGATCATACCAACAGCTAATAACCATTCCACAAAGTTAGCATGAGGACGGAATCCCATGATAAAAGAAATGAGAATCACCGCAGCAACTGATAATAAGTTTAATAATAATGTTGAGATGACATGCCCTCCCAATATGGATGATTTGGCGATTGGCATGGAATGGAATCGATCAAAGATTCCTCTAGTCATGTCAGTATTCACTCGAACTGCTGTATAGGAAATCCCCATTCCAATACACATAAGCAACACACCTGGAACGATAAAATTCACATAATCTACTTTATCCATCGTCATGGCACTACCGAAAATATAAACAAAAGCAAGCATAAGCATAATCGGCATAAGAATCGTTGTGATAATTGTATCAATACTTCTAAGTGAATGCTTCATTACCCGACTACTCATTGTAATAGTATCACTAAAAAAATGGTTTCCACTCATTATGATTCTCCTTTCTTTCCGGTAACAGCGAGGAAAATTTCCTCAAGGTTCGGCTGTTTTTCTACGTATTCCACTTTTTTAGGTGGAAGAATTGCTTTTAATTCATTCAATGTACCTTGAATGAGTATCTTTCCTTCATGTAAAATTGCAATGCGGTCAGCTAGTTGTTCGGCTTCTTCTAAATACTGGGTAGTGAGAAAAACGGTAATACCTGCTTTCGCCATATCACGAATCACTTCCCATAAAGCTAACCGAGCTTCCGGGTCAAGTCCAACAGAAGGCTCATCAAGAAAAACAAGTTCAGGTGACCCGAGTACTGTCATTGCTAAATCCAAGCGTCGTTTCATACCGCCTGAATAAGTAGCAAGAGCACGATTACCAGCTTCAACTAAATCAAAACGGCGTAGACTTTCTTCCACAGCTTCTTTCCGATTAGGCAAGTGGCGAAGTTTTGCAACTAGATCGAGATTTTCCCGCCCTGTCAAAATATCATCTACTGCAACGTTTTGTCCGGTTAGACTGATTTTCTCACGTACTTGTTGTGGGTTCGTTTGAAGGTTGGCATTACAGACTTCTATTTCCCCTTTATCTGCCTGCAGTAAAGTAGTTAAAATTTTAATAATAGTTGTTTTACCAGCACCATTAGACCCGAGTAAAGCGAAGACACTGCCTTTCTTTACTTCAAATTCCACGCCTTTTAATACTGGGACATTTTTGTATGATTTTTCAAGCCCTTTCACTGAAATTGCTGTATTGCTCATAATCATTTTCCCTCCCATATATACAGTTGAAGGCGCGTGTCACTGCTGGTAGCGCCTGCAACTGTTTTTGTAAAAATCAAGCTATTTTTTCTTACCCACACGATCTAGAACGCTTTTGTTCAAATTATTGCGTAACTTATCATCCCATCTTTTCGCTTGGTCAGTAAGTCCATTAGCAAATGCAGTCAAGTCTTCACCTGTCACTTCCAAGACATCTTTTCCCTCTGCCGCACCTTCTTCAAACAAATCAATTAGATCGTACTGGATTCTTAACATATCCATGCCACTTCCGGAGGCGAAACTCCACATATAATTGCAGATCTTTTTATATACCTCTGGGTAGTCTCCTGGCAAAGCTTCAACACGCGCCATCATTTCTTTGTATTCTTTTTTGTCATCAAGTATCTTTTTGATAAAATTTATCATGATCTTTATCCCCCTACTTTATTTTTTATTCGTCCATATTTTTACTTGCTGTTCAACTCTACTCTCGATGTCTTTTTTCATATCTACTTGCCCACCTAATATACTCGCCGGTTCTTCACCTAGTTTTGAGGCAGCCATCAATTCGTCTGCAAATGCCGCAACATCTTCACCAGTAACATCTAACACATGCATACCTTCTGCTGAACTAGCTTCAAACAGTTCATACAAATTGATAATTTCTTCGCCAAATCCATATCCGAAATTCCACATATACTTTTGAATCTTTTTAAACACAAAAGCGTAATCTTTCGGTAGAGAATTTACTTTTTTCATAAATGCTTTGTATTCCTTCTTACTTTCTAAATCGCCAATGATTAGCTCTATAAATTTCTTCAAATTACTTCTCCCCTTTTAAGCTATTTATTTTTGATGAAACAAAATCCCATTTTTTCCAAAATTGTTGTAATTCCTCATTCCCAGCTTCGGTTAATGAATAAAACTTTCGAGGTGGGCCCATTTCAGAACGTTTTTTCTCAATATTTACTAATTCTTTCTTTTCCAGCCTGATCAAAATCGTGTAAACTGTACCTTCGGCAACCTCTGTAAAACCTAAATCATTAAGGAGACGAGTAATCTCATAGCCGTAAGTATCACCTCGACTGATGATTTCAAGTACACAACCTTCTAATGAACCTTTGAGCATTTCTGTTAAATTTTCCATGGTATACACCTCCTTTAACTTTATTTAAAATAATTTTGGTCAATTATTAGAGGTAAACTGTAACGATAAATAGCGGAGCAAAAAATATTGTTATGGATACCACTTCTCAGCTATTTAGTAATACAGATATTCAGTATTACTTAGTACTAGGTAAAAAAATATCTAAATAGCCTATGGATCAAGTTTTTCATTTGATATCTTTTACATGAACTCTTTCCAGCTATTTAGCATGACTGATATTCAGTGTTACTTAGTAATAGTATATTGTATTACTAAGTAGCGAAAATGTGAACCGTTTTATAAAAAAATTTTATAAACATTTTCAACTATTAAGTATCACATATATTCAGTATTACTTAGTACCAATACATAGTAACACTAAGTAGTAAGATTTTCAAGTTGCCAACAATAAAAATTTCACCTAATTTTTAAAATGCAAATAACGCGATGGCCAGTGAGATTGAATCACTTATCATATGACTTAATTCCTAATAGATATATTGTTCAATGATTTTGGAAATACTCAAAAAGTTTATAAATAATAATGAATATTCTCCATCTTAATTTGGAAAATTAAGTAAAAAAGGATGATTATATGCAACTTGATTTTGCTTGGAAAGCAGTTCTAATCGTAATCATGGGATCGCTTCTATTAAGAATTGCGGGAAAAAACTCAATTTCTAAAATAACAGTATCTGAAATTGTATTAATGAGTACTATTGGTCCATTACTAAGTCGTCCTATTGAAAATAAAGGTATTTGGACAAGTATTGGAGTTGCTTCCATTCTTATACTAACCTTAATTGTGTTTCAGTTCCTTAAATTAAAATCAAAACTATTTGAATCGTTACTTACAGGTAAGTCAACAATCATTATTGAAGATGGGGTCTTAATTATAGAGAATTTGAAAAAGACACGCCTAACAACAGAAAATCTAAAAATGTATTTACACCAGTTGGGGATAAATTCGATTGAAGATGTAGCATCGGCTTCAATCGAAGTAAATGGTCAAATTGGATATAAATTGAAACCCAACGCACAGCCTGCAACTAAACAGGACATTCAAAATTTAGAGAGATTAATTGAAACTACAATTCTTAAATCTAAGTGAAGTTTAACTTAATTTCAAACAACACTAAATATTAATACTTATTAAATTGATAAATTACTATTCAGTTGGAGTGTTGGCTAAATAAAAAAGGTCTGTTTTAACAGACCTACTTCTAGTAAAACGATCCCCAAACATCTAAATAATAAGCACCAAATATAAGAAAAATGAGAATTAAGGCGATTGATAGATAAACAACCAAAATTCTAGAAAATCTAAAAGTTTGTTTATTAATATCATTTCCTTTTATAAAATAACTTATTGTTGAAATGATCAAGGCAAATATTCCAACAATAATCGAGGATAACCCAATAATCTTTGATAAAATATCTCCCATTTTTCCATTAGAAGCCATCGTTGAAAAATGAAGATTAGTGATTAAAAAGCCGACTCCCATTATCGTTATGCTTGTTCTTACCCATGCAAGATATGTTCTTTCATTTGCTAAATGCTGTTGTATATATTTAGAATCAATTGTTTCAAACTCTTTTTCTAGCGCATTATTCATATTCGTACCTCTGATTTAGTTATTTCCTAATCCTTAAAGGTTTACCAGCTTGTTTCCGTTTTCAGTTGAATCTTGTTGTTTTCGGTTTCCAAAAAGGAATGTTAAAAATGCTGCAATTACCATAGCAATTGAGATTCCAAAAACTGCAATGCTATAACCGCCTGCTGTATTTGCTCCCATATTTTGTATAAGCTTCCCAAAAATAATTGGGGTAATTATACCCGATGAAGTCATTATTCCAAAATATGTTCCTGCTATAACCCCTCTGCGGTGTGGGAGTATACTAACCACTATAGCCGGGCAAAGTGTGTTTACTGTAGCAACCATTGTATTTACTAATGATAGTAGGATAATTATTGAAACTACCCCATTCATAAGTGGGTATAAAGAATACAAAATTCCTGCCATTAAAACACTAATAATAGAAAATAAAATGCGAGATCTCCATATATTTTGTGCCTTTTTATATAAACGATCTGAGAGTAGTGATAGTCCGATCGCTGAAATAGCCCCAATTAATCCAGAGACAGCAATAACTAAAGCAGACTGTTGTTCAGATAACCCTTTTACTTTTATTAGGTAAGATGGATTGAAAGTAAGACCAAAGACAATGAACGAATAGGCAATAAATGCAATTAACGTCGTAAATATAAATTTAGGAGAGCTTAAAGCTTTCCATATCTCTTTCCTGTTATTCTTTGTATTGTTATCATTCGTACTTAATTCTTCTTGAATAGAAACTGATGGTTTCATACTTCCTAACCATAACCAACAAACAAACCATAGAAAGCTACAAATACCAGAAATAAAAAATGCTTGTCTCCAACCATAATTTGAAATTAAAGTAACTAAAATAGGAGCTGATACAGCTATCCCAACAACATTTCCAAAACTAATGATCGATATTGCGAATCCACGCGATTCAGGTTTAAACCATTTACTAAGATGACTAATGGCAGTTGCCATAAATGCGCCTTCTCCCACACCTAATAAAACTCTACTTAAGATTAGAACCGGTAGGCTTGATGCAAACAAAGCCATGGATTGTGCGATTGTCCATACAATCGCCATAATAGCTATTGATTTTCCAGTACCTATGCGATCTGAAAAAGAGCCACCTACTATTCCAAATATTGAAAATAACCAATAAAAACTACTACCTAAGATACCAAACTCTGTAGTAGTTAAGTTCAAGTCATCGGTAATATGTATATTAGCTAAACCCAAGATTGATTTGTCAGCAAAATTAATAATAGCCATTAGAAAAAGTGCAGATAAAATAAACCATTTCGCCCAACTTTTCATCCAAGTTCCTGCCTCTCGTAAAATTCAAAGCTTTTTTCAATTAAAAGGATTACATTCAGACTTTTTGAAAAGAGCACCTGCTAGTCTTTTTTATGCTAAGCATAATTAAGCAGGTGCTTATTTTTCACTATTATTTAGGGAATGACGATATTCATATAACGATCGAATTCATCTAAAAGTGATAAAAATTCATTCATTTTTGTATGGTTACCTGAAATATTTATTTTACCTACAGCTACTCCTTGTTCTATTGAGAGTAAACCTAGAACAATTCCGTAAAATGTCATTTGATCAATTACTAAAGAAACATCTGCTTTAACAGCTAATTTATTTTCTTTAAAAAACAAAACAGAGTTCTCTAAACAAATCGTATATTCTTTGTTAGTGTTTGATAATGTTATATTGATTGTTATTTTTTTACCTTCTGCTTTTGGACCATTTAATTTAACAGCTACTAGTTTTAAGAATTCATTTACTGGCATATTTTTTATAACTTCAGATACATCTAATGGAGAATTATCTTTATAAATTCCATTTCTTAGTTCAAAAGCGCCAACAAGATAAATATTGCGCCAATTAGCTGACTCTGCTTGATATCCTAATTGTTCAAATGTATCAGCTAATAGATTTTTAGCTTCTGAATTTTCTGGTTCAGCCATTACGACGTGTTTTAACACTTGAGCTACCCAGCGATATTCACCATTTTCAAAGTCAACTTTAGCTTGTCCCAAAACATTTGCTGCTCCGCCCATATATTCTACATATTTTCGACCTGCTTCCACTTGCGGCAATGGATCTAAATCGGAAGGATGAGCACTATAAAAGCCTAAATAATAATTGTAGACACCTTTTGAATTATGCTTTAACGTACCATAATATCCACGATTACCCCAATATGTATCTAATTCTTTTGGAAGTTTAATCGTCTCGGCTATTTCATCCATTGTATAACCGAGATTTGCTAAACGCACTGTCTGATCGTGCATATATTTATATAAATCCCGTTGAAGTTTTAAATGTTCTATTACATTATTTTTCTCCCAAACTGGCCAAGCATGAATCATCAGTAATGCATCGATATCTTCTGTTTCAAATAGATCGATTGTTTTATCGAGAGCATTCGCCCAAAGTAAAGCATCTCGGGTTTTTGCACCTCGTACTGTATAAATTTGATGCATCAATTTATTTGCGTTCTCAGATACGAATAATACTTTGTAATCTCTAATATAAAAATGCATTTCAGCTGGTGCTTCAGTGTTTGGCGTTAATAAAAATTTAAATGTTACACCATCGACTTCCATTAATTGGATTTCGTTTTCTATTTCAACATTTGGTAACACAAAACTTGTCTTACCTGATGTCATTGTGGGCCCAATACCTACAGATACAGAGCCTTGTGCGCCATCTGATAAATTTTTACCAAACTGATACTCTGCCCTACGCGTCATGATCGTACCTAAAAGTACATTTTCACTTAACGCTTCATTTGTAAAATATTGAGGAACAACGATTGGGATATTTGGACTTTCTGCATATTTTAGGACTGCTTGAATACCACCAAAATGATCAGCATGACTTTGGCTTATTATTATGGCTGTTACTGGCTTTTGTGGTCTATGTTTATAATACAATTCCATTGCAGCTTCAGCAGATTCATTACTTCCTAACGCATCAACGACAATCACGCCATTTTTTCCTTCAATAAAAAAGTTAGTAACCATCGATTGTCCACGGACTTGATATACTCCTTCTACAACTTCAAACAAACCAGATATAGCCTGTAATTGCGCGTTCCTCCATAAACTCGGATTAACAGTCTCAGGTGCAGTGCCATTTAGATAGTCCAGCTGTTCTATGTCCCAAACAACTTCACCAGAATCATTTTTAATAATCTTTGTGTCTAGTGGTGCAATAAATCCTCTATTTGCATCAATGAAGTCCTGTCGATCATCAAAATTTAGAGTATTATAAACTGCTAAATTAGCATCTTTTGTAATAGAAGTTGCAGATTTTGATTGTGTTAGTACTTTATTTGTCATAAGAACCTCCATGAATTGTTAAATATAAAAAGGCTTATCAAGAATTTTTCTTTTAAACTATTAAACTTCCATTTGTTCTACATTTAAAGCTCTCTTTACTATTTTCCCTGTACTATTTTTTGGTAATTTATTCATAAATTCGATTTGTTTTGGTAGTTTGTACTTTGCTAGTTTGTCTTTGCAAAAATGCAAAATGTCATCCATCGTTATGGATTCTTCTTCAGACACAACGAAAGCTTTTACGATTTGTCCGTAATCCTTATCAGGAATTCCAATTACTGCTACTTCAACAATCGCTGGATGTTGATAAATTACTTCCTCTACTTCTCTTGGATAAACATTATAACCACCAACAATAATCATGTCCTTTATTCGATCAACAATATAGATATAACCATCGTTATCCATCTTTGCTAAGTCACCAGTATAAAACCAATCATTTTTAATGACCTTAGCTGTTTCTTCAGGCATACCAAGATACCCAATCATTACATTCGGACCTTTTACAATTAGTTCACCTATTTCTCCTCTTGGAACTTCAAATCCATTTTTATCAACAACCTTATTTAATACTCCAGGAATATTTACTCCAACAGAACCAAATTTCCTTTCCCCTTTTAACGGATTAAATGCCGTTACAGGAGCTGTTTCTGAAAGACCAAACCCTTCGATAACAATCGTCTTATATTTTTCTTCAAACCTCTGTAGTAATTCAATAGGCAATGATGCTCCACCTGAAAAACATGCACGGATCGATGTGAAATACTCAGCTGAATATTCTTTTAATTGCAATAAAAAGTTATACATCGTTGGAACACCAGCAAATAATGTCACTTGCTCATTAAAGATTGTATTCATGACTTCACTAGGACTGAATCTTGGAACAATTACTATATTTGCCCCACAAATGATTGGTGCATTTATACAGATTGACAAACAGAATACATGGAACATTGGAAGAACAGCTAAAATACGATCATTTTTGTTAAACTCCACCAATTCAACAATTGATCGGGCATTTGAAACTAAATTGCGATGAGACAACATTGCGCCTTTTGGTTTACCGGTTGTCCCAGACGTATATAAAATGACAGCAAGATCATCTTCTGTAATTAGCGGATATTCATTACCATTTGACTTCGTATCAAGCAACTTCCACCAACTAAGCTCAGCTTTGTTCGATTCCACATAGTACATTATTTCAATCTGTTTTATCTCTACTTTAAGAGTATCAATGATTGAATCCATAGTAGAATCCGCAATGACAGCCTTTGCTTCGCTGTTCGATAATATAAATAGGATTTCGTCTTTGGTAAAGATTGGATTTATAGGAATAACTACGCCACCTGCACGTAGAATCCCATAATAAGCAGTGACAAATTCCGGACAATTCCCTAATATCAAGGCTACTCTATCACCTTTTTTTACTCCATCATGTATTAATTTAGATGCTACGCATTCAACTTGAGAAAGTAATACACTATACTTAATATTTTTATTTTTAAATGTAATTGCATTATGATTTGGGAATTTCTCTGCACTTTTTTTTAAACTTTCATATAAATTCAAACTCATTACTAAGCCTCCTGAAATAGTAGGATGTAGTGTCGAGAAACAAAAAGAGCAATTGATTACTCAAGTAGTACCATCAATATGAATATAGTTGAGGCACCATCATCAATTTTGACGGTGCCCGTTAACTTTGATTAAAATCACGAAATCACTAAACCAGAGCCTACAACTTCATTTGAAATTTTCGCAATTATTTCAGGTGGTATTTTGAAGAAAATTCCACAAGGATCACTATGAACTAGTGCTACAATATACGCCATATTTTCCACATTCACCTCAAAGTCAGCAAACGTACTTGCCAGGCCAACTTTTTCGCGGAGATTACGAATGAATAACACAACTTCCGCCAGACATGCTTCTGGGCTTTCCGGTAAATTCTTTAGACCTAACGCTTCCGCAAATCCATGAATTCGTTTTAAATAATATGGTGCAAGTGATTCCATTACATTTGGCAATAGCACAGCATTTGCTAGTCCATGTGGAATTCCGAATTTTGCTCCAAATACATGTGCTAAATTGTGAACTGGAATCGCATTAACAGAAAGACTGAAAGCAGAAATTGCCATTGCACTAGCCATTAACATATTAGATCGCGATGCAAGATTTTCCCCATCATGAACAGCTGTAGACAAATTTTCTACAATCATTCGAATTGATTGAAGTGCGTATGCGTCTGTCATTGGATTCGCTTGAGGTGAAAAATAAGCTTCAATTGCATGAGTTAATGCATCAAATCCTGTAAATGCAGTAATTTTTGGTGGTAAACCAACTGTAAGTTCTGGATCTAATATCGCCATATCAGGGCTTATAAATGTGTTTAGGATATTCGTTTTAATTCCGACCTTTTCATTGAATACTACAGCGATTGGTGAAACCTCCGCTCCAGTACCAGCAGTTGTTGCAATTGCAACGTGTGGAATCGGGATATACTGAGCTTTTGGCCAAAATTCCATTACATTTCCTACAAGAAGTTCTTCACGAATGTCATGAACTTTATTATGTAGCATCCATTTAATTGCTTTTACTGTATCTAAAACACTTCCACCACCAACAGCAATTAATGCATCTCCATTACATTCTTTATAGAACTTAGCACCGCGGTTAATGATTTCACCTTTAGCATCCTGTTCTATATCCTCAAAAACACCTACTAACTGTACATCGCTAGGTATTGTCTCAAATAACTCCTTAATTTTATCTGTAATACCTGCTTGTGTTATTCCTTTATCAACATAAAGAACAGCTCTTTTACCACCAAGGCCTTTAATCATTTCAGGTAACAAAGAGCGAGCGCCAGCTCCACTATTTACAACTGTTCGAACTGAAAACTGAAAAAATGATGTTATCATGAGATCACCTTCTCTTTTCTATTAAAGTTTTTTTCTATTTGTTTTTTCTAATTTTTTATAATAAAATGCCATACCATGGTTTTTGACTTAATTCAGGAGTAAGTGAGCAATGAACATGTTTTACTTGCGTATATTCATCTAATGCATATCGACCAAGCTCACGACCAAATCCACTTTGTTTATATCCTCCAAATGGTGCGTCGCTTCTTAACATATGCCAGTCATTGATCCAGACTGTTCCCGCCTTTAATTCTTTTGATATTTGAAGTGCTTTATTTACATCTTTAGACCAAATACCAGCCGCTAACCCATAAATCGTATCATTCGCAATGTCAATCGCTTCTTCAATCGTCGAATATCGAATGACACAAAGAACCGGACCAAAAATCTCTTCTTGAGCGATTTTCATTTTATTATGTACATCCGCGAAAATCGTTGGTTCAACAAAATATCCATTTTCATATCCCTTACCTGTTAAACGTTTACCACCACAAACTAAACGTGCTCCTTCTTGAATTCCAGCATCAATATAAGATAAAACAGTCTCTAGTTGTTGTTCTGAAGCCATTGGCCCCATTCCTGTCGTCATATCAAGCTGGTTGCCAATCGTAATTGAAGAAGCCAAATTCGCTAAACGGTCAACTACTTCATCATAGATCGAATCATGTACTAAAAGGCGCGTACCTGATTCACATAGTTGTCCAGAGTGAAGACAGAAACCGAATAAACTGCCTGGAATAGCAATATCTAAATCAGCATCAGGTAATACGATCGATGGTGATTTTCCTCCTAATTCTAGAGTGACTCTTTTAACTGTTCCAGATGCTAACTCCATAATTCGTCTTCCAACTTCTGTAGATCCCGTAAATGCTACTTTATCTACTTGTGGATGAGTTGCTAGCACTTCGCCAACAGTAGCTCCAGGTCCTGAAACAACATTGAAAACTCCTGGCGGGATTCCAGCTTCAGTTGCTAATTCTGCTAGTTTCAAAGTGGAAAGAGGAGTATTTGACGCTGGTTTAACAATAATTGAATTCCCCATCGCCAGCGCAGGTGCAATTTTCCACATTGCTAACAGCATCGGTAGATTCCAAGGTGTAATCGCAGCTACAACACCAACGCCTTCTCTCCATACTTGATTGTTACTAGGTCCTGGAAAAGGTAGTACTGGCAAAGATTCAATAAATGGATACTCAACTGTAAATTTCGCTGTTTGCTGAAGTAGATCTACTAAATATAGAATATCCAAATTTGAGATTCGTCTTACCGTAGCTCCCGAACTAACAGATTCCAAGAATGCAAGTTCATGAGAATGTTCAACAATTTTATTCCCAAAATTAATTAAGATTTGAGCTCTTTCTCTAGGTGATTTCTTTGACCAAACTCCTGAATCAAAGGCATTACGAGCAGAAGTAATAGCTGCTTCGGTATCTTCTCTTCCAGCTTTAGCTACTTGAGCGACAACTTCCCCTGTTGCTGGATTTTTCACACTAAACGTTTCACCACTTTTTGCAGATGTCCATTGACCATCAATATAAAGAGGAAATTCCAATAATTTTTGAGTCGTTTGCATTTAAAAACCTCCTAAAATAGTTATTTAATTAGTTAAGTAGGAACTCTAGTAACATCTGACCTCCTTTTAAAGAAAACGCTTGCAAATCACAACAAATTTTTAGAAAATAACATTAAGGACTTGTCTTAATTTAAAAATTAAGAATTATCTGAAATAATTGTATAACTTCATTTTCACTAAGTAAAATTACGATTTGTAATACCTTGATCATATTTTTTAATATCTAAAATTAGAGGTTTCTATTATCCAAACTTTTTTCTAATATAGTAATCTTTTTAAAAGGGTGGTCACCATATGCACATTCAAAAACTTAAAATTCTTTCTGAAGTCGCTAAAACTGGGTCTTTTTCTATTGCTGGTCAAAATCTTCATATAACCCAATCTGGTATTAGTCAGGATATAAAAAAAATAGAAGATGAATTGGGAATAAAAATTTTCAATCGCTCTCGCTATGGGGTTGTTCTATCACATGAAGGAACCAAAATTGTAAATAAAGCAAATGAGGTATTGTTAAAATATGAAGAAATGATTGAAGAGGCAAGAATTATTCTAGAAGTACATTCTGGAAATCTAAGAGTTTCTACTATCCCTGCTTTCTTTACTTATTTATTAAAACCATTAATTGAATTTAAAAATTTATATTCAAATTTAAACATTGAAATTTTAGAAAATATAACTGAGCGTACAGTTGAAGTGGTTCAACAAAATAAAGCTGAAATCGGACTTATATGCATATATGAGAATATTTTGAAAAACATAGAGCTTTTAAATTTCGAAAGGATTCTTGAGGGGAAACTAAAGGTTTATGTAAGTAGTGATTCTCCTTTTGCTAAAAAGAAAAAAATAACACCCGAGGAAATACTTCAGCAGACGGTGGTATTATACAATGGCGATTATATCAATTGGTTTGTTAATAATTTCCAACTTAAATTTGGAAAAATGAATATTCTTTTTTCATCAAATCAAACGGAGGAATTATCACGATTAATCTCAGAAGGATTTGCAATTGGTTTTGCACCAGATTTTGCTACTAAAAGTAACCCTTATGTTATTGAAAACAAGATTGTTGAAATTGACCTTATCAACTATGAACCTATAAATGTTACACTTGGAATTATTCATGGAATGAATAGAACTCCTTCAAAAATAGAGAAACACTTAATTAAGTTTATTAAATCTGAACTAGAATACTATATAAGTTAATAAACATCATTATACTGCCCGACGAATATTAGCGTGGAGTTTCTGTGCTAATTTGTGCATGAGGAATAAATGAAGACAAAGAAAAAGCTCAACCGTTTAAGAAAAGAGCTTTTTCTTCTTTATGATCCGAACTGTTATAGAACCAGCGAACCACACCCTGTCAAATATAGAGTACGAGTATTAGATAGTAATTATGAATAGGTCATTTCAAATATGTCCAGTAAATCAAGCGACCGTTTTGTGATAATTAAGTAGACAGCTAACTCATGCGCTAGTTGAAGAAAGAAGAAAGCGTAAATAAAAAGAAAATTCATTGAACTTGGATGCGGCATTAACTGTAATACATGTGATTTTTATCGTGATGTTTTATCTGATTCATCATGTGGATATTTATGAGTGCTATTAATCAATTTTTGTAAATCCCCTCTAAAAAACACATCTTTGAATTCATTTAAGTTAAATGGGATAATAGGTGCTAAATATGGTACTCCAACTGAACGCAGACGAGCCAGATGTATGAATAAAATCAACATTCCAATACCTATCCCCAAAATACCAAATAAACTCCCTAGAAACAAAAAGATATATCTCAAAGCATTAATAGTAAAGGTCATTGCTGTGTATGTGATCAATGTATTTGCAAGATATGTTGTTCCTATTATAATTAGACTCAGTGGATGTATTAGTTTTGCATCAACGGCTGTTGTGCCAATTGTAACTGTTGCGATTAAAGAAACAAGGATTAATAATTCTTTTGACACTCTATAGGAACCTACTGCTAATATTTGTAATAATATCAGTAGAAGGAAAATTTCAAGCCAAAAAGGTAGAAAGGTATCTGAATTAGAAAAGAAGTGTTTCATCACTTTTTTTGAAAACCAATTTTCATGAAATTTTGCGATTGCAACATATATTCCCGGCAAAAGAATTGATACAAAAAAACAGAAAAATGTGAGTAAACGAGTTACATTAATAAGTTTTGAGTAATAATCACTTGGATGTTGAAAATATTGAATAAATAGATTCGGAACGATGGTTGCTGTCGGTGTTCCATTTACTAAAATTGCAATCCTTCCCTCATACAAAGCAGCGGCAATAGAATCAGGTAGTTCAGTATTAAAACTCAATGGAAATAAAGTATGTTGTTTTCCTGAAACTGCTTGTTCGATTACTCTTGACTCAAGTACATAATCAACCTGTAATGAATCAATTCGATTTCGGACTTCCTTCAACGCATTTTGATCAACTCTTTCAGTAAGAAATACAATTGCAACGTCGGTTTTTGTTATTCTTCCAATGCTTCTTTTCTCTACCATAAGCGTAGGAGATGGGATCATATTATGTAGTAAATTTAAGTTACCTTTAAGTTGTTCCGAAAATGCGATTAACGGTCCTTCTATATTACGCTGTCTGTTACTCTGCTCAATAGGACGTTGTTGCCATTCAGCAGTATCTACAAGAATGCCACTTTCGCTACTGTCTACTAAGACCAATGTCTTTCCTCTAATAATTCCATCAACTGTAGATGAAATAGAAGTAACTTCCTCAATTGACTCTGAACGAATATGTTGTAAAGCTATAGTGCTCATAATTGTCTCTTCATCTATTTCCCTAATATTAAGTAATGGTTCAATAATACTTTCTCTTATCAACTCTGTATTCACAATTCCGTCAATATATAAAAGGGCACCATAATATTTAGGATTTGTATTCAATTTTATAATTCGTATCGATAATTCTGGAGAATTATATAAATGTTCTTTAACTATTTTAATATTTTTATGTATATTCTTTGTAAAGGAAGACTCTAATCTTTCCATGAATTGGTAACTCCTAACTTAATTTGTTAACATTTAACAATACAGTTAGTATGTACTTAAAGTTTGACAAACATCCATAATTCGCAATTCCAAAATAAAATTAACAAAGCTTATTTCAATAAAAAATCAGCTGCCATAGCAACTCATGCTCTCCAACTAACGCATGCGAAATTGCAAAAACAGGTTCGATATCAACTGCTGCGAAAAATATTACATATCCCAAGCGGGTTTAAGTAAAACTCAATTGCAACTGAATTTATTAGCTAAATTTAATGAATTGGAAAAAAAGTTAAAAAGCGAAAATTACACTGATCCAAAAAACAACAATTTCCTCAACTGCAGATTTAGTAGTTAGTGTTCTACCTGAGATTTTAATATTATTTAAGAGAAATTACCCGAAAATAGATTTGATTGTTACTGAAAAGGATGCAGACGAGGTTTTACAAGACGTAAAAGAGGAGAATGTCGACTTGGGTCTTACTTCTCTTTTCGAAGAAACAATTTCCGATTCATTTGAAACTTTATTTGAAGGTCATAGGTTTGAGCATTTTCTTGCATTTCGACTAATTTTACGTTAATTCAAATTAATATTGCAAAAGAACCCCTTTCTCACTCTCGGTAAATTATTAAATACAAAAAAACTAGCTAATTTAGCTAGTCTTATTGAACAGAGTTAACTTTAAAAAAACTATCAATAACCTCATCCGTTACATCTGAAATGTGTTGGTACTCATAGTTTGGTGAGTAATCACGATCAATCACTACTGACCTTACTCCTTCATAGAAATCTCTATGTTTTAAAAAGTTTTTTGCAAGCATCAAATCCGTAGCAAAGCATTCTTTTATTGTTTTAAATTTACCGCCAATCAGTTGTTTCAATGTTATTTTCAACGAAAATGGAGACTTAGATAGGAGTAGTCCTTTTGCATTATCACTGAATTCACTTCCATACTTACTAAGTGATTGAACGATCTCCTCAACAGTCTCAAACCTAAAATTTTGGTCAATTTCTTTTTGATAGTATACGAATTTGCTTTCTTCCAATGGGTTAGTTCGAAACTCATCGACAAGTTGATCAAGCTTTGGCTCAACTTTTACTTCGTTCCAGTTTGTCAATTCGACTTTTTCAATAAATCTTACTAAAGCCTCACTTTCCATGTAGATATCTGCACCATTTGCATATAATACATCTGTGGCCTGTATCACCGAAGCCGTTAATGCCAGATAACGTCCTAAGTGACCTGGAGCTTTGTTTAGGAAATAGGCCGCGCCTACATCTGGAAAGAAACCTATATTCATTTCAGGCATGGACCATTTTGTCTTTTCAGTAACAATTCGATGACTAGCACCATATGTTAGACCTACTCCCCCACCCATTACAATACCATCTAAACATGCAATAATTGGCTTTGGAAATTGATAGATAGCTTGATCAACCTCATACTCATCTTCAAAAAAACTCATTGCTTCTTTCATTGCAGTTTCGGATGAACTAGCTTCATAGAGTGCCTTAATGTCGCCCCCAGCGCAAAGTCCTTTTTCTCCGGATCCTTTAATGATGACGACAGACACATTATGATTTGTCTCCCAATCTATTAATTTTTCTCCTATCGCTTTAACCATCCTGTGTGAAAGTGAATTAAGGGCTTTTGGACGGTTCAAAATAATTGTTGCAGTACCATTTTGATTAACGGAAAACAAAACCTCATCGAACATTGGTATCTACTCCTTTATTTATGAATGTTTAAAGTCCGGTGTACGTTTCTCAACGAAAGCATGAACTCCTTCTTTAGCGTCAGCAGTCAAGAAGAGTTCGGCAAATCTTTTTCGTTCTCTTTCTAGCCCTTGTTCCATACTCTCGTTGTTTCCTTGTATAATACATTCTACAGCCCGCATTACACTGGTCATACTTTTTCCTTTAACCAATGACGTTGCAATAGCCTTTGCTGTCTTTAAAAGTTCATCTTCTTTCACGGCTAATTGTGCAATTTTAAGTTCGACTGCTTCATTAGCTAGAAGTGTTCTACTTGATAGAATCAGCTCCATCGCTGTCGCTGTATTAGTTATTTTACGTAGTCTCTGTGTACCACCGAAAGTAGGAATCAAACCTAACTTTAATTCCGGAAGACCTACGCTAGCCCGCTCTGATATAATTCTTAAATGACAGCTCATCACAAGTTCTAGCCCACCCCCAAGTGCTGGGCCATTTATAGCAGCAATAACCGGTTTATTCATTGACTCAATTTCATCACAGAGTGCCTGTCCACCTTCAGCAAGTGCCAACCCTTGTTCCTGATCACCTAATCTAGAAACAAATTCTTTTATATCTGCCCCTGCTATAAAGAAACGCCCTTCACCTGTAATGATAATAACTCTTGTTTCATCATCATTTGAAAGTTCATGAAAAATTGAGCGTAACTCGGCAATACAGTTAATAGATAGGACATTTGCAGGTGGATTATTTATCGTAACAGTCGTGATATAATTCTCTTTTTCTAACGATACATACTTGTAGTTATTCACATTATCCCTCCTTTTGGATTTTTCAGTTTTACAAAAATCCCCCACTATGGGCAAGTATTTTACCTATAGTGGGATCCAGATTCAGTATTAATACCAGCGTTCTGTTACTACTTTCTTACGTGTATAGAATTGAACACCGTCTTTTCCATTCGTTCCAAGATCACCAAAAAATGATGCTTTATTCCCTGCAAAGGAGAAAAATGCCATTGGAGCTGGTACGTTTACATTTACACCAATCATTCCAGCATCTATTTTGTCACGGAATTGTTGTACACTTTTACCACTTGCTGTATAAATTACAGCTCCATTAGCAAATTTGGACTGGTTAGCAAGAGCGATTCCTTCTTCTAAATCTTTAACCCGTACAACACTTAATACTGGAGCAAATATCTCATCTTGCCATATTTTCATGTCAGGTGTTACTTGGTCAAAAATGGTCGCTCCTACATAATACCCCTCTTTAATTCCTGGTTCCCTTCCATCGACAGATAGAACAGCCCCTTGTTTTACACCACTATCAATATAATCAAGAACACGCTTTTTATGAACTTCCCGAATCAATGGGCCGACGAAGTTTTCTTCTGATCTGCCTTCTCCAGTTTTTAGCTTGCGTGTTTCATAAATAAGCAATTCCATGAATTCATCAGCAATTTCATCTACCACTGCTACAACAGAACATGCCATACATCGTTCACCGCTACTTCCAAATGCTGCTCCAATGATCCCTTGAATCGATTTTTCAAGATTACAATCCGCTAAGACAACGGCGTGGTTTTTTGCACCAGCAAGTGCTTGGACACGTTTTCCATTTGCAGTTCCCTTTTCATACACATACTTTGCCACTGGTTCTGACCCTACGAACGAAATCGCTTTAATGTCATTATTCTCTAGTAATCCATTAACAACATCCTTTGAACCATGTACAAGATTTAAAACACCTTTAGGAAAACCAGATTCATAGAATAACGCTACTAGCTTCTCTGCAAGAATAGGTGTACGTTCTGAAGCTTTTAGGACAAATGTGTTTCCACATGAGATTGCAAGAGGAAACATCCATAAAGGTACCATCATCGGAAAATTGAATGGTGTAATTCCTGCAACGACACCTAATGGATAGCGCCAAATTGTACCATCGATTCCATCTGCTATTCCCGGTAATGCTTCTCCCATCATTAAAGTAGGTGTCGCAGTAGCTAGTTCAACTACCTCAATTCCTCGTTGAACTTCGCCCTGAGCGTCCTTTAACGTTTTTCCATTTTCTGTCGTAATAATATCAGCCAATTGTTCTTTATTCTCTTGAAGTAACTGTAAGTATTTGTATAAAAGTCTTGTTCGATTTGGTACAGGTACTAATGACCAACTCTGATAGGCATTTTGAGCTGCCAAAACAGCAGAATCTACATCTGCTTTTGTTGAAAGAGGTACATAGGCAATTAAATTTCCGTTTGCAGGATTTATTACTTCCTCTACTTCAACACCTGTTGAATCAACCCATTCCCCATTAATGTTATTTCTTAGTTTTTTTATATTAGTCGTAATCATTTAATCGATCCCCTCTCTCTTATAAAATAGTAGATTTCTGTTCACTAATTTTTTTGTATAAAACCGCCATATCTTTTTCACCTAATCCACTCTCATCAGCTTCTACATATAGATTAAAGAGAATTTTGCTCATCGGTAGTTCGACATTGTTCTTTTCAGCTAAATCCAATGCAAAGCCCAGATCTTTTCTCAATAGCTTCAATGAAAAACCTGGTTCGTAGTTTTCATCGGCTATGAAACTTTTATAATTGCGTTCATAAATTCGGCTTTGACCATAACTTACATTCAGCATTTCAAACAATTTATCCAGATCTAAATTACTATTCTTTGCAAGATGTAGGGCTTCACTCACACCAGCAGTATAAAATCCAATTAAGAGGTTATTTATCAATTTCGTGTTCGTACCGCTATCAACCCTTTCGTTCACATGAAAAATATTCCCTCCCATCGTGCTCAAAACAGGTAGCACCTTATCGAAGGTAGACTTTGAACCCCCTACCATAAATGTAAGAGTCCTATTGATCGCTCCAATTACACCACCACTTACAGGTGCTGCTAAAAATTCAATGCCTTTTTTTCTTGCTGCCGCTTCAATTTGGAAATTTAGTTCAGGTGCAACCGTACTAGTATCAATTAATACAATGCCAGATTTAGCCAGTTTAATAAGTCCTTTTTCTCCTAGAAAAACTTCTTCTACTGCATTTGATGAAGGTAGACTTGTAAGAATTACATCACAAAGTTCAACCATTTTTTGGATTGAAACTCCAATTATACCTCCAGCTTGATGAAATGACATTTCGGCTTTTTTATTTAAATCCGTACCATATACAGTAAAGTTTGACAAAACTAAGTTTTGGGACATCGGAAGACCCATATTCCCCAGACCTATAAAACCGATATTTTTCATTAGAAATCACTCCATTCACACAATATATTTTTCATAAACGCCCATTCTTTCTGCAATTTCACGTTTTTGAGTAAATAGATTACTGAAAAGTGGCGCTGGAAGACTTCGAATCTCATCTAATATTTGTTTTCTTTTTGCTTCATTTACTTCGATTCCTGATAAAACAGACACCACTAAGCCTTCAATTTTTCGGTATCCTTCTTCACAAATCACGTTCGTCATTAATTCTTTTATTTGCTCTTTATTTGGCTTGCTCTTTTGTAATGCTTTTTCAGTCCGAATGACTGCAGATTCCATTACATAAATTTCTTTCTTCATATCAGCAAGAAGGCGTGAGTATTCTTGCTCTTGATTTATGTTAATAGTTGAATTCGTTAGCGCTTCCAACGTTCTATTAAGAAGATGTTTAGATAGTTTAATAAATTGTCGGTATCTAGTTTCTTGATTATTGATCAGATCGTCGGGATATTTTTTGTTATTTTGTGCATTTTTAATTAAATTTTTTGCAATTGTTAAGCGGTTTATTTCATTTGTCCCTTCGAAAATCCTACTAATTCTCGCATCCCTGTACAATCGCTCAACTTCATACTCCTGCATATAGCCATAGCCTCCATGAATCTGTACAGCCTCGTCTACAATTCGGTCTAGGACTTCGGAGCAGTTTACTTTATTAATTGCACACTCTGTTGAATAGTTTTTTAACTCATTTAACTTAGTACCTAACGGATTTGATGAATCAAAGACATGATCCAAATCATCAGCCGTCCTATAAGCAGAGCTTTCTGCCCCATATATGGAAATCGCCATATCTGCAATCTTTTCTTGAATCATCGAAAAGGTTATAATCGCCGTTTCAAACTGTTTTCGCTGCTTAGCATAGGTTAGAGCAATTTTCAATGCTTGTTTCGAAGTACCAATATTTGAGAATGCTAGTTTTAATCGAGCCATGTTTAATATGTTTAACGCCACATTGTGACCTTTGCCAACATCGCCTAGTACATTCTCAATTGGTACGCTAACATCTTCTAAGTTTACAGTTGCTGTTGACGAGCCTTTTATCCCCATTTTCTTTTCTTCAGGTCCTATCGAAACACCTTTGAATGAACGCTCTACGATAAATGCAGTCATTCCTTCATTTGTTTTCGCAAAAACTACATACACATCAGCTACTTGAGCGTTTGTAATCCATTGTTTTTCACCATTTAAAATCCATGCAGTACCACTCTCATTCAAAGAGGCAGTCGTTTTTGCATTTAATGCGTCAGATCCTGCGTTTGGTTCCGTAAGTGCATATGCACCAATCCATTCTCCTGATACGAGCTTAGGCAGGTATTTTTGTTTTTGAAATTCTGTACCGTAATATACGTATGGTAATGTTCCAACACCGGCGTGAATATTAAAGGAAACGCTAAATGACCCTCCAGCCCCCATCTTTTCAGCTACAAGTCCTGAAAGCTTTTTGTTAAGTGATAATCCACCGTACTCTTCTGGAACTTCTATACTTAATAAACCTAAACTTCCCGCTTCCTGAAACAACCTTTTTACCTTTTCATGATCTTGCTGATCAATTAATTCGATTAGAGGCATTACTTCGTTTTTTACAAATAATTCTGTAGTTTTTGAAATGAGTTGCTCTTCCTCACTAAAATCTTCTGGTGTAAACACATCAGCTGTTCCAAAACGCGATACGAAAAGATCATTCCAACGAGAATCTAATTCATCCATCAACTTTCTCCTCCTCTACGGTTTTAAAATATGTACCGTAAAAACAAGACGATGATTCTATCTTCCTCTCTTGATTTGAATCATCGCCTTTTCATGGTGTGTTTTTATGATTTATGTTCTTCAGTAAGGACTGTTTTTGCCATTTCTTTGTCTAGATTTTCAAAGTCATAGTATGAAATCGCATCATATAGCTCACTTCTTGTTTGCATATCTTTAATTGCTTCTTTTTGTGTACCTTCATTTTTTATCAATTGAAACGTTCTTTCATACGCTTTTGCTGCCACTCGTAAAGATGTCACTGGATAAATAACCATCTGAAATCCCATGTCACTAAATTCTTCTGCCGTATAGTACGGTGTCTTTCCGAACTCAGTCATATTAGCAAGAAGAGGTACACGAATCATTTTACGAAAAATGCGAAATTCCTCTTCAGATTCAAGTGCCTCTGGAAAAATTGCATCAGCTCCAGCTTCTACATAGGCTGTCGCTCTTTGGATCGCTCCATCTAATCCTTCACTGTTACGAGCATCCGTCCGAGCAATGATGATTAATGAAGGAGCAACCTCTTTAATTACCCTAATTTTTTGAACCATTTCTTCAGTTGTTACAAGCTGTTTTCCATTAAGGTGACCACACTTTTTAGGCAACTGCTGATCTTCTAACTGAATAGCCGCTACATTTGCTTCCACCATTTCTCGCGCTGCTCGGGCTACGTTCAAGTACCCCCCAAAGCCAGTATCAATATCTACTAACACCGGCAAGTTAGTAGCACGCACTAAATCTCTTGCACGCTCTGCAACTTCAGTCGAAGTAATAATCCCAAGATCTGGAAGTCCCCTGCTTGCTGTATAAGCTGCACCAGATAAATAAAGAGCTGAAAAACCTGCTTCTTTAGCAACAAGTGCCGCCATTGCATCATGTGCACCTGGAATTTGTAAAATGCTATCTTCAGACATAAGCACTTGAAACCTAGAAGCTAGTTCAGTTTGTGCTAATTGTTTGTCTACAATCCATGCCATATTAGTGCACCTCCTTTTTAAATAAACAAATTAACAAAATCATTTACATTCATGCTTGCCAATTTCTCTTGGTCATAGCAGGCTTCTTCAATTAAATGCTGTTGTTTACTTGAATAGTGTGTATTGATATTGTTAGTAAATTTTTCTTTTACTTTTGGAATTGCTTCCTCTCGTCGGAAACGATGACCTAATGGATACTCTACTTCCACGCTTTCAGTAGCTGTTCCGTCTTTGAAAAAGATCTGTACACTATTAGCGATTGAGCGCTTGCTAGCATCTAGGTAATCTTCACTGTAGATTTTATTTTCTACCACATTCATTTTTTCTCGTAAAGTATCAATTCTTGAATCCTTAGCTGCTTCATTTTCGTAATCTTCAGCTGTAATATCACCTTTAAGTAATCCGACAGCTGTAATGTATTGTAAGCAATGGTCGCGATCTGCTGGATTATTAAGCGGTCCAGTTTTATCAATTATTCGTATCGCAGATTCATGCGTCATGATTTTAATTTCATCAATTTCTTCTAAACGGTCTATAATTTGAGGATGAAGCTTAACTGCGCATTCTGCTGCAGTTTGAGCATGGAATTCTGCAGGATACGATACTTTAAATAGGATATTCTCCATTACATAAGAATCAAGTGGTCGACTAAGTACTACCTCTTTTTTATTAAATAAGACGTCCTGAAAACCCCATCCTGGAGCTGAAAGGGCAGTCGGATAGCCCATCTCGCCTTTTAAAGCCATCATTGCCAAATGCACACCTCTACTTGTCGCATCACCTGCAGCCCAAGATTTACGTGAACCTGTATTAGGAGCGTGTCTGTAAGTTCTTAAGCTAGCGCCATCAATCCATGCATTCGAAAGTGCGTTTATGATTTCCTGACGAGTTCCTCCCAGCATTTTCGTCACTACTGCTGTTGTAGCAATTTTTACAAAATGAACATGATCAAGCCCAACACGATTCAAGCTGTTTTCTAATGCTAGAATTCCTTGAATTTCGTGTGCTTTAATCATTGCTTCTAGTACATCTCTTACCTTTAATGGCTCTTTCCCTTCAGAAATATGAACCTGGCTCAAATAATCAGCTACTGCAAGAATTCCGCCAAGATTATCAGAAGGGTGACCCCATTCCGCAGCTAGCCAAGTGTCATTATAATCCAGCCAACGAATCATACATCCGATATTAAATGCCCCTTTTACAGGATCAAGAACGTATGATGTTCCAGGTACTCGAGTTCCATTTGGTACAACTGTTCCAGCTACTACAGGCCCTAACAATTTTGTACATTCCGGATAGTTTAAAGCGAGAATTCCACACCCCAATGTATCTAGTAATATATAATGAGCAGTGCTAAATGCTTCTGGACTCTTAATCTCTTTATTTAAAACGTAATCTGCGATTTCTTCTAATAAAATATCTGTTTTCGTATTATCATTTGTCTTTAACATACAGTACCTTCCTTTTTTGTTAAAAGTCTATTATGATGTAAATGGGTATTCGCCAAAATATCCATTTTTAATTGGTGAGCGATTCTTACAACTGCCCAGTTGTTTTATTAAAGACATGTCGCTCACCTATATAACTTACTCGTGGACGGAATAGTCGATTGTTTGCATGCTGTTCAATTACATGTGCACAAAGCCCTACTGTCCTTGCACTAAAAAAGATAGGTGTATATAAAGGAATTGGAATTCCTAGCATCCAATAGACAGGAGCAGCATAATAATCCAGGTTTGGATAAATACCTTTCTCCCTCTCCATGATTCTTTCTCCAGCTTCACACATTTTATATAGTGTATCGTCGCCTTTTATATCACATAGCTCTTTTAATGCTTCCTTCATCAATAAAGCTCTAGGATCCATCTTTTTCATATAAACTCGATGACCGAATCCCATTATCTTTTCTTTTTTAAACAGTTTTGTTTCTAGCAATTCTTCAAATTTTTCCACACTCCCCGCTTCATTAAGCATATACATAACAGCCTCATTAGCTCCTCCATGCAAGTTACCTTTTAAAGATGCCACCGCGCCAGTTAATGCACCATATAGATCAGACTGAGTTGAAGCAATTACCCTTGCTGTAAACGTAGAGTTTGGCATTTCATGCTCACTGTATAACACTAAGGATTGGTCAAATATTTTTTCCTCTAATGAAGTCGGGATTCTACCAGTCAGCATATAAAAGAAATTTGCGCTATATGATAGATTTTCATCTGGAAGAATAGGCTCAAGTTTTTGAATGATTCGATAACTATTTGCTACAATATTTGGTACTCTACCAATCAATTGATATGCTCGTTTTTTATTTGCAGTCAATGAACGTTCATCAAGGTTAATGTCATATCCTGCAAGCGCCGATATACCCGTACGAAGACCATCCATCGGGTGTGTATTCTCAGGAAGATGTTTGAACATATCCAAAAGTTCTTCAGGTATTACATATTCCCCCTTCAGATTCTTTTTCATTTCTGCTATTTCAATAGAATTAGGTAATTTTTCTTCTAGTAATAAATGGACAATATCCAAATACTCTTTTGATTCAGCTAGTTTTATAAGGTCATAACCCTTAATTACAATTTCGCTTTGCACTGTATCTAAAAAAGAAATCTTCGTTTCTGCTACAACAACACCATCTAATCCCGGATAAAATTTTTCTTTAGCTTCCATTTATATCTTCCTCCCATCTCCAAATAGCTCTTCACATATTATTTTGTAAGCCTTTTCAAGATTGTTTAAATGAACCTCCTTTTCATCACTTTTTCCTAAACGTTTTTTTATTCCTTCTGTTTGTTGTTCATAATAGGAGCTCAAATTAATTGACGGTTCAATACAAAAACCATTCATGATGCATGTTTTAAAATCATTGATAAAATACTCAACCGTACCAAACAACTAAACCCTCCTCATAATTTGAAATAGAAAATTGACAATAAAAAAACAACTTCTTTTAAGAAGAAGTTGTTAAGTCAGAACTCATGGTTTAATAAACATGTTTTTAATCAATTAAAAAAACATGCCACATTCGCTCGCACTTAACACCCCCTATCCGCGTAGGTATATGATGTGTGCTGAAACAGGCAGGTCTCCTGGCTTATGATCATCACTTTTCGAACCTTCCCATCTTCATTTTACGAAAAGACAGTGGATATTTCGAATCGCTCCTAAATACAGTTGCGGGACAGCGTCGGATTCTAACCGAACTTCCCTTTTAAGTAGATTACAAATCTCATAATCTACACCTGATTCTACACGTATCAAATTGTAAAACAAATTATAACAAACGTTTAGATAATTCACAATTGTTATAATTTAATGTTTTTACTTAACAATTCAATAATAATTATTTAAATATAAATAAAAACCGATTATGAGAAAAGTATTATTGAATTTAATTAAAACATAAAAAATATCCATAATTTTCCTAATATGAATGTAATGTCTACTAATTTTCTAACCCGCTACTTAATTCTTTTATAACGAATTTTAATCTCTATTCTTAAACAGCTAACTAACGTATTAGTTATATTAAAATATCTATATATTTTACATTTTTTTTAATTGGTAGAGTCGATTCTTCTTAATTTCAAATCTTTATCGTTACTTCGATCATATATATTCCTTAATCCATCAATAAACTCATCAGCTAAGTTTACTTTCCAAGTATCACTTACTTTTTTAGTTTTAATTTAACCGGCCTTTTAGCTGAAGCTTTTTAATTAAACTCCAATTTTGTTCCCATATCTAATTAAACTACCAAAATGTGAACAATCAATCCTACTTACGACTTTTTATTAAATTTATGAAAGTTTATTTTGACAGCCTGTGTTTATCGTGATAACATGACTATTAAATTCAAAACATTATAAATTATTTAACTCTTATTGAGAGAGGCGGAGGGACTGGCCCGATGAAGCCCGGCAACCATTCAGCAGTATTGTTGAAAAGGTGCTAATTCCTGCAAAGCATTTTTTGCTTTGGAAAATAAGAGAGGATTCCATAAATTTTGTAGCCCTCTCTATTTCAATTAGAGAGGGCTTTTTATTATTATGAGTGTTTTGAAGTTTTGTTAATAAAATTGAATAAAAAATGCATCAGGTGTTGTGAAAGTCATTTTCACAGCTTAAAAGGGAAGTTCGGTTAAAATCCGACACGGTCCCGCCACTGTATTGAGGAGCGACTTATCAATTTACCACTGTTTCAAAATTGAAATGGGAAGGGATAAGAAGTGTTGAGTCTAAGTCAGGAGACCTGCCTGTTGTATGCGCTTGTACCTACGGATGAATAGGGGGGAGTGAGGAGTACGTGTTTTGGGAACCAAAAGGTCTCAACTCAAGTTAACGATGCGTATGAGTCTCTCTTTTCTATTTTGAAAAGAGAGATTTTTTATTGAGACGTAAAAATCAGACATCAAAAAAACAAGGAGTGTATAAATGATGAAAAAAGTAAAAAGTTCTAATTTAGGTTATCCAAGAATTGGTGAAAAGCGTGAATGGAAAAGAGCACTTGAACAGTTTTGGGCAGGTAAACTAGAAAAAGAAGATTTTTTAAAACAAACAGAGGAAATTCGTATACACCATCTTCAAAAGCAAAAGAATCAAGGAATTGACTTGATTCCAGTAGGAGACTTTAGCTTGTATGACCATGTTCTTGATACGGCTGTTATGTTCGGTCTAGTGCCAAAGCGCTTTGAATATGGTGGAGGTAAAGTATCGCTAGAAACATATTTTGAGATCGCACGTGGTACGAAAGGTGCCGTTGCATCTGAAATGACAAAATGGTTTAACACAAACTATCACTATATTGTTCCAGAGTTGGGCGAAGTAGTACCTACTCTTGTCGAAAACCGTCCTCTTGAATTTTATAAAGAGGCTAAACAAAAACTTAATATTGAAGGAAAGCCTGTAATCTTAGGCCCGGTAACATTTGTAAAACTGTCAAAAGGCTATAATGAAAATGATTTTAAATCGGTCGTTAATCAATTTGTACCTCTTTATGCTAAGATTTTACACGATCTACAAACAGAAGGAGTAGAGTGGGTACAAATAGATGAGCCTATCTTATCAACGTCTATTTCAAAAGAAGAAGTTGCATTATTTAACGATGTCTACCAAACATTACGTGAAGCAGCACCTAACATAAAGCTGATTTTGCAAACTTACTTTGAGAGCATTGACAACTACCAAGATGTAATTTCACTTCCAGTTGATGGTATTGGACTTGATTTTGTACATGATAACGGTCAGAATCTAGCTTCGATTAAAAAGTATGGTTTCCCAAAGGATAAGATACTTGCTGCTGGAGTTATTGACGGTCGTAATATATGGCGTGCAAATCTTAATGATAAACATTCTATTCTTACACAAATTACGGAATTTGTTTCAAAAGAGCAAGTTATCGTACAACCTTCCTCAAGCTTATTACATACACCTGTTACAGTGAAAAATGAAGAAACGCTTGATGAAGTTCTAAAAGGTGCGCTATCATTTGCTGATGAAAAGTTACGAGAAATTGTTATACTTGCAAAAGGCTTGCAAGATGGAAAAACTTCAATTCAAGCAGAAATCGATGAAAGCACAAAAGCCATCCAAGCTTTAAATGAATCGTCAGTTCGAAACAACAAACAAGTTCAGCAAGCAATTCAAAATTTACACATATATAGTGTTAATCGTGAGGCAGATTATAAAGTTCGCCAATCTATTCAGGAAGAGTTTTTCAAATTACCACTTCTTCCTACTACTACAATTGGTAGCTTTCCACAAACACAGGAAGTTAGAGGACAGCGTTTAAAATGGCGTAAAGGCGAAATAACTACTACTCAATATGAAGAGTATATTTATGCAGAAATAAAAAAATGGATTGATATTCAAGAAGAACTTGGCTTAGATGTGTTTGTACATGGTGAATTTGAACGAACAGATATGGTTGAGTATTTTGGAGAAAAATTAGCTGGGTTTCAATTCACAAAATTTGGTTGGGTGCAGTCATATGGATCTCGTTGCGTAAAACCACCACTTATTTATGGAGACGTGTCGTTTCAAGAACCAATGACTGTTAAAGAATCTGTATATGCCCAATCTTTAACAACTAAACCGGTAAAAGGCATGTTGACAGGTCCAATTACAATTTTAAACTGGTCGTTTGTACGAGATGATATTTCACGTTACGATGTTGCAAATCAAATTGCACTTGCGATTAGAACAGAAGTTGAAGAGCTTGAGAAAAACGGAATACGAATGATTCAAGTCGATGAGCCAGCAATTCGTGAAGGACTTCCATTAAAGCGCGAAAACTGGGAAAGCTATCTGAACGTTGCTGTTAATGCATTTAAACTTGCGACTGCTTCTGTACAAAATGATACACAAATTCATACTCATATGTGCTATTCGAATTTTGAAGATATCATTGATGCAATTAATGCTCTCGATGCTGATGTTATTTCAATTGAAACATCAAGAAGCCATGGTGAGTTAATTTATGCCTTTGAAGAAAATACGTACGATAAAGGGATTGGTCTTGGCGTTTATGATATTCATAGTCCACGCGTACCAAAGGTTAAAGAGCTCGCAAGAAATATTGATCGTGCACTTCAAATAATTAATCCAAAACTCTTCTGGATTAATCCTGATTGCGGTTTGAAAACACGGGGTATTGCTGAAACAGTCGGAGCACTAAAAGTGATGGTTGAAGCTGCAGAACATGCGAGAGAAAAGTTTCTTGTAAAAGAGGAACTATAAGCTCTTTCAGAAATATTGTTTACATTGGTATATAAACAAGAAAACCACTGAAGTATTACAGTGGTTTTCTATAATTTCCAGTGTATTATTTAACATTAGAAAGGATTTTAGGAACTCTTTGACAAACTAGTTTCCATGGTCTTAACCCACTAAGTCAATATTTTTTTACTTTTGCCTCCAAGATGTTCTACTTAATTTTTATTAAATTTTTTCAATCTTATAAAGTGAGCATTAATTAATGGTTTTAAAAGGCTGGGTGTCTATAATATATCGACTAAAATAAAAAAGTAGATGAATGATCATCCACTTTTTATATCAATCATTTACATTTAACTCATCTTTTAATTTCGTTATGTAGTCGTCTATCAATTTTGAATATCTTTTCTTACTAGACATAAACCATACATATTGAATTTGTAGATCTTCGTAACCTACAATATCTAAAATCTTGACATCTTCATTAATGATGTAATTTTCAGATAAATAAGGAGCAAATGAGACACCTAAGTTATCACCAATCGCCTTATAAATTGCATCAACATTTGTAGATGAAAATAATTCTCTCATTTTACCAAACTTTTTATAGAAATTATTTTTAAACCATTGCATATATACACCGTTATAAACAACTAGCGTTTCTTTAACAATTTCTTGTGGCGTAACGAATGATTTTTTTGCCAGGGGAGACTTTTTACTTACTAATAACTTCATTTTAGCTGTAAATAAATTTTGATAATTTAGATTTTCATTACTTTCTAGTAAATGTTTAATAAATGGTACAATTCCTATATCACTACGGCCCTCTAGTACATCTTCAATAATTTCTTGGCCTGGTTTAAGAAAGACATCAATTGTGATATTAGGATGTTCTTCCTTTATAGCTGAAATTGGATTTAAAAGTTGTGTAATAAAACCTGGTACTGTAGATATTTTTAAATTACCGGTCATATTATCATTAATTAATTGTACATTCTGGATTAATTCTTGATATTTTAGAACGATTTCATTCGCTAAAGGTATAATTTGTTTTCCATCAATTGTTGGAATCGCATTATTTCCTCCTCTTGTTCGTTCGAATAATTTTATCCCTAATTTCTTTTCGATACTTACAATCGATTGACTAATAGCAGACTGACTTACAAATAGATTTTGTGAAGCAATCGAGAAGGAACCGGTTTTTGCAACTTCAACTAGATACTCTAATTTTTGTATATTCATGCTGTAAATATTCGAACTGTTGATACTCATTTTCTTCTCCTTCATATTACATTATTAATATTTTAACATAATTTGAATTGAATATATCTAGTTAATGTTATGGTATTATATGTTAGAAAAAGCCTGTTCTCAAATGTAGAGAACAGGCCTACTTTTATTGTACTCCTAATTGACTCTTAACTGATTCTAAAGTACTTCCTTTATACTGTTTAACTGGTTTTGGAGGAGCTGGGATCCAAGGGTTTTGCATTAAGTAATTCTTTTCAACAAATGCTAAGTCCTTCGCATCGACCGTACCGTCGAAGTTAATATCTGCACTTCGTTTATTTGTACCCCAATATGTTTGGATTGCTAATGCGTCCTTCACATCGATTACATCGTCTTTGTTTACATCTCCAGCAGTTGCATATGGAGTGCTTTCTATACCTACTCTATAATATACACCATAGAATTGATCATCTAGATCATAATGAACATTAATTTTTGAGTAATAAGTTGTAAAATGACCTGGAATATCTTGGATTAACGTATAATCATCTTTTGATGGATCCATTCCTGTAATATCAAACGATCCATTTTTTGCGACGATATTTGTTTTTACTACTTTTCCATTACTATCAATTACTGTTAAAGTTGGCGAACTCTTTGAGTAATCTTTTGTAGAATCCAAAGTACCGGAAGCATTTTTAAAGCCTTCTGCATGTATATATCCTACAAATTCTGTTTGGTCGTTTTTTAAGATCCTAATTGATGTCACGCTTGTAAAAGGACTAGAAGTTACATTATCTACATTTGTAAATGTTGAAGTAACTGGGCTAGATGAATCATATTGGCTAAATGATGTATTATCTCTTGGCAGAAGCGGTTTAGGCACTTGAAGTGTTAAATCTACCATTGGTATATCACCATCTACGCCAGTTGTTCCATTAAAATTAACAGTAACATCAGATGAGATTCGGCTTCCTGAAGTAGTTTGTTTTACGTCTAGTGTCGCTCCAAGCTTCTTAGCTTCAGGATTCAATGAAATATTTGTTATTTTTGTACCTGATGTATCTGAGAACTGATAGTTCGCTTTCTTTAATTTATTTACATTATTTGCTGTTAACGTCATTGTAAATGTGTCCCCTGGCTTTGCCAATACCTTATTGTATGTTGTCGGAGCATTTATCTGACCATATACATAAGGCGTATGCTCATTTACGAAATAATATTGGCTTTGAAGGTTACCATTTGTCGCTTCATCCATTCCTTCAAATTTCACAGGTAATACTTGTAAATCCGGTGACAATGCGATTTCATCAGATGTATTACCGTCTTTGTCAACTGTCAAATTATTAGTTGGCAGGTAACTATTATAATAAGCTAAAAATTGATTTTGTGTTTGATCAGCAGTAATTCCAGCAGATTGTTTTACAGCAACATTATCATCTGTAATATGCCCTGTTACACCAACTTTAGTTTGTCCATCTTTATATTCAACGATTTGTTTTCCAGGTACTTCACCTTCTACATGAACGTCCCATTTTGGTTTTGTACCATCTACAAATATATCTTGACTGATCGTATATTGTTTTCCGTCATCATCTGTACCTACCAATTTTAATACATATTGCCCCGCTTTTGGTACGACAAGTTGGTCATCTCTCATACCGATTGGATTATTCGGATCATTTGTAAATGGGTGGTAATATCCCCAGTATACGAAACCAAGTACATTATCAACACCTTCATCATATGCTACTCCATCATACGAATTAGCAATACCTAGATCTTTACCAGTTTTTGCATCCGATATAACGACGTCAATTGTTTTCATATGTGAACTTAAGCTAAAGTTAGCAGCATCTGTTCGATTCCATTTTTGACTGCTTTGAATTAGTGATTCAGGCACTGATTTTTTATAAAGTTTAAAGTAATTAAACCCTTGCTCAACATAGTGTACACCAAATGGAACTCGGTAAGTTTCTGAAGGATTGTCTTTGTTTGTATACACTACATAGCCTTCATAAATCCCTTTTTCTGCTGTCTTTGGAATATTCAAGGTAATAGTTGTTTTCTTTTGGCTAATCCCTTTTAGTGTAACTATTGAATCTGTTTGAACAGTTACTCCATTTGCTTGTGCATCTTTTGAACCGCGCAGATTTGATTGGAAATTTACTTTTACATCAAATGTTTTCGATTTTTCTCCTCTGTTCATTAACGTAACAGAACGTGTATCTGAATAGTCCGAACCATTATATGCGACATTTCCAAAGCTTAATGCACCTGTATCCTCATTAATTTGTTTTTCTTTTCCATTTATAATAGTCGACGTTTTTTCTTTAACTTTAATTTCAATCGTTGAATGAATTGCGTTATAAGGATCGATTCGTCCAGCACCTTGCTCAAATACACTATATGGCTTACTTAATGAATCAGCAGTATTCATTAAAATGGCCTTGATATCTTCTGGTTGTAAATCAGGTTGTGCTTGTTTTAATAAAGCTGCGACACCAGTTGTAAATGGTGTAGCCATCGATGTACCTGACATTCTTTGATACGCATTTTTATAATCAGTCGGATCATTTGGGCTATTAATAAAGCTTGGAACCGTTGAAAGTACACTCACACCCGGTGCCGTAATTTCTGGCTTAATATCATATGTTGCACGTGAAGGACCTCGTGAGCTGAAGTCTGCTAATGTATCTCCCTGAGTTTTCGCTTCACCTATATCAGTAAATGTAAAGTTAGAAGATCCTGATTGTAGCTTTTTCTTCAAAGCAAGTCCATCTGCGTTAGATAACGAGAACGTTGGGATAAAGTTCACACCATCTCCTAAGAAGGTTGGAATTTGTCCTTCAGTAGGATTGTCATTATACATAAGAACTGCTGCAGCGCCTTGTGCTTTAGCGACCGAGATTTTAGAATCTAATGTATAAGTTCCACGACTCATTAGAACAATTTTACCTTTTACATCTTTACCAGTATATGCTTCACCTAGATTTACATCTACAACCGAATTCGTAACACCTTTTAATTTTGAAATATCATCCCCTGCGCCTTTTGCCATCAAAAGTAATGATGCAGTTACATTATCGATCGATCCTTTTCCTCCAAGTGTCGTAATTGGAACACTACTAGCCCCTACTGTTAATGCTAGAGCTGCTGTACCAGGTGATCCTACAGTATACATCTTATTACCTGCATTTCCAGCTGCAACAACTGCTGTTACTCCATTTAAAACTGCATTGTTTATTGCGATACTAGTAGGATACATTGGGTCATTATAATTAGCACCTAAAGAAAGACTCATAATGTCCATTCCGTCTGCTACTGCTCGATCAATTCCAGCTAGAATGCCATCCGTCGTTCCACTACCCCCAGGTCCAAGTACACGATATACATAAAGGTCAGCATCAGGAGCCACTCCAGTAGTTGCAAATTCACTAGCATTTTTTCCTTGTCCTACAATCGTTCCAGATACATGTGTTCCGTGTTCCGTTACATAGTTTGTTGCACCAGAGGTTCCTCCCGGCTTTCCAGCTTTTACCCAATCATCATAAGTCGTTTCCATCGGATCATTATCATTATTAACGAAATCGTATCCGCCTTTATAAGCACCTTTTATATCCGGATGATTGTAATCTACTCCAGTGTCCAGTACAGCGACCTTTACTCCTTTACCTGTATAGCCTTCTTGATGTAATTTATCGATTTGTAGGTATGAACGCTCATCTGCCATTCCTTGTCCTTGAGTTTTAGTTGAATCTTCTGCCTTTTCTACTGGAAGATCTTCCTTAACAGTTTCATTGCTATAAATCGCTTTAACTGCTTTTGAATTTAGAAGAGATTTAACTTTATTTGCAGGAATCTTTAATGAGACTCCATTGAAAGCATTTTTATATTTTCTACTTATTTTATATGTCGTGTCATCATCGCTTGATAGCTTTAGCAAGTCTTTGTCAAACGTTGCATGATCAGCATCTTCTAAACTTTTAGCCTCACTATCTGATAAACTTTCACCCTTTAAGGCTGCTTCAAGTACAGCTACTTTATGTGGCTTTTGATTGAATTGTACAATTACAGAAACATCTTCTGAACTATCTATATTAACATCAGGATTTAAGAATAATCCCGATTGATCATTCTTCGAAAGCTGTGTTAAGGCCTCTCTATGAGCAGGTGTTAAATTAGCTAAAATCGACTCTGCATTCGTATCAAATGTTGCAGCCTTTACCTTTGACGATGAATTAAAATATGAAGCATGAAAACTACTAGAAATTAAACCTACACCTAATGTAATAGCAGTAGCATTTTTTACAATTTTTTTGTTTGTAAACTTCTTCCCCATTTTCCAGTCCTCCTGCATATTTTTTGATCTGTACTGATAGAAATTGTTATAATCCATTATTTTTTTTTAATTAATAGATCCGAACAAATACACTACCAAATTTCGACTAAATTCTTTCCCCTTCCCTATTTATTGACTTAATTATACGTAATCTGAATTTTCTGGTAAAATTAAAAATAATTCAAGATTAATAAGAGAATCTAATTTTTCCTAAATTCAAAAAGTATACTAAATCACTTTTTAGATCCTACCTTTTATGTATCTTTGTTAAGAAAAACCCCTGATTTATCAGCAGATTATAATTAAATAGTAAATAAAGTAGCCTCATAGACTGGCGAGCCTTTTAGACTAAGCCAGAGGTGCATCTACTCATTTCCTTAAATTGGCAACACTTTCATGTAATCTATTACAGTGCTGATTTACACTCTCTTTAAAAAAAGAGAAGCTGAAATGATCAGCTTCCCTTTGCGTTTATAACAAACACTTATATTAAATCTTTACTGTAAACCTAACTGACTTAATACTGTATCTAATGTTGCACCTTTATAAGAAGTTTTCGCTTTAGGTGCATTTTCTACAGTTGGATTTTGTAAACCATAGTTTTTAACAACATAGTTCATGTCTTTAGCGTCTACAACTTTATCAAAGTTAAAATCTGCAGAAGCTTTATTTGTACCCCAATATGTTTGTACAGCTAAAGCATCTAAAATATCGATAACATTGTCTTTATTCGTATCTCCAGCTGCAGCGATTGGTAAGTTATATCTAATTCGCTTTCCAACGATTTCACCACGAACATCACTGTACAATTCAAATTTTTGATTCATCGTAAAGTAACCTGGCACATCAACTTTCAGTGTATAAGGATTTATATCAGCTTTCAGTCCATCAATTAAATAGCTACCATATCGATCTGTAACTGGAGACTCAACAACTGTTTTCCCATCAAAAGAGGTAACCGTTACTTTTGCACCAATTTTACTTTGATCAATTGCATAATTTAGTCCTTTAATTGGATCAACTGCCGCTTCTGGTCTTAATGCTCCCTCTAACCTTGAATACATTGTTTTTACCTTATAACTTTCCATATAAGCGTAAACATTGTTCGTTACAACATTTGATTGATCAATTGTTGTTCCACTCATACCAAACCAGTTAATACTATCTGTTGTCCATTTGTTAGCAGTTTTTAGGTCAAAATTAAATAACGGTAAGTCTTCTGGTAATGCTTTATCACCTAAATAATTAAATGTAAAAATATACTTCGTTGGTGTACTTTCTACACTAACCTGTGCATCACCATACTTTTTAACTGCATCATTTACAACTACATTCTCAACTGAAGCATAACTATCTTTTATCATTGTAATTTTAGTTGTTTTTAAATTTTTCACATTATTTGAACGAACAGTATAGTTTACACTATCACCTGTTGTAACGGTTTGTTTATTTGCTTTTACATAGAAATATGGTAAATTTTGATCTACAAAAACGACTCTTAACATATTAGATGCATTACCATTAAAGTTTCTTGCAGAATCAAAACCATAAAACTGAACTTGTAATGGCTCAGCTTGTTTTCTCACTAAAATTTTATCAGTGTAATTTCCATTTTTATCTGTTGGGATTGGATTTGTAGGAAAACTGCCATCATAAAATGAAACAACTGAATTGTTTGATTGATCGACAGGTAATCCTAAGCGAGTTGCTTCTTCAGTTTCTGGATCATGTAAGTTAATGTTAAAGTCATATAGGAATTCTCCATTCGAATCAAATTGACTATCTTTAACTTCAATAACTTTTTGATCCAACGAATCAAAACTTGAAGTCATTGTTGGTGCTCCTAGTTCATAAATGAAATCAGACGATGCTGAGAATGTTTTCCCTTGTTCATTTGTACCAACTAGTCTCAATTTATAGTGACCCGTTTTTGCAAATACTGGATGACTACTAATAGGATTTTTCGAATCACCTGTAAATGGATAATAAATTGTATTGAATGCAGGAGTATAATACTCTTGATTTTCATTTACTGCAATCGCATTAAATGTTCCTACTAATCCAAGATCTTCACCTGTAGTTGGATCTTGTAGTACTAGATCTATCGTCTTCATATGTGATTTTAGTGTAAATGTTATATCCATAAATGGGTAAGCATTTGCTGGCCATGCTGTGTCTGTGCCATACATTGGATTTTCGATATTAAACTTATCAATACCTTCGTTTACAACACGTCCACCAAATGGAATTTGGTAAGTTTCAGTCGGATCTGAGGAATTCGTGAAAATAATATATCCCTCATATGTTCCTTTTTCAGCAGTTTTAGGAATGTTTAAGTTAAACTTAATTGATTTTTGATTAATTCCATTTAATTTAACTGTAGTTGGTCCTTCTAACGTTACGCCATTTGATGCTGCATCTTTTGATCCTCTTAATCCCGTTTGGAATTTAACATTAACATCAAATGTTTTTGCTTTCTCACTACGATTTTTTAATGTAACAGTTTTTGAGTCTGAAATATCTTCACCATTAAATCCATAAGATCCAAAGCTCATTGCACCTGTTAATTCTGTAATTAATTTTTGTTTTCCATTCACAAACATAGGTGTTTTATCATTTACTTCTAACTCAACGTTTGAATGAATTGCTTCATAAGCGTCTACTCGTCCACTTCCTACCTCATATACGCTATAATTTTTAGATAGTGGATCTGCTGTATTCATTAATATCGATTTTACATCTTCTGGCTTAAGATCTTTATTCGATTGAAGTAATAATGCTGATACACCTGCGACATATGGAGTAGCCATTGATGTACCTGATAAGCGTGCGTATGCATATTTATAATCTTCTGTATGTGTTCCATCTACTGTTTGATCATTTACGTAAAACGGAACCGTTGATAGTATTGAAACACCTGGTGCTGTTACTTCTGGTTTAATATCGTAGTTAACACGACTTGGACCTCTCGAACTGAACGTAGCTAATTCATCAGATGCCGTTTGAATTTTCTTGAAATCACCAAAATTGAAATCTGATTTACCATCTTTTAATGCTGCAGAAATCACTGAACCCTCATCAAATGAAACTGAGAATGAAGGAATCGCATTCATTGATTCACCAAGGAATGTCTGAATTGCTCCCTCTGCCTTGTTTGCTGCATCGTTAGCCATGATAACACCCACAGCACCTTGTGCTTTTGCATATGCAACTTTAGAGTCTAATGTATAAACTCCTCGGTTCATGAACACAAATTTTCCTTTTACATCCTTATTTTGATAGCCACTTGGATCTCCAAGTCCTACATCGACAAGTTGTACAGTTTTTCCTTTTAATGTAGTTAGGTCATCTTTATAGTTTTTCGTCAATTGTCTTATATTGTAACTTTTTCCATTATTCACGCCTGTATATTGATAAATATCAATTGCAACTGAAGATGCTCCAACTGTTAATGCTAATGCAGCCGCTCCCGGCGATCCAAGAGTAAACATTTTATCGCCACTATTACCTGCAGCTACAACGGTCGTAACTCCACTTAATACGGCATTGTTTACAGCAATAGAAGTTGCAAAAAGTGGATCATTTATTGTTGCTCCTAGCGACATGTTAATGACATTCATACCATCTTGTACTGCTCGATCAATCCCGGCAATGATCGCATCACTTGTGCCGCCACCACCTGGGCCAAGTACTCGGTAAGCATAAAGGTCCGCTTCAGGTGCCGCACCGACTGTTTTATACTCACTATTTGATACACCGCGTCCACCAATAATACCAGCAACATGTGTTCCATGTTCAGTATAATAGTCCGCTCCATTTTGAGATCCAGGTTTTCCTGCCTTCACCCAATCCGCATACGTTGTTTCCATTGGATCATTATCGTTATTAACAAAATCATATCCACCTTTGTAAGCATCCTTTAAATCCGGGTGGTTATAATCCATTCCGGTATCAAGAATTCCTACTTTAATCCCTTTACCGGTAAAACCCTCTGCGTGTATACGATCTAAGCCGTCATATGGAGTATAATTTGCTACTTTAGCTTCATCAGTTTTTAGCTGATCATTTTCTACTTCTGGAGGGTCTATCGAAAATTTTTCGTTACTCCAAACTGTTTTAACAGCTTTTGATTTTATTAGATTTTTAATTTGATTTGCTGGTAGGCTCATTGAAACACCGTTAAAGGCATGCTTATAGGAGCGGTTAATCTTATAATTTATTTTTTTATTTTCATCACCTGTTAATACTTTCTCTACATCATTTGAAAAAGATTCGTGATCTTGATCTACTAGCTTATTAGCATCGGTTTCAGATAAAGTTTTACCTTCTACACTTGCTTCAAGTTTAGCAATTTTTGCTGGTTTATTATTAAACTCTACTATGACACTAGTTTGATCTGAAGAGTTTAAGTCAGTGTCTTTAGAAATTTGAAGACCAGTCTCTTCGTTTGTTGAAAGCTGATTTAAGGCCGCTCTTTGTTCAGAAGTTAAATTTGCCAAAATATCATCTACATTCCTTGGACTAGCTGCTTTTGTGCTTTGAGTTACATGTCCAAGTGAACCTAATATAAAACTAGATGTTAAAGCTAAAACAGAAAAACTTTTTAACAATTTACTCTTTTTCCCCATTTCTCCAATCCCCTTATAAAATAATGTTTATTTTGATAGAAATTGTTCGATTCACCTCAAATTTTCTTAAAAACGAACGCATAATCTATCAATTTACGACTCGTTTCTATCCCCTTCCCTATATAATGATTTCATTATACGTAATCAGAATTTTCTGGTAAAATTAAAAAAAATATAACTTTAATAACGAAATCTTATTTTTTCTAATTGCATTCTAAAGAATTGAACTAACACTTTTAGAAGTATTTTTGTGCCCAAAATCTTTTATTAATATAATTTACACATCAACACTGACGTTTTTCTGATAAAATATTTTTTGAAAAATATTCCAAAAAATTGGTTATGAATATCGCTTATTGTGCTAAAACAGACAGATCAAAAAAGAGAAGCCGCTATACGACTTCCCCTTTCCAATTGATTTTTATTATTCTAAACCTAACTGACTTAATACAGTGTCTAACGTAACACCTTTATAAGAAGTTTTTGCTTTTGGTGCATTTGCTACCGTCGGATTTTTCAATCCATAATTTTTTATGATGAAATCCATATCCTTCTTATCCACAACTTTGTCAAAGTTAAAATCTGCAGATGCTTTATTTGTACCCCAATATGTTTGTACAGCTATTGCATCTAAAATATCGATCACATTATCTTTATTTACATCACCAGCTGATGCTGTTTCAAGTAAGTATCTTAATCTCTTTCCAACTGTTTCACCACGAACTTCATTCGATAAATATAATTGTTTTTGCATTGTAAAGTGACCCGGTACATCTACTTTTATTGTATAAGCATTTTTATCTGCTTTAAGTCCTTCAGCAATATAACTACCAGCTTTAGATGTTATAGGAGCTACAACGACTGTTTTCCCATCATATGAAGTCACCGTAACTTTTGCACCGATTTGACTTTGATCAATCGAATAAATCTTTTCACCAGTAGATGGATCTTTCGTCCCTTCTAATTGTAATGAACCTTCTAGTACTGAAAATTTCGATTTAGTCGTATAACCTTCCATATAAGAATAGACATTATCTGTCTCAACATTTGATTGATCAAATGTTGTAGCATCCATTATATGCCATAAGAATGGAGTTGAACGCGTATATTTATCAAGTGTTTTTATATCGAAATTAAATAACTTCAAATCTTCTGGTAAAGGTTTAGTACCAGAATACGTAAATGTAAACGTATAATTTAATACACTATCGAAATAAGGTGCAGTTTCTACAGATACTTGTGCATCGCCGTATTGTTTAACCGCATCATTTACAACAACATTTTCAATTGCAGCTAAATTAGTATCGACTGGCAATGTAATTTTTGTTGTTTTTAAGTTTTTAATATTATTCGAACGAACACTGTAATTAACCGATTCTCCCGTAGTTACAGTTTTTTTATTTGCTTTTAAATAAAAGTAAGGATAAGTATTTTTAACAAAAGCAACTTTTAGCATCGCAGAAGCATCAGCAGTAGCGTTTTTCGCTGCGTCTAAGCCATAAAATTGAACAGTTAAAGGCTGAATCTGACTTCTAACTAAAATTTGATGCTCATCATAATTTCCATTTTTATCTGTATATGATGGTAATGTTGGTCTTCCCCAATTGTAAAAAGAAACAACTGAATTGCTTGATTGATCAACATTAATACCATATCGATTTGCTTCCTCAACTTCAGGATCTTTTACATTAATATTAAAATCATATAAAAATTCTCCCTTAGAATCTAACTGACTTTCATTATATTCAATAACCTTTTGATCTAACGAATCAAAGCTTGAAGTTATTGTAGGAGTTCCAACTTCATATAAGAAATCCGAAGCCGCCGAGAATGTTTTACCTTTTTCATTTGAACCAACAAGCCTTAATTTATAATGACCCGTATTAATTTTGACAGGATCACTGCTAATTGGATTTTTTGGATCACTTGTAAATGGATAATAATAGGTATTAAAAGCTGCACCAACATAATATGTTTGATTTTCATTTAGAAGGAGTGTATTAAAAAATCCCACAAGTCCTAAATCTTCACCTGTATTTGGATCTTGTAATACGACATCTAAAGTCTTCATATGCGATTTTAGATTCATCGAAAAGTCAAGATCTGGATAACTAGTTTGTGGCCAAGCGCCTTCGTCTGAAAAAATTGGATTTTCAATTTTAAATGTATCAATCCCTTCGTTTATTACACGTCCACCAAATGGAATTTGGTATGTTTCAGTTGAATCTTGAGTATTCGTGAAAGTGATATAACCTTCATATGTACCTTTTTCTGCTGCTTTTGGAAAGTTTAAGTTAAATTCAAATGATTTTTGGCTAATTCCATTTAATTTAACAGTCGAAGGGCCTGTTAAAGTTACATTGTTCTGAGCTGCATCCTTCGATCCTCTTAATCCAGTTTGGAATTTCACATCTACATTAAATGTTTTTGCTTTTTCACTGCGATTCTTTAATATAACTGTACGTGAATCAGCTATATCTTGATTGTCAAATCCAAAAGAACCAAAACTCATTCCACCAGTTAATTCTTTAATGGATTTTTGTTTTCCATTTATAATTGTAGGGGTCTTGTCCACTACCTCTAATTCTACATTTGAGTGAATAGCCTCATATGCATCTACTCGACCGCTTCCTACTTCAAAAACACTGTAATCTTTTGCCAAAGGATCTGCTGTATTCATTAAGATTGATTTAACATCTTCCGGATTTAAATCTCTATTTGATTGAAGTAAGAGAGCTGAGACCCCTGCAACATAAGGTGTTGCCATGGAAGTTCCAGATAAGCGCTCATACGCATATTTGTAATCTTCTGGTTTTGATCCATTAACTGTTTTATCGTTTACATAGAATGGTACCGTCGAAAGGATTGATACACCAGGTGCAATTACTTCTGGTTTAATATCATAGTCCACTCGAGATGGACCTCTAGAACTGAATTGTGCTAATTCATCAGAAGCAGTTTTTAATTTTGTGAAATCTCCGAATGTGAAGTCTGTTTTACCAGCTTTAATTGCAGCTGCGATTGTATTACCATCATCATTTGAAACGGAGAATGCAGGAATCGCATCAACTGATTCACCTAAAAATGCTTGAATTGCACCTTCAGCTTTATTTGTTTCATCGTTATACATTAAAACCCCAACAGCACCTTTTGCTTTTGCATTTTTGATTTTGTCAATTAAAGCAATTGATCCACGCTTAATGAACGCAATCTTACCGTTTAAGTCTTTTCCATTAAAGTCAGCTGGATTTGCTAAACCAACATCAACAAGTTGATACGTTTTTCCTTTTAATGTTGTTACATCATCTTTATAATTTCTTGCTAATTGTCTTAACGTATAGTTTTTGCCATCTTGGATACCAGCATATTGGTAAATATCAAGTGCGATTGATGATGCACCGACTGTTAAAGCTAATGCGGCAGCACCAGGTGATCCTAATGTATACATTTGATCCCCGCTATTACCTGCTGCTACGACAGTCGTTACGCCGCTTAGTACAGCATTGTTTACAGCAATTGAAGTTGCATAAAGTGGATCATTAATTGATGCCCCAAGCGACATATTGATGACATCCATACCATCTTGAACTGCTCGATCGATCGCAGCGATAATATTTTCACTTGTACCACTACCACCAGGTCCTAGTACTCTATAGGCATATAAGTCTGATCCAGGTGCTGCACCAACTGTTTTATACTCACTGTTTGCTACACCTCGTCCACCAATAATCCCAGCAACATGTGTACCATGTTCAGTATAATAATTGGCCGCTGTTCCCGGTTTTCCAGCATTCACCCAATCGGCATACGTCGTTTCCATCGGATCATTATCGTTATTAACAAAATCATATCCACCTTGGTAAGCATCCTTTAAATCTGGGTGGTTGTAATCGATTCCTGTATCAAGAATGCCAACTTTAATTCCTTTACCTGTATACCCTTCTGAATGTAAACGGTCTAAACCATCATAAGGTGTATAATTTGCAACATTTGCTTCATCAGTTTTTAACTGTTCATTATTTTCTGCTTTTGCTGGAGGATCAATCGAAAATGTTTCGTTGCTCCAAACTGTTTTAACTGCTTTGGATTTTAATAGATTCTTAATTTGATTTGCTGGTAGACTAAGCGAGACACCATTGAAAGCATGTTTATATGAACGATTAATCTTATAACTCACTTTTTTATTGTTTTCATTCGTTAATACTTTCTCTACATCATTCGAAAATGTTTTATGGTCCTGATCTACAAGTTTAGATGCTTCAGTTTCAGATAATGATTGCCCCTCTACACTTGCTTCAATTTGAGCAATTTTAGCAGGCTTATTGTTAAATTCAACAATAACAGAGGTTAGATTTGAAGAGGCTAAGTTAATATCTGAAGAAATTTGAAGACCTGTCTCTTCATTTGTTGAAAGTTGATGAAGAGCCGCTCTTTGCTCCGAAGTTAAATTTGCTAGAATTTCGTCTACATTTCTTGGACTAGCTGCTTTTGTATTGTGAGATATGTGGCCAAGTGAACCTATTATAAAACTTGATGTTAACGCTAATACAGTAAAACTTTTTAAAACCTTACTCTTTTTCTCCATTCCTAAGTCTCCCTGTAAAGATTAATTTTAATAAAAATTGTTCAAATACATAACGAGGTCTTCTCTAATTTGGATTAGAACAATGAATGATTTCCAACTTCCGGCTTAACTCCATCCCCTCCCCTATTCATTGATTTCATTATAAATAATTAGAATATTCTGGTAAAATTAAAAATTATAGATTTTTAATAATAAGGTCTTATTTTTACTTGTACTCTTCGAAAGTTTTGTAATAACACTCCCTTATAGTTTTTTCACTTACTTTAGGGGCTCTTGGCTAGTTAAGAATCTAGCGTCGTGATTTTTAAATGTATCTCTACGTCGTCCTCACTTAAAAACTAGTAACCTAAAGAGGAATTCAACTAATCTACTTATAAATTAGCTACAATGATGACCCAAATAAAAAAACTCGTGCAATTGGCGAGCATTTAGGCGCAGACAGAGGCGTAGTTACACAACTACGTCGAGTTTTTTTCTCCGCTGCCAATTTATACTTTCTAATATGCAAAAAAGAGAAGCCAGTATTTAGAGCTCCTCCTAAAATTTCTATTATTAAATCCATTCCAATTCCGCTTTTACTTGATTAGTTTCGATAGGAATGTCACGTTGATTACCACTATCACTAAAGAACTGAATCAATTCGATCGCTTCTTCATATTGACCTAATTCCATATAGTATTTATATAATTTTTTCCCATACTGTTCATAATAAAAAACATTATTTGTTGAAGCAAACTGTGGAATAGCTACCTTTGCTAAATAATCATAATACCCACTTCGATTTTTTTTACAATTCAAAAGTAAGAGGTTAAATAATGTGAGATGAATCGGGCTATTATGTTTCTTAGCTAAAGCAATTCCTTTTTTTACTTCCTCTAAAAGATTTTCTATATTCAATAACTGTCCTTCCGAGCATGATTCAATGTAATTGTAGAATCGTCGTAAGTAATAGAATGATGTATGATCTGTCATGAATAATGATTTCTTAAAATAATGTGCAGCTTGCTCGAAATCTTTTCGTTTAAAGAACTCTACCCCTAAATTATTTAAAAGAATACGTTTTTTTTCATTATCACTTAAGTTTTCACAATTATGAATTAAATTCATATAGCTTTCTACTAATTCCATAAAATCGATATCATTTTCACTTTCAAATTGCATTAACATTAAAGTTTGAGCATTTATTGCTTGCAAATAGTTACGTGTTTTAATGAAATAATCGTTTGCTTTTTGAGCATAAGTATAAGCTAGTACTTTCCCCCTTGCGTAGTGATAGCCAAGAGCTAAGTGATAGTAATATTCTTCATTTTTGTATTCTTCTATATTAATTTGTTTTAAAATTTTAACTGCCTCTCTAAAATCTTCACTTGTTGTAGTCCGATATGTACTAATACAAAACATTCCTTTAATGTGTAGAAGAAGATTTTTTTCAAAATCAGAAATCCTTTGGAAATTTTTTTCCGCATATTCGATTATCGATTTAGTTTCAGGTAACATCTTCTTATGAAGATAGTACCTTGCTGTTAATAAGTGATAATACACTGCATATTTAGAAGCTTTGATAAACGGTATACTTTCTAATTCTTTTTTTATCTCCTCAATTTGAATGGAATTTTGCATAATAATGGCAAGATCCCAATCTTTTAACCGCTGTTCAATATGATGTAATGCTTTCATTTCTTTGTTTAGATCAATCCCTAACCGTTCTGTTAATTTGGATAAAATATCAGGTGATATACTCACTTTTCCACCTTCGAATCTACTAATATATGTTTTACAGCAAATCTCTTTGCTTAGGTTTGATTGGCTGATTCCATTTTTTTCACGATAAAATTTGAAAATTTCTCCGACTAACATTTTAGCCTCCCTAATGAACCAACATTATTAGAAATAGTTCAGTTTAGTAATTTTTGTTTATGTCATTACATTTCTTTTAAATTGCAATAAATTATTGTTTTTTCTTTCGTTTGAGTTATGACGTAAATGTAGGATTCCAATGGATAGAATTCGTTTTTCCAAATATTTTTTTAATTTTCTAACATCAATATTTATTGGTTTTATTATACAAGAACAATCTTTTCTAATAAAATTAATTAGTTTAAAATTATAATAAGATAATCTTATATTAAGAAGGAATAGTCAGAGGACTTCTATAAATCCGGATCATAAAAAACATTTTTCCAAATCTAGAAAAATGCCTCTTTTAAAATTAATACTTAAGCAATGAATGACTAAAATACTTTAAAAATTCTAATCCCAACACTTCAAGCGGAATCTTAAAGAATCATAAATTTTATTTTCTTACTTCAATTTGTAAATAAAAATAGATCACAAAAATAAAAATGCAGGAAACATTCTTTCCTGCATTTTTATTTTTGATTCATTATTTTTGTAAAACGGTAACTGTCTGTGGTTTTGTAGTTACTTTAAAGCCGTCTTTACTTACCACATCTGCTGATATTGTATACGTACCACTTAGAACAGTAGCTTCAGGAGCCCATTTCAAGTGAATTTCAACTTGATTATCAACATTAAAAGAATCCACAAGGTTGCCGTTTACATCCTTAACATTAATTTTCCAATTCACTTTGTTATTGCCATAACCGTTGATTTGAGCAGGAGTACTTGCATTAACATTTTTATTTGGGTATACACTGAAATAGCTAACAAGCATTCCTTCATTAATATAAGAAGTGTCTCCCCAAACTGTGTAACTGTGATTTAAAGCATAATCGGAACCTAATACAACAACACTCTTAGGCTCTTCTTTTACAAGTAAAGATGTTTGACCTGGTTGTAAAGGCTTATATTTACCGTTATACCAAACAATCGCACCGTAATAGCCACTTCCTTTTTCATTGTCTGTAGCTTTGAATGAAATTTCATATTGACCATCTATAGGCTTTACTTGAATATCGGATACAACAGGAGCAACTGAATCAACATGGAAAGGAAGTTTCACGATTTGTGGTTTCGCATCCTTATAATCTAATGTTGATTTAATGACATAGTTATAAGTGCCATCCTTAACAACTTTTCCGTTTTCGTCTGTTACATCCCATACATAACCACCATTCATGTAGTCGCTGTAAGACATAATATTTTTACGGAACTTCCATGGCTTTCCAGTATATTCACTAAAGTCACCTAGGTATTTAATCATTTCTCCGTTTGCATTCTCCACGTACATTTCAGTCTTTTCTAAATTACGTAATACAGTAAATGTTGGGAACACTGTATTTAACCCAGCATTAGGAGAAATAACAATTCGATCCTTATTAAATCTTGCTGTTTTTGGATCATATCCTAATGGGTATGTATTTTCAGAAAATGGTTCGTCATTCCAAAGTGTCGTATATCCTAAGAACGCATCTTTTTCATATGCTGCAGGATCAATATTTTGTGGTAGATCCCATTCACCATAGTAACCCATGTATGGAACCGTTAAAGGAACTGCTGACTCACTGTTTTTACCAGATGGAACTAAACGGACATACCCTTCAACAAATGTACCTTTCTTTAAGCTTGACGGAAGTTGAATTTGAATATCGAGATTTTTTTCTTGTCCTGGTTTAATTTTTAATGTTTTTCCTGCTGTAGACGATACTGTTTCTCCATTCACAGATGCGATAGCACCTTGTACACGCTCGCTTTTTAACGTTAAATATTCTTTTGAATCCAATGTTCCATCATTATCTAGGTCAATATCTTTTGTTACTTTACCGTCCGTTAAAACGTCAACATATACTTGATATTCTAAATCTTTTATATTCAAATTTTGAAGCGCTTCTGCATTTAATTTGAAGTGTACATTATCAGATTTGATCTCTTTTAACGCAACTGCTCCTGCTTGCTCAAGCGGAGTTTTTTCTCTTGTCACAAGTACTGGTGTTTTAATCGCATTTTCAATTTGCATTAAGCCCGAACCTTGTACGCGTGGGGAATACGGTACTTCATTATTCGTAGAAGGATCAAGAACTAACTTTGCAGTATTCATTAATGCAATTTTTGCTTTTAAAGCTGTTTCTTCTGAATGAGTTAAACCTTTTTCATATAGTGATTGCAGTATTAATGCTGAACCTCCTGCAACATGAGGACTTGCCATAGATGTTCCGCTCATTACCTCATATTGATTTCCTGGAACAGTCGAATAAATTTTACCACCAGGTGCAGAAATCTCAGGCTTAAAGTCTAATGTATGTGGTGTACCATAAGATGAGAAATATGACATCGTATTCTTATTTGGATTTTCAACATAGATTCCAGTTGACGGTTTCATTTTCACAATATGACCGCTCGTTAACTGAGAAATTAAAGTAGCTCCAACTGCTCTGCTAGTCGTTGCAGCAGGTGTAAAGTAAGGACTAAAATATACGAATGGATAGTCAACATCTTCATTCGCAGGTACAAGGATTACTGCCTTTGCATTCTTCTTTTTCGCTTCGGTTTGAATATAAGTATATGAACCATATTTTCCATTTGGTTTTGCAACGACAATTTTATTTGTCACATCTTTATCTTTAAAATCAGCTGTCTTACCTTCTCCAACGTATACCATCTCGTAAGATTCAAGTGGCGATAATACACTAGAAAGCCTCATATCAAACTGTGTTTGGTCTTGGTATGGTAACTGTAAACCATCTTCTGATTTAAGAGATGCCATGTGTATACTCGTATTTTCATAGGAAGCAACAGATAATGCATATGGGCTTACTCCTGGTTCACCAACTGTTCCAATATCTGGATTTTCAGCATACGGTTTTACGGAGGACGGTATTAGATTATTTTTTGTGCTATAAGCAGAATTTCCACCCGCTACAACTACAAGCGTACCTTGTTCGGTTGCTTCACGGATCGCCTTTTGAATTGGATCATCTTCTTCACTTACGAAACCCGCGTCAGTTCCTAAACTCATGTTAATGACATCTGCTCCCATAGTCACCGCGTGCTCAATACCAGCAATAATATCATCTTCATATGCTCCATTTGCATTATCAGAGAATACTTTTTCTGCCAACAACTGTACTCCTGGTGCAATACCTTTTACTCCGTCATTTGCTTCGTCACCATTCGCTCCTACTGTACCTGCAACATGCATACCGTGTGAATTCCCTGCACTGTGTGGAATGACATCTGTATCATGATCCGCCCAGTCATATCCTGTTGGTACCTTGTCGCTGTACCATACTTCGCCCACACCAGTTTCCGCGAATTTTTTTTGAATACTTTCTTTCGAATACTTTTCCTTTGCTTTTCCTTTTTCTGTCAACTTCATATCTTTATGAGTATAGTCTATTCCCGTGTCGACTATAGCAACAAGTAATCCTTCTCCTTGATAGCCATAATCCTGCCATACTTTTTGAGCTTGTACTAATTCTTTGCTTGCCCCCATAGAAGGCTGAAATTTTCTTGCGATATGTACATTTGTTACACCTGGAGTCGATTGAATTTCCTCTAAGTTACGAAATTCAGTTTCTACACTAAAACCATTAAAGCCTTCATAAAAACGCTGTTTAACTTTCACATCTGATTTCTTAGAAATGTGTTCAATCGCTTCATCTTGTTTTTGTTTAAATTGTGCTCTTTTACTTTGATTAGACTCTTCCGTGGCTGTTTGTGGCTTCTCAACTTCAACGATTACACGTACTTTTTCATTTGGTTTATAAGGTTTTACTATTCCCTTCTCTTTTAAATCTTTATAGCCAAACTCATCTACCGCATCTTGAGCAGTTTGTTTTTGCTCATCGACAAAAATTTGCTGACCTTGTTTTACAATTTCTTCAATACTTGGAGCAGGGATCTGATTTTCCTCTGTTCCTTCAGCAAATCCTGTTGATATAAATAACATTGTAACCAAAGTTGTTGTTGCAAGGACCTTGTAAGGAAAACTTTTTTTCTTTTTCATTTTTACTCTCCTCTACAGTAAACTTTCATTTTCTTAATCTATTAAAATGAAATAGATTTAACTCAAAAGCACCAAAAAGATTATTCATTCTTTGGCCAAATCTGGTACAATACTAATTTTAATTGCGTTGTTGCAAGAATCATATTGGGTTATTTATATGACCTTTAGACCTATGTATAAAAATTAAAAAACAAAAACTCAAGTAGAAAATAAGGGAATTTTACCTTATTTGGTCGAGAGGCTTCTAAAAAGAATGATTTAATCGGGATAATCCAACTAAGTCGATGAGCAAATTTATTGATTAAATTACAAATTGAAGGAAAAAATTATGAATTTCTAACTTGAAGTACAATTAAAAATAGTAAAATAGAAAGAATTAAATAAAGCTTAAATAGTTCAACTTTATTATTTTCAAGCCAAATCTCTATCTGCATTTTTGGATGTTATAGCGGTCAATGGATACCTAGATGAAGAGACGAAAAGATCGTAGGCTCCATTTTATTCAATCTATCAAAAGGGAGCATTTTCTTGTTTTTTCAAAAAAAAGGTGCCCCTAAAAAGATTTACTTTTGGGACACACTCCTCTTCTACGATTAATATTTATAGCAATGAATTACTAAAATACTATAAAACCTCTAACCACTATCCCGAGTCTGTACAGAAGATATTCAGACAACTCGGTAAGATTTTTTAAACTTGAAAAAAGACGACTTAATAACAGTCGTCTTTTCCAGAGTGTTGAAATATAAAATGGTCAATAGGGAAAACGGACATTAAATGAACATTTAATAATGATGAAATTATCATTTTTCTGGATGATCTTTTAATGGTTTTAAATGTAAATATGTTCGAGCAACTTTATGATTCCAATAACACTAGACATGTTTTTTTCAGAAGTTAAAAAATTATGAGCTTATTCTTAGAAAAACAAATTCATTTGACTAATTTAGTTTAATGTTCGATATTAATTGAACTACAAACTGATTAATAAAAACTGCTAGATTACTCTAAGTAAAGGCTATTTGATTAGGATTTAGTGTATACTTTTTTTGATGAAAAA
>NZ_FOMF01000007.1:130285-256803 GCF_900112535.1 Bacillus sp. UNCCL81 | reverse complement strand
TAGCGAAGAGGTCACACCCGTTCCCATACCGAACACGGCAGTTAAGCTCTTCAGCGTCGATGGTAGTTGGGGGTTTCCCCCTGTGAGAGTAGAACGTCGCTTGGTTTGATGGAGGATTAGCTCAGCTGGGAGAGCACCTGCCTTACAAGCAGGGGGTCGGCGGTTCGAGCCCGTCATCCTCCACCATATGCCGACTTAGCTCAATTGGTAGAGCAACTGACTTGTAATCAGTAGGTTGGGGGTTCAAGTCCTCTAGTCGGCACTCTTTATGAGCCATTAGCTCAGTAGGTAGAGCATCTGACTTTTAATCAGAGGGTCGAAGGTTCGAATCCTTCATGGCTCACCATTTTCTAAAAAGAAAATATTTGCGGGTGTGGCGGAATTGGCAGACGCGCTAGACTTAGGATCTAGTACTTCGGTGTGGGGGTTCGAGTCCCTTCACCCGCACCATTTAAATTTATAAGTTATAAGCAGTATACGCGGAAGTAGTTCAGTGGTAGAATACAACCTTGCCAAGGTTGGGGTCGCGGGTTCGAGCCCCGTCTTCCGCTCCACATATGCTGCCGGGGTGGTGGAATGGCAGACACACAGGACTTAAAATCCTGCGGGGGTTGACCCCGTGCCGGTTCGAGTCCGGCCCTCGGTACCATTTATAATATGCGCCCGTAGCTCAATTGGATAGAGCGTTTGACTACGGATCAAAAGGTTATGGGTTCGAGTCCTTTCGGGCGCGCCATATTATTTCACCTGTAATTCTGAACGGGAAGTGGCTCAGCTTGGTAGAGCACCTGGTTTGGGACCAGGGGGTCGCAGGTTCAAATCCTGTCTTCCCGACCATTTAAAACATGGGGCCTTAGCTCAGCTGGGAGAGCGCCTGCCTTGCACGCAGGAGGTCAGCGGTTCGATCCCGCTAGGCTCCACTTGAAGAAACTTAAATTAACTTATTATGGCGGTGTAGCTCAGCTGGCTAGAGCGTACGGTTCATACCCGTGAGGTCGTGGGTTCGACTCCCTCCGCCGCTACTTATTTAAGGACCTTTAGCTCAGCTGGTTAGAGCAGACGGCTCATAACCGTCCGGTCGTAGGTTCGAGTCCTACAAGGTCCACCACTTATAATGGAGTAATACCCAAGTCTGGCTGAAGGGATCGGTCTTGAAAACCGACAGGGGTGTAACAGCCCGCGGGGGTTCGAATCCCTCTTACTCCTCCATTTTTATTAAAGTTTATATTAATGGAACTATATTAAATAGTATCCACATTATCGCGGGGTGGAGCAGTCTGGTAGCTCGTCGGGCTCATAACCCGAAGGTCGCAGGTTCAAATCCTGTCCCCGCAACCAAATGGTCCCGTGGTGTAGCGGTTAACATGCCTGCCTGTCACGCAGGAGATCGCCGGTTCGATCCCGGTCGGGACCGCCATTTAAGATGGCTCGGTAGCTCAGTCGGTAGAGCAGAGGACTGAAAATCCTCGTGTCGGCGGTTCGATTCCGTCCCGAGCCACCATCTTAAATAAATATAAGTAAATAAAACAAAGTGATATAGATAATAAAATGCCGACTTAGCTCAATTGGTAGAGCAACTGACTTGTAATCAGTAGGTTGGGGGTTCAAGTCCTCTAGTCGGCACTCTTTATGGCGGTCGTGGCGAAGTGGTTAACGCATCGGATTGTGGTTCCGACACTCGTGGGTTCGATTCCCATCGGTCGCCCCATATTTTGCGGGTGTAGTTTAATGGTAAAATAGAAGCCTTCCAAGCTTCGGTCGTGGGTTCGATTCCCATCACCCGCTTTTTATAAAATTTAATGGGCCTATAGCTCAGCTGGTTAGAGCGCACGCCTGATAAGCGTGAGGTCGATGGTTCGAGTCCATTTAGGCCCACCATTAATTTTTATAATTAGTTTTTCCGCAGTAGCTCAGTGGTAGAGCACTCGGCTGTTAACCGAGTGGTCGTAGGTTCGAACCCTACCTGCGGAGCCATATGATAGAGAAGTACCCAAGTGGCTCAAGGGGCGCCCCTGCTAAGGGTGTAGATCGGGTAACCGGTGCGAGGGTTCGAATCCCTTCTTCTCTGCCATATTTTTTTTTGGCCCGTTGGTCAAGCGGTTAAGACACCGCCCTTTCACGGCGGTAACACGGGTTCGAGTCCCGTACGGGTCATATCTAAAGCTCAGTTATTTGTGATAACACAGGTAACTGAGTTTTTTATTTGTCTTTTTTAGGACTTTATTGAAAGATCTTTAATTGAGTATAGCTTTCTTCATTATATTAAAGTGTTCTTCTTTCATTTTAAAATGTACAAGGAATTATCTCTCATAGATGCAATATGTTCGCTGTCACTTTTACAAATAAAGTAATAGAAACAGCATATTGTAGTCATAGCTCTCCATGGTTTCACTATTCCTCTTTTCCGTTAATCTTCATTCGGGCCACATATCCTTATTTTTCAATACTAATATTCTTTTCACTCATTTTAAATCCAAACATCATCAGATGGTCTATTAACTACTATTATCCTTCTTCCATAGAAATTAGAAAGCAAGAAATTGAAAGCAAGCGCAATATCTTAGTGTTAAAATGTGAATAGCTAAAGATGAGGTGATTAAATGAACGGATTAAATAATCAGGTCATGTGGGATGCAGTTGAATCATGCGATGAAAAGTATGATGGAATGTTTATTTATGCAGTTAAGTCCACTGGAATCTGTTGTAAACCTTCGTGTAAGTCAAGAACCCCTTTAAAAGAAAATGTGTCATATTATCCGTCATTTTCTTTGGCAATTAAAGATGGGTACCGTCCATGTAAAAGATGTCGTCCTGATTTACTTCACTCAAATGAGGAGGATATTATTTTATCTGCCAAACATTTTATTGAAAAAGAATATCGAAATAGCTTAACATTGGATCGGTTAGCAATTGAAGTTGGAGTAAGTAAGTTTCATTTGCAAAGATTATTTAAAAAATCCACAGGTTTATCGCCGTTAGAATACGCAACTAGGTTAAGAATGATAGAAGCTTTGAGATTATTACGAGATACTGAGAAAACCATAACTGAAATAGCGCATAATCTTGGTTATAAAGGCTCGGCACATTTTTCAAGCATGTTTCGTCATCATTTTAATTACACTCCAACTACATTCAGAAAGGGGTTAAATAAATGAAGTTAAAAGATGGAATAGCTTTATTGAGCCTAGCTGCATTATGGGGAGCTTCATTTTTATTTATTAGGATAGCTTCACCTGTTTTTGGACCAATTTTAACAATACAGGGAAGAGTTATAATTGCTGCGTTTGCACTGGTACTATATTTGGTTATTACTAAAAAGTCATTACACTTTAAAAAGAGATGGAGACAATATTTAATAATAGGGGCATTAAATGCGGCAATACCATTTACATTAATTGCTACATCAGCATTACATTTGCCAGCTTCAATGTCATCAATTCTAAACTCTTTGACGCCATTATTTACAGCGCTGGTTGTTTTTGTATGGACGAAAGAAAAGTTGAGTATTCGTAAGTTGATTGGAATAATAGTGGGTTTAATAGGAGTGATCTTGTTAGTAGGTTGGAGTTCGATACCGTTTACTTATGATGTTAAAATAGCAATTGGACTAGCAGTTTTGTCGACTATTTCATATGGGATTGCAGGTGTGTATGCTAAGAAAGCTTTTGATAGGGTACCACCACTTTCACTTGCAGCTGGTCAACAAATTGGTGCTGCAATTATACTTTTACCTTTTACATTTCTAAATTTCACTGCATCTACAGAAAAAGTTTCAGGAGTTGCTATATTGGCAGTTCTAGGATTAGCATTATTTTGTACTGCTATAGCCTATTTATTGTACTTTTATCTTATCGAAAGTGTTGGACCTACCAAAACATTAAGTGTTACTTTTCTAATTCCTGTGTTTGGAATAATCTGGGGAGTTCTTATTTTGAAAGAACATATTACATTAGGGATGTTGTTCGGTTTTCTTGTCATCTTATGTGGTGTATTCCTGATTTCGGATATTCGTTTACGAGTAATCACATCAAATAAGCGAATGCAAGTCTAATAAGCTTTTAAATACTAAGACAAAAAAGGATTTTCGTAATAACGAAGATCCTTTTTACTATATTACGATTGTTATTTTAGTGAGCTAAAAATAAGTCCAACCAAAGAGGGTAGCACAACTAGGGAAATTATGATATTGACACAAACCTTAGTAACTTTGAAGTGATCCTTTTCTACATGTATTTCAATAATTTTTGTTGAATTTCCTAAAACGTAAGTAAGTTAATATTTAATGCCACAATTTATTACCGCATAAAGAGTAGATTCGTTTTTAAGTTTATTTTTACTTTTGCATCTGTAATTTGATAGTCGTTTCTAAAAATTTTTCAAAAAAAAATTCTCCCCTTTAGTTCGACATTTTTCTACAATTCTTTTTTAATATAAAGTTTATATGTAATAAAAGTGTAAATTATGTATGAAATTTTATGATAAATCAAAAAATTACAAATTAAGACAAGGGGTTTTGTAAATGCGTTGTATAATTATACGGTGATATTCGTTCGACAAATTCGACATTTTTACGACAAACGCAATAATGACAACGGTTTCATGAATGGTTATTCATTTTCTGAAAAAAGTTTTTGAATTTTTTTTGCATAAAAACAAGGTGAATATATATATTTGTAGAATATTAAGAGATAGAAGAATTTAAGAGATTGTAATGAGGTGAGGATGTTGCTTTTGACACGGCCAACTGAGTTTGATGTGCATTTATTCCATGAGGGAAGTTTATTCCATAGCCATGAATGCTTTGGGGCACATGTTGTAAAAAATGGGAATAAAGTGGGAACTACTTTTACAGTGTGGGCTCCACATGCGAAAGCTGTCTCAGTTGTTGGGGACTTTAATAAGTGGAATGGTTCTGAACATAAAATGGAAAAGTTGAACGATCAAGGGATTTGGACGATATCTATCCCCAATATTGGTCATGGGACGATATACAAATATGAAATTTCAACCAAGCGTGGTGAAGTTTTATTAAAAAGTGATCCTTTTGCTTTCTTTAGTGAGCTAAGACCAAGCACAGCTTCGATCGTTTATGATCTTTCGGGCTATAAATGGAAAGATGCAAAATATCGTAAGCAAAAATTTAAAAAGTCAGTTTATGAAGAACCAGTTTTAATTTATGAGGTACATTTAGGTTCTTGGAAAAAGAAGGAAAACGGTGATTTTTACACTTATGCAGAACTAGCGACAGAACTAATTCCATATGTAAAAGATCATGGTTTTACACATATCGAAATATTACCATTAGTTGAACATCCATATGATCGTTCTTGGGGGTATCAAGGAGTAGGATATTTTTCATCTACTAGTCGATATGGAAATCCTCATGAGCTAATGAGCTTTATTGACGAATGCCACCAAAACGGATTAGGAGTCATTATGGATTGGGTGCCTGGTCATTTTTGTAAGGATTCTCATGGATTATACATGTTTGATGGTGAACCGACATATGAATATGAAGGTTATGATGCCAGAGAAAATGAAGTATGGGGTACAGCGAATTTTGATTTATCAAAACCAGAGGTAAAATCATTTCTTATTTCAAACGCTCTATATTGGATGGAATATTTTCATATTGATGGTTTCCGAGTAGACGCTGTTGCAAATATTTTATATTGGAAAAATAGAAATGAAGAGAATCCTTTTGCAACTCAGTTTTTAAGTAAATTAAATGAAGCGGTATTTGAACATGATCCACAAGTATTAATGATAGCTGAAGATTCTACTGATTGGCCATTAGTTACTGCACCTACATACGAAGGTGGATTAGGTTTTAATTTTAAGTGGAATATGGGTTGGATGAATGATGTTTTGACTTATATGGAGACTCACCCAACACAAAGAAAGCATCATCATAATAAGATGACTTTCTCGTTTTTATATGCCTTCTCAGAAAATTTTGTTTTACCTTTTTCACATGATGAAGTAGTACATGGTAAGAAATCTTTGTTAAATAAAATGCCAGGTACATATGAGGAAAAGTTTGCTCAATTAAGGGTACTATTTGGCTATTATTTATCTCATCCAGGTAAAAAGCTTTTATTTATGGGTAGTGAATTTGGGCAATTTGATGAGTGGAAGGATTTAGAGCAAGTTGATTGGATGATAAAAGATTATGAATATCATTCCAAGATGAACAAATATTTTAAAGAATTATTATCGATTTATAAAAAAAATAAATCACTTTATGAAGTTGATAATCATTGGGATGGATTTTCATGGATTGATGCAAATAATGCAGATCAGAGTGTATTTTCATTTATCCGTAAAGGAAAAAACAAAGAGGATTATGTCATCGTAATCTGTAATTTTAGAGAGATTTCTTATGACACATATCGAATTGGAGTACCTGCAAAGCATCGATATAAAGAATTGCTCTCAAGTGACTATGTACAATTTGGTGGCGATAGTAAAATAAATCGTTCTGCCATTGAATCAGAAGAAATACCATTTCATGGTTTACCATACAGTATTGAAATAGCATTACCTGCCTTTAGTTTTACAATCATTCGTCCAGTCAAAATGCGAAAGGGGATTAGCAGCAATGGTTCAGAAAAAATGCGTAGCAATGTTACTAGCAGGGGGAAAAGGGAGTAGATTGAGTTCTTTAACAAAAGAACTAGCAAAACCAGCCGTAGCTTTTGGAGGTAAATATCGAATAATAGATTTTACTTTAAGTAATTGCACAAATTCAGGTATTGATACTGTTGGGGTGTTAACTCAATATCAACCACTTGTACTAAACTCATATATTGGTATAGGAAGTGCATGGGATTTAGATCGCTTAAATGGTGGGGTAACTGTTTTGCCACCATATTCAGAAGCATCTGGAGTTAAATGGTATACAGGTACTGCAAGTGCAATTTATCAAAATTTAAATTATATAAAGCAATATCAGCCTGAATATGTTTTGATTCTTTCAGGTGATCATATTTATAAGATGGACTATAGTAAAATGCTAGACTATCACATTGAAAAAGAGGCAGATGTATCGATTTCAGTTATCGAAGTTCCGATTGATGAAGCTAGCCGTTTCGGAATTATGAATACAAATGATGAAATGGATATTATTGAATTTGAAGAAAAACCTCAATATCCAAAGAGTAATTTAGCATCAATGGGAATTTATATTTTTAAATGGAATGTTTTAAAAGAGTTTTTAGAGATGGATGATCGTAATCCAGAATCAAGTAATGACTTTGGTAAAGACGTTATTCCGCTTTTATTAGAAGAAAAGAAAAAAGTAGTTGCTTATCCTTTCAAAGGTTATTGGAAAGATGTTGGTACAGTAAAAAGCTTATGGGAAGCAAATATGGATTTGTTAAATGAAGATAGCGAACTAAATATTTATGACCGTGATTGGCGCATATATTCAGTTAATCCAAATCAACCACCACAATACATTGCACCTACAGCAATCGTTGAAGACTCTCTAATTAATGAGGGGTGTGTTGTTGAAGGTTTTATATCACATTCTGTCTTATTCCAAGGTGTAACAATAGGAGAAGGCAGTATGATAAAAGATTCTGTCGTTATGCCAGGTTGCGTTATTGGAAAAGATGTACGAATTGAAAGTGCTGTAGTAGCTCCTGGAATGGTGATTCCTGATGGAAGCCTTTTAGGTCCTGAGAAAGATTATGAAGAGGTAATTCTAGTTACAAGCGGAGAATAAGAGGTGGCTCATTCCTCAAATAGAAAAATAGATTGAGAGGGTTATTTGATGAAACATACTATGCTAGGAATAATTGAGGCGTCAACACATTTTGAATCTTTAAAGCCGTTAACACAGCATCGACCATTAGCAACACTTCCTTATGCAGGTCGATATCGTTTAATCGATTTTATGTTAAGTAATATGGTGAACTCTGGTATTACGAGTGTCGCTGTATTTCCTGATCAACCTTATCGATCAATTATTGATCACTTAGGCTCCGGTAAACATTGGGACTTAAATCGTAAAAAGGATGGACTATTTATTTTTACGCCAGAACCAACTGATGGAGCTTTTGGTACATTCGATTTTATCGAAAAGCATATTCAATTTTTACAACGTTCTACTCAAAAGTATGTAGTAGTAGCAAATACTTATACGATTTGCTCAGTGGATTTTAGACCAGTTTTAAAGAGACATATCGAAACAGATGCACAAATTACTGAGTTAAAGCAGTTCAGTAAATCTTTAAATATCTATATCCTCGAAAAAGAGTTATTGTTAAAGCTTTTTGAAAACTTCCACGAAAAAGGCTATGAAACAATTATGGACGTTGTACGCGATCAAAATAATGAGGTTGAACTAAGTGCGTATGAAATACCTCAACAAGTTTCAATCATTCAAACAATTGAGGATTATTTCGAGCAAAGTATGAAATTATTAAATCCTGAGATATGGAATCAATTATTCTTAAAATCTTATCCTGTCTTTACTAAGGTTAAAGATGAGCCACCAACAAAATATTCAAAAGAAGCAATTGTCAAAAATTCAATTGTAGCTAATGGATGTGAAATTGAGGGAACGGTTGAAAATAGTATTATTTCAAGAGCTGTGAAAATTGGAAAAAATACAATTATTCGAAATTGTGTTGTTATGCAAAAATCAAACATTGGAGATAATTGTATATTAGATGGCGTTATATTAGATAAAGATGTTCGAATAGAAGATGGTGTTGAAATAAAAGGAAGCTTAAGTGAGCCTGTAGTGCTTCAAAAAGGTTCAGTCCAAGGAGCGTTGATTCAGTGGTAAATGTTTTATATATTGTTTCAGAATGTGTACCGTTTGTTAAATCGGGAGGGCTTGCAGATGTTGCAGGCGCTCTCCCTAAGTATTTAAATAAACTAAATACGAATGTAAGAGTAATGCTTCCATTCTACTCGTTAATTCCCGCTAAATATAGAGAAGAAGCTAAGCTAGTAAAAGAGCTTTCTATAAATCTAGGCTGGAGAAAACAGTATTGTGGTTTATTTGAATTGAAATTAGAAGGAACAACTTATTATTTTATTGATAACGAGTACTATTTCAATCGAGACAAGTTGTATGGTCATTTTGATGATGGAGAGCGTTTTGCATTCTTTTCTCTAGCTGCAATTGAATGTATTAAAGAATTAGACTTTAAACCTGATGTTATTCACTGTCATGACTGGCATACAGCAATGATCCCATTTTTCATGAAAGAGTATGGCGCATTAAAAGATATTAATCCAAAAATGAAATCTGTATTTACCATTCATAACCTTCAATTCCAAGGCGTATTTTCAAAAGAAGTAATGGACGATATGTTAGGAATCGATGAACAATTTTTTCGCGATGACTATTTGAAATTTTACGATTGTATCAACTTTATGAAAGCTGGAATCATTTCAAGTGATTTCGTAACAACTGTGAGTCCAACATATAAAGAAGAAATTAAGCATGAATTTTTTGGAGAGCAATTAGATGGACTATTACGTGAGCAAGATCACAAACTTTTTGGAATTGTAAACGGAATTGATGAAACCATTTATAATCCAGCTACTGATCGAAAAATTCACTCTAATTACGATGAATTTACAATCGAAAATAAGACTGAAAATAAATTGAAATTGCAGGAGTCACTTGCATTAAAAATGGATGAAAATATTCCTATTATTGCAATGGTTTCCCGATTAACAAGTCAAAAAGGAATTGATCTTATTCAACACGTATTCCCTCAAATTATGGATCATAATGTCCAAGTAGTAATTTTAGGTTCTGGTGATGAAGAATTCGAGAACTTTTTTAAAGCAATGGAGCATAACTACTACGATAAAGTTAGAGCTTACATTGGATTTGATGAACGCTTTGCTCATCAGATTTATGCAGGTGCGGATTTATTCCTTATGCCTTCACTATTTGAGCCATGTGGATTAGGTCAGCTTATTGCGATGAAATACGGGTGTGTTCCAATCGTAAGAGAGACTGGGGGGCTAAATGATACTGTCCAGTCATATAATGAAGAGACGAAGAATGGAAATGGTTTTACCTTTACTAACTTTAATGCTCACGATATGCTTCACACAATAGAACGTGGATTGAGTATTTATGAGAATAAAAAACATTGGAAATCAGTCAGAAGGAATGCAATTAGAAGAGATTCAAGTTGGTTAAAATCTGCTAAAGAATATGCAAAATTATATATGCAGTCTTCAAAGTAAAAATCTTTTAGGGCGAGGTGATTCCATGTTTTCTAGTGTGGAGGAGTTTGAATGGAGTTTTAAAGAGAAACTAGAAAGTATGCATGGAAAGAGTACTGCAGATAGCACTACTCAAGAGCAATTTCAAACACTTGGAACGATGATTCGTGAATATATTAGCGGTAATTGGTTAGGTACAAGTGAACAATACCGCTTAGAGCGAAAAAAACAAGTTTATTATTTATCAATTGAATTCTTATTAGGAAAGCTTTTGAAAAGTAACTTAATTCATCTAGGGCTTAGAGAGTTATGTGAATCTGGCCTTAAGAGATTAGGGATTTCTTTAAGTGCTCTTGAGGAGTTTGAAAGCGATGCTGGTCTTGGAAATGGTGGACTTGGACGGTTAGCATCTTGTTTTCTGGATTCGCTAGCATCACAAGACTTGCCTGGTCATGGATGTGGCATCCGCTACAAACATGGCCTATTTGACCAAAAAATTGTTGATGGATATCAAGTCGAGTTACCTGAACAATGGCTGAAATACGGAAATGTTTGGGAAGTTCGAAGAGATGATGAAGCAATTGAAGTTTTATTCGGTGGAGAAGTAGAATCATTTAATAATAAAAATCGATTGGAATTCCGCCTTCATGGTGCAGAAGCAATCACAGCGGTACCATATGATTTACCGATTATTGGCTATCATACAAACACGGTAAATACATTAAGATTATGGAGTGCTGAAGCGTCTACTCATTCCTCAAATAAATCACTAATGAAATATAAGCGAGAGGCTGAAGCAGTTTCAGAATTCTTATATCCAGATGATACACATGATGAAGGAAAGATTTTACGTCTAAAACAGCAATATTTTTTAGTTTCTGCAAGTATTCAAAGAATAGTAGATTCATATAAGGAGCAGTATGGTAATATTCGTAAGCTCCATGAAGAAATTGCTATTCATGTAAATGATACACATCCAGTTTTAGCGATTCCAGAGTTAATGAGAATTTTAATTGATGTTGAAAAGTTATCCTGGGATGAAGCATGGGAAATTACAACTCAAACGATTTCATATACGAATCATACAACTTTATCGGAAGCACTTGAAAAATGGCGAGTTGATTTATTTAAGCCTTTATTGCCAAGAATTTATATGATTGTAGAAGAAATAAATGAAAGATATTGTAAGCAGCTCTGGAACAAATACCCAGGTGATTGGGATCGAATTGAACAAATGGCTATTATTGCTCATGGAGTCGTTAAAATGGCTCATTTAGCAATTGTAGGCAGTAAGAGCGTTAATGGAGTTGCTGAAATCCACACTGAAATCTTAAAACAAAGAGAAATGAAGCTTTTTTATGAGTATGAACCATTCAAGTTTAATAATAAAACAAATGGTATTACTCATAGAAGATGGTTACTTCAATGTAATCCTGAGCTTAGTAGCTTAATAAATGATTCGATCGGAGACGGTTGGATACACGAACCAACTCAACTTGAGAATCTATTAGAATATCAAAATGACGAAGCATTCTTATCGCAATTTATGAATGTAAAGAAAAAGAGAAAAGAAGTTCTCGAAAATTATGTTCACTATACAAATGGAATTGCATTAGATACAGATTCAATTTTTGATATTCAAGTAAAGCGAATGCATGCATATAAAAGACAATTACTAAATGTTTTACATATCATGTATTTATATAATCGTTTGAAGGAAGATTCACATTTTAAAATGCATCCTAGAACCTTTATTTTTGGAGCAAAAGCATCTCCGGGTTACTATTTTGCTAAGAAGATTATTAAATTAATTCATTCAGTAGCTGATATTGTGAATAATGATCGTTATATAAGTCAATTTATAAAGGTAATTTTTATTGAAAATTACCGAGTTTCATTAGGTGAAATTATTTTTCCAGCAGCGGATGTTAGTGAACAAATTTCGACAGCAAGTAAAGAAGCTTCGGGTACTGGGAATATGAAATTTATGATGAATGGTGCTTTAACGCTTGGTACACTTGACGGTGCTAATATTGAAATTTTAAGAGAAGTTGGCGAGGAGAATATTTTTACATTCGGACTTACTGCTGACGAGGTATTAAATTATTACCAATACGGTGGTTATAAAAGCAGTGATTATTACCATCATGATCTGCGTATAAAAAAGGTATTAGATCAAATGCTTCACGGGTTATTCCCGTTACCAAGAGAAGAGTTTGAACCAATTTTTGATTCGCTCATGTCTTATAATGATGAGTATTTCTTACTTAGAGATTTCTCTTCATATGTAAAAGCGCATGAATGTATCAATCATACGTATCAAAATAAAAGAGATTGGGCTATAAAAAGTCTTAACAATGTTGCGAAATCGGGATTTTTTACGAGTGATCGCACGATTCGTCAATACGCATCTGAAATATGGAATATTCATCAAAGAACTTTACACCATTCTTAACCTCCTCTTAGATTATTAGGAGGTTTTTCATATAATTATGAAAAGCAAGAAAGGAGAGATACGTTGAAATTCCTTTCAGTTGACTATGATAAGGCCTTAGAACTATTACTTTGCATTGAACAGGCATATGTTCAGTTTGATAATGATGGTAAGTTTATGATTCCAGCAAGCTATTCATTAGTAGATACAATTAAAGCATGTGCAATTAGCCAGCTAGAATGGTTTGGCTATATTATTGAAAATGATGAATCCGTAATCATTGTGTTTCGAGGAACGAAATCAGATTTGGATTGGTTAGCTGATTTGAAAATTGATCAAGACTTATTTCCTTATGTGATGAATGGTGGGAGTGTCCATTCGGGGTTTCTATCAATTTATCAATCTTGTCGAGAAATGCTTTTAGCAATTGTAAAGGAAAAGGCTCTTTCAAAAAAAATATTCATAACGGGGCATAGCTTAGGTGGTTCATTGGCCACGTTATTAGGATATGAAATAGCAATGAAAGGAATTTGTAACCCAAATGTCTATTCATTTGGCTCTCCAAAAGTAGGGAATATAAAGTTTAAAGAAAACTACGATGAGAATGTTAGGCATAGTTTAAGATTTGTAAATTTATATGATATGGTCCCTTTAAGCCCACCCTTTAAAGTAGAGGTAAAGCCATTAAACATTTATTTAGAATACGTTCAAGTGAAACATCCAATCACTTTTTCACTAAATAAAGGGTCTATTAAGAATAGTCACCATCTATCGACTTATATAGAAGGCGTTAAGAAGATGCAGTTGGATTATGATTATACTCCAACCTTTACTTACAAATTACGTGAGGCAGAACCGGCAGAAGAAGAAGTAATCTAATAGTACAAAAAAACTAGTCAACATTTCGTTGACTAGTTTTTTGTATGTAAACAAAAAAACGCTTTTAAAGAAGTCTGAATTAATCATTACCGTCCAGTAGATTTCCAAGGCCACCTAATATACTTCCTTCTTCCTTAGAAGAATTTGGTAAGTATTGACCAATTCGAGAAGCTAATCTTGCTAAAGTTAATGATTGAACCCAAATTGTTCCAGGACCTTGTAATGTAGCGAAGAATAGACCTTCTCCTCCAAAAAGTGCAGTTTTTACATTTCCAACATATTCAATTTCATAATTGACATCACCAGTGAAGCCAACAATACATCCGGTATCGATTTTAATTTTTTCACCCGGTTGAAGAGTTTTTTGGTAAATTGAACCACCAGCATGTAAGAAAGCAAGACCATCACCTTCGAGTTTTTGCATGATGAAGCCTTCGCCACCAAATAGGCCGGTACTTAATTTCTTTCTAAATTCAATCCCAACTGAAGTTCCTTTTGCCGCGGCTAAAAAAGAATCCTTTTGACAAATAATTTTATTTCCATACTCATGTAGATCTAACGGTATGATTGTTCCAGGGTATGGTGCCGAGAAACTGACTGTTTTTAAAGAGCTTGAACGGTTTGTAAAGCTAGTCATAAACAAGCTTTCACCTGTAACAAGTCGCTTACCCGCACCAACTAATTTACCAAATAAACCACCTGATTGCTGCGAACCGTCCCCAAAAATTGTTTCAAGTTCGATACCATCATCCATCATCATCATTGCTCCAGCCTCAGCAACGACTGTTTCCTTTGGATCTAGCTCTACTTGTACAAACTGCATATCATGGCCATGAATTTTATATGTAACTTCATGAGAATTTTTCATTTTTATGCCTCCCTTTAGTTTAACTATACAAATATTGTAATACTAAAATCTAGTTATTTAATAATAAAAAATTTGATAAATTGTTACAGAATCCTCATTTAGTTTGACTAATTAATGACAAATTATACCATTTTTATAGGAAGCTAGGTAGGTCTAAATGTATAAAAGATAAATTATAAGAATTATATAAAAAATTCTTTCAATTAAGACTAAGTGTCATTGACGCACTTTTTTAGATATGATATATTTAAGTTACTATTAACTGCATATTTATTTGAAGGTAAGAAATTAACGATACATTTGCACTACAAAATTTTTAGTAACGCTCATTTTTCTTTGTCTTGAAAAGAAGTTTTGACCACTTTCAATGTTGTAGCAATCTAAACCGATTGGACAATGACGTTCTTTTTCTTTACCCCTCTTTTATGCACGCATTAATAGTGTATATATGTATTTCTAGGAGGTATTATCGATGGAATTCGGTAAAGTTAAATGGTTTAACAGCGAAAAAGGTTTTGGATTCATCCAAACTGAAAGTGGAAACGATGTATTCGTACACTTCTCTGCAATTCAAGGCGAAGGTTTCAAAACTTTAGAAGAAGGTCAAGAAGTTCAATTCGAAATCATCGAAGGAAACCGTGGACCACAAGCAGCTAACGTAAACAAAAAATAATTTTTGTTATGTTCAAGGCATCCTTTATAGGATGCCTTTTTTATATTAATCTAAAAATCTATTTATTTAGCACGTAGATATTGTAGTTTAAAAAGGTTGCAAATAATGACCAAATAGAATAGGGAATGAGTAATACAAATGAAGTTTTTGAATGTTTATATGCGAAGATCGTTAAAGGAACAGCTGTAACAAAGACAAGTCCACAGTCAATTGTAGCCATAAGTAAATCTTTTTGATTGAATTGAAAATAGCTAAACAGTTGGTTAAATACATAATTAATAATAAATATAATATAAAACCATTTTACTTTTTTAAAGGATTTTCCTAAAGAAACGATGATACATACGCTTAAAGAAATGAAAGAATATAAGAATGCCCAAATGATTCCGATTGTTTTTCCTGAAGGAGTATAGCTAGGTTTAATTAGATGACTATACCAATCATAGTCAATCGGAAATAAGATAGAAGAAATAAAAAATAAACAGTATAAAGAGAAAAATAAAATTATTAACTTAATATTCATAAAACCTCCTCAATTAAGTTGTCTTGATTCAGTATATGTAGTTAATTTAAAAATATAAAAAAAACGACCACATTGTAGTAATCGTTTTTTAATGAAATTTTAATTCATTTAGTACTTTTCAATATCTTTCACATCAATTTCTGATAATTCTCCGTTTAAAGCTTGTTCTTCATAGTCATCAAGATCTTGTTCATATTGTTCATGTTTTTTTGTAGGATAGACAGTTCGATTATTTCCGTAAATATCAGTACCGATAAAGTTTTCGAATTCCTCAACATAACCTACATTTTCATAGCTCTCAGTAAATGTGCTTCCATATTCCTCAATATTATTAAATTCAAAATCTGACGGTGTTTGGGAATTTCCATATCTTTCAACATCTTGGAGTGCGTCTTCAGCGTCATACATCATTGAGCGATCTTTAGGATCTCTACTAAATGGAGGGTTTAATACTTCTTCCTCAACAGGACGATCGTATCTTATACTAGAACTTGATATATGCTGATCATGAGTATGTTCGATCATCGCTTTTGCTGTAGGAAGAGCTTGTAACCGTTCAAAAGGTATTTCTTCTCCACTTACTTCACATATACCATATGTTCCATTTTCAATTTTTTGTAACGCTGTATTAACGTCATCAAGTTCGTTTCTTAAATGCTCATGAAGAGATATGTCCTTTTCACGTTCAAATAATTCGGTACCTAAATCACCTGGATGGTTGTCTGCAAGTGAAAGCTCATCAACCGAATCTCTAAGTGAGTATGGTGTAAAAGCTGGATCATTTAGTCTTTCTTCTATATGTTCTTTTTGTTTCAGTAGCTCGTTTTTAAATGTTTGGATTTGTGATTGTGAAAGCATCATGCTCCCCCTTTTCAAGTAAATGAATATGACTATCCATATTTTGTTCAAAAAGGAGGAAAACATGAATTAAGTTTTTTGAGGAATTGTTCTGCCTTAATTAGGAAAAAATATTTCCAATTATTAAGCCTATAACAAGAAGGAATCCCATTATAGTATTTGTTTTTGCTGTTGCTGCCATGGCTGGCATCATTTCCATTGGTTGAGTCTTACCAATAAATCCTTTTGTTGCTTTTATTGCAACAGGAATACTTATTAATGAAATAAGTGCAAAAGGTGTAATTAAATTCATGATAACAAATAAAATAACTAAAGCATATGCTACTGCAAATAATGAACCAATAAAGATAATTGCATTCTTTTTACCTAATAAGATAACAAGTGTTTTACGTCCATTTTCTTTGTCATTATCTAGGTCACGAATATTATTTGCTGTTAAAATTGCTCCAATTGTAATTGAAGTAGGGATAGAAAGTAAGATCACATTTGATGGTAAATTTCCAGCTTGAATATAGTAAGTAATACCAATAATTACAACTCCCATAAAAAAGCCCGCTACTAACTCACCAAATGGAGTGTATGCGATTGGAAGTGGTCCTCCAGTATAAAAATAAGCTGCTGCCATACAAATAAGTCCAATAACTGCTATCCACCAGCTACTTTGAATACAAATATAAATTCCTAATAGAAGAGCGATACCAAAAAAAGTAAAAGCAAGATTTAAAACAGTTGAAGGTTTAATACCATCCCTTACGATTGCTCCACCGATACCGACAGAACCTTCATGATCTAGCCCTCTTTTATAGTCATAATATTCATTAATCATATTTGCAGCGGCTTGGATTAGTAAGCTTGCAATAAGCATTGAAAGAAATAAAAGTAAATGAAATGAGTGAGCTATGTGCGCTAACATTGTTCCAATCGCAACAGGAATGAACGCTGCGGTTAATGTATGTGGTCTTAATAAATTCCACCATGTTCTAAAACCTGTTGAGGAAGTTGGAGATTGAACAGTTGGTTGCATTTTAACATCCTCCTTTTTAATATTATTTGAAAATGTAGGTCATTTTACTTTAAAAAAGTATGGACGAACTTCATAAAATTGACAGTCTACATTCATCGTTGTATCTTTAGTTATATCATGTATTTAACGTATATTTAAGCTAGGGGGAACTATTATGCTTAGAACAGGTCAACTGGAATCGATTGCCTTCTTTGAGCATTCTCTTCAAAAGGCAAAAGCTTGTTCAAAACGCTTCATTTGTAAAGTGGAAAAAATAATGAATATCCATCCCCTAAGTGTTTACCATTTTTATCATGAATTGGGTTTTACTGAACGCTTTTATTGGTCAAACCAAGAAAACTCGTTAATTCTCACAGGAATTGGTACTTTAGTTCCTTTTCATCATAGTACAGAAGAACAGTATTCTGCAATAGAAAAAGAATGGAAACGCTTTGGAGAGCAAGTGTATATCGAGCAAGAAAATTGCTTTGGTACAGGACCGATAGCTCTTGGGGGTTTCTCTTTTTTTGATAACTATAAAAATGATCAAGATTGGAAGAATTTTGGTACCTCTCATTTCTATGTACCTAAATTAATGGTGACGGTTACAAACGAAGGGACATTCATCACCTCTAACTATGAAATTAATGAACAAACTACAGTAGAGGATTTATTGCTTCAATATAAAGAATATGATGACTTTTTAGAAAAGTTTGGTATGAAGCAACCGAGTTTTTCACAATCAGAATGTATTAACAAAGATGAATTTGAACCAAATGAATGGATTCAAAGCGTAAAAGAAGCAATTCATCAAATGAAAAACGAAGAATTAGAAAAAGTTGTTTTAAATCGAACTTTAAATGCAACCTTTTCTGCAGAAGTAAATTCAACAAATGTAATTTATGAATTAGAAGCAACAAGAAATGTTAACTATGTTATTTCTTATCAATTAAAAGATACTGTATTTATTAGTGCTACACCTGAGCGATTAATTTCTAAGAAAAATAATACAGTTTCTTCGATGTGTCTTGCTGGATCTGCCGCAAAAGGAATAACTAAGGAAGAAAACACAGAAGCCGCCAATTGGTTATTAAATAGTAAAAAAAATAATGGTGAACATGCGTTTGTAGTAAACTATATTCGAGAAACGCTACAACAATATTGTAATGAATTATCAATACCTTCAACACCAAGAATAATGGCGACTAAAAGCTTATTGCATTTATTCACACCAGTTGAAGGGAAAGTATATAATCATGTTTCTTTATTTGAATTAATTCAAGCATTACATCCAACCCCTGCACTTGGAGGATTTCCTAAGGAAGAGGCATGTAAATTAATTCGTGAACTTGAACCTGTGGACAGGGGATGGTATGGAGCTCCGATAGGGTGGATTGATTTAAACGGAAATGGTGATTTTGCTGTAGGGATTCGTAGTGCCTTAATTAAAGAAAATAAAGCAAAATTGTATGCCGGTTGTGGTGTTGTACAAGATTCAAAACCAGAGGAAGAATTTTTTGAAACTGGTGTTAAGTTTCTGCCAATGCTAAATGCATTAGGAGGGTTACGAAATGAAAGATAATGAAGCACTAACAAAGTATATTGGTGCTCTTGTAGATGAAATAAGTGCATTAAATATTAAAAACGTTGTAATAAGTCCTGGATCACGCTCTACACCAATATCGATGTTAGTAAATGAGCATCCAAAATTAAAGTCATTTATTGCAGTAGATGAAAGAGGGGCGGCTTTTTTTGCTTTAGGAATCGCTAAAAGTACGAAACAGCCTACAGTTTTGATCTGTACTTCTGGAACAGCAGCTGCAAATTATATGCCAGCCATTTCTGAAGCAAAGGAATCTAGAATTCCATTGATCGTACTGACAGCCGATCGGCCACATGAGCTTAGAGATATAGGTGCACCACAAGCTATGAATCAAATTGGATTATACGGTTCATTTGTAAAAAAATTCATTGAGCTAGCCTTACCAGAGGCTTCGGAAGCTATGTACGAATATGCGCGTTCAAGTGTTAATCGACTGTACCGTTCATGTGTGACCGCTCCAATGGGGCCCGTACATATGAATGTGCCACTTCGAGAACCACTAGTTCCAAATTTTTCGATTGATGACTTATTCTCAGCAGGAAAGCGTAAAAATTCTGCTCACACAATACTTACTGAAACTCTAGCGACAATTTCAAATGAAACAAGTAATGAGTTTACCAAGCTTTTTCAATCAAAAAGAAAAGGCTTATTAGTTTGTGGACCTTATGTTGAAGAAGGCGCTTTAAAGAAGATTAAATCTTTAGGGAATTTATTAGACTACCCAGTTCTATGTGATCCTCTTTCAAATGGAAGAACGATTAATGGTAATGAAGACTCGAATGTAATTGATACATATGATACATTTCTTCGATTTGAAGACATTGTTGATTCGCTTGATTCCGAAGTTATCGTACGATTCGGGGCAATGCCTGTGTCTAAAACGTTTAGCCAATATATACAAAAGCAAAAAGATTGCGAGCTAATTGTAATTGATGAAGGAGACTTATGGAGGGATCCGACGTTAAAAGCAACGCAAATGATTTCTTGTGATGATATCCAATTTTGTAATGCAATTTTGGAGTCATATCAGAAGACAAATAATCAAGAATTAGATTGGTTGAATAAATGGAAAACAATTAATGAAAAAACAAAAAGTGGACTACAACAAGCAGAACAGTTTGATGAACTTTTTGAAGGGAAAATCGTTCAAGTATTAGCAAAAAATCTAATTGAAGAAAGTACATTGTTTGTTTCAAACAGTATGCCTATTCGTGATGTGGATACGTTTTTACATAATCAATCTAAAAAGTTAAAAATTGCTTGTAATCGAGGGGTAAATGGAATAGATGGGACAATTGCAACCGCATTAGGGATGGCAGCAGCTGGAGAGAGTGTCACATTATTAATTGGAGATTTATCTTTCTATCATGATTTAAATAGTCTAGTCCTTTCAAAACTACATCATTTACCTTTAAGAGTGATTCTTGTTAATAATGATGGGGGTGGAATCTTCTCATTTTTACCTCAATCTAAAGAAGAAAAACATTTTGAAGACTTATTCGGAACTCCTTTAGGATTGGAATTCGAGCATGCAACTGCCCTTTTTGGTGGTGTTCATACAAAAATTCATAATTGGTTTGAACTTGAAGATGAATTAGCTAAAAAGAATAATGGATTACATGTAATTGAAATTCAGACAAATCGGAAAGAAAATTATGATCTTCATCAAAAAGTTTGGAGCATTGTAAAAGCAGAATACGAGAAATGAAATTAGGTGTTCTTGTTCATGGAAATTAAAATAAATGAGGTCACATATTCATACATTGAATCTGGCCAAGGGCAAACTATATTATTATTGCATGGTTTTACAGGTTCAAAGGAGACATGGGGAAGTTTAATAAGTAAACTAGAACGAAACTATCATGTAATAGCAATTGATTTATTAGGACATGGAAAGACAGATTGTCCGAAAAATGATGAGCGGTACAGAATGGAATTTGCTGCTAAAGATTTACATGATTTTTTAGAACAAAAGCAAATTGATTCTGTGCATCTATTAGGCTATTCAATGGGTGGTAGACTAGCCCTCTATTTCGCTTTAGCCTATCCAACAAAAATTAAATCGCTTATTTTAGAAAGCTGTACGGCTGGTCTTAAAACTGAAAGTGAAAGATTAGCTCGAATCGAACAAGACAATCATTTATCTTCAATGATCCTAAATGAAGGTATTGAAGTATTTGTTAATTATTGGGAAAACATTCCGTTATTTTCAACTCAAAAGAATTTGCCATCAGATTCACAACAAAAGATTAAACAAGGAAGATTAAATCAGTCACCAATTGGCTTAAGTAATAGTCTAAAAGGGATGGGAACGGGCATTCAACCATCTCTATGGGGTGACTTGAAGCAATTTAAAAAACCGACTTTATTAGTTTGTGGAGAATATGATGAAAAGTTTTGTTTAATAATGGGGAAAATGAACGAGAGGCTAGAAAATAGCGAAATTATTAAAATTCCACATGCAGGCCATGCAATTCATGTGGAACATTCGAAAAAATTTGCTACAATAGTAATTGGGTTTTTATTGAAAAGTGAAGAGGAGGAAATTTCATGACTATTGAATGGGTACAAGAAAGAAAATATGAAGAAATTTTATATTCTACATATAATGGAATTGCTAAAATTTCAATCAATCGTCCACACGTACATAACGCATTTACACCATTAACAGTATCAGAAATGATTGATGCTTTTGCTTATGCAAGAGACGACGAAAAAATTGGTGTTATTATTTTAACAGGTGAAGGTGGAAAAGCATTCTGTTCTGGAGGAGACCAAAGTGTTCGCGGACACGGTGGTTATGTTGGACAAGACCGCATTCCTCGCCTGAATGTATTAGATTTACAACGCTTAATTCGCGTTATTCCAAAACCTGTAATTGCAATGGTAGCTGGTTATGCAATTGGTGGAGGTAACGTATTAAACGTAGTATGTGACTTAACAATCGCAGCTGAAAACGCTAAATTTGGACAAACTGGTCCTAAGGTTGGTAGCTTTGATGCTGGTTATGGCTCTGGCTATTTAGCTCGTATTGTTGGGCACAAAAAAGCTCGTGAAATTTGGTACCTATGCCGTCAATATAATGCACAAGAAGCATTAGATATGGGCTTAGTTAACAAAGTAGTACCATTAGAAGAATTAGAAGCTGAAACAGTTAAATGGGCTGAAGAAATGCTTGAAAAAAGTCCAACTGCACTTCGCTTCTTAAAAGCAGCAATGAATGCAGATACAGACGGTTTAGCTGGACTTCAACAGCTAGCTGGAGATGCTACACTTCTTTACTACACAACTGAGGAAGCAAAAGAAGGCCGCGATGCATTTAAAGAAAAACGTACACCTGATTTCGATAAATTCCCACGTTTTCCTTGATTTGAAAGAAGATAGAAGCTTGATGAGAAATCATCAAGCTTTTTTTGCACATTAAATTTGCAACGGAGAAGAAACCTTAATGTAGTTGCTCATTTTATGAATTAAGTATAAGTATAACTACGCATCTCTCCGTCTAAATGCTCACCAATAGGAGAGCGTTTTTAAAATAAACTTTTGTAAATTTTGATAATAGTCAGGAAGTGTTTTTGATGAATCAAATTCCGAATTTTTTGCTTGAGAGAGTCAGATTAACTCCTAATCGAATAGCAATTGCAACAGATGGGGAAGAAATTACGTTTAAGGATTTACATAATCGAGTTATAAATCTTGCTTATAAATTTCACCATCTTGGCATAAAAGACGGATCCCACGTTTCGGTTTTAATGAATAATTCCATTGAATTTATAGAAGTTGTTTATGCACTTCATTATATCGGGGCAACATCAATTTTACTGAATATAAGATTAAGTGATGACGAAATAGTCTATCAATTAGAAAATAGTGATTCTGAATTTTTGATCGTAGCCAAATCAAATACGGTGAAGATTCCTGAAAATATAAAACTGTTAAATATAAATGAAATAGAGAACAGTAAATCAAAGGAATTTCCGATTAAGTCTAATTTTGATGGTGATAAAATCGCAACTATGATGTACACCTCTGGTACAACAGGTTTCCCAAAAGCAGTTTTACAAACTTATTTTAATCATTGGAGCAGCGCAATTGCCTCAGTATTAAATTTAGGATTAGATCATAAGGATGTATGGCTAGTCTGTTTGCCAATGTTCCATGTAGGTGGTTTATCTACTGTATATAAAAGTGCGATTTATGGCATGAAAATTGTGTTAACGAATAAATCAGATGCACATACCATTAAGGACTGTGTCAAAAAGCATAATGTAACAATTCTATCTGTCGTAACAAAAGTATTAAATGACCTTTTGACAATTGTTGAGGGCACAAATGATTTAAACAATGTAAGGGCAGCTTTACTTGGTGGAGGACCTGCTCCGTTACCTCTTTTACAAAAGGCAAGAGCATTAAATGTGCCAGTTTATCAAACATACGGAATGACTGAAACTTGTTCACAAATTGCAACGCTTTCTCCTGAATATATGCTTTCTAAAATTGGTTCGGCTGGTAAAGCTTTATTTGGATGTACGCTAGAAATAAGAGACGATCAACGAACTTGTTTACCAAAAGAAGTAGGAGAAATTGTAGTGAAGGGACCGAACGTGAGCAAAGGTTATTATAAACTTACTAAGTTAACTGATTCATCTGAGTATCTATATACGGGTGATTTGGGTTATGTAGATGAGGATGGTTTTTTATTTGTAGTTGACCGTCGAAGTGACTTAATTATTTCCGGTGGAGAGAATATATATCCAGCAGAGATTGAATCAGTATTATTATCGCATCCAGATATCATTGAAGCTGGTGTAACAGGCAAAGAAGACCCAAATTGGGGAAAAGTACCTGTTGGATTTGTTGTAAGTAAATCCTCTAATCCTCCGTCACAAGAAGAACTAATCGAGTTTTGTCGAGATAAAATCGCAGGGTATAAAATTCCAAAAGAAATATTTTATGTAGACAACTTACCAAGAAATGCAACAAACAAGTTAGTTAGAAGAGAGCTACTTAAGCTTCTATAAGGGGAATAAACATGTTGATAAGGCAAATTGAATTATTTTTAATAGAACAGCCTCTAAAAGTACCTTTTAAAACAAGCTATGGTACATATGAAAAACGTGAAAGTATTATTGTTAAAATTTTAGATGCTAATGGAATATGTGGTTACGGAGAAGTCGTTGCTTTTTCAGAGCCTTGGTATACAGAGGAAACGATTCAAACTGCACTTCATACTTTACAGGATTTCTTTATACCGATCTTATTTAAAAAACAGTTTAATCATCCAAGTGATGTCGCTACACGATTCAATCAATTTAAAGGCAATCAAATGGCTAAATCTGGGCTTGAAGGTGCAGTTTGGGATTTGTATAGTAAACTAAATTCAATCAGTTTAGCACAAGCTTTAGGGGGCAATAAGGCAGAGATACCAGTTGGGGTTGTAATTAGTATAGACGAGCCAATAAAAATGTTGAAACAAATTAGTGCATATATAACAGAAGGCTATGAACGATTTAAAATTAAAGTTTCAAAGGAAAATGATTACGAAATTGTCTCAACTATACGAAATAGCTATCCAACAATCCCTCTAATGATTGATGCCAATTCAGATTATTCAATTGAAGACATTCCGAAACTAAAAAAATTAGATGAATTTAATCTGTTAATGATAGAACAGCCCTTCGGCGACCGACAATTCATCGAGCACGCCATTCTTCAAAAGGAAATTTCTACTCCAGTTTGTTTAGACGAAAGTATTTGTTCATTAGAGGATATTCAAATAGCATATGAATTAAACGCTTGCAAAATTATTACCGTAAAGCCTGGAAGAGTCGGGGGATTAACTAAATCAATTGAAATTCATGATTATTGTGTTGAAAAGAATATTCCAATTTGGGTTGGAGGCATGATTGAAACCGGGATTTCAAGAATTCAAAACGTTGCATTAGCATCTCTTCCCGGATTTACAATACCTGGAGATATTTCGGCTTCATCTAGACATTGGGAGCATGATCTCATTTTTCCAGAGGTAGCTTTAATAAATGGAAAAGTTAAAGTACCAGTTGGCCCTGGTTTAGGGGTAGAAGTGGATGAAGAGAGAATCCGAAGCATTTCTAAAAAGATTTATAAATATACTTCTTTAGTTGAAATAACTAAGTAAAAAAATACGATCAAATTAAACTTGTTATTCATTTCAAGTTTCTTTGACCGTATCTTTTTTTGTTTCTTTATTTATTTTATCAGGTACTGGATCATATCCACCTGGATGTAGTGGGTGACACTTAAGTATTCTTTTAGTCGTTAAATAAGATCCTTTAAGTGCACCATGGGTTTGTATTGCCTCTAGTCCATAACTAGAGCAAGTAGGATAGAATCTACATGATGGTGGCGTTGCAGGTGAAATCCATTTTTGATAAAATCTAATGATTCCAATTAAAATTTTATTCATATACAAACCTTTCGTCTGCTAGAATTATTTCTCATCATGGTTATTTTTCATTTTTACGTCTTCTAGCTTATCGACTTTATGTTGGACACCATAGCCTTTATTTACAGTTAGAACGAAAGCACCGAATACAACAACGATAATAATTCCACTAACAACAAATACTCCAGTCATACTATATCCTCCTAAATAGTTATACTACTATGATATAGTATACTGTCCAATTTGCAAGGCAATCAAATATTTTCATAAAGTTTCAGGAATATTATTTCAATAATGATGAAACATTTTAATAGAAATAGTACAATGGAAAAACAAGTATGAATGTAGGAAGGTTAAAATGTACATATTTAAAGATTTTTACCATAATACAGTTGAATTATCGTTTGAGAAACATCCATTTTCACCCGCTCCAAAACATGTTTGGGTTATTTGTAAATACAATGACCAATGGTTACTTACAGACCATCAAAGAAGAGGATACGAATTCCCAGGCGGAAAAGTCGAGGAAGGTGAATCACCTGAAGAAGCAGCTAAACGTGAAGTTTTAGAAGAAACAGGTGGAAATGTATCTAAAATTAATTATTTAGGGCAATACCGTGTTACAGGTAAGGATAAAATTATCATAAAAAATATTTATTTTGCCGAAATAGGAGAACTTTTAACACAAAAGCACTATTTTGAAACAAACGGCCCTGTATTGTTAGACGAATTTCCACCAAACATAAAAAAAGATCGCCGATTTAGTTTTATCATGCGCGACGAAGTATTTTCACAAAGTTTAAGTTACTTGAATACTAAGAAAAGCTCACTTTTATAAGTGAGCTTTTTTAGTGTTTCATTATAAATTTTACATCGTAATATAAGATTCATGAGTAATCAATTATCATAATTTTGCTTTTGTACTTACTCATGAAGCCTTTATGAGTAACCAATTATCATGTTTTTGTTAATATAGATACTCATGAAGTCCTTATGAGTAACCAAATATCAAGTTTGTGCTAATATACATACTCATGAAGCCCTTATGAGTAACCAATTATCATGTTTTTGCCTTTGTACATACTCATGAAGCCCTTATGAGTAACCAATTATCATGTTTTTGCCTTTGTACATTCTCATGAAGCTCTTATGAGTAACCAATTATCATGTTTTTGCCTTTGTACATTCTCATGAAGCTCTTATGAGTAACCAAATATCAAGTTTGTGCTAATTACTTACTCATTGAGCCCTTACGAGTAACCAAATATCAAGTTTGTGCTAATATACATACTCATGAAGTCCTTATGAGAAGCCAATTTATCTTTTTTGTTTTTTAAGTTGATGTTCAATCTTAATTAACTTACAAACTGATTAAAAAATTACTGTTAGTGTACTCTAAGTAAAGGCTATTTGATTATTTTTTATTGCAGACTTCTTTTTGATGAATAAGTTGATTGGAACGGAGGGGTGCTCGACTCCTATGGGATAAGCGGGAAGGCTGAGACCCCGCAGGCTCGCCGAGGAGGCTCAGGTCTCGCCCCATGGAAAGCGAGCATCCTGTAGTGGAAATCAACATCACTCTACTCCTTTATGAAAATTTGGTAAGTTAATTGACAAGGTTGTTTTTCAACAGCGTGGAAAAAAGCTCACTAAATTAAGTGAGCTTTTTTATGTTCCTATACTTTTTCTCATATTACTCCAAATTACTTCTTTATTGTTTTTCTCTCAATATATTCAACAATAATATACATCAAAGCAGCACATACACTTATGATTAATACGCTCATTAGAACAAGAGTGAAATTAAATACTTGGAAGCCATATACGATTAAATAGCCAAGACCGTTTTTTGAAACTAAGAACTCTCCGACAATCACTCCTACCCAAGCTAATCCGACATTTACTTTTAATGTTGAAATGACGGTAGGTATACTAGCAGGAAAGATGACATTTTTAAAGATTTGAGTTTTTGTAGCACCAAAACTTTTAATCACTTTTACGTAATTTTCATCTACCTGTAAAAAGGCTTGATAAATTACCAGCGCTGTTATGACAAAGCTTATAATGATCCCCATTGCGATTATGGACGAATATGAGGGGCCAAAAATGACGATAATGATTGGACCAAGAGCGACTTTTGGCATGGCATTAAAGACTACTAAGAATGGATCAAGTACCTTTGAGGCAAATGGATACCACCAAAGTATGATTGCCAGAATGATCCCAAGAATTGTTCCTAAAATAAATCCAACGAGTGTTTCAGTGATAGTTGTCATAGCATCATGATAAATAGAGCCATCTCCTAATTTTGCACGGAGTAAATCGAAAATTTTAGTAGGTGAACTAAACAATAATGGATCAATTATTTTTCGATGACTTAAAAGCTCCCAAGCTATAAAAAAGATAATTATAATTAATAGTTGGACGAAAAATATGAGTAGCTTTTTGCGTCGATTTTTTTTGATGATACTGGCGTGATAAGATTTTAGTTCGTCATTTACTTTATCCACGTTTCTCCAACTCCTTCCAAATCGCAGAAACATAAGAAGAAAAGAGTGATTGGTGTCGTGTTTCAAAAGGAGAGCGAATACGTAATTCTTCTGGTAAATTGAAAATTTTTGATATTTTTGTAGGAGCATTTGTTAGTGTAATAACCCGATCACACATAGCTACCGCTTCTTCAATATCGTGAGTTACTAAGATAGCAGTAGTATTTAACTTCTTAAATAAATTGAAAACTAATTCTTCAAGCTTTACTTTATTCTGATAGTCTAGAGCGGAAAATGGTTCATCTAATAATACAATTGATGGGCTTGTAGAAAGAGTTCTCACTAATGCAACGCGTTGTCTCATCCCACCAGATAATTCTCTTGGATACGCATTTTCATAATCCTTTAATCCAACTTCCTTTAGCAATTCTAGCGTTCGATTTTTATTTTCTTCGGTATCCTTATCTAGAATCTGAAGACCTAGAAATATATTTTCTTTAATTGTTTTCCAAGGGAATAAATAGTCATGCTGAAGCATGTAACCAATTTCTCCCGATTTTATATCATAAGGCTTACCTTTAAACTTTACTGAACCGTCATATGGTGTAAGTAATGAAGAAATGATCGATAAAAGTGTGCTTTTTCCACAGCCACTTGGACCTAATACAGATACAAATTCACCTTTTTCAACTTCAAATGTTAAGCCATCCAATATTTTAATTGCCTTTTCCTTCGATAAAAATACATGAGAAATATCATTAACTGTTAGATAACTCATTTTGTTAACCTACTACTTCTCCGTAGATTTTTCGGCAAATTTTGTATCAACTAAAACTGAGTGTGGAACTTCTTTTGGTAATACACCAGAGTTCTTCATAATCTTTTGAAGATTATTCCACTCATCTTCTTCTAATATTGGATTTGTTGAATAAGAATTTTGAGACTTATAACGATCGATAACTTTAATTGAAATGTCTAAAGGTGTATCTTTAAAGAATGGTGCAACGCTTTTTGCAATCTCTTCTGCAGAATGAGTATCAACCCATTGTTCAGCTTCATAAATTGCATCTGTAAATTTTTGAGCTGTTTTCGCATTCTTCTTCAAATAACTTTCTTTTGCGATAAAAGCAGTGTAAGGAACTTTTCCAGACTCCAAGCCGAATGAAGCAACAATTTTACCTCTTCCTTCTTTTTCCATAATACTTGCTGTAGGTTCAAACAATTGAACATACTCACCAGTACCTGAAGCGTATGCATTCGCAATATTTGCGAAGTCAATATTCTGAATAAGGTTCAAATCTTTATGTGGATCGATCCCATGTTTACTTAGGACATATTCGCCAACCATTTGTGGCATTCCACCTTTTCTTTGACCTAAAAATGTTTTGCCTTTTAGTTGATCCCAATTAAATGGTACAGTTTGATTTCTAGCTACTAGAAATGTTCCATCAGTTTGAGTCAATTGGGCAAAGCTTTTTACTGGATCATTTGCGCCTTGAGCGTATACATAGATAGTTGTTTCTGGCCCAACTAATCCGATATCTGCACCGTTTGACAATACAGCAGTCATCGTTTTATCTCCACCAGCAGTAGTTGTTATTTCAACATCCAATCCATGCTTTTTGAAGATGCCTTCACTAATGGCCACATATTGAGGTGCATAAAATAATGAATGCGTTACTTCTGCAACTCTCACTTTTGTGGTACCATCTTTAGGTTTATCTTTCGAACATCCACCTAAAATAGAAGCAACTAATAAAAACAAAATAACGAGCCATTTGATTTTCATTTAATCCCTCCTAATCGAAAATATACAATTAGCCTATGCAATAGGAGAAAATGGGTGAATGCGGAGTACTGACTGTGCTAAAATCGCCCGGTTATCTAGGGTGTACAGGATAAGCTGGTTAAAAAAGAAAAACCGCTCTTACTTCCTTTTTAGGAAATTAGAGAGGTTTTTATCTACTCTTTGAAAAATAGTTTCTAGTATCTTCACGTATTTCGTTAGGCAAAACACTTTCTAATTCTTTGTTTAACCATGACAGTGTTTTACTGCGTAAATACTCATGCATTTTTTCTTCGGCAGAGAGCATGACTAAATTAATTGTGCAGGTGGCACTAGGAGTGCAACCTTTTTCTCTAAAAAGATAGCCGTTATCTTTAATATTTTTACATTGAAATATAGGCTTAGAACCTTCAATTGCTTCAATTACATCCCAAAAAGAAATTTCTTCTGGAGATTTAGCTAGTTTAAATCCACCTTTAACTCCTGGAACTGAACTGACAATACCAGCCTTAGATAGCTTGCTAAAAATCTTTGAAAGATATGTATCTGAAACACCTTGAAAGAAGGAAAGGTCTTTTATTCCAATCGGAGAATCTTCTGGAGTGTCAATTAGATAAACAAGGCAATGAAGTGCATACTCAACTCCAACGCTATACTGCATTAAAACACCTTCTTCATAAATGAGATTATTTTTAATTAATCTTAGAAATGTTTTATTTCTTTGTCAAACATTTACTTTTTAGGAGCAATTCTAAGTTAAAAGAAGTTTGACAGAATGAAATAAACGTTTTAATATGGATAATATAAATCGACGATTAACTTTGTCGCTAATTTATATATTTCCAAAAACGACATTTAATTTAATTATTTTTAGAATTTACTTTTTTAGGGGGAATTAAAATGGAAAAACAAATTAATTATTCAAAATTAGCACCAGAAGCACTTAAAATAATGATGGAAATGGAAAAATTTATTAAAGCAACTGGTATAGACCATAAACTTCGTGAACTTATTAAAATTCGCGCTTCACAAATAAATGGTTGTGCATTTTGCCTTGACATGCATACTTCTGAAGCGAGAGAAATAGGAGAAACTGAACAACGTTTATACTGTATTAGTGCATGGAGAGATTGCGATTTTTACACAGATGCAGAAAAAGCAGCTTTAGAGTTAACTGAGCATATTACACAAATTTCGAATAAAGGTGTATCTGAAGAACTATATAATCGTGTAAGTAAACACTTTAACGAAGCAGAATATGTAAATCTTGTATTCATAATCAATCAAATTAACAGTTGGAACCGTATCTCTATTTCTATGGGGAATAGACCAGCTGAAAAATAAGAATCTAATGAAAAAATAAAAAATGAGCCGAAGATTGGCTCATTTTTTTCAATTCTTATTAATATTTTGTACTTTTAAAACATCGCTTTTTATTAATTTATTTTTATTAGAATAAATTTTTATAGTGTAGAGACCATTGTTATTTTTAAGATAATTTTTCTGATTTATTGTTATATTTGAAGTAGCAATAGTACTAGAGAGATTAAAAACCGCTCTACCATTTATAATTTCGTATACTTCATTATGATTTATTTCTTCAATATTGATTCCAAATATTGATTGGATTTTTTTAGGTAGTTGGATTTCTATTCTAGCATTTTTTATATCGTTTTTATAACGATCTGGTACTGATAAGGCCAAATAATATTCAACTCCATAAAGTAATTGATTATTCGTAGAATCTTTGATTTCATAATACCTTTTGGATAATGATTCAATAATGGGTTCACTTTCTTTAGAAGATAGTGAATCATGCTTATCTAATTTTTTAGAAGAAGAACTAGTATTATATAAAAAAAAGGTAGTTAATAAAATTGCAGTAAATGAAAAAATAAGGGTTAATATCTTTAAGGATCTCATTTTAATCCTCCATTTAATTCGATTAATAACTGGTGATTATTAATGATGTTCAGTTAAATTTAATGATACTTTAATCTTATTCTTTAAATGTAATGAATTTCCTTTTAATTAGTTATTTGGAGATTGTTAAATAAAAAAGGCTGCCAAAAAGTCATAATCATGACTTTTTGGACAGCCCTTACATTTTACATTATTAGATTATTTTAAAGGTCCACCAAGTTCAGCTAATTTTGCATCAAAGCCTTCAAATTTTTTGAAGTTTTCTTTGAATTTAGTTACTAATTCAAGAGCTTTTTGATCATAAGCTGATTTGTCTTCCCAAGTTGTTGAAGGAACTAATACGCTATCAGGTACACCAGGTACATGGGTTGGAATTGCTAAACCGAAAAACTCATCTTGTGTAGTTTCAATGTTGTTTAAATCACCTTCAAGTGCAGCGTGAACCATTGCTCTTGTGTAAGAAAGATTCATACGTTTACCAACGCCGTATTCTCCACCAGTCCAACCAGTGTTTACTAAGAATACATTTACATTATGTTTTTCAATTTTTTTACCAAGCATTTTTGCATATTCTACAGCTGGAAGCGGTAAGAATGGTGATCCGAAACATGTTGAGAATGTTACTTGTGGAGAAGTAACACCACGCTCAGTACCTGCTAATTTACTAGTAAATCCACTTAAGAAGTGGTACATAGCTTGCTCTTTTGTTAATCTACTGATTGGAGGTAATACTCCAAATGCATCAGCAGTTAAAAAGATAATTGCATGTGGATGTCCAGCAACGCTCGGCTCAATGATATTTTGAATTGCTTGCATTGGGTATGCAGCACGAGTATTTTCTGTTAAAGTTGTATCATCATAGTCAGCTAAACGGCTATCAGATTTAACAACAACATTTTCTAAAACTGTACCAAATTTAATTGCAGAGAAAATTTGTGGCTCTTTTTCAAATGTTAAATTGATACATTTAGCGTAGCAACCGCCTTCAATATTGAATACACCATTATCTGACCAACCGTGCTCATCATCACCGATTAGCTTACGATCTGCATCTGCAGATAATGTTGTTTTACCAGTTCCTGAAAGTCCAAAGAATAATGCTACATCGCCTTCACTACCAACGTTAGCAGAACAGTGCATTGGTAATACATTATTTTGTGGTAATAGGAAATTCATGATTGAGAAGATAGATTTTTTCATTTCTCCAGCATATTCCGTACCACCAATTAAGATAATTTTCTTTTCAAATGATACAATAACAAATGCCTCTGAATTTGTTCCATCAACTACAGGGTCTGCTTTAAATGTCGGAGCAGAAACAATTGTAAATTCTGCTTCATGCGTTTGAAGCTCTTGCTCAGTTGGGCGAATAAATAATTGATGAGCAAATAAGTTGTGCCATGCAAATTCGTTAATTACTTGGATAGGTAAACGATATTCAGTGTCAGCACCAGCAAATCCTTTAAATAAGAATAATTCGTTACGATCTTTTAAGTAGTTAAGTACTTTGCTATATAATTTTTCGAATACGTCAGCAGAGATTGGTTGATTTACTGAACCCCAATCGATTAAACTTTCAACAGATGCCTCTTTAACAATAAATTTATCTTTAGGTGAACGTCCAGTATATTTGCCTGTTGAAACGCTAACTGCTCCTGTTGACGTTAAAATTCCTTCTTGTCTTGTTAGGACTTTTTCAACTAACTCAGAAACGCTTAGTTGGTTATACATTTGATTACTAATAAGTAATTCGTTTAATTCAAAGTTTACATCAACTGTCTTCATATACTAATACCATCCTTTAAATATAATTTGTCTGCCATGTAGGTATCTCGATAAATAGTATAACACATTTATTTTAATAGTGTATACTATTAGTTAGCAAAATGTGTTATGAATTTGATTAAAAAATAAATTTGAGTAAAATTTACTTATTAAATGAAGTAAGTTATTTAAATGTAAATATAATAATTAGTAATTTCCCATTAAATAGAAATGAATGTAGAGATAAAGTTATTGTAGAATTATGTCTATGTTATGATGAAAATTGTTGACAAGAAAGTGAAATTTTAATATGATACTTTTCATACGGATACTCTCTTATCCCGAGTAGGTGGAGGGATACAGGCCCTACGAAGCCCAGCAACCTCACTTTTAGTGAAAGGTGCTGAACCTGATGCAAGACTTTTTTTTATGTCTTGGACGATAAGAGCGAAAGGCAAATAACCAAGAAACCTTTCCTCATGTAATATTTGATAAGAGGAAGGCTTTTTTTTTGCTCAAAACTTAAATACAGTGGCAATTTCGTAATTTACACTGAGTTATCTTTATCTTAAATGGGAAACATAGGAATAGGAACAAACTTTTTATTCTTATGTTGAGAAAAAAGAGATCCGTCAATTCAATTTAGGAGGGGACTCAATGTCACAACGTCGTTTATTTACTTCAGAATCAGTTACAGAAGGACATCCAGATAAAATCTGTGACCAAATCTCAGATTCAATTCTTGATGCAATTTTAGCAAATGATCCGAATGCTCGTGTAGCAGCGGAAACTTCAGTTACAACAGGTTTAGTACTTGTTGCAGGTGAAATTACAACTTCTACTTATGTAGATATCCCAAAAATCGTTCGCGAAACAATCCGTGAAATCGGTTATGACCGTGCAAAATACGGATTTGATGCAGATACATGTGCAGTTTTAACTTCTATCGATGAGCAATCAGCAGATATCGCTCTAGGTGTAGACCAAGCGTTAGAAGCTCGTGAAGGTAGCATGACAGATGAAGAAATTGAAGCAATCGGTGCAGGAGACCAAGGTTTAATGTTCGGTTTTGCAGTTAATGAAACACCTGAATTAATGCCACTTCCAATTTCATTATCTCACAAAATTGCTCGCCGTTTAACTGAAGTTAGAAAAAATGAAACAGTTTCTTACTTACGTCCAGACGGTAAAACTCAAGTAACAGTTGAGTATGATGAAAACAACAAACCAGTTCGTATTGATGCTATTGTTGTATCAACACAACATGGTCCAGAAGCTACTCAAGATCAAATTGAAAATGATATTAAAGAACTTGTAATTAAACCAGTTGTACCAGCTGAGTTAATTGATGAAAACACAAAATTCTTTATCAACCCAACAGGTCGTTTCGTTATCGGTGGACCTCAAGGGGATGCTGGTTTAACAGGTCGTAAAATTATTGTTGATACTTACGGTGGATATGCTCGTCACGGTGGTGGCGCATTCTCTGGTAAGGATGCAACTAAAGTTGACCGTTCTGCTGCTTACGCTGCACGTTACGTTGCGAAAAACATCGTAGCTGCTGGCTTAGCTGATAAAGCTGAAGTTCAATTAGCATATGCAATTGGTGTAGCTAAACCAGTTTCAATCGCTATTGATACTTTTGGTACAGGTAAAGTTTCAGAAGAAAAATTAGTTGAAGTAATTCGCAACAACTTCGACCTACGTCCAGCTGGAATTATTAAAATGCTTGACCTACGTCGTCCGATTTACAAACAAACTGCTGCTTATGGTCACTTTGGCCGTACAGATATCGATCTTCCTTGGGAGCGTACTGATAAAGCAGAAGTTTTAAAAACTGAAGCAGGTCTATAATAAAATGATTAAGGCTGAATATGGCATATGCTATATTCAGTCTTTTTTGTTTTGGTTCGAATCACACTGTTTTATTCTACATATAGGTATACTTAAAAATCATTTTTCATAGGTTTAAATGACTAAATTAAAGTTTGTAATGGAGGAACCTATGAAAGCGATTATATGTACAAAATATGGTCCACCAGAAGTTCTTCAAATAACAGAAGTTGAAAAACCAAAAATAAAAGATGATGAAGTATTAATAAAAATACATGCAACAACTGTGACCGCAGGAGATGTAAAACTACGAAGTTCCGATTTTCCGTATATGTATTGGCTACCTTCACGTCTTATGTTTGGCCTTACTAAGCCGAAAAATAAAATACCAGGTTGTGAACTTGCAGGAGAAATAGTCACGATTGGTAAAAACGTAAAAAATTTTAAATCAGGTGATCAAGTTTTTGGATATAGTGGATTTACTTTTGGGGCAAATGCTGAATATATCTCTTTACATGAAGAAGGTGTTCTAGCTAAAAAACCAATAAATATGTCGTTTGAGCAAGCTGCAGCTGTTCCAGTTGGGGCGCTTACTGCATTACACTTTCTAAGGAGAAGTATTATTCAAAATGGACAAAAAGTACTCATTTATGGTGCTTCAGGAAGTGTTGGAACATATGCAATTCAGCTAGCTAAATATTTTGGTACAGAAGTTACCGCATTATGTAGTACATCAAATTTAGAATTTGTAAGGGCTTTAGGGGCAAATGAAGTAATTGATTATACAAATGAAGATCTGGCTAAGTGTAAGAAAACCTATGATATTATTTTTGATACTGTAGGTAAAAGCTCCTTTTCTAATTGTAAAAGATTGCTTAACAAAGATGGCGTCTATTTATTAAGTGCTGTATGGAAGCTTTCAGTTTATTTCCAAGCAATTTGGAGTAATTTGATTGGTAATAAAAAAGCCATATTTGGTGTAGCAAATATGAACTATGAAGATTTAAACTATATAAAAGCACTTATTGAAGCGGATAAGTTAAAAGCTGTTATTGATCGACAGTACCCGCTTGAACAAATTGTTGAAGCACATCGATACGTAGAAAAAGGGCATAAGAAGGGGAATGTCGTTATTAATATTAGAGGGAGTTAAGACTGTTGACAAATTCTCTCTTTCTTAGTTGCTGTGGCTTTATGTGCTTTACTATTACCATAAAGAAATCCCTCAAAATGACCTTTTGAGGGAGTTCTTTTATAGATTTTCATTTTGTTGTCTGATTTCTTCTCCAGCTAATATTATATTGGCTGTTTCAATTTTACGGTGCTCATCCACGGAATGGCCTGGATCGAGATTATTAAGGTCTGCTTGTATTTTCATTTGCTCTTCGTTTCTGATGGGGTTATTTTTTTTGCTCAATTTTATTACCTCCATTTAGATAGTAGAAAGTAGGTGAAACTCTCGTTGTTTTAGTCTTAACGAAATGACTAACTTCATTCAAATTTATAGAAGTAATCGATTTACTCGCTTAATTCATTTATTAATTTTTTAAAAGTGAGATAAGCAGGCTTAATAGTATAATCATCCTTCATAATACCAAATTGATGAAATAGGTCGTCTTTTGAACTATTGGCATCCCTTAAACCAAAAAATTCATAATGAGTAATATTTAGTTCCTGACGCAAAGAATAGACTGTTCGAATAATTACCTCAAGTACGTTCGATTGTTGCTCATATGACCTTTCGATTTGTATAAATGGATTTTTCCCGGTAGGCCACCCATTCTCTGTAATGTGGATTGGAAGAGTGGAAGGGAAACCATTACAATCCAATGTTTTTCGAAATTTACGAAGTATGTTTTCTACTGAAACAGCAACTTCCTCTATTTTTAATGGTTCCTCAAATACATCCACATAAAAATTATGCCCTACATAATCAATTGAATGAATTAATTCATCCCCACCCATTTTTATTAACTTTTCCCAAAAAAGTGGAACTGTCTTTTCTCCCTCAGGAACCGAGCCGAATCCAACTTTGATCGGTAAATTACTTTTTTCAATTTCTTCTTTTACAGTTAGAACCCCTTGTACAAGCGCTTCTAATACATATGGTTTGGAACCATCCATAAACGATAAATTAGGCTCATTCGTGATTTGAATTGAATCAAGGAAGGTGCCATATTCTTTAATTACTTTACGAACAAAATGTAACCAATAGTCCAGTGATAGGCTTGGATCCATAAGACAGCCAATTGTTAAATCGCCTAATAAACCTGCGTTTTTATATCGATTTAAAGCGTTAAATACTCTTTCCTCTGTTTCAGGTCCCATATAGACAGCATACATTCTTGGTAAAAGTTGAGTAACATTACCCTTTAGCTCTTTAAGAGCAGATGCTATTTTTTCATAATTATCATCAGGACCTGTAGCTAATCCTATAGGTGTACCAGCTACACTAAGGGGATAGATACCAAAAGTTAATCCAGTTGAATTCATCTACTTTACTCCTTTGTTAGATAGTAAATATCTATTTACTTATTAGATTGGTTTAATTTATATAATTGTGATATTATCGAATTATATCTCCGGTAAATAATAAACTTTTATTTACTATGTGTCAATTTTGATATTTTTTCCTAGAAAGGTTTGTAATAAAATGAATTCAAATCCAAATCAAATTGCAGAGAAGTTTATCCAACTACTTCCTCTAGTTTTTAATAAGTTTAACAAGCAGGGCACTAAAAACTCTTTAAAGAATAAGCAGTCCGAGTTAACTCATTTACAAAGTCATATACTAGAAGAGCTGTTTCAAACAGTAGATGGAATTTCAATTACAGAGCTAGCTCAAAATATAAGCATTTCTAAACAGCAAATGACGCCATTAATTAAGAAATTAGAAGAAAAAGAATATGTATCAAAAATTCAAGATCCGAATGATAAACGGAGTGTAAAAATTATACTTACTGAAAAAGGTAAAAAAGTTGTCACAAAACGATGGGAAGATTTTTATCATATTTTTTGTGAACGGATTGGTCAACTTGATGAGGAAGACTTACTTGATTTAGACTACTCGATGCACAAAATCATAAGAATACTTGGGAAATTAGAATAGAGAGTATATAGCTTTTATTTTTGTTAAATTATAGAAATCCTTGAACATTCCTTACTAATCATTTATTATGTTTTAATATAACAACATACAAAAATTGTATAACCTCATTGATATGGTATGAGGGTCTCTACCAGGAACCGTAAAATCCTGATTACGAAAAAGAATGTAATTTTATTTACATCCTTCTTCGTAATCAGGATTTTTTTATTTTTTACACAATTAAGAAAATGACTATGGAGGAAAAATAATGAAAACTGTCTATATAAATGCAACATTTTTTACAATGGATCAAGAAAATAAAATCTTTGAAAACGGTATGATGATTGTACAAGATCAATTCATTACTTATGTCGGAAATCATTCTGAAGAGTTAATGAAGGATGCAGAGCAAGTTGTTAATCTTCAAGGGAAATGGGTAATGCCAGGACTTGTAAATACACATTCTCATATTCTTATGACGCTTTTACGTGGTATAGGAGATGACATGCTACTAAAGCCTTGGTTAGAAACTAAAATATGGCCAATCGAAAGACAATATACAACTGAAATTGCTTCTGTAAGTGCACAGCTTGGTATTTTAGAAATGGTTAAATCGGGTACGACAACATTCTCAGATATGTTTAACCCAAATGGAATCGATCCAAATGTTGTCATGGAGACAATTGGTGAAACTGGAATTAGAGGAGCATTTTCATATTCAATATTTAGCTTTGGAACTGAAGAAGAGCAAAGATTGAATCTTAAAGGTGCTGAGCAATTTTCAAAAGACTACAAAAGGTTTGCTGATGGCCGTCTAACAACGATGGTTGCACCTCATAGTCCATATGCATGTACACCAGAAGCTCTAATCGAAAGTGCACGTATTGCAAAAGAAAATGATTTAATGATGCACATTCATGTATCCGAAACAGATTATGAAATTCAAGATATTGAAACGCGTTATGCAAACCGACCTGTTGAACATCTTCGCAAATTAGGTGTATTTAATCAGCCGACAGTAATGGCTCACGGTGTAGTTCTAAATGATGAAGAAAGAGCGATACTAAAGGAATATGATGTACGAGTTGCTCATAATCCAATTAGTAATTTAAAGTTAGGTTCTGGGGTTGCTGATGTGGTTAGTTTATTAGACGCCGGAGTAAAAGTTGGTATAGCAACGGATAGCACCGCATCTAATAACAATCTTGACATGTTTGAAGAAGTGAGAATAGCAGCACTGCTACAAAAAGGAATGTATAAAGATGCTACGAAATTCTCAGCGCAAACTGCATTAACTTTGGCTACTCGAGGTGGAGCAGAAGCTATAGGAATGGGACATACTGGCTCACTTGAAGCCAATAAAAAGGCAGACTTTATTACAATTTATCCATTTGATAAAGAGCATTTACAACCATTAAGCAATGCCTATTCTCACTTACTATACGCTGCACGTGGTAGTGATGTATGTGATGTTTTCATTGATGGGAAAGCAATCGTAAAAGACCGTATTAGTTTAACAATTGATGAAGAAAAAGTAATTGCAGAAGTAAATCGATTACAGAGTAGATTTGCTTAGAAGTAAGTATACAAGGAAGAGCAGGAAAAGGATTTTCCTGCTCTTTCAACTTTTAAAAATATCGATCATTAATAATTTTTAAGTGATGCAACTCATGACCAGCAATAATATAAGCAATAGCACGAGGTGTCGTTGGGTGATTTAGCACATTACCTTCATTTTCTAATGTTTCATTAGATAAATTCTCTAGCATAGATAAAGTGGCTTGACGAACAGTTTGATATTCATAAATAATTTGCTCTAGTTCAAGTCGGTTAAAATTAGCATTTTCATTATAGGCATTCTCATCAAACGATGGTAAAGGAGTGTGATCACCTCTTGCAATTGCCAATAGACGATAGCACATTATCCTTTCAGTATCGACTAAATGTCCAAGAACTTCCTTAATACTCCATTTTCCTTCCGCATATCGATATTCAGATTTTTCTTTCGAGATTGCTTTAAAAAAACTGATTGATTCCTCTAATTGCTTCTTCAAAATAGTTTGTAAGTCACCTTCAGGAACTAGTTCAATATAACCTTTAAAATGTGGATTATATTCGTTTGGATTTGGTCTGGACATCAATTAATCACCCCAAAGTTTTTATTTAAGATCAACAAAAAAGAACACGTAGTACAATAAGAAATTATATCGTATGGTAAAATTATGTAAATAGAAGTTTGAAAAATAAAAATATTAAGGATGATTAGATGAATATTCAACTGAAGCAACGTTTTAAGCAATTTGCAAAAAATGAATGTGAAAATTCTAGTAGATTATATGAATATTTATCATTAAAAATTGCAGAAGACGAAGAGATACATGATTTATGTGCTTTTGCGCAATGTGGTCAGCCTATTCCAAATTTATTATTAGGTGCGATTCATTATTTATTAATGAATGGTAATCATCATCGGTTAAAAGAGTTCTATCCAAGCCTAGTAGAAACACCAAAGAAATTAGAAGATTCCTATCCATATTTTCAGGATTTTTGTAGAAAATTTAGAAACGAGATTATTCAGCTTATTCAAACGAAAATTGTCCAAACAAATGAAGTTAGACGTTGTGCTTATCTTTATCCATGTTTTTCTTACATTTATCAAAAGGTTAATAAACCAATCTCGTTAATAGAGATAGGTACTAGTGCTGGACTTCAACTATTATGGGATCAATATAAGTATTCTTATAGCTCAAGTGAAACTATTTATGGGAATAAAAAATCCAATGTTCTCATCAATTCGGAGGTAAAAGATAATGGCCCAACTATTCTCGCATTATTAGGCAAAGCGCCTCCAGTTGTTGATCGATATGGAATAGATTTACACGTAAATGATTTATCAAACGAAGAAGACTATTTGTGGTTAAAAGCCTTAATTTGGCCAGAGCATTTTGAACGAAGAGAACTATTTGAAAAAGCTGTTAGCTGTTTAAAAGAAAATGAAATCAATTTAATTGAAGCAAACGGAATTAAAATACTTCCAGAAGTAGTCAATCAATTATCAAAAGATACAATTTTATGTATTTTTCATACACATGTCGCAAATCAAATACCGGTTGAGGGGAAACAAAGTTTACTAAAAACGATTGAAGATATTAGTAAAAATAGGGATGTGTTTCATCTATATAACAATATTTGGGATCGAATGCTACATCTTGACTATTATATTAATGGCATAAAATATGAAGAAATAATTGGAGAAACGGAAGGTCATGGAAAATGGTTTGAATGGAGGATTTAGTAAATGGAGATAAAAGGGATCAATCATTTGTTGTTTTCTGTATCTAATCTTGAAACATCGATTGATTTTTATCGAAATGTATTTGATGCAACTCTCTTAGTGAAAGGAAAAACAACAGCATATTTCGATTTAAATGGTATATGGCTCGCTTTAAATGTAGAGGAGGGTATACCTAGAAATGAAATTCGTCAATCATATACCCATTTGGCTTTTTCAATAGACGAAGACTCATTCGAAAAAATGTATGATAAATTAGTTCAACTTAAGGTGAATATATTGAATGGTCGTGACAGAGATAAACGAGATAAAAATTCAATTTATTTTACTGATCCAGATGGACATAAATTTGAATTTCATACTGGTACAATGCGAGATCGGATTGAATATTATAAGCAAACAAAACCACATATGGATTTTTATATTTAGTCGTTGGATAGAAAGTTTATCTAAACTTTCTTCAAAAAATATCTTGAATTAAAGATATTTTTTTTTACAATATAGGTAAGAGGTCGGTAAAATGAAATAGAAAGTATCGTGTTAAACAAATGGATTTATAAGATATCTAGATAGGTTATTTTTTTGTAAATATCTCGAATTAAAGATAAAAATAAAAGGAGCGATAAACAATGTTCGAAAAAATCAATAGTAAACAATTAGGTCACGCTGATCACGGTTGGTTAAAAACAATTCATCATTTTTCATTTGCAAATTATTATGATCCAAGTAATATGAACTTTGGTGTATTAAGAGTATTAAATGATGATTTAATTAAAGCACACAGAGGATTTGGTACTCATCCACATAGTGATATGGAAATTATATCGTATGTCATTAATGGGAACTTGACTCACGCTGATAGTATGGGGAATAAACATGAAATTGGACGTGGCGATATACAATATATGAGTGCAGGAACAGGTGTTTATCACAGTGAACACAATATGGGCAGGGATTTATTAAGATTAATTCAATTATGGATTATTCCTGACAAAGCCGGTCATACTCCGAATTACGGAGACTTAATTTCAGATTGGGAAAAGAGAGAAGGAAAATGGTATCATATGGTATCTCCGGTTGAAGGGAGTGCCCCAATTAAAATTCACCAAGATGCAAATATTTACTCGCTTGCATTAAATGAAAATGAAGAAATTTCTTTTGAAATGAAAAAGGATCGACAAGCGTATTTAGTCTTATTAGAAGGAAATGCCATTGTGAATGGAGAACTATTGGAAGCTAGTGATGCTGCAAAAATAATTGAAGAAGATATTAAAATAAAATCAAAAGATTTTTCACATTATTTAGTAGTAGAAATGAAAAAATAATAGATGAAAAGATCTATTCAATGGAGGGGAAAATGGAATGAAAACAAGTATTAAATGGGATGGTAAATTAGCTTTTTCAGGAATAGCACCATCAGGCCATGAAATCAAAATGGATACTGCCGAGTCTTTAGGTGGAGACAATAGTGCACCTACACCAGTTGAACTTTTAATTAATGCGGTCGCAGGTTGTACAGCAATTGATATCGTATTAATCCTTGAAAAAATGAGATTAAAACTAACTTCATTCGAAATTGAAGTAAATGGTGAACGAGCTGAGGAGCACCCTAAACGTTTTACTGACATTCACTTGCATTATATATTAGGTGGAGAGTTAGATGCAGAAAAAGTTCGAAAAGCGATCAAATTATCAAAGGATAAATATTGCTCAGTAGCTCATTCTTTAAACGCTAACATTACGGCAAGTTTCACCTTAAATGGAACGAAGGATGAGGAAGTACTTTAATAAAATGTAGCTGTCCCTAAAGTAAAACTACTTTTGGGGCAGCTTTTTTAATTGCAATTTAAAAAACCAGCACATTGCTGGTTTCAGTGTGTAGAGAAAGTACTTTAAACTTGATTTTCAGACTGATTGCAAGCGCTTGTCTTTCGAGGCGCGAAGCCTAGTGAGGAGCGGAGTTACCCTAGACGGTAATGAGCACCGCAGAAAGGCGAAGTAACGAAGAAAGCGAGCGTTTGGCGGGCAGTCTGAAACCAGCAGATTGCTGGTTTCTTTACTTACTCTTCATTATCTAATTGTTTTTTTACATAAGTAGGAAGCATAAAGCACCCAACATGTAGATCGGTATTATAATATTTTGTTTCGATCCCTAGCTTATTCCATTCATCAGCTTTAATGTCTTTAATTGGATCGTATTTTTTTGAAGCAAATCCGAATAACCAATGACCGGATGGATAAGTTGGCATATGGAATTGATAGACTTTTGAAATCGGAAAAGTTTCTTTAATTTTGGAATGTGCACGTTTCATTTCGTGTGCGTAACTAGCGTAATATGGACTTTCATGCTGATTAATTAAAATACCTTCTTCACTTAATACCCGTTTGCAATTGTTATAGAAAGCAACTGTAAAAAGCCCTTCACCAGGTCCAATAGGATCAGTTGAATCTACCAAAATCAGATCGTAATAACCTTCATCAGCTTCTTGTACGAATTTTAGGCCATCTTCAAAATATAAGGTTAATCGATTATCTTGATCTAATTTTGAGGCTGTTAAAGGTAAGTATTGTTGGCATAGCCTTACTACTCGTTCATCAATTTCTACCATATCAACAACTTCCACACCTGGGTATCGTAGTACTTCACGAGCAGTTCCACCGTCGCCACCACCGATAATTAGTACTTTTTTAATATTTGGATTAACGGCCATTGATACATGCGTAATCATATCATGGTAGATAAATTCATCCTTTTCAGTCACCATCATATAACCATCTAGAGTAAAGAATGTTCCAAATGTTTCACTTCTAAAGAAATCGATTTGTTGAAATTCACTTTTTTCAGAATGAATATGTTCTTGAACCTTTATGGAGAACTTCGTATCCTCTTGGTGATTCTCTGTATACCATAAATCCATTAAATTTTCCTCCAAACTTCGATCGACGACCTTTATGATATAAGGATCATCATCATCGTTGATTGTGATCGTTCCTTCTGATTTTAAATAAAGATAATGCTGAATCAATTCAGTTGAAATTAGTTCACCAGGTATACAAAGTGGGATACCAGGAGGGTAAATCATGATGGATTCACCACTTATTAATCCACTAGCATCATGAATTGAAATAATACGTTTTGGATGATAGTACGCTTCTCTAGGAGTCATGACCATTTTAGGATTTTTTAATGCAACACTTATATCTGTTTCAAGTTTCGGAAGTTTACCATAATATCGGTCACTAATATCTCTTAATGCATCAATTAAGGTTTGAATGGTGTCTTCATTATCACCTAGCGAGATAATTGCTAAAATGACATTAGGTTCGGCAAGTTCGATTTGAATTTTATATTCTTCTGCAAGCATGTCATATACTTTAAAACCAGACATTCCTAAATCTGAAACTTTAACGACGAGTTTTAACTCATCGTAATCGAATACTCCAACTCCATTACGATATGTATCTTGCGTAATACATTTTAATCCTTTTATGGAGTTAATTTCTTCTTTAGCTTTTCTTGTTAAATTGAGTAATTTTTCAAAACGCTCTTGACCTTCTAAAACTAATTTCTTTCTTGCAACATCGATTGAACACATAAGTAAATAGGAAGCAGATGTTGTTTGAAATAAATTAATTGTAGATCGAACCCTATTTTTAGTAATGATCCCATCGTTATGTAGTAGAACTGATGCTTGTGTTAAAGCACCACCAGTTTTATGCAAACTAAGGGTAACAAGGTCAGCACCAAGAAGGGCAGCGTTAGTTGGTAAATCAGGGTGAAACGAAAAGTGAGCACCATGAGCTTGGTCTACTAAAACAGGAATCCCCTTGGAATGACCGATGTCGATAATTTGTTTTAGATCTGAAGTTGCTCCAAAATAGGTCGGATTTATAATCAGGATGGCTTTAACATCCGAATTTAAGTCTAGGGCATGAAGAACAGATTTTACAGAAACACCATTTACAATTCCATACTCATAATCGATTTCTGGTTCAATAAATACTGGTTTAGCACCTGCTAAGATTAATGCATTTATTGCGGATTTGTGTACATTCCTTGGTAGGAGAATTTTATCGCCATGTTCAAGGGCGCTCATAATCATATATTGAACGCCAGAAGTCGAACCATTTACTAACATATAAGCGTTATCTGAATGAAAGGCATCTGCTAATAAAGTTTCGGCTTCTTGGATTACACCTGTTGGATGCGATAAGTTATCAACACGCTTTGAAGAATTGACATCCATTTTAAGAGCCATATCACTCCAAAGCTCTCTTAATTCCTCGAGTGAATTACCTCTTTTATGCCCAGGAACATCAAAGCTTGTTATATCTTCCTTAGCATAACGGACTAATTCAGTTAAAAGCGGTGTTTTACTGTGATCCATCATCCATCAATATCCTCCACATCAGGACCATTCCATAAATTTTTACCGTAAAAGATTTCGTCCATCTCATACTTCACTTTTTCTTCTATTTGTGAAATTTCATCCGCGTCTAATTTTTCTTTTGTGTAGCCAAAAAGGTAATTATCTAAATTAAATTGTTTCAACTTACATTTCGTGTGGAAAATATTTTCTTGGAATACATTCACATCAATCATTTGATACATGTCCTTTATTTTTTGAGGAATGTAATTTTGGATTGAGTTTATATCATGATCAATAAATAATTTATAACCGCTAACATCACGAGTAAATCCTCGAACTCGATAATCAATTGTCATAATATCTGCATCAAATTGGTGTATTAAGTAGTTTAAAGCTTTTAAAGGAGAAATTTCTCCACAAGTAGATACATCAATATCTGCTCTGAATGTACTAATTCCATCATCCGGATGATATTCTGGGTAGGTATGAACAGTAATATGACTTTTATCTAAAGCTGCTACTACTAGCTCCGGTAATGGACCAGGTGATTCGGAAAAAGTTTCAGATGAAGGGTTATCAACCGGACCTTCTGAAACGAGAATTGTAACACTTGCTCCTTGAGGATCATAATCTTGTTTTGCAACATTTAAAATGTGAGCTCCGATTATATGCGTAACTTCAGTTAAAATTTTTGTTAAACGGTCAGCGTTATATTGTTCATCGATGTACTGTATATATGCTTCACGTTCTTCTTTTGTTTTTGTAAAGCAAATATCATACATATTAAAACTTAAAGATTTCGTTAAGTTATTAAAACCATAAAGTTGAAAATTATTTGACGATGAAATATTCATCTATTGTCCTCCTAATTTTGCAAAATTAAAAAAGTACGTACGAAAAAGTAAAAGCGACTGTACAATAGTCGCTAGTGTAACTACTCAATATATATTGTTTGTTTTTGAATTATTCATTATTCACGTAAGTTGATGATTGAGGAGTTACTAATCAATCTTATCCTTTGTTGTTTTATTTAAAATATTCAGATAATAAAAAACATGAAAATTTTTTTAAGCCTTCTTAGATATGAGGATTGGTGGTTGTGGTGTAAAGATTAGTTCAAATTCCATTACTAATTTTTTAAAGATACTATTCCAATCCTGTGTTAATGCATAATCTCTTGCTTTTTTTGACATATGCTTCAACATCTCGCTTCCATGTAAGCAATCCTCAATTGCCTGGCAAAATGAAGATGTATTTTGTGGCTCACAAAGGACACCAGTTGAATAATCTCTAATTATATTTTTAACTCCGCCTGCATTTGCACCAATGACTGGTGTTCCACATGCCATTGCTTCGAGTACTACATTTCCAAATGTTTCAGTATCAGAAGGAAAGACCATTAAATCAGACACACCATAAATCTCAACTAAGTCCTTCTTTTGAAGATAGCCTGTATAAATAATTTGATCAGTACCAGTTTTCTTGATCATTTCTTCTTTTTTTGGACCATCTCCTACGATTAACCAAGTTAAATTTTTGTTAAAACGTTGTTTAGTATAGTTTATTATTTTCGATAAGGTTTCTAAATCTTTTTCAGGTGCAATTCTTCCGACAAAACAAACCGTATATTTAGACGTAATATTATATTTTTGTTTAATCTCATTATGATTCAAAGTTGGACGAAAGATCGAACAGTCAACGCCATGTGTCCAAATTGAGAGATTATTAAATCCCTTTGTCACTAAATGATTGAATGTATCCTTGGAGGGAACAAATATTTTTTGAGTAGGTTTATGAAACCAGTCTAAATACTTCCATAAAATATTTTCTAAGAATGTTAAGTTATAGTACTGAAGATAATGATCAAAATTTGTGTGGTATGAAGCAACCAAAGGGATTTTCATTTTTTTAGCAATATGAAGACCGCTCAATCCAATTGTAAATGGCGTAGCGATATGAATAATATCTGGATTAAATTCTTTAAGCGTCTTTTTCATTTTAGAAAGGTTTGGAAATGAAATTTTACATTCAGGATAAATTTTAAATGGCACAGACTTTAATCTTGTTACATCTTCAGTTGAAGATAAACCGTAATCCTCAGGAGCAAACACATGGTATGAGTGGCCATGATCTTTTAAATAATTTGTAAATCGATTTAAAGTTTTGGCAACACCATTCACTTGAGGAATATAGGTGTCTGTAAAAATAGCTACTCTCATAACTTCTCCTCCTTACAAATGATAGATAAAAAATTGAGAAATAAATGTAGTAAAGATACCAAGTAAAATTCCGAAAAACACATCTGATGGATAATGTAAGCCAAGATAAATTCGAGAGAAAGAGACACACAAAACTAAAGGTAGTAAAATAAATGCTGTAAATGGTAAATAAATCATAATTGGAAGTGCAACAGAAATAATTGCCGTTGTATGACCAGAAGGGAAGGAATGATCTTTTAAAGGATTTTTTAACACAAAAGTACCTTCTAGTTTAAGATAAGGTCTTTTACGTGGATAAAAACGTTTAAGAAAATGAACAGGAATATGGCTAAGAGAAAGGGTACAACAACATAAAATTGATGCTTCATGCAATTCACCTTTGGAATAAAGTAATAAAATTAATGCTGATGCAATTGTAAAAGTAGCTCCACCAAGATGTGTAATATTACGGAAGAAAAAATTCAAGTAACGCTTCTGGAACAATGAATTAACGCGATAAAACAGTTGACATTCATAAGTGTGTATCTTTTGAAGAATAGCGCTCATTTTTCATCCTCCATTAATGCAGATATTTGTAACTTCATTATAAAAAGGGTTTATGGATTTAAATAGAATCTTTTGTAAATGAATAATTTAGATATGTAAATTTTTATTAAACGGATAAGCGGGGAGGGTTAAGGTAGCTGGGACAGTCACATCTGTCTGAGAGTGCAAAAGACAGCTAATTCAAGATAAAATATTGAGCAGAAAGCAAAAAAAATGAAAGAATTAACCCTAAAATAAATTCAGGGAAAATAAAAAGAGAAGGCATAAATTCCTTCTCAGTGTGGAAATACAAAACTTGATTTTTATATTGTTTTATAGAAAAATCCTCAATTTCAATTATTTTGACTGATTTTCTTCTTCTACCTTTTTATAGAATTGTCCTTTTTCAATATATTCTCTACGAATTCGATCCATATCAATGATGTCTTCCTCTGTTAATTCACGTACTACTTTAGCAGGTCTACCAAACGCTAATGTGTTAGGAGGTATTATTTTTCCTCCAGGAACTAAGCTACCTGCACCAATCATTGCACCTTCACCGATTTCAGCACCGTCTAAAACGATTGATCCCATACCAACTAATGCATTCTTTTTAACTGTACAACTATGTAAAATAACACTATGTCCAATTGTTACGCCATCTTCTAAAATTAGAGGGCATTTTGGACTTTGGTGGAGAACAGATAAATCTTGAACATTTACATCATTTCCAATGATTGTATCATTAACGTCGCCACGAATTACTGCACCAAAAAATACACTACTATTTGCTCCAATTGTGACAGAACCGGTAACAGTTGCAGTTGAAGCGATAAAAGCTGATGGTTCGATTTTGGGTTGCTTCCCTTTGTATGGTAATATCATACTATACCGTTGCCAAGAAAAATGAGATGATTGTTTAGTTGAAATTGTCTAAACAACAAGGCAACGTAGTTCACCTCCATAATATTTACTTCAATATGAGTATAACTTATTTAAACAATATGTAATAAATGAAAAATAGGGAGGAGTGAAAAAATGTCACTACCTAAAAATCCGATCCAATTAATGCCGAAAGTTTATAAAGCTGTTTTTCCTTTAGTGCATCAGGAATTGAACTATTGGAGAAATTTTGCAATGACAATCCCAGATCCAGAACTTAGAAAACAAGCATTAATGAGTATCGATACAAAAACATTCCATTGTGAAGGTGGTGCAATTTTAGCATTACTTTCTGAAAAGAATTTGAAACCAGTAATAGAATTTATCGTTGCATATCAAACGATTAGTGATTACTTAGATAATTTATGCGATCGAAGTACTTCGCTTGATCCAGTTGATTTTGAAGCACTACATGAGTCAATGATTGATGCAGTAAAATGCCAAAAATCCGATCAAATGTATTATCGCTTCCGAGAAGAACAAGACGATGGTGGATATTTAAGCGCACTAGTTTCAAAGTGTCATAGTAGTTTAAATCAATCGAAGCATTATGAGGGAATTAAAGAGTACTTAGTTCAACTTGCTGATTATTATTGTAAGTTACAAATACATAAGCATGTAAAAAAAGAAGAGCGAGTGCCTAGATTAACAAAATGGTTTGAAAAATATCAACCAGAACTTTCTGACTTAGAATGGTATGAATTTTCTGCGTGCGCAGGTTCAACTCTTGGGATTTTTTGTTTAGTTTCTTATTCATTTAATGAAATGATTACTGAAAAATTATTTGAACAAGTCTATAAGAGTTATTTTCCTTATGTACAAGGACTTCATATACTACTAGATTATGTAATTGATCAAAAGGAAGACGAGGAAGGCGGAGATTTAAATTTCTGCAGTTATTACCCGTCTAAAGATGTCATGTTAAATAGGATTGAGTATTTTTCAACGAAAAGTGATCAAGCCTTAAAAGATTTAAAAGACTATCGTTTTCATCGAATGATATGCCAAGGGTTACTAGGCATTTACTTAGCCGACAAAAAAATGGCAGGACCTGATGAGATGAAAAGGATAAGAAGAGGGATTGTTAAGAACGGTGGCTTAACATCATTCTTTTTCTATGGAAATGCTAAGTTATATTTTAAATTAAAAGAGTTAAAGGCGAGTAATAGAAGAGTGAAGGAATCGGTTTAAAAGGTAAGCACCACGCTGGCAAATAACTATGAAAACTGAGTGTTTGTACTCAGCAAAAAAAGGATCGTTAATTTCAAACGATCCTTTTTTGCGTTTATTAATTTATAGCTTCACTTTTTTTATTTAAAGTTTCACTCTTTTCAGAGAAAAATAACTTCATAAGTGGTGGAGTTACAATTGTTGTGATTAATACCACTATAACAAGGATCGCAAACATTTCCTTAGTTAATAGATTATTTGCTAAACCTGTTGATGCCATAATCAGTGCAACTTCCCCACGTGACACCATGGCTGAACCAATACCGAGTGAATTTTTAGTTGGAAATCCCGCTAGTTTTGCTCCTAGTGCTCCACCAATTAGTTTCGTTAAAATAGCAATGATACTTAAAATAATAATAGTTGGAATCGAATGACTTAACCCCGTAAATTGAACTGATACTCCAATTAAAGAGAAAAAAACAGGTACAAATACAGAGTAAGCAATCGTTTCGACCTTTTCAAAAACTTCTTGTTTAAACTTAGTAACAGATATCGAAATTCCAGCGATATAAGCTCCGATTATTGCAGCAATCCCTGTTTGATCTGCAAAAGCTGAGAATAAGAAGCAAACTATTAATGCAGCAGAGATTAGCGTTTCTGATACATTTAGTTTTATAAACTTTTTTAGGAACCAAGGGACAATCTTCCAACCGATTAATATGGCAAATGTAAAAAATATAAACTTTTTCAATAAAAGAATTGGTAAACTAACGGCGCTACCACTGAAACTCATTACAAATGCTAATGCTATGATGACAACAATATCATCAATTACGGCAGCACCTAAAATTGTTGCTCCATCTTTTGTTTTAAGTTTACCCATTTCTTTTAAAGTAGCCACCGAAATACTTACACTAGTTGCAGAAAGAACCAGCCCTAAAAAAATAGCTTCAAATTGACTTAAGTTTATGGAGATTCCATAAAGATAACCTGAGAGTAATGGGAATAGTATTCCGAGTACCCCTACATAAGATGAAGCTTTCCCAGTTCGTTTAAATTCATTAAGATCAGTTTCTAGACCTGCAATAAACATAAGTAAAATGACGCCAATTTCGCTCATTTCATGTAATGTTTCTGTTTCAGTAATGATTCCCAGAACAGCTGGCCCTAGTATAATCCCTATTAATAGCTTTCCTAAAACTGCAGGCTGACCAAGCTTTGTACTTAAATCCCCAAAAACTTTAGAGGCAATTAATATAATCGCAAGTTGCACATAAAGCATAAATTCATCTCCCGTCTGATCGCAAAAAAAAGAACCTGCCACGATAGGGTAAGTAAAGTATTACATACTTATCCCTATCGTGACAGGCTCCTCCGAACAATGCATTAAATTTAATCTAAGTATAAACTATATTTGAATTAGAAAACAAGCCTAAGTATTAAAGTGGTAACAATTACATAGAAAATTAGTTTAATAGAATTAATAAGATAAGTGAAATAAAATAAGCAAAATGAAGGAATATAAACGATATGGCACTTTTAATTTTTCGAAAAAACAACATATGTTTTAGTACAAAAGAGTGTAAAAAAATTAAAATCATACTCCCGAAGAAGCCATAAAAATACCCATAAATTACCCAAAGAGTCATCTGATTTACTTGTGAAGATTCTGTATGAAATCCTCTATATAATGAAACAAGGTAAAAAATTGACCAGTAATTGATGAACGCAATTAATCCAATTAATAATAATATCCAATTCGAATTCCGTAAAATGAACTGAAAAACATTACGAAATATTTTATTCAAATTGTTTAGGTTTGTAGTCAACTCTTCACGCCCCTAGAGTTGGTTTATCTCAATTAACTACGAACTTGTTTGTATGAACAAATCAATTAAGTGGTTATATCTTTACATAATATTCAGTTGATTCCATGAATACGCCGTAATTAGATATTATTAATAATTTTTTGTGAATTTGGGGATATGTTCTTAATAAAAAAATGAACGTCTGTTTAATAAAATTCATTACTAAACAAGTTATTTAAACAAAGGCTCTGTTAAAGAAGATTGTTGATATTCTTATTGAACTAACTGGCAGTTTAGTTGAACAATGAAAGAGGAGAAAACAACTTTTTATAGAATTAATAATTGTAAAAAATTGGTAAAAATTATTTTTCGAGATGGATATACAATTATTTTAAATTTTTATACCGGAGGCTTTTATGGGAGAAGAATTATTTAATTTAGGAGGATCAAGTGAAGAATAAAAACACATTAAAAATGGTAAACTGGGTTATTTTTATCCTAGTTATGTTTGTAGGGGCTGTTACAGTAATCCTCACAGTCTATGAATTAAATACTAGACCTCTTACCACTTTTGGTGAAGAGGCACAATCTCGTATGGAATTTCGTTGGGGCTTATTACATACAATCATTTCGATTGCGATACTAGTCATTTCGACTTCATTAGCAATAGGTTGGAAACGATTATTTCCTTTTAACGTACCTGTAGCGATAATAATGGCTGGCTTTTGTTATGAATTATTTTTTCTAACATTCACCGTTGGATGGATTGGTATTCAAGGGATGGTTGGTTTTTTTATCGCTTTCTTTATAGGGATGATTTTAATAATATCTTATTTCGTTTCCAATCTTATTGAACGTAGTAAGAGCATTAAAGGTTAACTTATTCCATTTTCTTATTCAACTAACTAATGCGCTAGTTACATAAGAAAAAGCAGAATCTTCTACATGGAGATTCTGTTTTTAAAATAAAGGTTAAGTATTACGATTATACTTTGTTGCTCTTTTAAGTTCTTCAACTTCATCATTAGACAATTTTTCTTTACCAGTAAAGTGATCAATTATTTTATACAATCATTAGTGAGAGGAGGTTATTTTAATGACTGAAAATACGAAACAGGATGGTTTATTAAAAGGTGTAGTAAAAGGTCTCAAAGAAGGATTAACATTTGGTTCGGTTTTAGATCCAGATATGAGCCAAAAAAAAGTTGAAGAAACACGTGAATTTTCTACAAAAGAAAAAACAGTCTTTTTTAGTACGTAAAAATCAACATTTTATTTTAACAGAGCCTAAACAAAAAAAGAGGCCCAATAAGTATAATGACTTAAGGGGCACTCTTTTAAATTTAATTTTTAGTTGGTTCAATTTGAGTAAATATATCTCGATGAACTCTTTTCATTTCTTCAAAAAATTGCTCACGTTTAATATTATTATTATCTAATATTTCTTTAAATGAATTTGTTTTACCTTTTTGAGCGATGATATTTTCCAAAGGTTTATTTGAAAGTTTTGAGACAACTGCGATAAATATTAATTTCTTCATTTCCATTTTATGTTGCTCTACAGCTTTATTTATATTAGCTTCAGGTTGGTTTAAATAATTTGAAATATACTTAACAACTTCTTTTTTGTGGTTTTCTAACATTTTATTTGCTTTGTGATGGTGATGATGTCTATGATGCTCACCATCATCAGTTGTCGCATCATGATCATGATGTGGATGGACATAATAATTTGCTGCCGCGATGTTTTCGGCATTTACTGTGATTGTACTAAGTGTAAAAAGACTAACTACTGCACCTGCAAAAATTGCTTTTTTCATTTTGAAAACCTTCTTTCTTTTTTTTGATTTTTTTATCTTTACCAATTTTTCAAGAAAAATTTACCATTAATGAAATTTTAATGAATTTTTAAGGTGTTTATAATGGTTATGAGGGGATCAGAATAAAATTCTATAATTGTACTTTTGAATAATTGGGGAGACAACATAAAAAAACTGTCTAAAATTAGACAGTTTTTTTTTAAGCTCTTTTTTCAATTGCTAATATAAAAGGAGGATTATTTGCTTGATTAATAAATCGATAAGTTAATACATGAGCCAAGTCTTGGGGGATGTTTTGAGCAAAGTTCATTAATGCATCTTTTTCAATTTCTCCGCCTTCATGTCCATGATAAATCACTACTACGATAATCCCTTCTGGGGCCATCATTTCAAGTATTTGTTCTATTGATGAAATGGTAGATTCGGGTACTGTTACAACTGATTTATCACTACCAGGTAAATAACCAAGATTAAAAATTGCACCTTTTAATTTCTCGTGTAACGAAGCTGGGATTGCTTTTTTTACTTCTGCATGACTTGTTTGCAAAAGTGTAACTTGATTGCTTAAATTTTCATTATTTATTCTTTCAGTCGTCTTTTGAATCGCTAGTTCTTGGATATCAAATCCGTATACATGACCAGTTTCACCAACCAATTTTGCTAAAAATACTGTATCATGACCATTACCTATTGTGGCATCAATGGTAATATCACCTTCTTTAACAGTTGATTGGAGAAGCTTTCTAGCATACGGTAAAATACGATCTAGAATCATGTTAATTCTACTCGATTATTTGCGTATTTACCTTGCCAGCTATTTCTGCGTTCAAACTCACGATCAATTGCATTTAGTACTTCCCATTTCTTTAAGCTCCACATTGGTCCGATTAATAAGTCAGGTGGACCGTCTCCAGTAATACGATGTACGATTACATCACTTGGAATGATTTCAAGTTGATCAACGACTAAGTTAATATATGCGTCAAAATCCATGAATTCAACTAGTCCTTTTTCATATTGCTTCATCATTGCAGTACCTTTTAATAGGTGAAGTAAGTGAATTTTAATTCCTTGGATATCAAGTTTAGCAACTTCCATTGCAGTTTCCATCATCATTTCTGGAGTTTCAAGAGGTAAACCATTAATAATATGTGAACAAATACGGATGTTGTGCTTTCTTAATTTTTCTACGCCTTCTACGTAGGTTTTATAATCGTGTGCACGATTAATAATATTTGCAGTTTTTTCATGAACAGTTTGTAATCCTAGTTCAACCCATAAATAAGTTCGTTTGTTTAAATCTGCAAGATATTCAACAACATCATCTGGTAAACAATCCGGTCTTGTTGCGATTGATAAACCAACAACACCTTCTTGCTCTAAAATTGGCTCGAACTTTTGTTTTAATACTTCTACTGGTGCGTGAGTATTTGTATATGCTTGGAAATAGCCTAAGTATTTTCCGTTTTGCCATTTCTCATGCATTTTATCTTTTATTTTATGAAATTGAGTTACAACATCTTCAGCTCGATCTCCTGCAAAGTCTCCTGAACCAGATGCGCTACAAAAAGTACAACCTCCAAACGCAACTGTACCATCTCTATTTGGACAATCAAATCCTGCGTCGATTGAAACTTTAAAAACTTTTTCACCAAAGTGTTGTCTTAAGTGATAATTCCATGAATGATATCTTTTATGATCTATTGTATATGGAAAAGGATTGTTTTTTGTCATTCCTCATCCCTCCCTTAATTTAAGTCAATATTATCGATTTTATCATGCTCTATTAAGAAAACCAAATGGAAAAACCTTTCTTATTTGTAAAGAAATTATTGTACTCTGATTGAAAGGTTCGGAAATACTATCCTTGAGGTAACCTACATATCGGATACTTCATTAAAGTCTCAAAGGAGGTATTTTCTTGGGAATAACAGATCGCAATTTCGGACAAGAACAAGTACAACAAGCGCAACAAGCCTATGATTATGCAGTGCAACAATTAGAAATTGGCATGCGACAAGAGCATTTTAACGGAATCGAGTATTCTGAAGCACAGGCAGGGCTTGAACAAGCAATTATGCAGTTAGAAAAAGTTGAAAACCTTGCAAATTTAGAAAATAGAGATGAATTTAATCGTTTACGTAGACAATTAACAAAGCTACAACATCAAATGATTATTACTCCGCACTAAAGGAGATTAGAATATGCAAGAATACGTTCAAGAATATGCAATCCTTGGGAGGAATCCAAAAGTGGTAAAAAAGAAATCAAAAAGTAATAACCCTGAACAAACAACAAAGAATCAAACGAAAACAGAATTCTCAGGTGAACTTTCAGCTGTAGATCAAGTCAAAATGAATAACGCTAAAAAAGGTCAACCACAAAGATCAAAGCAGGGGTAAGGTAGAAAAAGGGAAAAGGAAGGCATGCCTTCCTTTTTTTATTTCATTTGGTAATTTTTGGGTTATGTGGTGCTTTTCTAATATTTTCTAGGTTTTTTGGCCTTGTTATCTCTCCTCACTCAAAGCATGCCTCTTGAAAGTAGGTCGATTCTCCTCTACAATTAATGAGTTAATGAGATAAAAATAGATAAAAAGGGACAGCTTTGAGGGGAGTAAGGGATGCCAAAAAAACTATGGTTTTTGTTAATCGGTATGATTTTAAATGTAACAGGTAATTCTTTTTTATGGCCATTCAATACAGTATACATCCATATATATTTAGGAAAGTCCTTGTCTGTTGCGGGGCTTATTTTAATGTTTAATTCATTGGCCGGTGTATTTGGTAATATGCTAGGAGGCTGGCTTTTTGATAAATTTGGGGGATATAGGTCAATCCTTACTGGTATTAGTATTACGTTTTTGTCAATATTAGGTTTGGTTATTAATCATTCTTGGGCATATTATAGTTTTTTCTTCGTAATATTAGGATTTGGTGTTGGTATTGTATTTCCATCAATGTATGCAATGGTTGGAGCGGCATGGCCAGAGGGTGGTCGTAAAGCTTTTAATGCAATTTATGTAGCTCAAAATCTTGGCGTGGCGATTGGTACGGCGTTAGGTGGAGTTGTTGCTGCCGCTAATATTAATTATATTTTCTCCGCTAATTTGCTATTATATATTATTTTCTTCTTAGTCGCTTTATTTGGATTTAGAGATATTGGAGTACCTAATGAAATAAAAGAAACTTCTCAAGTGGAAAAAGCAGAAAAACAAAAATTTTCATTTACTCCTTCAATGAAGGCTTTGATGATTGTTTGTTGTGCGTATGTTTTATGTTGGTTAGTTTATGTGCAATGGCAAACTACGATTGCTTCAGAAATGCAAAATCTACACATGGGCTTAACAAAATATAGCCAATTATGGACTGTAAATGGTTTACTTATTGTTATAGCTCAACCTGTAATATCAACTGCTATTCGCAAATATGATTTAAGTATGAGAAAGCAAATGTTATTTGGAATTGGATTCTTTATCGTTTCGACTATTTTTGTAAGTACTGCTGAACAGTTCTCAATGTTTATGACTGGTATGATCATCTTAACGATTGGAGAAATGTTCGTATGGCCTGCAGTACCAACAATTGCAAACATGCTTGCTCCAAAAGATCGTATAGGAATGTATCAAGGGATTGTAAATAGTGCAGCGACGGTTGGAAGAATGTTAGGACCTGTTATAGGTGGAGCACTCGTTGATACATTTAATATGAGAGTATTATTTATCATTTTAGTTGTCTTTTTATTAATAAGCATGGTTTTCTCTGTGCTCTATGAAAGATTAGCTAAAAAAGTAGTAAAAGCTGAAAATCAAACTTTTGCTTCTTAAAAATAGGCGATGTATAATTGACCTTTTTCTTTGGTTATAATAAAATGGTATAAATTAAATCTAAATGATCGGCAATGATTGGGAATAGTAGTGAATATGAAGAGGTTTAGAGAGTTGACGGTTGGTGAAAGTCAATCCATTCTATTCATGAACTCGCCCATAAGCCACATTTGTGAACGGTTTTAACCAAGTAATAAATGTCGTGTTCCACGTTACGGAAACAAGTGAATGTATTTTTACATTAATTTGGGTGGTACCGCGGGAAATCCTCTCGTCCCTTTTGGGACGGGAGGATTTTTTTATTTGTAGACCGCTAGGGCCACAGCCGAGCCATTTATACATGAAAAAAGGAGGCAATAATATGAGTTTTAATCATGGTTCTATTGAACAGAAATGGCAGAAGTATTGGTTAGAAAATAAAACGTTTAAAACGACTGACGATACAAGCAAGCCGAAATTTTATGCACTTGATATGTTCCCTTATCCATCTGGAGCGGGATTACATGTGGGTCATCCAGAAGGGTACACAGCTACTGATATCCTTTCAAGAATGAAAAGAATGCAAGGCTATAATGTACTTCATCCAATGGGGTGGGATGCATTTGGTCTACCTGCAGAACAATATGCTTTAGATACTGGGAATGATCCAGCTGAATTTACTGAAAAGAATATTAATACTTTCCGTAATCAAATTCAGGCACTAGGATTTTCATATGATTGGGATCGTGAAATTAATACGACTGATCCTAATTATTACAAATGGACGCAATGGATTTTCCTAAGAATGGTTGAAAAAGGATTAGCTTATGTAGATGAGATTCCAGTTAACTGGTGCCCAGCTCTTGGTACAGTTTTAGCTAATGAAGAAGTAATCAATGGGAAAAGTGAGCGCGGAGGACATCCGGTTGAGCGTCGTCCAATGAAGCAATGGATCCTAAAAATCACAGCTTATGCTGATAGATTATTAGAAGATCTAGAAGAATTAGATTGGCCAGAAAGCTTAAAAGAAATGCAACGCAACTGGATTGGCCGTTCTGAAGGTGCTGAAGTTTACTTTAATGTTGATGGATTCGATGAAAAAGTAACAGTATTTACAACACGTCCTGATACATTATTCGGTGCAACTTATGTAGTATTAGCTCCAGAACATGATTTAGTTAATCAAATTACAACAGCTGATCAAAAAGATGCTGTTGAAGCATACATCGATTCAGTTAAATCGAAAAGTGATCTAGAGAGAACTGATTTAGCCAAGGATAAAACAGGTGTTTTCACAGGAGCATATGCAATTAACCCTGTAAATAACGAAAAGCTTCCAATTTGGATTGCTGATTATGTACTTGCAAGCTATGGAACTGGTGCAGTTATGGCAGTACCAGGACATGATGAGCGCGATCACGAATTTGCAGTTAAATTTAAATTACCAATCGTTGAAGTTGTTGAAGGTGGAGACGTTCAAAAAGAAGCTTACGCTGGAGATGGCAAACATGTTAACTCTGATTTCTTAAACGGTTTAAATAAACAAGAAGCTCTTGAAAAAATAATAGATTGGTTAGATTCTTCAAAATCAGGTGAGAAAAAAGTTACGTATCGTCTACGTGATTGGTTATTCTCTCGTCAAAGATATTGGGGAGAGCCAATTCCAGTAATTTTCTGGGAAGATGGTACTATGACAGTTGTTCCTGATGAGGAATTACCATTAATTCTTCCAAAAACAGAAGATATTCGCCCAAGTGGTACTGGAGAGTCACCATTAGCGAATATTTCTGAATGGGTTAATGTAGTTGATCCAGTAACAGGTAAAAAAGGAAGACGTGAAACAAATACAATGCCACAATGGGGCGGAAGTTGCTGGTATTACTTACGTTATATTGATCCAAATAATAACGAAGCAATCGCAGATTCTGAATTACTAAAGCATTGGTTACCAGTTGATGTATATATTGGGGGAGCAGAGCATGCAGTTCTTCACTTACTATACGCTCGTTTCTGGCATAAATTCCTTTATGATTTAGGTGTAGTTCCTACAAAAGAGCCATTCCAAAAGCTATTCAACCAAGGAATGATCTTAGGGGAAAATAATGAAAAAATGTCTAAGTCTAAAGGGAACGTTGTAAATCCTGATGATATCGTTGCTAGCCATGGTGCTGATACATTACGTTTATATGAAATGTTCATGGGGCCATTAGATGCATCAATCGCTTGGTCAGAAAATGGATTAGATGGTTCTCGCCGTTTCTTAGACCGAGTATGGCGTTTATTTGTTACAGATAATGAAGAGCTTTCAGATAAAATTGTAGAGGGTGCTACTTCTAGCAGTCTTGAAAAAACATATCACCAAACAGTAAAGAAAGTAACAGAGGACTTTGAAGGTTTACGCTTTAACACTGCAATTTCACAAATGATGGTGTTTATTAACGAAGCATATAAAGCTGACCAATTACCAAAAGAAATGGTAGAAGGTTTTGTAAAATTAATAGCACCAGTAGCTCCTCATATCGGTGAAGAACTTTGGAGTAAGCTAGGTCATAGTGATTCAATTGCATATGCTACATGGCCAGCATACGATGAAGCTAAACTTGTAGAAGACGAAATTGAAATCGTAGTACAAATTAATGGTAAAGTAAAAGCGAAATTACTTGTTGCAAAAGATGCTTCTCGTGAGCAAATGGAGCAAATTGCATTATCAGACGATGCAGTTAAGGAACAAGTTGAAGGCAAAACTGTTCGAAAAATCATTGCTGTACCAGGTAAATTAGTAAATATTGTTGCTAACTAAATAGTTAATTCGAAAAAACCTCTTTTGAGGTTTTTTCTTTGTTTACTATTGATTTTTTACCACCCAAGTCCTTTTATGGGTAAGTAAATTTCGAGATATTACTTTTCTACTAACTTATGCACCCTTTTTGCGAGTTAGTAAATTTCATCAATTTGCTTAATTACTAATTCATCCTCGCCATCAAGGTGGAAAGAATGAAACGTACTTTTTGCATAGAAAATAATTAGTTGTTAAGATGTTGCTATAAAGAAAGGATGAGCAATGATGAATACGATTTCTGCAAATGAAGTTAAAGAGCGTTTAGAATCAGGAGAAACGCTATTTTTAGTAGATGTACGAGAGGACTATGAGGTTGAGTATGGGAAAATTCCGGAAGCAGTTCATATTCCAATGGGGCAAATTCCTAGCAAATTAGATGTTTTTAATAAAGAATTTGAATACATTTTTATTTGTAAGGCAGGCGTTCGAAGTGAGAATGTTTGTGAGTATTTAAATGAGCTAGGCTATAAGGCGATCAACATGGAAGGTGGAATGATGGCCTGGGAAGGCGAGATCAAATAAAAAAATTTATCTGTATCGATATTTTGTCTACCTACCTGAAATCCAACGTTTTTGTTGGATTTTTTTATTTATTTGGTTTAATTTAGGCTAATGTTTTTTAATATAAGGAATATTAAGCACGTGAGTTGTGACATATATTAAAGTAGAACCTCATATATTTTTTCATTGAGGTCTTTGCTTGTTAGAAAGGAGGGGGTTGATTTGCCTAAAACATTAAAAATTGATATTACCGATAAAATAATTGGTAAATTTAAAGATGGGCATATGGAGTTGTATTCTTCAAAGTATTTAATTGGAAAGTTTTACTTTAAAGACTTAAAACAATCTTTCCAATTGGCAGATGGGTATGTTGAAGAGGATGGACGATTCTATTTATTAGTGAACTTGCAACACGAACAATCGAACGCTCGCCTTTGACCTTAAATTAGGGACGGTGGATTTGTGCCAAAGAAAAATATAATAATTGAAAAGCATAAGTTAAAACTAGAAAATCAGTTTGATTGTTTTTCGAATACAACTATGGCAATAAGCTTGGCGAATAACAGTTTTACTTTTATAAAGTTTCTTAAGAATCAATCCTTATGCTTTTCGATATGTAAAGATTATAGGACCTAGCGAAAAAATGTATTCGTTCGGTCCTTTGTTTATTTCTTAAAAATTAGTTTGAGAGTAATCCGCAGCTGATGCTCCTGCTAATCTACCAGTTACCAAAGCAGCGGTAATATTATAGCCACCAGTGTAACCGTGAATATCTAATATTTCTCCACAAAAATAAAGGCCATTCATGATTTTAGATGACATTTCTTTTGGATGAACTTCCTTTGTTGAGACGCCACCACCTGTAACGAAGGCTTTTTCAATTGAAAGAGTTCCGTTTACTATAAATGAAAAGCCCTTAAATAATTGGACAAGCTCTCTTAATTTCATCGTAGCAATTTCATTACAAGGAGTTGCCTCATCAATTCCACATTTTGAAAGCAGAAATAGTAAATATCTTTCAGGTACATAACCTTTAAGAACGTTCTTAATCGCTTTTTTAGGTTCTTCTTTTAGAATTCTGTTTACGTCTTGAAATAATGACTCCTCGTTTTGCTCTGGGAAACAATCAATCGCAACTGATACATTTTTTGTTTTAAACTTTTGTTGTACTTTATATACAAATTGGCTACAACGTAGTGCGGCAGGGCCCGAAATTCCAAAATGAGTAAAAAGCATGTCCATTTTATGGGCGATCACTTTTTTGCCTTTTGGATTTAATACACTTAATTCAATGTCTCTTAATGCAAGGCCTTGAAGTGATTTATTTTGAATAAAATCTTCACTTGAAGTTATAGGTACTTCTGTCGGAAAGAGTTCAGTTATTGTATGACCAGCTTTTTTTGCCCAAGCATATCCATCACCTGTCGATCCTGTGTGTGGAACAGATTTACCACCTACTGCAAGGACAACACTTTTTGAGTGAATGACTGTTCGATCATCCAATATGATTCCGACTACTTTACCATTTTCATAGAGTACGTCTTTAACAGTTCGATTGGTCTGAATATCTACATGATGTTTTTTTAGTTTTTGCATTAATGCATTTAATACTGATTTTGAGTCATTTGATACAGGAAACATTCTCCCGTGATCCTCTTCTTTTAATGCGACTCCCATGTTTTCAAAAAACTGTATAATATCCTCGTTATTATAGATAGAGAATGCACTATATAAAAATCGGCCATTTCCAGGTATATGTTTAATAACTTCCTCTATAGGTAAGCGATTTGTTACGTTACAACGACCACCACCTGATATAAGGAGTTTTTGTCCTAATTTAGTTCCTTTTTCAAGTAAAAGTACTTTAGCTTTGTTTTCAGCAGCGCTAATTGCAGCCATCAGACCAGAAGTTCCGCCACCAATTACAATCACGTCATAAACCATTATTTCACTACTTTCGTTACAAATTTCTTTTAGTCAGTTTACCATTATTTCAAGTAAGCTCCAACTTCTTATCATTTTTTAATTTTTTCTTTGTATATGATATGGTAAGATAGATTAGTTAGTTTGATCGAGAATTGGTAGGAGGCAGTTTATGTCAGATTCAAAATTGCTACGAGGTACCTTCATATTAACTGCTGGTACGTTTTTAATAAAATTTCTAGGAATGATTTATACATTCCCTTTTTATGCGTTAGTTGGTTCAAAAGGGTCTGCATTATATAATTATGGTTACGTTCCATATACTTTGTTTATCAGTATAGCTACTGCAGGTGTTCCGTTAGCTGTAGCAAAGTTCGTTTCGAAGTACAATGCTATTGAAGAATATGAAACAAGTAGAAGGCTTTTTCATGCAAGTCAGCTACTCCTAATATGTACAGGTATATTTTCGTTTTTAACGTTATATATCATAGCACCTTATATTGCACCTCTTATGATTCCAAAGGATACAAAAGGTAATAGTGTAGAAGATGTAGTTTCAGTTATGCGAATAGTAAGTACTGCATTAATATTAGTACCTTCTCAGAGTTTATATAGAGGTTTTTTCCAGGGGCATCAATCAACAGGCCCAACTACTGTATCCCAGTTAATTGAACAAATTGTACGTATTGTATTTACGCTAGTTGGAAGTTATATCATTCTAAAAGTTATGGGTGGAACCATTACTCAAGCAGTAGGGTTATCGACGTTTGCAGCTACAATTGGTGCTGTAGGTGGTATTTTAAATTTACTATGGTATTGGAGAAAGCGAAAAGTTCATTTAGATGAACTTCTTCCAAAATCAAAAGGATTAATCTATCCTACTAAATTAGAAATGTTTAAAGAATTATTTTCTTATTCAATTCCATATGTCTTTGTTGGACTTGCTATCCCGTTATATCAATTAGTGGATCAGTTTACTTATAATAGAGCAATGGAAGCAATAGGATTAAAAGATATTGCAGAGAATACTTATGTAATGTTTTCATACACAAGTCACAAACTAGTTATGATTCCTGTTTCATTAGCAACGGCATTTGGTTTAACACTTGTTCCTGCTATAACTGAAGCATTCGTAAATAAAAATCATAAAAAGCTACAAAGTCAAATTACCCAAACCTACCAGGTTGTATTCTTCCTAACTCTTCCTGCTGTAGTAGGTATCTCAGTTTTGGCTGAACCAATTTATAGTGCATTTTATCAAAAAAGTACACTTGGTGGAAGTATACTAGGCTTTTATGCTCCAGTAGCTTTATTGTATTCACTTTTCACGGTAAATGTAGCGATTTTACAAGGTTTAGATAAACAAAAATATGCGATTATTGGTTTAATAGGCGGAGTAATATTAAAAATTGTTTTAAATGTACCATTAATTTATGCATTTAAAACATATGGCGCGGTATTAGCGACCGGATTAGGCTATTCATTTTCAATCGTATACAATTTCTATTATATTCGTAAAAATGCGCAGTTCTCTTTCAATAAAGTGTTTAGAAGGATTATCTTTATGATTATCTTATCTGGCTTAATGGCCGGAGCGGTTTATGCTGTAGAATACTTATTAGGATTCTGGTGGACTTATAAAGATGGTCGAATGATTTCAATGTTCCTTGTCATCATTGGAGCAATTGTAGGGTCTATTGTTTATTTAGGGGTTGCGTACAAATTAAACTTATTTGAAATTATTTTAGGAGCTCGTTTAAAGAATCGTTTTAAGTTTGGAAAAAGAGGATAAAAATATATGGTGAACCTTCTTTTTAGTGGTTCACCTTTTTTTACACATTAAGAGTGTTTAAATTGACAGCGGAGAGGAAAACGACGTAGAAGCTGATTTTCAAGAATTAAATATAAATGCAACTACGTCTCTGACTTCGCTAAAAAAGCTCGCTAATCGGCGAGTTTTCTTAAACTTTTATTTAGAAAGAAAAGGTGCTAATGAATGAGAATTGATAAAATTTTAGCCAATATGGGATATGGCAGTAGGAAAGAAGTAAAGTCTTTATTAAAACAAGGTGTTGTAAAAATTGGAGATAATGTTGTAAAAAGCCCAAAAGAGCATGTTGATATTGAACAGCAAGTTGTAACGGTTAATGGTGAGGTAGTAGAGTATAAAGAGTTTGTTTATTTAATGATGAACAAACCACCAGGTGTTATATCTGCTACAGAAGATTCGGAGCATGAAACTGTAATCGGATTATTAGAATATGAAGATATCATTTTCGAGCCATTTCCAGTTGGACGTTTAGATAAAGATACTGAAGGATTGTTATTAATAACGAATGATGGTTATTTAGCACATCAATTACTTTCTCCTAAAAAACACGTACCAAAGAAGTATTATGCTACGATTGATGGAGTAGTAACTGAAGCTGATATTAAAGCATTTGAAAAAGGCGTAACACTAGAGGATGGTTATTTAACGAAACCTGGTTATTTAACAATTCTTAAATCAGGAGAAGAATCTGAGATCGAATTAGTTATTATGGAAGGTAAATTCCATCAAGTGAAAAGAATGTTTGAAGCAGTAGGAAAGAAAGTTACTTACTTAAAAAGACTTGAGATGGGTCCTTTAAAGCTAGATGAAGATTTAGAGTTAGGTGAATATCGAGAATTGACTGATGAAGAGATTGACCTATTAAAGTCGGTTAACGAAGAGAAATAAATTTAATAGAGAGCCAAAAGAAAAACAAAAACCCTTGATTAGACGTCAGACAAGACAATCATAGGTTTTTGTTTTTCTTTTTTTACGAAGAAGCTTTTACTTTTTTCCCTGTTACGGCCCATTTTCCCCTACTTGGACTATAAACTAGATTATTAAACTCTAAAATGTTTAAATCTCGTTGGATTGTTCTAGGTGTAATACCAAACTCCTCCACTAGGTCTTTTGTAGAAACGGTGCCATTTTCACTAATATACATGTAAATGGCTTTAATTCGAGTCAGCATTCGAGAAGTTCCAGAATTCAAAAAACCACTCCTTTACCTACCGCATTGTTTCATAACAGGTTAGTTAAGTATATTACTAGTTAAGCTTATATTTTCATTTTACTCTTTTTCAGTAGTTTCATAACGAAATTTATGAAAATAATACAAAAATTTAATGAAAATTTGCGCAAACGTAATCATTTTGCAAGTTTAAGGTAATATATTCTACAAAGAGTGTCATATTCCTTCTTTTTTCGTTCCATTTATGAATAAATTATGTTTAAATTTTAAAAGATGTTAAACTATTTATATTAAAGGAGGTATTTCTATGACACAAATTAATTGGATGGAAGAAGTTTTAAAACGTAAAGAAGATTATTTAAAACAAACGATTGAACTTCTTAATATTGAAAGCGTTTATGATGAAGCGACAATTACAAAAGAAGCACCTATGGGTAAAGGTATTAATGAAGCACTTACATACATGTTAAATTTAGGTGAAAAAGACGGGTTTATTCCAAAAAATGTTGATGGATATGCTGGTCACTTAGAAATGGGAAGCGGAGAAGAACTAGTAGGAATTCTTTGTCACTTAGATGTTGTACCTGCTGGAGATGGCTGGTCTCATGATCCATTTGATGCAATTATTAAAGATGGAAATATTTATGCACGAGGCGCAATTGATGATAAGGGTCCTACAATGGCTGCTTATTATGCAATGAAGATTGTTAAAGAATTAGGTTTACCAATTAATAAACGTGTACGTATGATTCTTGGAACAGATGAAGAAAGCCAATGGCGTTGTGTTGATCACTACTTTGAAAAAGAAGAAATGCCAACAATGGGCTTTGCACCTGATGCGGATTTCCCGATTATTTACGCTGAAAAAGGGATATTGGATATTAATTTCAAACAAGTGCAGTTAAATGAAGATAACGAGAGTGAATATAAATTAGTTTCATTCTCTTCAGGTAGAAGAGTAAATATGGTACCTGATTATGCAAAAGCTATCGTTTCAGGACCTAACTTTGATCAAGAAGCATTTACAAAACATATTAGTGAGTTAGGATGTAAAGCTGAAGTTACTGAAGAAAATGGAAACCAAGTTTTAGCAGTAGAAGGCGTTTCAGTACATGGAATGGAACCTGATAAAGGTAAGAATGCGGGTATTGCATTAGCAAGCTTTTTAAATCAATTTGAATTTAATGTTAATGCTGATCGATTCTTAAAGTTTATCGTTGAAAACTTTAAAGGTGACTCTCGCGGTAAAAACATGGGCGTTGCGTTTAATGATGATATTACTGGTGATTTAACAATTAATTTAGGAATTATGCAATACGAAGAAAATAATGGTGGTTCATTTGGCTTAACTTTACGTTATCCAGTGACAACTGATATTGACTTTGTTATTTCAACACTTACTGAACGTGGAAGTAAATATAGCTTTGAATTTAATGAAATTAAAAATTCGAAGCCTCACCATGTTCCAAAGGATCACCCATTAATTCAAACTTTACAAAAAGTATATGAAGAGCAAACGGGTGAGGAAGCAACATTGTTAACAATCGGTGGTGGTACTTACGCACGTTCATTAAGTGCAGGTGTAGCTTTTGGACCATTATTCTTAGGGAAACCGGAAGTGGCTCATCAAAAAGACGAATATGCTGAAATTGATGATTTATTAAAAGCAATTGCAATTTATGCACAGTCAATTGCTGAATTAGTTAAGTAATGATAGTTTTAGACTGATTAAACGACCGATTTATTGAGACAATAAGGTGAAGCGAGCGTTTATCGGTTAGTGAGTAAGGGGAGATGATTTCCTCCCCTTTTTTATGTATTTTAGGAGTTGAGAATAATTTTGAACACATTAAAAGCACGTAAAAATAGCATCTTACTAATTTTTAAGAGCTATTATTTTTGTTTATTTTTTGCAATAGGATCACTAGGGCCTTTACTTTCTTCTTACTTTAAAAATGTGTTGGATTTATCAACTTCACAAATTGGAATATTAATGTCTCTAACACCAATCGTTGCTATTTTTTCACAGCCTCTATGGGGTATGGTTAGTGACATGACGCTTAATCCTAAAAAAATGTTGCTTATAGCGCAAATCTCCACAATCGTAATTGCACTTTTCTATTCTACAATCACTTCGTATGGCATGCTTTTATTTGTTGTCATCATGTTATCAATGACACAAAGTGCTTTAATTCCTCTTTCAGATAGTATTGCTCTGAATTATGTCCAAAAAATTGGTGGGAATTATGGAGCTATTCGATTATATGGCTCAATTGGTTTTGCTCTTGCTGTATTAGTTTCAGGAAGATTAGCTGAAGTTTTTGGTTTAGTCATTATATTTTTTGTATTTGCATTTTGTATTTTAGTCGGTCTAGGTATTTCAATCTTTATTCCTAACGCTATGACAATTAGTAAAAGGGAGCCCATCTTAAAAGGAGTCCCGATTTTGCTATCTAATAAAAGATTTTTATTATTTTTAATTTGTGCTTTTTTAGTTTTTGGACCAATTAGTGCAAATAATACTTACTTCGGTTTATATATTCAATCTTTAGGTGGAACATTAACAGGTGTTGGTATAGCATTCCTAATTTCTGCAGGTAGTGAAGCACCATTTTTGCAAGTAGCTAAGAGATTAATTAATCGTTTTGGGATATATAATATATTAATTGCAACCGCTTTAGTATCAGCTTTAAGATGGTATTTTTATTTTACAAATCCTCCGCTTTCGATTCTTTTTTTATCTTGTCTTACACAAGGACTATCGGTTGGATTATTTATACCTGCAGCTCTCCAGTTTGTAAGAGATCAAGCACCGGATTCTTTAAAAGCAACGGCTGTTACAATTTATTCTGGTTTAGGTTTAGGGTTAGGAGAATGGTTCTGTACTTTTATAAGTGGATTTATATCAGAGGCATTTTCAATTAAAGCAATTTATATTTTATTTGGTTCTCTTAGTATAGTTGCAGTTGGAATCATGCAATACTTAAAAAAGGATTCTAACATAAAAGATAAAAAGGAGATTGCGTAATTTGAGTGAACATTATTTTCTTGCTGTTCCTTTGCCAATGCAAATAAAAGAAATTTTAGATGATTATTCAAAAAGATGGCATACAAAATTACCTTTAAAGAAATGGACTTTTAAAGATGACTTTCATATTACATTATCATTTTTAGGTCCAGTTACATATACAAAAAGTGTAGAGCTTATGGATCAACTACAAAAAGAGCTTAACGATTTTAAAAGTTTTGATTTGTCGATTCAACAGTTAGGTATTTTTGGGAGTACAGTACAGCCTCGTGTATGGTGGTTTGGTTTAGAGAATAGTGTTGAATTATTGGCGTTACAAAATAGAATTAATAAGATATGTGAAGAAAGTGGTTTTTCAATTGATAAACGGCCATATAATCCGCATATTACTATCGCAAAGAAATATAATGATAGGTTCGATAAAGAATTTGAAATCCCACTTAGTTGGGAAGAAGAACCTTTAAAGTTCAAAGTGAATGAAGTCATTTTATATAAAATTCAACCTTCACAAAAACCAAGTTACCAAATTGCTGAATCCATTACATTAAAGTAAAAATATTATTTAAAATCATGAACAAATTGATGAAATAGAAGAAATATTTGAAGAAACAAACGAATACTTTCAGAAGAAGCATGAAAGCGGTAGGGCAACATTATTTTTGTTTTGAATCCATTTTAACTCTTTGTGAATATACTAATCATATCGATTTAATAAATAACGAGAATAGGTAGTTTTTATTTAAAAGTTTTAAATTTATAGTCTGGATGGTGAATAGCGTTGTTTCATATTAAAAGAGCTTTTGAAGCTTATATAGATGGATTTCAAGAAATAACAATGATTATTCCCAAATCGAACAAACAAACAGAGCAGTCATATTTTGAACTAATTGAAATGGATGGTCGGAAAACTAGGCTTCCTGTCGTATCTCGAATAGAGTTTGATCGTTTTTTTAAATATACTGTTTTGACTACTGAAGTCCTTTTGTTAGAAAAGAAGTATGAGATTGAAGATGAATTTGGTATTCGCACAGATTTACAAGTAGGTGGAGTTATTCGTTCAAAGGACTTTGATGAAAAATATGCCTATGATGGAGAAGATTTAGGTGCGGTTTATACAAGTAAATCTACACAATTTAAATTATGGGCACCTACTGCTTCTAAGGTTAAGTTAAGAATTTATCAAGAATACGGTGAAGAAGAAAAGTTTACTGAAATGTCTATGGAACGAGAAGGAAAAGGGACATGGAAAGCAGTAATCGACCGTGATTGTGACGGTTTAGTTTATAATTTTTTAGTATGTGTGAATCTGATTTGGCGAGAAGCTGTCGATCCTTATGCAAAAGCAGTTACTGTAAATGGTAAACATAGCGTAGTAATTGATTTATCCAAGAGTAGCAAAGTTAGTAAGGTAAATAGTACACCACCAAGTAAGTATACTGATTGTATTATTTACGAAGCCAGTATTCGAGATTTTACTTCACATCCACTAAGTGGGATTCAAAAAAAGGGGTCTTTTAAAGGATTTCATGAAAAAGATACGATGTACAATGGTTTTTCAACAGGTTTGGATTATATATGCAAGCTAGGAGTTACACATGTTGAATTATTACCATTTTTTGATTTTGAAGGAATAGATGAAAATAACCCTTTCCAAAGCTATAATTGGGGCTATAATCCATTGAATTTCAATGCACCAGAAGGTAGTTATAGTTTAAAACCAGATGAACCAATCGAAAGAATAAATGAATTAAAGAAACTTATTTCGGTTTATCATGAACATGGTTTACGGATTATTATGGATGTTGTTTACAATCATGTTTATGAATTACAAACTAGCCAATTCGAAAAAATTGTTCCAGGATATTATTTTAGACAAGATGAACGTGGTTTACCATCGAATGGAACAGGAGTTGGGAATGACTTTGCATCTGAAAGATTGATGGCTAGACGATTTATTCTACAATCAATAAAATATTGGACTAAAGAATATGACATCGATGGGTTTAGGTTTGATTTAATGGGAATTTTGGATACGGATACAATGAATGAAATAGTAACTGAACTGACATTCTTAAAACCAGAAATAATCATTTTTGGAGAAGGTTGGGATTTAAATACATCATTAAGTCCATCTTCTCGAAAAGCAACGATAAACCAAAGTCATCAACTATCAATGGTTGGGTTTTTTAATGATAAATTTCGCGATGGAATCAAAGGAAGTACTTTTTCATTTCAAGAAATAGGGTTTATACAAGGCAATAATATTCATAATGATTACTTGTCCGATTTACTTTTAGGAAGCGTTGGGATTAATAAACAAGTAAATTTATTTAAAGAGCCATATCAATCGATCAACTATGTTGAATCACATGATAATCACACTATGTGGGATCGATTAAAGCTTTCCAAACAGAAAGAGAATGAGGAAATACTAAAGAAAAGGCATTTACTTGGAACAAGTATTGTATTATTTTCGTTTGGTGTACCGTTTCTGCATAGTGGTCAGGAGTTTTTTCGAACAAAAAAAGGGATCGAAAACAGTTATAATTCAGGAGACACAATAAATAGTATTGATTGGGCAAGAGCTGAACGTGAAGCGACATCGATTGAAATTATTAAAGAATTTATCGCAATTCGAAAGCGCTTTAATAGTTTCCGTTTTTCTTTGAAAGAGGAAATAGAAAAGTATGTAACGCCAGTTAATATTCATCGAGATCTAATTGGATACCGAATTAGCGGAATAGAAGAAATCGACCAAGTTAAAGAGATAATGGTGTTATTTCATAATGGTCTTTCTGATATTTACATTGATTTAGAGAATGAAGAAGACAATTGGGAATTTATATGGGATGGTCATAAACATTATGTTAAAAAAGGGATGAAAGTGGATTGTAATAAATTACCAATGCCATCGCTTTCGACCGTTGTATTAGTAAAATACTAGCAACTACTTGCAGATTCTAATTAAACAATGTAAACTTGTAAAAGATGGCTTATTGCAGCTGATTGTAATAGGCTATCTTTCTTTTTGTAATAAAATAATATTAAATACAAACATATATAACAACAAGGAACGGAAGAATAATGGATAATCATATACAAGAAATACTCGGAAAAGAATGGACAATCTCGCCAGCCGGTGGATTTACTGGTGAAGCGTATATAGCAGAAAATAATGATAAGAGATTATTTCTAAAACGAAATTCTTCTCCTTTTTTAGCAGTTTTATCAGCAGCTGGCTTTGTTCCAAAATTAGTTTGGACTAGAAGACTAGAAAATGGTGATGTACTTACTGCACAAGAGTGGGTGATTGCACGGAGTTTAGAACCTTATGAGCTCTCTGCGAAAGGGGTTGCGCAATTTTTATATCGTATCCATTCTTCCAAAGAATTGTTATATATGTTAACGAAGCTAGGGATTAATCCTTTAGAACCTCAGGAATTACTGCAAACAATTGTAGGAAATCTTACTGAAGAGTTTACACAAAGCCAGATCATTGTAAAAGGTATCGAATATTTAGAGGAAAATATGCCATCTTTTGATTCAGAGGATTTAGTTGTTTGTCATAGTGATTTAAATCATCATAATTGGTTACTTACTGAGACAAATAATCTATATTTAATAGACTGGGATGAAGCAATCATTGCTGATAAAGCTTTTGATTTGGGCATGTTTTTATTCACCTATGTAGAACAGAACGATTGGGACAAATGGCTTCGAAATTATGGAATAAAATTAACTGAAGACCTATTAAATCGAATGACATGGTATGTAGTCGCTCAAACAATCATTTGGATTAAATGGTATACTCTTCGTGAAAATGAAAAGCAGACCCAAAAAATGAAGAGCCTGCTAGAGAAGATATTAGATTAAATAAAAATTTCCTCGGAAATTGTCATATAGATTAAGAATAAGTATTAAAATCAGTCACCCATTGTGAGAGTTGATTTTGGTGGTTTGTAATGTGTTGATCTAAATCAGCAGAATACTTTCCAGACTGACTATAATAATAAACGTCATTTAACATGCTTTTCACATCATCTGTTATTTGGTCGTTCGTTAATAAGGATTGAACAAGTCTTTCCAATTGTTCACATTCTGATACAGTTCCACAACAGTCAGATTGGTGATTCATTAGAATATCTCGTAAAATTGTTAATTGATGTTCATGATTTAAAGGCATAAATTCACATCCTTTTTTTATTAAGTACACTTGAAATAGTTTGTGTTATACGAAATGATTTTATACTATACGTGAATAACCGAGTGCCATCGTGCTTGGTTTTTTCTTTGAGTAAATATAAATTGCAAAATCGAGAGGGAGTAAAATCTTATGAGATTAAGACATAAGCCAGGTGCGGCAGATCAAGTTAAAGAAAATGCTCATTATGTAATTCCAAATCCGTCAGAACAAAAAGGGAAATGGAATGAAGTTTTCCAAAATGATCAACCTATTCATATCGAGGTTGGTACGGGTAGAGGTCGTTTTATGGTCGGTATGGCTAAGGCCAATCCTCATATTAACTATATTGGCATTGAGAAATATACAAGTGTAATTTCTGATGCATTAGATAAATTAATTGAAGCTGAAGTTCCAAACTTAAAGCTGTTAAATGTAGATGCTCAAAAATTAACGGATTTCTTTGAGGACGGAGAAATAGATCGAGTCTATTTAAACTTTTCTGATCCATGGCCAAAGGTTCGTCATGAAAAACGTCGATTAACATATAAAACATTTTTAAACATGTATCAACAAATCTTGAAAAATGATGGGGAAATTCATTTTAAAACAGATAATCAAGATTTATTCGAGTTTTCAATCATGAGTATGGCGAACTACGGAATGACTATGCATTTCTTAAGCTTAGATCTTCATAATAGTGATTTTGAAGGAAATATTATGACTGAATACGAAGAGAAGTTTTCTTCAAAAGGTAACCGTATTTACCGAGTTGAAGCTGCTTATAGAAACTAATCTAATCAAAAGACTATCGTGATCTATTTATCACGATAGTCTTTTTTTGCTGCAACACGCGAAATTTTAATAAGATTGTTTATTTTTAGGCAATCTAAAACGGAATTTTCATTTCATATTCCTTATTGTTCCCTTTCTTTTACCTATTCCTGCTCTTGAAATATTCAGTAAATTCGAAAAGTGGTATAATATTTAGGTCTAGTAAAAAAGAAGGGGGATAAGTATGGAACAGTTAAAAATTGGAACTTGTACAATTCAGTGGCTTACTGGAGGAAATACCCATTTAGATGGTGGAGCAATGTTTGGAGTTGTTCCAAAGGCGCTTTGGTCAAAAAAATATATTGTTAATGAGAAAAACCAAATCCCTTTACGTACTGACCCGGTATTTATTCAAACAAGTGGTTTAAACATAATTATTGATAGTGGGATTGGTGTTAATAAATTAAATGAGAAGCAAAAAAGAAATTTTGGCGTTACCGAAGATTCAATGATAGAAGAATCATTAGCGAAGCATGGATTAAAACTAGACGATATTGATTATGTCATTATGACACATTTGCATTTTGATCATGCAAGTGGATTAACGAGGCTTGAAAATGGTGAATTCAAACCTGTATTTTCGAATGCAAAAATTATTACTTCTCAAATTGAATGGGATGAGATGAGAAATCCGAATATTCGTTCAAGTAATACATATTGGAAAGAAAATTGGGAAGCAATTGGGCACCAAGTAATTGCATTTGAAAAAGAATATTCTTTAACAGATGAGATTACAATTATTCACACAGGTGGACATAGCGATGGGCACAGTATTATAAAAATTGAAACTGAAGACGAGCTATTATTGCATATGGGGGATTTAATGCCAACACATGCACATCAGTCACCATTATGGGTTATGGCATATGATGATTACCCAATGACATCTATTTACGCAAAAGAAAAATGGGTTAATTTTGGTTTGCAAAAAAAATCTTGGTTTACGTTCTATCATGACGATGTATTTAGAGCAATAAAATGGAGCGCTGAAGGACAAGTATTACAGTCGATCGAACGCTCCAAGTAATTTGGCTATTGTTGTTAAACAATTTGAGCAGAAATAAGCTCACCATTTACAGCATTAATGATGAATGAATAGTTTGTAGTGTCATTATCTGATTCTACTACTGTAAAACCACCTTCATAAACATCACCTTCATAATCAGGTAAATCTGCCCACTTTGGTTCTGAATGAATCCAAGTTCCAGTTACATTACCATATGAAAGAAATACTGGTTTAATTGTTTTTAATGCTTTTTCTGCTGGAATATATTGTGAAGATAATTTTTTTTGTAAATATAGTCCACCAGCAACACCTAAACCTAAGCCAATTAAGACACGTTTAAGTTTCATTTGTACCACCTCTATTTATGTATTATGCGCTTGAAAAAATATTCTACTACTTATCTTAGTCAAACTGGGGCAACATTTCAACGGTTAGCATTGGTATTATGAGTTATTTTTAGATAAAATAAAAAAAGAAGATATGTTTTGTACAGAGAGGAACTTTAATTATGAATCAAGACACTCTACAGCTTTTTAAATTTTTAACAGAATTACAAGGTGCACCAGGATTTGAGCATGAAGTGCGTCACTTCATGAGAAAAGAACTTGAAAAATATACAAATGAGATTGTGCAAGATCGTTTAGGAAGTATTTTTGGAGTGAAACGTGGAGCTGAAGATGGACCTACTGTAATGGTGGCAGGTCATATGGATGAAGTTGGTTTCATGGTTACTCAAATTACAGAAAATGGGATGTTACGATTTCAACCACTAGGTGGCTGGTGGAATCAAGTATTGCTTGCTCAAAGAGTTCAAGTAATGACAGATCAAGGACCAGTTATTGGTGTGATTGGTTCAATTCCACCGCATTTATTAAGCGATGAGTTAAGAGCTAGACCAATGGATATGAAAAATATGCTAATCGATATTGGTGCAGATAACAAAGAAGATGCACTAAATATTGGCGTTCGTCCTGGTCAACAAATTGTACCAGTATGTCCGTTCACTCCTATGGCTAATGAGAAAAAAATTATGGCAAAAGCATGGGATAATCGTTACGGTTGTGGACTTGCTATTGAATTATTAAAAGAAGTTCAAAACGAAACATTACCAAATATTTTATATTCAGGTGCTACTGTTCAAGAAGAAGTTGGACTAAGAGGGGCACAAACAGCTGCAAATATGATTAAACCTGATATCTTTTACGCATTAGATGCAAGCCCAGCTAATGATATGTCAGGCTCAAAATCCGAGTTTGGTCAATTAGGTAAAGGTGTTTTATTACGAATTTTAGACCGAACAATGGTTACTCATAAAGGAATCCGTGAATTTATTTTAGATACTGCAGAAACGAATAAAATTCCATACCAATATTTTGTTTCACAAGGTGGAACAGATGCTGGACGAGTACATGTTTCAAACGATGGCGTACCATCTGCTGTAATTGGTATCTGCTCACGTTATATTCACACTGCGGCATCGATTATTCATGTTGATGATTATTTAGCTGCAAAGGAATTACTTGTTAAGCTAGTTAAAGCGACTGATAAAACAACAGTTGAAACATTACGTAATTATTAAGAAAGTAAAAAAAGAAGCCTTAAAAAGAGGCTTCTTTTTTTATTGAAAATCCTTACCTTGCCTTCCCAAATCCCTACACTTCACATCTTTTCTTATCTATTACCTAGAACCTTAACTCTACTTTCAATTAATGTTATTAATAAATTCTTAACATACAGTTAATGTGGGTTTTACGATGTTGTTTTATGATAAAACCGTAATAACCAGTAACAAACATTAAACAAACCACATTAATGTGAGGAGATCTAAAATGAAAACTGAATTTAAAAAGAAAAGTTACAAGGCAGTGCAGGTTGTCGTTTTGGGTATGACAGTTCTAGGACTAACAGCATGCGGAAAAGCCGTAGAAACGAAAAGTGAATCTGTATTAAATCCAAATTCATTAACACTTGAAGAAATTCAAACAAAAGCAAAAAAAGAAGGTGAAATAAATAGTGTAGGTATGCCAGATTCATGGGCTAACTGGGTTGAAACTTGGAATGAAGTTAATAAAAATTATAATTTGAAACACACTGACACAGATTTGTCTAGTGCGGAAGAGATTGCAAAAATGGAATCTGAAAAAGAGAATGCTACTGCTGACATTGGGGATGTTGGAATGTCTTTTGGTCCAATCGCTGAACAAAAGAAGTTAACTATTCCATACAAAACATCTTACTGGAACGAGATTCCTGATTGGGCAAAGGATGACAATGGTGACTGGGTAGTCGGATACCAAGGAACTATTTCTTTTCTGACAAATAAAGAACTAGTAAAAACACCTCCTAAATCTTGGGACGATATTTTAAAGGGAAATTATAAAGTAACAGTTGGAGATGTTCAACGTGGTACACAAAACCAAATGGCCGTACTTGCTGCTGCTATTGCATACGGTGGAGATGAAAAAAATATCCAACCAGGGATCGCCTTTTTTAAAAAGCTTGCTAAGCAAGGGAGATTAAGCTTAACAGATGCTAAACCAGCAAATATCGAAAAAGGAGAGGTTGAAGTAGCACTTGTTTGGGACTTTAATGCGCTTGGTTATGCTGAAGCAATTAAGCGTAGTCAATTTGATGTATCTATCCCAAGTGATGGATCAGTTGTTAGTGGATACTCAACTATTATCAATAAATATGCTAAACATCCTTATGCTGCTATGGCTACAAGGGAATATATTCTAAGCGATGAAGGACAAATAAACTTAGCAAAAGGATTTGCTCGACCAATTCGTAATGTTGAACTTCCAAAGGATGTAGCTGAAAAGATGGTTCCAAAAGAGGAATACAAAAATGCAAAGCCAATTAGAGATTTTAAGGCTTGGGAAGAAACTGCAAAAACTTTACCTCAAAAATGGCAAGAAGAGGTGTTAGTAAATGTCAAATAAAGTTATAGCTATCGTTGTTGATGGAATGAGATATGACAAAGCATGCGAAGCGCTTGGATATGTTCAGCATTTAGTGGAATTAAATCAAGCAGCACTATACAAGATGAAATCGGAGCTTCCGAGTCTTTCTCGCCCATTATATGAGGTGTTATTAACTGGAACACCTTCATCTGTAAATGGAATTACATCTAATCAAGCAGTTCGTTTATCGAATGAAAAAAGTATCTTTCATCTTACAAAGGAAAATGGTTTAAGAAATGGAGCGGTTTCGTATTACTGGGTAAGCGAGCTATATAATCGAGCACCATTTAATTTTATTGAAGATCGAGAACAAGATGATCTTTCTAAAGCGATTCAATACGGAAAATTCTATTGGGATGATGACTATCCAGACAGTCACGTGTTTATGGATGCAGAAGCTTTACGTAGAAAATATGATCCACACTTTATATACATTCACCCTTTAGGTGTAGATGTTAAAGGAGAACTATTTGGTTCAGAATCGAAAGAATATCGTGAACAAATTTTAAAAGTAGGCAGTTTGTTAGCTCAACTACTTCCAATTTGGATGTCAGAAGGTTATCACATTTTAATTACTTCTGATCATGGGATGAGCGAAACTGGTAATCATGGAGGAATAACACCGGGGGAACGAGATGTACCACTGTTTATCATCAGTCCAAAAGTTGAGCCTGGTGTTTATAACGAAGTAATCCCTCAGTTGGCTTTTGCTCCACTTGTTTGTAAGCTCTTAAAAATAGAGCCATCAAATAAGATGATTTCATATCAGTTACCTGGATATAAAGAAATTAATTGACGTTTTAATGATATGAAGATTTTTATGGAAGGGGAATTGGTTTAGTGAAAATTTTACCAATTCTCTAATGTATAAAGAATTTAGGGAGCGAGAAGCTTTGCAAAAAATAAAAAATCATAAGATTTACTTACTAGCTCTTTTATTGCCATTTGTATTGTTTGTAATAGGATTTGAATTAGGGCCAATGATGGCAATGTTTAAGAATAGTTTTTACGCAGATGACGGAATCCATCTAACTATGAATCAATATATAACTATATTTAAAAGTAAGTTTTACTTACAAGCTATCAAAAATAGTATAGTTATTTCAATTATTTCGGCAGTGATTTCGATCCTAATAGCTGTTGTCACAGCTTATTCCTTTACAAAGTTTTCACGTAAAATACAAAATCGTCTATTAATGATTGCTAATGTGACTTCAAATTTTGAAGGAATCCCTCTTTCTTTCTCATATATTATTTTACTTGGAAACAATGGATTATTTACTTTGCTTTTTGCAAAACTCGGTTGGAATATATTTGCGGATTTTAATTTATATTCTTGGACCGGACTGATCCTTGTTTATATTTATTTTCAGATTCCATTAGCGATTTTGTTGATATACCCTTCTTTTCAAGGAATAAAGCAACAATGGAAGGAAGCTTCTGCATTATTAGGAGGATCAACAATATCATTTTGGCTAAGAATTGGAATTCCAGTACTATTACCAAGTATAGTAGGCACATTTAGTATTTTATTTGCTAACGCTATGGGTGCTTATGCAACAGCCTACGCATTAGTTGGTAGCAATTATAATTTATTGTCATTACAAATAGCCTCGTTAGTCTCAAGTGACGTTACATTAAAACCACAATTAGGTAGCGCACTAGGAGTCCTTTTAGCAACGACCATGATTGGAGCGATGTGGATTAATGAAAGAATGATGCGCCGCATTAGGAGGGATTTACGATGAAATTACAAACAACATTTTTTAAAGTAATAGTTGGATTACTTGTAATCTATTTATTAATTCCAATAGTCGGTACATTTTTATTTTCAATTGCAACTAAATGGGATCATTCAATCTTACCTGAGAGCTATACATTAAATTGGTATATTGAATTATTTCAAGATGGACGATTTTTTGAGGCCTTTCAACGAACATTATTTTTAATTATCATAACTGTCACTTTAAGTGTTTCAATCATGATTCCAACAATCTTTATTATAACTGTATATTTTAATAAATTTGAAGGAATTCTCCAAGCAATTGCGATGCTTCCGTATGGTATCCCACCTATTGTAGGAGCAGTTGGGCTAATTAAGCTTTATTCTAATGGACCATTTCAAATTGCTGGTACTCCATGGATACTAGTTGGAGCTTACTTTATAACCATTCTACCTTTTATGTATCAAGGTATTCGTAATAGTCTTAGAACAATAAATGCCATTCAACTTGTAGATGCAGCTGAATTACTTGGTGCAACTAAATTTCAAGCGTTTAGAACGGTTGTGCTTCCGAATATTATATCTGGAATATTAGTATCAAGTTTATTGTCCGTAGCTCTTTTATTTAGTGAGTTTGCATTTGCAAATTTACTAGTAGGTGGAAGATTTGAAACCCTTCAAATCTATCTTGCCGATAAACTAAATAGTAGTGGTCATTTAACAAGTGCCATAGTTATTACTTATTATTTGGTGATTTTACTTTTAACTGGAACAGTCTTAAAACTCACGTTTAAAACTAAAAAAAATCCTGCCGTGTTAAATAAGAGGCGGTCTATTTTTAAAAAACAAGGTTATATAAAAAATACTGCAATAGAAGGTGAAGTTAAATGAGCTATGTAAATATTGATCAAGTGACTAAAAAATATCAAAATCAAGTCGTCTTAAATAATATTTCATTAACATTAAATAAAGGAGAATTCGTAACGCTTTTAGGTCAAAGTGGATGCGGGAAAAGTACTTTATTACGTTCTATTGCAGGACTTGAAGACGTCGATATAGGAAATATATTAATAGATGGGAAGAACATAACTAATTTATCTCCGCGCCAACGCGAGGTAGGTATGGTATTTCAGTCATATGCACTTTTTCCAAATATGACAGTATTTGAAAATATTGCATATGGTCTAAAAATGAAAAAAGCAAAAAACATACATGTAAGAGTAAAAAAGATGATAGAAATAGTTGATTTAATAGGAAAAGAAGGATCTTACCCTCACCACTTATCAGGAGGGCAACAACAAAGAGTTGCTTTAGCTCGAGCGCTTGTCATGGAACCAAAAGTACTATTATTAGATGAACCGTTAAGTGCATTAGATGCAAAAATTCGAAAAAGCTTACAAAAGGAATTAAAAAGAATACAGCAAGAACTAAATATTACGACTATTTTTGTTACACATGACCAAGAAGAAGCAATGACAATGTCGGATCGAATTTTTGTTATGAATAATGGAAATGTAGTACAAGAAGGTACACCTACCGAGATCTATACAACACCAGTAAATAAATTCGTAGCAAAATTCATCGGAAATTATAATATTTATAAGATGGAAGCTTTCCATAAACTTGTATGTAGTAATGAATTAATTGGAAATGATGTAGCAATTCGACCTGAAGTATTAAAATTAGTGGCTGTAGGAAATGACAGCATGGATTTACAACAAAACTGGGGAATAAAGGGGATTATTTCAGATGTTACTATGACTGGTAATGTCTTAAGGTACGAAGTTGAAACCGAAGAATCTGCATTTCTTGTAGACAACCTTAACCACCGAGGTGAAATGTTCCAGCAAGGAGAACATGTGAACATTATTGTACCTAAAAAAGAATGCGTTATCTTATAAATTTTTAAAGTTTCTGGAGGATTAAAATGTCTGTTTTACCTGAGGAAAGAAAAAACGAGATTTTAAAAGAACTTAATAAAAAAGGAAAAGTTAAAGTTATCGATTTAGTTGAACAATTTAATGTATCAGAAGAAACCATTCGTCGAGATTTAATGATATTAGAGGAAAAAGGTCTTTTAAAAAAGGTGTATGGTGGAGCAATTAAAACAGTATACCAAAATGAGGAACCTCCTTTTATGCAGCGTACGACTGTGAATCAGGAAGCAAAAGTAAAAATTGGTAAAAAGGCCATGGACCAAATTTCCAATGGAGATGTCATTGCGATTGATGTAGGCACAACAATGCTTGAATTTGCTCAGTGTATTGAAAATAAAAAAGACATTACTATATTGACTAATTCATTACCGGTATCTTCCCTGTTAACAGAATCATTAAATCAAAATAAGTTTACCGGACAAATATTATTACTAGGTGGAATAGTTGATCCAAAACAACAGTCAATGAGTGGGAGTATAACAGAACAATTACTAAGTCAATTTAATGTTGATAAGGCATTTATTTCAGCGGGTGGTGTCTCAGCTCAAAATGGAGTTAGCAACTATCATTTCCATGAAACTTTAGTTTCTCGAAAAATGGTGGAAGTGTCGAAGCAAGTGATTTTATTAACAGATTACTCGAAAATTGGTGTAGATACATTTTGTAAAGTTTGTTCTCTTGAAAAGGTTGATGCAATAGTATGTGACCATTCATTTCCAGAAGAATGGAAAGAGCATTCAATATTAAAAGAAATCGAATGGATTCAAGCAAATTAAAAAAGACGGACTATATTCATTGAATTCTTTTTTGTTAAGTAGACAATAACATAATGAATGAATCGTTATTGTCCTTCTTAAGCTTGCCATTTTGGTAATGACCGATTACTGAACACTATAAAACTAGATGAAAAGCATAATAAATTAAAGGGGATATAATCAATGAGTTTCATTGCAATAGATTTAGATGGAACACTATTAAATAATGAGAATGAAATTAGTGAAGAAAATATTAATGCAATTAAATTTGCAGGGGAAAATGGAATTGAAATCGTTATTTCAACTGGTCGAGCTCATTTTGATGCCAAAAAAATTTGTGAAAGATTCAGGATATCGCCATATGTGATCGGAACAAATGGGGCAACAATCCATTCAAAATACGGAGAATGTATCTCATCAATTACAATCTCAAAAACGAATGTTGAACAGATATTAAGGTGGCTTGATGAACGAAATTATTATTTTGAAGTTTTTACAGATAAAAGCATTTATGCTCTTAAAGAAAGAAGAGAAATTTTTCAAAATGAGATTAATAGCCTTAAAAGAGTTGAGTTAGATGAAGATATGAAAGAATTAGTTAATGTTGCGGAAAGACAATTCGATCAGTTTGGGTATGTATTAGTTGATCATTGTCAAGAAATCATACAACGAAATGAAGAAGTTAATAATATTTTAGTATGTACGTTTGATATGAAAAAATTAGAAGAGGCTAGAAATCAATTTAATAAGCGTATTGATTTGATGGTTGTTTCATCAGCGGAGCATAATATTGAGATTACGAATCGCTCTGCATCAAAAGGATTAGCATTAGAAAAGTTAGTTTTTTTAATGAGTGGCTCTTTAGAACAGTCCATGGCTATTGGCGACAGTAATAATGATATTTCGATGCTTGAAAAAGTTGGATATAGTGTTGCAATGGGGAATGCAAAAGAAGATATTAAATCAATTTGTACAACTTCTACTCTAAATAATGATGAAAATGGCGTTGCCCATGCTATTTATCGATATATTGATACTTTTGTAGCCAAAAGATAAAGATTGGAAGGGGTTTTATGTTTCTATGCTATCATAGCAGAAAAATGTTTGCCCAAAATGAGGTAATAATTGAATGATTCAATAGATTGTAAAGATGCTTTCATTTTGAAAGTGTCTTTTTTATTGTATATTAAAATTATATTTAACTAAAAAGCATAAGAGCGGTGAATGGAGTTAAGACAATGAAAATAATTATTGGTTCTTTAAATCCCACAAAAGTAGGAGCTGTTAAAAAAGTTTTTAATCAGTATAAAGTTGAGGGACTAAATGTTCCATCAAATGTTTCGAATCAACCTTTGACTGATCAAGAAACTATGCAAGGTGCTATAAATAGAGCATATAATGCTAGAATCGCAGGTGAGTCGGAAATCGGTATTGGATTAGAAGGTGGAGTCATTATAGAAAACGATCGGCTTTTTCTTTGTAACTGGGGAGCACTTGTGTATGAAAATGAGGTAATACTAGCAAGCGGAGCAAAAATTTTATTACCTAGCGAATTTATTAATGAGCTAAGAAATGGAACTGAGCTTTCAGTATTAATGGAACAATATACGAATGAAAAAGATATACGAAGTAAAGAAGGGGCAGTAGGGGTATTTACAAATGGTCGAATTACTAGGACAGAAATCTTTGAACATATTTGTGAATTACTATTTGGACAATATGAATTCAAGAAACGAAAAGAAGAAAACAATTGAGGTCGTCCTTTTTGCATATCGATAAAAATAAGATAAAATAAAAGAAAACGAATAAGCGAGGGAAAAAGAATGGAAAAAATTACATCAGTTGAACAATTCGAACAAGCGAAACAAGGAGAAAAAGTGGTTTTCCAATTTTCAGCAGATTGGTGTCCAGATTGCAGATTTTTAGATATGTTCTTCCAAGAAATAATTGATGAAAATAAAGATTTTACCTTTTATTATGTAGATCGTGACCAATTTATTGAGTTATGCCAAAATCTAGATATATTTGGCATACCAAGCTTTGTAGCGTTTAATAATGGTGAAGAAATTGGTCGTTATGTAAATAAGGATCGTAAAACAAAAGAACAAGTAGAAGAGTTTCTTGAAGGATTAAGAGGCTAATAAGGTAGGTAAAACAATTGGCTAAAAAAACAACACTAGACTTAAAAAAAATGATAGAAAATCGCCTTGGAAATGAAGATTGGCGTTTTATCTATGATCGTGAAAAAGAAGACCTTCGAATTGAAGGGATTGAAAGTAATAAAGGGATGAGTGTCTCTTTAAATAGTGCAGTAGCAAAGTTTGAGGCTGAAGGTGAAGAGGCATTTAACGAATTAATTTATTATATAAAAGAAGCACTTTCTGCAATGCACTCTGAAACTGTATTTCTTGAAGAACAAATTCGTCCAGTTATTCGAGCTACATCGTTTCCGACTGAAAAGGAAGAAGGAAATTTATTTGTAACTGATGAGCATACTGCAGAAACTAGAATTTACTATGCTATTGATTCAGAAAAAACGTATCAACTTATCGATGAAAGATTATTAGTAAAGTCAGGTTATACAAAAGAGCAACTTCATTCTATTGCTTTATTTAATTTAAGAAAAATGCCTGTTCAAGTAAAAGAAGATATTGTTGCAGAAAATACTTTTTATTTTGTACGTACAAATGATGGATACGATGCGAGTAGAGTACTAAACAGTACTTTTATAAAAGAAATTCAATCAAAAGTAAAAGGTGAATTATTAGTAGGAATTCCTCATGGAGATGTACTAATCCTTGCTGACATTCGAAATAACATAGGTTATGATATAATGGCGCAAATGAATATGAGTTTCTTTGCAAGTGGGAAAATACCAATTACATCATTGTCATTTGCTTACGAAAATGAGAAGCTAATGCCAGTATTTATTTTAGGGAAACAAAAGAAGCAATAGAGAGGAAGAAATAAGTGAATATTTTTTATAACAAAGAAGGAATCGGCGATACGCTATTAATTACATTAAAACAAATTCCATCAGAAGATCGTAAAGTTGAACGAAAAGGGAATATAGCACGCGTATATAGTGCAGTTACGAATGAAACAGTTGCTATTAATGTGTTTGATGCATCTACTTATGTAGATGTTCAAGAAAATGGTATCGTTACGATTACCGAACATATTGTTAATTCGGTTAATGAATTACTTGCAAAAGAAGGGTTTGAAGATACTTTAGTATTAGACCTTTCACCTAAATTCGTTATTGGATATGTAATCGAAAAAGAAAAACATCCAAATGCTGATAAATTAAATATTTGCAAAGTTGACGTTGGAACAGATACATTACAAATTGTTTGTGGTGCTCCGAATGTTGAACAAGGACAAAAGGTAGTTGTTGCAAAAGTTGGTGCAGTAATGCCATCAGGATTAGTCATTAAGGATGCTAATTTACGTGGAGTGGATTCATTTGGTATGATTTGCTCTGCACGTGAACTTGATTTACCTGATGCTCCACAAGAAAAAGGAATCTTAGTTCTTGAAGCTGATGCTGAAGTTGGAAAAGCTTTTTTTAACTAAATAATATATATTTTCGTATAAATACTAGGCCATGAATTGGTCTAGTATTTTTTCTGTTTTTCAATAAAAGAATTATTATTTTAATATTAATTTGATTAAATTATATATTTGATATCGAAATATGATTGAACTAGCGCAATTTGTAATAATAATGTGTTTTTTGTCATTATGTCACATGTTAAAATAAAAGGTATGAAAAGAAATAGAGAGAGTGAGAAAAATGAAAAAATGGTTAAAAAGCCTTTTTAAGGCGAATAGCCTTAATGAGATTGAAGAAGAGTTTGAAGAAGGGTTTGAAGAAAAGCCTGTTGAGGAGAAAGTATATCAATCACACTCTATCGAAAAAAAGAGAAACGCTTTACAAGAGCGTCCAAAATTTAGATTTCCAATTGAATTAGATGAAGAATTACCATCACCAAAGCCGATAAAGGAAACAAAAATTGAAGAACCAGTTATTAAACAAGAAAAAAATGCTGATATTTGGCAGAAGTCACCAAACAATTTAAATAAAGAATATAAACCTACATATAATCAGAGTACTAATTTTGTTAGAAATACTTTTCAAAATAATCATTTTGATAAAAGTAATTTATCTAGTCGACTTGAAAAAAATCAAGTCACAAAAAGTGAAGAAGAACCAGCAAAAGTAGAAAAAGAAGAAAAGGTCGATATTGTATTTCGTCCAAAAAGAAAAACACCATTTCGACCTAGTGAATATATTTCACCAATTTATGGTTATCAAAAGCCTCCAATAAAAGAAGAAAATGCTACTGATTCTATCCTTTCTTCAACAAATGAAGAAATGAGAGTTGAAGCTTCTCAAATTAATAATGTACTTGAAAAAGTTGAAACCAACTCTTTCGAAATTGGAAGTTTCGGCAATCAAAATCAAGAAATAATTGAAGGATTAAATCTAGTAGAAAATGAAAAACTTCAAACTGAAGCTATTCAAATTGAGAATGAAGAGCTACAAGCTAAATATTATCAAAATGTAGAAGATACGTTGAATGTTGAAGAAGTACAATTTGAAACTCATGAAATTGAAGTTAAAGAGAAGAATGAAGATTTAAAACCTAAAGCTCTTCAAGTAGAAGCTGAAGAGAAGAATGAAGTTGTACAGCTTGAGGCTCACCAAATTGAAGCAGAAGCTGAGGAGAAAGATGAAGAAGAAAAGTTTGAAATCCATCAAATTGAAGCAGAAGCTAAAGTGATGGATGAAGAAGTACAGCTTGAAACCCTAAAAATTAAAGCGGAAGATGAAGTTGAGAGTGAAGAAGTACAACATGAAGTAAATATTTATAGATTAGATCTTGTCTCCATTAAAGAAGAAAAAGAAAACGATTACCATGCTCATATTAAACTAAATGTTGAAGATATCATTGAAAAAAATGAGTCGAATGAGCACAAAGCTGAGACTTTGGTTCAATTAGATGAAAACGAAGACAAAGGGATTGAACTCGTTCAAAATAATGAAGAGTATGAAGTAGAATCGGAATTAACAGTCGAGCTAGATGGTGTTATAGAAGAGATTAAAGAAGAAGTAGTACAGCATGAAAGTTCTACGGTAGAATCCAAAGTAGAAGAATCCGCTGAAATTAATCAAAATTCTGTTGCAAATTCTAATGAACAGACTGAAATTGAAGCCGATAAAGAGGAATCTGAACCTAAACCAATGGAGAAACGTCAGAAAAAACGTCATTTTCCTTTTAATGTAATGATGCTTAGAAGTGATGTAGAGGCATCAAGAAAAGCAAATATAATGAGACAACTTCGTGAATTACAAAATGAATCTGCTGCAACAGTAGAAAAGGTAAATGAAGAAGTTGAGATAAAACAAAATGAACAGTTGATCGAGAATGCTAGTTTATCTGAACAAAGTGAAATTTTATCTTCAGAAAAAGTTCAACCAAGTGAAATAATTGCCGAAGCAATCACATATGAAAATCCTCCTGAAGGAATTCAAGATCAGCCAGTTCTTGAAACTGTAGAAAGTATAACAGAAACGGATATAACGATAGAGACTAAAAATGAGATTGTTCAGACTGATGAGCCTCAAAGTTTAGATGAACAACCACCAGTACTTTATGAATTACCAGAATTAGATTTATTAGTTGAACCCCCAATTGAACAATTTAATGATGGGGATTGGGTTGAAGATCAAAAGCAACTACTACAAGAAACATTACATAATTTTAATGTAGGAGCTAGAGTAATTGCCGCAACCCAAGGTCCAACAGTAACTCGTTTCGAAGTACAGCCCGAGCCTGGCGTGAAAGTAAATAAGATAACGAACTTACAAGATGATATTAAATTAAGCTTAGCAGCTAGAGATATTCGAATTGAAGCTCCGATTCCTGGTCGAAGTGCAATAGGCATAGAAGTACCAAATAAAGAAAGTAAGCCTGTTTACTTAAGAGAATTAGTTAGCCAGGATAAATTTTTGCAAAGCGAGTCACCTTTAACTGTTGCTCTTGGACTGGATATAGGTGGAGATCCTGTCTATGCAGATATTTCAAAAATGCCACACGGGTTAATTGCTGGGGCAACAGGATCTGGTAAGAGTGTATGTATTAATTCGATTTTAGTTAGCATTTTATATAAAGCGAAACCTCATGAAGTGAAATTAATATTAATCGATCCTAAGATGGTTGAGCTTGCACCGTACAATCATATTCCACATCTTATTTCGCCGGTCATTACTGACGCTAGAGCCGCGACTGCTGCTTTAAAGTGGGCATGTGATGAGATGGATCGACGTTATGATTTATTTGCTCATGCTGGGGCAAGAGATATTAAGCGATTCAATGATTTAGCGAAGAAAAAAGGTGCTTATAATGACGAGTTACCATACTTAGTCATTATTATTGATGAATTAGCGGATTTAATGATGGTATCTCCTGGGGATGTAGAAACTTATATTTGTCGTATTGCTCAAAAAGCGAGAGCATGCGGAATCCATTTATTAGTTGCAACACAAAGACCTTCAGTTGATGTCATTACCGGTATTATTAAATCAAACATACCGACACGGATTGCGTTTACAGTCTCTTCACAAGTAGATTCTAGAACAATTATTGATATTGGCGGAGCTGAAAAGTTACTTGGACGAGGAGATATGTTATTCTTAGATAATGGAAAATCTCAAGCAATTCGATTACAAGGCGTTTATGTTTCGGATGATGAAATCGAACATGTTGTAGAGATTGTTAAAGACCAACAAAAACCGAATTACTTATTTAATCAAGAGGAACTTGTAGCAAAAGCGGATGCACAGGATGTTGATGATGAACTTTTTCAAGAAGCAGTGGAGTTTGTCATTGATCAAAAAGGTGCTTCTGTTTCAATGTTACAAAGACGTTTTCGAATTGGATACAACCGTGCAGCTAGATTAATTGACCTAATGTTTGATCACGGGATCGTATCGAATCAAAATGGAAGTAAACCTCGTGATGTACTGATTACATCATTAGAGGAGTTTCGTTCTGAGTGATAAATTAAAAATTCGATAAAAATTAAGTAACGAATGTTAAAGTTTTTTTAACCCATACTAGAAAAAAAAGAACGATACTTTTCAGCAGGTGAAGATTCATGGAAAAAGAATTAGATTTAAAATTACAAGGTAAAATAAGCCGATTAACGAACCAAACATTTAAATTTGATGAGAGAATCGGAGAGGGCTGGTTTTCAGCTGTATATTTTTTAAAAACTAGAGAAATTATTCGAAAAAAGAAGCCAGATACTGAAGTAACAATGCAATTTTTCCAAAGAGAAAGTGCAGTATTATGTGGCACGGATGAAGCAATTGCGATTTTACAAACTTTTGCAGATCATCCAGAAAATCTTATTGTTCATTCTTTAAAGGATGGAGATATGATTGAACCATTTGAAACGGTCTTAACAATTAAAGGTAAATATGCTGATTTTGGCTATTTAGAGGGAATTATTGACGGTATTTTAGCTAGACGTACTTCTGTTGCTACAAATGTATACAATGTAAAACATTCTGCAAAATCCGCAGGCATTAAAAAGCCTGTTATTTTCATGGGAGATCGTGATGATCATTTCACGACCCAAGCAGGTGACGGTTATGCTGCATTTATTGGTGGTGCAACTGCACAAGCAACCCATGCAATGAATGAGTGGTGGGGCAATGAAGGTATGGGTACAATGCCTCATGCACTAATTCAAATGTATAATGGTGATGTAGTAGAGGCTGCCCGTGCATACACAGAAGTTTATCCACAAGATGATTTAATTGTCTTAGTAGATTATAATAATGATGTTATAAATGACGCTTTAAAGGTTGCACGAGAATATGGTAGCAAATTAAAGGCTGTACGTGTAGATACATCAAAAACAATGATTGATCAGTATTTTATTTGTAATCCTGAATTATTAGGAAGTTTTGACCCTAGGGGTGTAAATCCTCCGTTAATTTTTGCTTTACGAAATGCACTAGATCAAGAAGGGTATCAGCATGTGCAAATTGTAGTAAGCGGTGGATTTACTGTAGAAAGAATCTTAGCTTTTGAGAAACAAGGTGTACCAGTAGATTTATATGGTGTAGGCGGAAGTTTATTAAAAGTTAATATAGGCTTTACAGGTGATAATGTCGAGTTAAATGGTATACAACAAGCGAAAGCTGGAAGAAAGCTTCGTGAAAATTCTCGATTAGAAAGAGTAGAAATGCGCCCTAGACTATAAAGGGACAAAAAAATCAATTTAAGATTGATAGTATTTTAAGATAAACAGATGACTTAAAGTATTTACTTTTCCATCTATTTCCTCATAGTGCGACTTAAAATAAATAGTCCTATGGGAGTTAAAGTGATATAATACTAATTGCGTAAAAATTTAAGTTAGTTATCATTAAAAAAATAACTAGACTCGGCAAAGTAACAATGCATCAAATTTATAAAATATTGATGCCATTTCTTTTATTCACACATATACTGTCTAAGAGATAGGCCGTTGTATTAGTGATCGATTTTGGAGGTTCTTTTAATATGACAGTTTACCATTTTGTAGGGATTAAAGGTACTGGAATGAGTGCTTTGGCACAAATTTTACATGATTCTGGTTTGACCGTACAGGGATCAGATTATGAAAAGCACTTTTTCACTGAAAATGAATTACGAAAAAAAAATATTACGATTTTACCATTTGATAAAGCAAATATTCAAGAAGGCCAATTCGTTATAGCAGGTAATGCATTTCCTGATACTCATGAAGAAATTGCAGCTGCTATTGAAAAAGGAATACCGATGGCACGCTATCATAAATTCCTAGGGGAATATATGAATAAATTTACTAGCGTAGCAATTACTGGAGCACATGGTAAAACCTCAACGACAGGTTTATTAGCCCATGTAGTTTCTGGTGCGCGTCCAACTTCTTTTTTAATTGGAGATGGTACTGGTAAAGGTGAAAAAGACAGCGAGTATTTCGTGTTTGAAGCTTGTGAATACCGTCGTCATTTCCTTTCATACTTTCCAGACTATTGCATCATGACTAATATTGATTTTGATCATCCGGATTATTATAAGAGTGTAGATGATGTATTCGATGCTTTCCAACAAATGGCTGATCAAGTAAAGAAAGGTATTATTGCATGTGGAGATGACGAACATCTTCAACGAATTTATGCAAAAGTGCCTGTAATGTATTATGGATTTAACGAGGACAATGATTTCCAAGCTCGTAATATCGAAAAACATACAAATGGTACAACATTTGATGTATTCGTCCGTAATACGTATTACGCTACTTTTGATATTACTGGATATGGTGATCATAGTATTTTAAATGCTTTAGCAGTAATTGCGCTTTGCCATTATGAAGAAATCGATGTTAATATTATTAAAGCTCGTTTATTAACATACGGTGGCGTTAAGCGTCGTTTCAGTGAAAAACGCTTCGGAGATCAAATGTTAATTGATGATTATGCTCATCATCCAACTGAGATCCAAGCGACGATTCAAGCAGCACGTCAAAAATATCCTGACCGTGAAATCGTAGCAGTGTTCCAACCGCATACATTTACACGCACAAGTAAATTTTTAGATGAATTTGCTGGTACATTAGAAAAAGCAGATAAAGTTTACTTATGTGATATTTTTGGTTCTGCACGAGAAGATAAAGGTACTTTAACAATTGAAGACCTTTCTTGTAAAATTGCAGGTGCTGAATTATTGACTGATGACAATATCAGCAATTTACAAAACCATAAAAATAGTGTATTAATTTTTATGGGTGCTGGTGATATTCAAAAATACCAAGCAGCATACGAAAAACTATAAAAACTATAAAACCCGTTTATGAATGATCATAAACGGGTTTTTTGTTATTTTGAAAAAGTTTGTTTTACAAAAAATGATAATATTAAGAAGGTAATTTGTAAAAACAAAAAGAATATGTCATACGAATGAACAGGGTAAGGAGTGAAATGATTGAATAATCACTATGATGTAATTATTGTTGGAGCCGGTTCTATGGGAATGGCAGCAGGATACTATTTATCAAAAGGAAATCAGAAAATTATATTAATAGATTCTTTTGATCCACCACATAGCCTTGGTAGCCATCATGGCGATACTAGAATCATTCGTCATGCATATGGAGAAAGTAGAGAATACGTGCCACTAGCATTGAGAGCACAAAAGTTATGGGAAGAACTAGAACAATTATCTGGAAAACATTTATTCTCGAGAACAGGCGTTTTATGTGCTGGTGCACCCGGATCGACTTTTACGAATGAAGTAATAAATAGTGCAAAAGAATTTTCGTTGCCGCTTGAAATAATGGATAGTAATGAGATCAATGCAAGGTGGCCCGGATTCCGTTTACCGAAAGGATTTATAGGTTGTTTAGAAACGACCTCTGGAATACTTTTTAGCGAAGAATGTGTTCGAGCGTATAAAGAACTATATATAGAGAAAGGAAATAGTCTTCATACAAACTCGCCGGTTATAGATATTGAAGTAGATACTCATAAGACAATGGTGCGTACAGAGAATGCTGTATACACAGCAGATAAACTTGTAGTATGTGCAGGTGCTTGGTCTGGTAAAATTCTTGAAAAGACTGGTATTGATATACCTGTAAAACCTACTCGTAAAACAGTTGCTTGGTTTGATTGTGATCATCAACTATATGATTCTAGTTTGCTACCAGCATTTACGATTGATCTAATTGATCGTCATTATTACGGCTTTCCAAGTATTCATAATAGCGGACTAAAAATTGGTCGACATGATGGGGGGCAAATTGTAGACCCGGATCAATTTAATCGAGAATTTGGAGAGTTCATTGAAGATGAAACGGATCTGAGAAATTTCTTAAGCGAATATATGCCACTTGCAAATGGTAGATTAGTAAAAGGGAAAACATGCTTATATACAATGACTCCAGACGAGCACTTCATTATTGACCAGCATCCAGAATACAATAATCTAATCATTGCCACAGGTTTCTCAGGCCATGGCTTTAAGTTTGCAAGCGTTGTAGGCGAGATAATTGCTGACCTAGTAACAAAACAGAAATCTGCTTTTAATTTGAGCATGTTTTCATTAAACCGTTTTATAAAGTAAGAGATAGCGAATACGCTATCTCTTATTTTATTGAAGAAAAATAAATCATCTCCTGACCAAATATTTCAGCAATATTGTGCTAATAATCCGAAACTTTATCCAGAGATAATTTGATAAGTAATATTTATAATTTATTAAAAATACTGAAAAATTTGAAAGCGCTTTAGGCATGTTAAGTAAGTAGTTATTTTATTACTTACTATTTTTTACAAATTATATTATCTGAAAAATCAAAAAAGGGGGTATTCTTTTGAAAGAAAAAAAATTTATGATGGACGATGCACCGCTTAATAAATTCCATATTCGTATTACGGCACTTACTTTTGGATCGAATTTTTCGGATGGCTATGCTTTAGGAATTATAGGTATGGCACTTTCGCTACTAGGTCCACAGATGAAATTAAATTCTGTTTGGGAAGGATTAATCGGTAGTTCTGCATTAATCGGGCTATTTTTCGGTAGTTTGTTTCTTGGCGGATTATCAGATCGCATTGGTAGGCAGAAAATCTATTTAGCAAACTTTGTTATAATTACAATCGCATCTGCTTTACAGTTTTTTGTTCACGATCCATATACACTTTTTGCATTAAGGATTTTAATCGGTGTTGCACTTGGAGGAGATTATGCCGTAGGATCTACTTTACTAGCTGAGTTTGCACCTAGAAAGTATAGAGGTATGTTATTATCTTCATTAAACGTTTTATGGACTGTTGGATATGTAGCTTCAAATCTAGTTGGTTATTATTTAGAAAAAACAGGCCCAGACGCATGGCGTTGGATGCTAGTGAGTGCAGCCATTCCTGGTCTAGTTGTCTTGCTTTTACGTTTTGGAACACCAGAGTCTCCACGTTGGTTATTAAAGATGGGCCGTGTTGAAGAAGCACGTGCTATTGTAAGAAAGTATATTGGCGAAAATGCTGTAATGGATGAATCAGTGGATGCTAATTCTAAACATGCATACAAGGTTACAGATTTATTCAATAAGCAGCTTTGGAAACGTACGACATTCGGATCACTTTTTTATATGTGTCAGGTCGTTCCATATTTCGCAATCTATACATTCCTACCAACTATTTTAACTAAATTGGGATTTGAAGAAACATTTGGTGTTGATATGGTTCTAAACTTGTTCCTTCTAGTAGGAGCGTTAGCTGGTGTATGGTGTACTGAAAAGTTAACTCGTAGAGGGTTTACAATTAATACATTTATTATTTTAACGATTTCATTATTCGCATTAACAGTCTTACCTCCAGGTCTACATACAATTGCTATTATTGTGTTTGCAATCTTTACATTTGTAATGTCAGCAGCTTCTAATTTAACATTAGTTTATCCTGCTGAACTATTTCCTACCGAGGTACGCGGAACCGGAGTTGGCTTGACAACAGCAGTTAGTCGAATTGGTTCAGCTGTTGGTACATTCCTATTACCGATAAGTGTTAGTTCAATGGGAATGGCACCTTCTATGATAGGAATGTCTATTATTCTATTCATTGGTACAATTGTTTCGATCGCCTGGGCTCCGGAAACAAAATCACTTTCATTAAATGAAGCTAGTAATCCATTACTTGAAGGCGATTTAGTTGAATCAAATAAACAATCAGTTTCAAGTCACTAAACTTAAGATATATAAAGTAAGAAGGTGTTTGATGACATGCATCCAAAAAATATTAAAGAGGTTATTCTTGGAGAACATGAGTTATCAATTAATGAAGTAATTGCTGTTGCAAGATATGGTGCAAAAGTATCATTTACAGAAAACTATTATCTTAGAATCAATAAATCTCGTAATCTAATTGAAAAGTTCCTTGAAGAAGAAAGAGCGGTTTATGGGGTAACTACAGGATTTGGAAGCAATGTAACCGAAGTGATTTCAAAGGAAGATGCTCATACTCTTCAACGAAATATTGTCCGTTCTCATGCTGTTTCTGTAGGTGAACCACTTGAAAAAGAAGTGGTAAGAGCCATTCAATTAATGGTTTTAAATAATATAGGTCAAGGTTATTCAGGCGTTAGAATAGAAGTGTTAGAGCTAATTGCAGCCATACTTAATCATGATATATTGCCATTTGTTCCAGGCGATGGATCTGTTGCATATTTATCGCCTGAGGCTCATATGGCGCTAGTGTTAATGGGCGAGGGAAAAGCTTGGTATAAGGATGAGTTATTAAGCGGCCATGAGGCGTTGGAGCGGGCTGGTCTAAAACCAGTAACCTTCGAATGTAAAGAAGGTCTTGCACTATTAAGCGGTACTACATCAGCCACAGCATTTACTGTACTCTCGATATATAATGCAATTCAGGCCGTTAAAACAGCGGATGTTACTGGTGCTATGTCACTAGAAGCATTGAAGGGAACGATAAAAGCTTTAGATCCTCGACTGCACTCGGTAAAAAAACATTTGGAACAAGCAAAGACAGCTCGAATCGTTTCAAAAATACTAGATGGAAGCGAGATTGCCAAACAATATAAAGACTATCGATTACAAGATGCACTTAGTCTTAGATGCATACCGCAAGTTCATGGGGCAGTAAAGAAGGTCTTAAAAAATGCATTGGAAAATATTCATAATGAAATGATGTCTTCAAGTGATAATCCGATTATTTGGCCGGAGGAAGAAGACGGTCTTGCATTAATGGGTGGAAATTTTGATGCTTCCTATGTGGGAATTGATGCAGACACGATTTGTATAGGTATGGCAAACTTAGCAAAAATAACAGAACGTCGTATTGATCGATTAGTAAATTATCATGTAAGTGAGCTTCCTAGTTTCTTAGTTGTCAATCCTGGTTTAAATAGCGGTTATATGATTCCTCAATATACCGCAGCTGGATTGCTTAATGAAATAAGGGTTCTGTCGCATCCGGCAACGATTGATAATACATCTACATGTGCAAATCAAGAGGATGTTGTTAGCTTTGCTTATTTCGCTGCTAGGAAAGCCTATCAGATTTCAAAAAAACTTGAACATATTTTAGCAATCGAACTAATGGTTGCCACTCAAGCACTAGAATTCCATGATACACTAAAACCGTCACCGGTAACGGCAAGTGTATATCAGTTAATTAGAAATCAAGTTCCAGCAGTTGAAGAAGATCGCTATTTTTATCATGATATTGAAACAATTCGTAATCAAATTCATAATGGAGAGATTGTTGAACTTGTTGAAGAGAAAATAGGGGTCATGGAATTATGAAATTTTTAAAGGAGCAGTTATACTCTAAGAGTACGACAGCTTCTTTTTTTATGGCTCAATCATTTTGATCCTTACTACCAACGTTCAACTAAGAAAAATCATAAGCTAAAAAGGAGAAATTAAGATGAATCGAGATGCTACTCAATCAGCTTTTTCAAATTTGTTACTTTCTGGTACGCTCGTCCATATAGGAACTTTTGATGAGGTTCAAAAAAGATGTGGCATTAATACTTATCCAAATATTGTAATGGTCATTTCGATTGATCGCTATCCTGATTTAGCAGTAGAAAACCCAAAGCAGTGGAAACAAGAAATTGGCCATAAACTAATCAATCAAATTGATCAGACGATCGGAGTTTCTTATTTGTGGAACTGGGTAGAAGAAGGTGTGCTTGCTCTTCTAATTGAGCTAGATGATGAAGATAGTGAAATCGAGTTCAATAAAAAGATCTATAGAATGGCAGAAGAAATTCAAAATTCATTGGATAGGGTTCAGATTACAGTTTCAATTGGAATTGGTAAAAAATATAGTGATCCTTATTTGTTATACCACTCTTTTGAAGAGGCTAGAAAGTCAATGTCAGGTCGGTTTTTTCAAGGGAACAAACTGATATTTCATAGTGGTATTAAACCGGTGGAAGAAAATACACTAAGAGCATTATCAACTGAAGATCGCATTGAATTATTAGCACTTGTACGAATAGGTGATGAAGTAGGTGTAGTCGATCAATTAAAAAGTTTCCTTGAAAAGGTAGCAAATGCATGCCGATTAAATGAAGACGTATTTAAAACTGAAGTAGTCGATTTAATTATGTTAATTTCTAGGGTTGTAGTAGAGTCAGGCGTGAATGCAACACTCATCATGTCAAAAAATGCTCAAATGATCCAGGAATTATATCATATTATTCGCTATGATAAATTTGTAAAAAAGGTTTGCGAATATGCTTACTGGCTAACAATTCAAATAACCAATTCATTTAATAATCAGATGACTCCTGTTATTCGTAAAGCAACTAAGTATATACGAGAAAATCATCAAACTAGTATTACATTGGAAGAAATTGCTCAATATTGTTGCGTAAGTAAATATCATTTCAGTCACTTATTCAAAAAAGAAATTGGCACAAGTGTGATTGATTTTTTAAATAGAATAAGAATTGAAAAATCAATGTTTTATTTAGAAATGACTGATTTAACTATGCAAGAAATTGCTACACGAATTGGTTTTCAAGATTCGAATTACTTTAGTCGTATATTTAAAAAATATATAAAAAGTAGCCCTTCTGAATATAGGGCTACTAAATATCCACATTTAAATTTAGTGTTAGAAAATTAAAATTAGGATGCAGTGTTTAAGGTTAAGTAGAAGGTTCTAAAAGACTCTTCTTACCCTTAATCCTGCCTTTCTAATCTTGTTGCATAAGGGTAAAGTGGATCTAATAATTGGAATTCATAAGTAATTCCATCGACTTTTCCTACCACTTTTTCACTGTCATAAAGCTCCAACATGAAACCGGCCATTTCTTTTGCAGTATGATATTTTGGTAGAACGCCTTCAAATTTAATGTTTTCTTCTAAATCATAGGATACTTTTGCGAATTCAGTTTCAGTTGCAGCTGGTGCTAATACTTTAGCTTGCATCTTTGCACCTTTTTCTTTTAATTCATGAGCCAGCCCTTCTGTAAAGGCACTTACATAGAATTTAGTCGCACAATATGTGATGGCATTACCAATAATTGTATACCCTCCACCAGATGAAACATTGATAACTTGTGTACCCTCGACTGTTGAATAATCGCGTACGTATAGTGAAGTTAAAATCGTTAAAGCTTCAATATTCAAGTTAAGCATAGTTTCAATCTTTTCTAAATTTTGCTCACCAACTGAAGCGAAATTACCAAAACCTGCATTATTAATCCAAGTTTCAATATCATATTCTTTCAGTCCTTCATATAAATTAAAAGCATTCTTAACAACAGATAAATCAGCCGTTTTTATGACCACATCAAGATCTGAATTCAATTTAGCGATATCTGATTTTAATTTTTCAAGTTCTTCCGTTCTACGAGCAACAATAATTAGGTTTTTTCCACGTGCGGCAAACGCAAGAGCTGATTCATAACCAATTCCTGAACTAGCACCTGTAATGACAGTATATTTTTTCATCTAAATTCCTCCCGATAATTTGGTTTATACTAAAATTAAATTAATTGTGTATCAGTTACGGATTTATTATACTGGTTAGAGTAAACTCTAAGTCAAACAGTTTTTATTTTTGACTCAAACTGGAGGTCTTATGTATTCAATTGGTGAAGTCGCTCAGATGTTAGGGATAAGCACACATACATTACGTTATTATGAAAAAGAACAGATCATTCTTCCTGATCGAAATGAAAATGGTGAAAGGCTTTATTCTGAATCACACATTCAGTGGTTAAGATTTGTCCTAAAGCTAAAAGAAACACAAATGCCAGTTAATAAGATTAAGGAGTATGCACATCTATATACAGAAGGTGAGCATACATCATTAGCTAGATTAGATCTTTTAGTCGAGCATAAGCAGTCTATTGAACATCAGCTAAAAACATTAGAAGATACGAATAAAATGTTAGAGCAAAAAATCAGTTTTTATAAAGAAGTAATTCGTAATAAAAACATCGTCAAACAATAAAACCTTATTGGATACCCCAATAAGGTTTTATTGTGTAAACAAAATCCTTTATTCAACTCGTTCCTTTTTTCTTAGACCCGCAAATCCTAATAATCCAAGTAGTCCAAGCCAGCCATAATTGAAATGATTATTATTTGTATTGTCAGTAGTATTTAATGTGTTAGTAACTGGTGTAGGCGTTACATTATTTACATTTCGTCGATAATAATTTCCGTCATTACTAACTGGATTATTTACCCCATTATTGTTAGTTAACATATCATTTGATGTATTTTTTATATTATTTTTTGTATTATAATATCCTTCTTTAACGGTATTCTTCGTGTCATAATAGCCTTCTTTTACCGTATTTTTTGTATTATTTACAACATGGTTTGGATCATTAAAATTATTGTTAAAATCTCTTTTGATATGTTTACCGTTATGATCATAGCTTGGTTCTAATTGAGTAGCATCAGGTCCTGTTGAAGCAGCATGAACATTGGCTGAAATGATAAATGATAATGAAACTGTGCATAATGTAAGACAAATTTTATTCATCTTTAACCCTCCTTCTTTATGCAATAATATTTTGTGCATCTTTAGGAGGAATATATGTGGCAAAAAAGTCCATTAAATTGTTCTAGGCTTCTTAAGAGTTGTAGAATTATACCAGAAATAACAAAGCACGGTAATCAATAATAAATCAACAAAGTCCCCTCCATAATACATTAAGACCGCACCATTTTGAACATCATTAAAACTGAAACTGTCTAATGGATTTGAAAAAAGAAACTTCGATAAAATATCATGACCTGCTAATGCAAGTATCATAATTGATGAGCGAAACAAAAAACTGTATTTATGTGAGATCGGTTCAATTGCAATGATTGAAATTGTAAAGAAATACCCAGCAAAAAACAAATGGATATGTACTACAATTAACAAAAAGATATTCTCATGAATTAAGTTAAATACTGTGGTGGTATACAATACCCAAAGTCCTCCAATATTTATAAGGATTGTGGTAATAGGATGAGTTAAAAGTCGAACAGGAGCACATTTTAAAAGACGTGTCACACGCCTTGCATGTTGAGTTTTTAATGATGTTAATAATAATGTAATCGGTCTAGATAAAGCGATGAAAAATGGAGCGAGCATTCCTAGTAACAAATGCATAATCATATGAAAAACAAAAAGATGGTGACTTAGTTTTGCAATTGGTCCAACAACGGAAACTAATATACAAACAAAACCAGTTACCCATAATATAGAGCGTGATTTTGGCCATGGCTTTTTTTTATGATTTATCGCAGCAACCAAATATCCGATAATTAAAAGTAAAATGAATAAAATAATGAATAGATCAAACGAATTGAAGTAATTTATAAAATTATCCCTCAAATTGATCACCTTTATTTTGAGTTTTAAAAATTAGAATGCAACCTATTAATGTCATAATAGAAGCAGTAATATTCCAAGTTACATCATAGGGCATAATATCGACGTTATATCTAATTTGATGAAGCTTCAACCATTTATGTTGAACAGTTCCATCATAAAGTTGAAACAAACCTGCTCCGAGTAAAACTCCGCCAATCCATCTTTTAATATAAAGTGATTTTTTTCTCCTTAAATTTGCAAACATAAATAAGGAGCCAATCGTTGCGAACCAACTAAAAGCATGAAAAAGCCCATCAGAGATAAGCCCTAAACTTGTTGTAGACTTATCGTAAAAATGATGCCAATGAAGAAGTTGATGAAAAACTACTTCGTCAAAAAATGCCACCAATCCTAGGCCAAATAAAATTCCAGACCATAAATTTAAATAATTAGTTGAATTCTCTAAAGTAGTCATAAAGACTCATCCTTTCGAAAATGGTATATTCTTCATTTTGCCCCCAATTTGCTTAATTAGTAAAAATTACAATTCAACCAACAACGATACTTGGGAAATATAAGGATTGTGATTGTTTTTAGTTACACAAAACGCGGAGGTTATATGGATAAAAAACAAAAGCGGAGTTTATGGGCGCTATCTACAGTACCTCTTGTAATGACTTTAGGTAATTCAATGTTGATTCCCGTACTTCCAAAATTAGAACAACAATTAAATATATCTGGCCTTAAAGTTTCAATGATTATTACGGTTTATTCAGTTTTTGCAATCATTCTTATTCCTATAGCAGGTTATTTGTCTGATTTATATGGAAGGAAAAAAGTAATCATTCCAAGTTTAATTATTGCGGGAATTGGAGGAGCCTTAGCCGGCTTTGTTTGTTGGAAATTAGAAAATCCTTACGCGTGGTTAATTGTTGGGAGAATCATTCAGGGGATTGGTTCTGCTGGGGCAATGCCTGTTGTTATTCCGTGTGTGGGAGATATGTTTAAGGATGAAAATGAGGTTAGTAAAGGATTAGGCTTAGTTGAGACATCGAATACTTTTGGAAAAGTACTAAGTCCAATACTTGGCTCAGCATTAGCAGCGATTGTTTGGTATTTACCATTTTTATCAATACCGTTCCTTTGTTTACTATCAATTATTTTAATTTTAGTTTTTGTAAAACCTCCAAAACAACCGATGAGATCAAAAAGAAAAGATAAAAGAAAGGAAAAGTTTAAACTGTTTATCAGATCAATTCGGAAAATATTTCGAAATAATGGCAAATGGCTTTATACCATATTCATATTAGGCGCCATTATCATGTTCATTTTATTTGGTATGCTTTTTTATTTATCAAAAATATTAGAAAAGCGCTATCACATAATTGGAATATGGAAAGGTTGTGTGTTAGCGATTCCACTCGCTGCTTTATCCTACACATCTTATAAGACAGGTAAAAAGATTGGAAATCAAAAAGGTGCCATGAAAAAATGCATTGTTATCGGCTTTATCTTAATAAGTATTTCTTTTGTCATACCGATTATCAATAAAGATATTTATATGATTATCACGAGTTTATTGATAAGTGGAATTGGAATCGGAATGTCTTTACCAAGCTTAGATGCATTAATAACTGAGGGGATTGAGAAGGAACAAAGAGGGACTATTACTTCTCTTTATAGTTCTTTACGGTTTGTGGGAGTAGCTGCAGGACCTCCTGTTTTTGCCTATTTGATGAGTAAACCAGACAATTATATGTTGTATCTTTCCATTATCTTAGCAATACTTGGACTTATTTTGTCCATCAAATATATTAAGCCAAACCAAAATACAGATACCGCTAAATCCAATTAAAACACATCTAAATAATAGAAGAATTTTGAATTGAATTTTAAAAATATTGTAACAACGGGGCGGTAAAACCGGACAAACTAGCTCCTTGATGAGGAGTTTAAACGTAAATGAACCTCCGAAAGGTTTTCCTGATCCAGAATTTCCTGATATGCAAAATGAACATAGCTGGTTTATATGATTTAGTAAATTAAATTTAAAAAACTCCTTACAAAAGTAGGGAGTTTTATTTTTACCTCTTTGCAACAATCTATTTTTAAACATATCGTCCATAATCAGGTTTGGCGATTGTGTTGAAGTTTTTAACTAAGTAATCTAATTGTTCATTTAAATCGTCTTCTAGGAATGGAAAGCCGTGACCTGTTATTGCTCTTTTAGGATGTAGAGCCTGCAGTTTTTTTACGGAATTAAAGCAGCGGTCCAATCTGTCGTTAAATATCTAGGAGGACCATTTATTTCTCTTTGTTGAGTTAGAACGCTGTAAATAGAGTCTTGTTTAACATTAACAAAGGCGTCTCCAGCAATTAGTAATTGATCATCTTCTCTAAAAAGTGAAATATGTCCAGGTGAATGACCCGGCGTGTGAATCCATTGCCAATTTTGCATTTCAGGTACAGAACCATCTGATGGGAGCACATGAATATATTCTCCTAAATTAATTCCTTCGTTTGGAAACAATGGAGATAACTTTGCAATTAATCCACCTTCAACTGTTCCATCTGGTTCAGGGTAATTCTTTTCACCTGTTAAATATGGTAATTCTTTTTCATGCGCATAGACGGGGATATGGAATTCTTTTATTAAGTCAAAGATTGCCCCGATATGATCAAAATGTCCATGAGTAAGTATGATTGCTTTTAATTTGTGTTTTTCACCAAATCGTTTTTCAGCTAAATCCATAATATGATCAAATGATTTTGGCATACCGGCATCAATTAATACCCACTCACTTGATAAATTAGGATTACCGAAAAAGCAAAAATTCACAATTTGATTTGTTTCATAGTATAAATCATTCGCTAATTCTAACCCATTTCCACTTGATATAGATGTAATAGGCATATAATGAAATTCCTTATTCATTTTTTGTAGATCATTTGATTTATTCATAAGATCCTCCATTTAAGACTTATATGTTGATGAACTTTTTTAGTCTTCTTTTAAAGGTGTTTTTTATTCTGATGGAGATAACTAGAAAAGCATATTGAATTAAACCCTTTCATTTAACAAAAGCTAATCATAAAAATAAAAAAGGTAGTGAAGATATGCATACAGTTTGGAAAGGTACAATCAGCATGGGATTAGTTACGATCCCAGTAAAGTTGTTTTCAGCAGTTGAGGATAAGGATATAAAGTTTCGTCAATATCATAAGGATTGTAAAACACCGATTTCCTATAAAAAAGTTGCTAGTTGTGACGATGAAGTTACTCCTGAAGAAATTATTAAAGTCTTTGAAACACCAAATGGTAGAGTTGTGGAAATAACAGAAGAGGAAATGAATAAATTAAAAGAAGAATTTGAACTAAAAACTGTATCAATTATTGATTTCGTCAAACTTTCAGAAATTGATCCGGTGTATTTTGATCGAACATATTATATTGGTCCAGATTCTGGTGGTACAAAGGCTTATGCTTTACTTTCGGAAATATTGAAGAAAAGTAAGAAAATCGGTCTCGCTAAAATTACAATTCGTAGCAAACAGCATTTAGCTGCTATTCGGCCATATAAAAACGCGATTATTCTTGAAACATTACATTTTCCAGATGAGATTAGAGCAATTGAAAATCTTCCAGGTGGTGTTCCTGAAAAGGCTGGATTGGCGGAGCGTGAATTACAGGCTGGCATGATGCTAGTTGAACAATTAACAACAGAGTTTAATCCAGAAAACTATACCGATACATATCGTACAGCTTTAGAACAATTAATTTCGGAAAAAGTTAATAAAAATGATTATATCGCGACAGGGCAGGAGAAACCAGCAGAGCAAAAAAATGTTGTTGATTTAATGTCTGCATTACAAGCGAGTATTGATCGAACAAAAGGACAAGCAACACCTCCGAAAAAGCCTAAAACAAAAGCGCCTAAAAAAGCAACGAGTTAAATAGGAGGCAGTAATGGAGCTAAATCCAATTTTTCCTTTTGAGCCTATTTCTTCAGATATTGTACCAAATGGTCCTGAGTGGATTTCGCAAATAAAATGGGACGGTGTTAGAATTCTAACTTATTTTGATGGGAAAGAAGTTAAATTATTTAACCGCAAATTAAATGATCGTACAACTATTTTTCCAGAGCTAACGGATATAAAATCCTATTGTACTGCTCAATCAATCATTTTAGATGGAGAGGTCATCGCACTCGATCAAAATGGCAATCCATCGTTTCATGAGGTAATGCGAAGAGATGGAATTAGACGCATGGATCGGATTGATTCAGCTATAGGAGCTGTACCTATTTTTTATATGATTTTTGATATTCTTTTTTACAATGGAGAATGGGTTACGCAATTATCTCTTGAGCAGAGACAAAATATATTATTAGAAGCGATCCAACCTAATAAACAAATTCAGTTAGTTCCAAATAATACTGATGGGGTTGCCTTATTTGAAGTTGCGAAACAACATAATTTAGAAGGTATCGTATGTAAGAATTTAAATAGTAAATACTTGATCAATGGAAAGCACAATGCGTGGCAAAAAATAAAAAATTATAAGGACGTTATTGCAGTAATCGGTGGGGTAACGTATCGCTCTGGTATTGTTAATTCTATTTTAGTAGGACTATATGACGAAAATAGTGAACTCGTGTTTATTGGACATGTAGGAACAGGGAAATTAACGAAATCAGAATGGAAAGACCTTACTACAGTCATTAATAAGATAAAAATAGAAAACAATCCATTCAGCAGCCAACCAAAAAGAATAAAGGAAATACAATGGATTCAACCATTGTTAACTGTTAAAGTTCAATTTATTGAATGGACTGAAGGTCATTCATTAAGACAACCAAGTATCCAAGCTTTTATCGAAAAAGATCCTAAAGAATGCACTCTTACAGATTAGGGGAAGTAAGATATGAATCATTACTTTTTTCAAAAACGGAATAAAAACTATACAGGCTTTTTCTTTATTTTAGGTTTCAATTTAAAAGAGGAGACCTTTTTAGTGGGCCTTAAAAAAGAAAATGATATTTTGCAAATGGGGTTCTTCTCAAATGGACTTAGCGGGGAAGAGAAGGGAATTTTGATTAAAGCAATCGAAGCAAATAAAAAAACCAAAAAGGGTAATATAAAATTTGTTGATCCTGGGATCTGTGTTGAACTTGAGTTTCAAAGTATAGAGAACAACCAAATAACAAATGCAAAATTTATATCATTTCAATTAAAGCATGCATGGAATGAATGTACTTTGGATGGTTTACTATTGGGTAATCTTAATTTGGAGGAAGAATTAACACTTACCAGTCCTGAAAAAGTAATATGGAAAGATCCATATATAAATAAAGAGAGCTTTGTTTCGTATTTAGCTCAAATATCCACATATATGCTTCCATTTTTAAAAAATCGTTTATTAACAACAATTCGTTTTCCGAATGGAATAGACGGTGAATCTTTTTTTCAAAAGAACCGTCCAGATTATGCTCCGAGTTTTATTAAAACTGAAGAGCATGAGGGGAATAATTTTATTATCTGTAATGATGTATCAACATTGCTATGGTTAGGAAATCAATTAGCTATCGAATACCATATCCCTTTTCAAACATATGAAGCAAACAATCCGATTGAAATAGTATTTGATTTGGATCCACCTAATGCAGATGCATTTCCTTTAGCTATAAAAGCCGCGTTGGAAATGAAATTAATCTTTGATTCTTTTCAAATAAAGAGCTACCCAAAAGTATCTGGAAGTAAAGGTATTCAAATCCATATTCCAATAAAAGAAGATTCTCTTACCTATGATGAAACAAGAGTCTTTACATCTTTTATTGCACATTATTTAATTGAAAAATTTCCAGATGATTTTACGATTGAACGTTTAAAGAAAAATCGAGGCAATCGTCTTTATATTGACTATATACAGCACGCAAAAGGAAAAACAATTATTTGCCCATACTCTACAAGAGGAAAGGAAAAACCAACCGTTGCAACCCCTCTTTTTTGGGATGAGGTAAATGATGAATTAAAAATTGAAACTTTTACAATTCCTTTCGTACTAAACCGGTTAGAAAATAGTTCATGTCCAATGCAAACCTATTTTGAACAAGAAAACAGTTCTTTAGTGGATTTAATTTTTAAAATTAAAGAAAATCATTCAAAGTAAAAACTCCCTAATTAGTTTGAATAGGGAGTTTTTTGTTTTTTATATTTCAATGATTATTGGTAAAATCATTGGTTTTCTCTTCGTTTTTGTAAATAAAAATTGTCCTAGAGACTTCTTAATATTTTGCTTCATAACTCCCCATTGGAGCTTGTTTTCATCAAGTAATTCATTTACTGAAGATATAACTAATTGGTTTACTTCCTTCAGTAAACTTTCAGAGTCACGCGCATAGACAAATCCTCTTGATATTGTATCAGGTCCAGAGATAATCTTCTTTTCCGTTTTGCTAATGGTGATGACGATTACAAGCATTCCATCTTCAGCAAGTTGTTTTCGATCTCTAAGGACAATGTTACCGACATCTCCTATGCCCATTCCATCTACATATATATTTCCTGCTGGAACTCTTCGGCTTTGAATCGCTTCTGATTGTAGAATATCGACAACATCACCGTTTTTAATAATAAAAATATTATTTCGTTTGACACCAACAGATTCAGCAAGAGAACGATGATGATGAAGCATTCTATACTCACCATGAATCGGAATAAAATATTTTGGCTTCATTAAAGTAAGCATGAGCTTAAGTTCCTCTTGATAAGCATGACCAGAAACATGCATCCCGGTCGAGCTTCCTGAACCATAAATAACATTTGCTCCGAGATTGTAAAAATTATCGATAATTTTAGAAACGCCGCGCTCATTACCAGGAATTGGTGAAGCAGCTAAAATCACAGTATCACCTGGATAAATGTCAACGCCTCTAAAGCTAGAACTAGCTAGACGAGCAAGTGCTGCAAGGGGTTCACCTTGACTACCTGTGCATAAAATTGTAATTGCTTCTGGTGCGAAATTATTAATTTCATCTTTATCAATCAACATACCTTCAGGGATTGATAAGTATCCTTGCTCCATCGCAACTTGAACTACATTTACCATGCTTCTACCTAGTAAGGCTAATTTTCGATTAGTGATAATTGAAGCATCAACAATTTGTTGCACACGATGTACATTCGAAGCAAAAGTTGAAATAATCACTCTTTGTTTTGCCTTCATAAAAGCATCTACTATATGCTCTCCAACTATCCGTTCCGATGGTGTTGAACCTGGCCGTTCAGCGTTCGTACTTTCTGATAAAAGTAATAAAACACCTTTACTACCTATTTCGGCCATTTTATGAATATCCGGATATTGATTGTTAACAGGTGTTAAATCAAATTTAAAATCTCCAGTATGTACTACAGTTCCTTCAGGCGTTTCGAATACGATGCCTAAGCAATCAGGGATACTATGATTTGTTTTAAAAAATGAAATCGAAAAATGTTCAAATTTAATAACTGAATCAGAATCTATTAAAATTAGTTCAGTTTCTCCTAATAATCCATGCTCTGTTAATTTAAGCTCAATTAATCCAAGCGTTAATCTCGTTGCATAGACTGGAATATTCAATTGTTTCAAAAGATACGGAATTCCACCAATATGGTCTTCATGGCCATGCGTAACAAATAAACCTTTAATCTTTTCTTGATTTTCTTTTAGATAAGTAATATCTGGAATGATCAAGTCAACGCCTAATAAACTCTCGTCTGGAAACTTCGAACCACAGTCTATTAGAATAATTTCTTTTAAGTATTGAATAGCATACATATTTTTTCCAATTTCATTAATTCCACCTAAGGCAAAAACCGATAGCATACTTTTTGTTGGACTCAAAATCCTATTCCTCCTAGTACATTGAAAAGTATAAACATTTTCCTTAAAGAAATTGCCATATATTTCTTAGTATGTACGTAGGAGTTAAATTCATTCAAGTGACTATTTTGGGTAAAAAAATGAGCCGGTGTATCAAACCGGACTCATTTTTCTATTACTCTTCAAAATAATTTTTAAATGGTTTTTTAGGTGTATGTGTTTCATTACGATAATAAGGATTATCTACAGTAGAATCTTTAGGATCCAAATTTGTTTTAATTACTAAAGACGGTCCTGTTGTACCATGCTCAGCAATAATCCGATCGTTTAATTCATTAAAATCAGGAAGTTTCTTATTCCCTGGTTGTAATGGTTCAGACATAAAACCACCTCCTCACAATAGGATGGTTTCTCTAAGGAAAATTATGTATTTGGATAAGAAAAAACAAAGGACTTAAATAAGTATAAAGGATGTGTGTGTTTTGCAATGTTTAGACTGATAAAAGAGTTAGGTCAAATAAAAAGGTGGAAATATGAATGACAGTAATAGAGAAATTAGCAAGTTCTTTAGGTCGTAGAAATGGGGAGTCTAATATTCAATTAGCGATTAAAGTTGTGGATCAAAATGATGAAAATGTTGTAAAAGGGCTAAATCGGACATGTAATACCGAACCTCAAAAACTAATTTTAATAAATATGTCTTACAGAAAAAAGCAAACAGTTTAGTGTAGTATTGATCGTTTGCTTTTTTTATTTGAATTTCCGCCACTTTTTTATCTTTTTTTGTAGAAAATATTCGAATTATAAAAAAATTTGTGTTTGATAAAATTTATGAAAAATAAAATCCTGTCAAATCTCACTATAATGAAACTATCAAGAGAGAGAGGAAGATGGGGATGAAAAAGAAAATGAAGAAAAATGTTACGACCTTGGCAATATCAACAGGTCTTGTAACTAGCGTGTTTAATCCGATTTCAATTACACACAATGTTCATGCACAACAAGTATCGAAGGTGGAACAAGTTTTATCAGCACTAACACCAGCTCAACGCGAGGCGATTAAACAATTAAAAATTAGTGACAAAGAAGGACTTCAAGTTTCTCCAGATTTAGATTTAACAAGTGATGCGCCAACTTCTGTCATTGTTGAATTTAAGGACAAGCCTGCACAAACAGCTGTAATGGTAGCACAAACTCAAGGAACAACTGTTTCTGAAGCAGATGCACAAGCAAAAGTAGACGCTTCACACGAAACATTTGATAAAGATTTAAAGGGAATTTTTAGTAAAGAGTTAAAAGAAAAGAAAAACCCATACAAAATTAAACGTTCATATAAAAAGGCATTTAATGGAGTATCAATGACACTCCCTGCTAATAAAGTAAAATCATTACTAAAATCGAACGCTGTTCAAGCAGTATGGAGTGATTTACAAGTTCAATTGGATGATCCAACTACTAAAGTAGAAAGTTCTGATCAACAAGGTCCAACTCATAACATGGTAACATTCCCTGGAATAGAAAAACTTCATCAAGAAGGATATACAGGGAAAGGTGTAAAAATTGGTATTCTTGATACTGGGATTGACTACAATCACCCAGATTTAAAAGGCGCTTTTAAAGGCGGTTACGATTTCGTCGATAATGACAATGATCCAATGGAGACAACATATGCAGATTGGAAAAAGTCCGGAATGCCTGAAACGAATGGCGAGCCTTATTATACTGAGCATGGAACGCATGTAGCAGGAATTATTGCTGGTCAAGGTAAAAACAACGCAGATTACTCGGTAACAGGAGTTGCTCCTGACGCTGATATTTATGCTTACCGTGTTTTAGGGGCATATGGATCTGGTTCAACTTCAGCGATTTTAGCTGGTATTGATAGAGCTGTTACAGATGGTATGGACATCATCAGTATGTCACTTGGAGCAAACTACAACGATCCATTATTTCCTACAGCGATTGCAGTAAATAATGCCGTACTTTCTGGGGTAACAGCAGTAGTTGCAGCGGGAAATTCTGGAAACAAGATGTACTCACTAGGTGCACCTGGTAATGCTCCTTTGGCAATAACAGTTGGAGCAAGTGATACTTCAGCAACGATTCCAAATTATACAGCGACAGCAAAATCAACAACTGGAGATTTACCAGCTAATCTGAAATTGGCTGCTCAAGGTCTTTCTGATAATATAGCAGATTTCCAAGGAAAAACATATCAAATAGTTAATGTTGGTACTGGGGCGGAAACTGCCTATTATAAAAGAGATGCAGCTGGAAATTATACAATACCAGTCGATGTTACTGGAAAGATTGTACTTGCTCAACGAGGTACCCTAGGTATAGAAGAAATTGTTAAAAGAGCTAAATCACATGGAGCTAAGGCTGTAGTTTTAATTAATACTTCTGGAGATACATTGCAAGATGTTTTCTTAGGTAACGTATATGGGTATATACCAACCTTTTTAATAAATAGCGCACAAGGTATGAATATTAGTATAAAAATACCTTTAAATGAAGCCAATAAAGGTAAGACATTGGATTTTACATTTGGTGATATGAGCCAAACTGTAACGACAGGTAATAAATTAGCAGATTTTAGCTCAAGAGGTCCATCACGTGTGCTATATGATATTAAACCAGAAGTAACAGCACCAGGTGTTTCTGTATTCTCAACTGTACCTTCATATATGCATAAAGATGATAATGGTAATCCATTACCTGATTATAAATATGCTTATGAACGCTTATCTGGTACATCAATGGCAACACCTAACGTTTCAGGAGTAGCAGCACTATTAAAACAAGCTCACCCAGACATGACACCAGCAGATATTAAGGCATCCCTTATGAATTCAGCTGATCCGTTAAATGATAAATATAGTGTTTACGAAGTTGGGGCAGGCCTTGTAAATCCATACAAAGCTGTTCATGCACAAACAGAAATTCAAGTGAAAGATCAGACAAAAACGTTAAGTAGTAATGCTAAAAATATTGATGATTCAATTACGCTTGCTAGTAAAGGAATCAAAACAATTAAAAATATTACTGGTGCATTAAGCTTTGGCGAACAAGCTGTTGAAGGCACGGATTTTTCAGATTCACGTTCAATGACGATATTTAATAAGAGCTCTGAAGATAAAACATTTGATGTAAAGGTTCAATTCCAAACATTGGATGCACGATTCACTAATGATTCTAGAGCGGATCAAGATGCTGCTGCAAACGGTGTTACATTAGATGTGAAATCATCTGTCAAAGTAAAACGATATAGCAGTACGAATATGGATGCTACAATTAATGTTCCTAAAACTGCGAAGCTTGGAACATATGAAGGTTATGTAGTCTATACAAATCAAACAAATCCTAATGAAACATATAAAATTCCGTTTGCTATTCATACAGTAAAAGAGGGAATTGACTATGTTACTGGTAATCCAGCAGCCTTTACATTACCATATGAAGCAGGAAGTAATGCAACAAAATGGTCAGTTGGCGTTAACTTTAAACTAAATTCTCATATGCGTACATTTGATTTCTTCTTAGTTGATCCAAAAACAAACGAAGAAATCGGTTATCTTGGTACAGCAGATGGAATGGGTGCAGATGAGAATACTGAGTATTATTTCAGAGGTGTGTTAAACAATGGGCAATATAGTCCTTTAACAGGAGATCCAGACAACCCTGTTGGATTTGGTTTTGATGAAGTTACACCAGGTCTATGGAAAATTAGAATGGTTGGTACAAATGATAATGGTGAAACCTTCACTAAAGACGCTCCAATTTTCTATGGTGAAAAAGAGCCTAAAGTTACGATGAACTATGAAGCTGGTCAAATTGTAGAAACTGCTAATGCATCTGATAAAACTGTTACAGTATCAGGTAATGCATTTGATAAAAATATTGCTGAAATGCAAGCAGCTGGCATTACTGCTTCACAAGGCGAAAATAAAATGTATTATTATAATCCAAATAACTCCGCTGAAATTAATATTCCAGTAGACGAAAATGGAAACTTCAATTCTGCTATACCATTGGCTACAGCTGGTCCAAATACTTTACCAATTACCGAGTACGATTTCTATGACAGAGATAAATCAACTGTAGAAAATTATGGAAGCTTTAAAGACGTATACTTTATTAAAAAAGGAACTGCTTATACTACAGCAATTTCTGATAAACAACGAATCAACATGGGAGATTCTACAACAGTAACATTCTCAACTAAAAATATAGCAACGCCAGTTAAAAAAGCTGAATACTCATTCTTATATCCAGCTAAGTTCTTAGACATTACGAATGTAAAGCCACATGGAGCATATGATGGAAAATTAGATGTTAAATATACAAATACAGCTTTTAATAATACGTACAATGTTATGACAATTACAGCATCAGCAACTGGTGACCTAGCAACATCGGGGATTGCTGGAGATACTTCTTTAGTAGACGTGACTTTCAAAGCAAAAGACCAGTACTACAAAGGAGCAATGCAGTTAGAAGATCCAACTGGTACATCTAGATTCTTTAAAGCTGTTTATACAAATGTTGATAATAGTACAGTAACAACTCAAGGCATTCAACCTTATTTCTATGTGACTCCTACTTATTCTCTAATGAGAGGAGCGGTTCAAGCGGAAGGGTTAGCTTCTGGATTTAACAATCTAGGTCAACCTACAATGAAAAAGATTGACTATAATAAAGCAGGTTCAAAAATTAGTTTAAAAGATTCAAGTGGAAAAGAATATGGAGTATCAGATCCTTTAGGTAATAGTGTAACTGCTCCAGAAGGTTTTACAACTAGATTACCAATTACAGATAAACCATTTACATTATCAATTGACGTACCAGGACATTTCACATTCAAGAAAGACTTTACAGTTGGTATAAAAGAAGACGGTAAAGTGACAGCTGGATCTAAACCGGTTGATTATAGCTATATCCCAGGTGGAGATGTAAATAAAGATAATGTCATTGATGTAAAAGATGCTCTTTACATTCAAACTTATTGGGGAACGAATAAGCGTGATGCGGATATCAACTATGATGGTGTAGTTGATGTGAAAGATATGCAGTATGTAATTGATAACTACTCTATGCAAAATCCATGGGATGACAATGCAGGTAAGCCAGTTAAGAAATATAAAGGTAAAACTTTAGATGATGTTTTAACTGACCTTGGTTTAGAGTAATTGATTCATAGATTCATAGTAAATCGGTGACGACAACATGTCGTTACCGATTTTTTTTATTCCCGTTTAGAGGGTATTTTAAATTAAAACTATACTAATAGGCACACAATCAGACCTTCATTCATAATACTACGATAAAGGTTCCTTTTAGCAGGTTGGTGGTTGAATTGGGAGGAGAGTCAAAAGCATTAGTAGGATCTGTAATCGTATCAATTGGAACAATAACAGCTGCAATTGGTTCAACCCCATCTAACTACATAAAAAGTAGTATTCGTGATGACCTAAGTCTAATAGGTAATGTTTTGCAGGCTACAGGAAATGGTATTGATGCTGAAGCAGAGGGGACCGTACTTAGGGCAGTTGGTAAAGAAATAACAGCAAGTGGGAATATTACGGTTACTTCAGGGCTGGTTTTTGACATTTCAAAAGAAGCATCCTACAAATTATTCGTTGCAGGAAACTTGTTACAAGCTTTAGGGTTAGGGGTTAATGTTGGAGAAGCAATCGAAACTACTCCTTTCCCAGGACAATCTGAAAACATTGTAGGTGGACTAACACAAATTATAGGAAACACCATGCAAGCAATAGGGTGGTCAGAAGCATTACAAGAAATTATAGCAAATGAAAATAAGCAAAAAGAGTTTGGCTTTTATGGGGATTACTTCAAAAAAAGTAATACAATATCGGAATCTGAAAAATTGGTTGCAACAGGAAGCTGGATTCAAGCAATTGGATCTGTTATTTCAGTAATTGGAGTAATAAAAGAAGAAATCGGAGCAAACTCAGTGGAAAGAGAGTAGGACTGAAGTCTCTCATAAATAGGTTAGCCTAAAGTTTTAACTTAAATTTAAATTTAGACAGAAGCGGAGATAAGTGGTTTCTGCTTTTTTGTGTTGTTAGAAAACGTCCTAATTATGTTAAAATGCATTAAAAGTTGAAAAATAAAATAACATAGAAGAGTTTTAATTTCTATTACATAAATTAAAATAAATAAAAAAAAATTTTTTAACCCCCGTATCTTTTTATACTCTTATTCCGTTTATAGGTTAGAGAGTGTTAATAAAGGAGTGAACATAAATGTCTAGTAAGTTTAGTCTTCACAGCATAGAAAAGGAAGAACAGGATGAAGCAACTGACGAATTTTATTGGCAGAAGTACTATCCTAAATTGCAACGCTATTGTCGGTTTCTAGCCCAGAATGAATGGGATGGTGACGATATTGCACAGGAAGCATTTTTTAAAGCAGTAAAATATTATCATAAAGAAAAAATGAATTCGGCTTTATTAAATAAAATAGCTTACAACCATTGGATTGATACTTTACGAAAAAGAAAAGAAGAAACGATAACTCCTGATTTTGAACTTTCTAAATATGTAGCTAGTCATCCGATTGATCATAAAATGAATAGTGTGGAGCTCTTACTTAAACATTTTACTCCAAAACAAGCGGTTATCTTTTTTCTAAAAGAAGCATTTCAATATAAATCCAGGGAAATAGCAGACATTTTAGGAACGACTGAAATAGCCATAAAATCTAGCCTGCATCGAGCAAAAAAGCGTCTAGATAAAACAAACAAAGAGGAACAATCCCTTTCTATTGAATATTTTTGGAATGAGGAAGAACGGATGAAGCTTGAAGAAATTTTTCATTTAGCTTTAGAAGTTCAAGACCCTGCTGTTTTAATTCAAGCGCTTCCTTCCTTTGATCGTATTATTGAAAATCCTAAAATGATATTCGGTAATTTCCAATCATCCCGTACTCAAACTCCTTCAAGCACTCTCTGCATGGCTGCATAGCCAATTAACGCTTTTAAGGAGGATTTTTAAATGACGACAGTTCCTTATGTAATTGAACAATCTAATCGTGGTGAACGTTCATATGATATTTATTCCCGTTTGTTAAAAGATCGAATTATTATTATCGGTGATGAAATAAATGATCACGTAGCAAATAGTGTAGTTGCACAATTGTTATTTTTAGCTGCAGATGCACCTGATAAAGAAATTTCACTTTATATAAATAGCCCTGGTGGGTCGACTTCAGCAGGATTTGCGATTTATGATACGATGCAATATATAAAGCCTGATGTTAGAACAATTTGTACGGGAATGGCAGCGTCCTTTGGTGCGATGCTTTTGCTGGCGGGAACAAAAGGGAAACGTTTTGCACTGCCGAACAGTGAAATTATGATTCATCAACCATTAGGAGGAGCAAGGGGCCAGGCAACAGAAATCGAAATATCTGCTCGAAGAATCTTAAAATTACGTGAGCATATTAATCAAATAATCTCTGACCGAACAGGACAGTCAGTCGAGAAAGTAGCAAAGGATACAGATCGAGATTATTTTATGAGTGCAGAAGAAGCGAAAGAATATGGAATCATTGATGAGATTCTGTATCCTAATAATTAAATATTATTTCTAATGAAAAAGGTTAGCGATGCTAGCCTTTTTTGCATGCTTAAAAACTTTATCATATAAAATTGTTTGTTCAATAAAAGAGGACTGTAAGACAAGGTTAAGTGCTAATAATTTAAATTTATTATTCTCTCAAAAAGAATGTATAAGCTAATTTTCTATGAATAGCATTAGTTAGTAGGTTAATAGTTCAATCTAAAAACTAAATTCAATTATGTAAATCTCAAAGAAGGAGATCAAAATGACATTCGAACAAAAACGTATAGCAGGTTTTATGCACCGAGGTATTACAGAAGAGAACACTTACTTCTTTTTAAATGATTTTACTTCCATATTAGTAAGTGGGGAAGACACAAACGGGGCTTTTTGTGTCTTGCATTGCAATGGTAAAAAAGACGGTGGACCTCCTCTGCACGTACATGAATTAGAAGATGAAACATTTTATGTCTTAGAAGGGGAAATCACTTTTTTTATTGGGGATCAAACAATTTTAGCAAAGGCTGGAGATTATGTATATGCTCCTCGAGGAATTCCCCACACATTTAAAGTATGTTCTGAAGAAACACAATTCATTGTTACTGCTTATCCATCAGGTTTTGACCAATTTGTTAAAGAACTATCTGAACCATTTTATAAAGGATTCAAAAAACCTGAAGATCCTCCTTCAGCTAAAAAAATTCAGAAGCTGATAGAGGTGTCAAAAAAATATAAAATTTCTTACCCAACTATCTAATTTAATTTCATGATACTAAATTTGGTCGAAATTTAAGTTTTTTTGGATAAAAACTTATTGAATTAAATAAAGGTAAATTATGGAAAGTATAGAATGTGTTAAGTTGAAAGAAATCAGAGGGAATTTAAGGAGGAAGAACGAATGCCAAACGAAAATTCAAATATCGGGATTATCCTAGGAAGCACGCGCAAAGGTCGAGTAAGTCCACAAGTAGGAGAGTGGGTAAAAGGGATCGCAGACAAACGTGGTGATGCGAATTATGAAATTGTAGATATTGCTGATTACCAATTACCGTTTTTTGGAACAACTGATGGAACTGAGCCTGGAATTGCAGCTTGGAATGGAAAACTTGCTAGCTTAGATGGATTTGTATTTATAGTATCTGAATATAATCACAGTATATCAGGTGCGTTAAAAAATGCACTTGATTTAGCTCGTGAAGCTTGGAACAACAAAGCAGCAGGAATCGTAAGTTATGGTTCAACTGGTGGTGCGCGTGCAGCAGAACACTTACGTGGAATCTGTGGTGAGCTATTAATTGCTGATGTGAAAGTTCATCCAACATTGTCTATATTCACAGATTTTGAGAACTTCTCTACCTTTAAACCTGCGGATCTACATCTAAATAATGTTAATTTAATGCTTGACCAGGTTGTTGCTTGGAGTGGGGCATTGAAGGTTTTAAGAAAATAAAAAAAGTTTTTAATCTGAAAATCGATAAAAAAACGTTTATAGTATTTAATACTTAGCTACCAAAAAGTACTTATAGCAGTAGACAAAAAGTTTGATTTTAGTAGGTTAAGAGCAATTCCTGATTTTCCAGGAGGTGTTCTTTTTTTTTTGCTAAATTTGACGGATTTCTCAGTTTGTCACAAGGGATTTTTTTGATAACTTGATTGGGAAGCGATCAACAACAACATCAAACAATTGTCCTTTGAAATATCGAGTATACTTAAATTAGACAATGTTTAAAAATGGGGTGATGAATAATGGGTTATTTAAATAAGTTAGACCATATTGAAGCGGCAAAACATTTTATTCATAAGTATTTTCCAAACTGTCAGGGGGCATTATTAGCGGGTAGCGTAGTTCGAGGTGAGGCAACCGAAACATCGGATCTTGATATCGTTATTTTTGATGCAAGCCTTAACTCTTCATATAGAGAGTCGTTAAAAGAACTCGGATGGGACATAGAAGTTTTTGTACACAACCTAACTTCCTATAAACATTTTTTTGAAAGTGATTACAAGAGAGCTAGGCCTTCACTACCAAGGATGGTTTCTGAGGGATTCATTTTAAAAGATGAAGGAATAATTGAGGAGATAAAAAAAGAAGCAAATGAATTATTAGATAAAGGACCAGAAAGATGGACAGTGGAAACGATCAAGATAAAGCGATATTTTATTACGGATGCACTAAATGATTTTATAGGTTCCTCTAATAGAGCAGAAGATTTATTTATAGCTAATACAATAGCCGAACTAGTAAGTGAATTCGTTTTAAGAACAAATTGTAAATGGATTGGTTCTTCAAAATGGCTTGTTCGCTCGTTAAGAAATTATAATGAGGATTTCGCGAACTGTTTTGTAGAAGCTTTTGATTCGTTTTATACGACTAGTGAAAAGGACCGAATAATCAAATTAGTTGATGAAGTTTTGCACCCTTTTGGAGGAAAGCTGTTTGAAGGTTTTTCTTTAGGAAAAATGTAAGTTTCTTAATTTAATCGTAAGTTAGTTAAGGAAAAGGAGTCCTATTTGTGGCTCTTTTTTATTTTGGAAAAATTTAAAAGCCAAAGAGTACCTATTTTAATAATCGCGTTCCTACTTATGTTAAAAATTCAAAATTTTTCGACATTTATACCACTTTTGATAGGTCATTTATCCTGTTTTTTTCGTCAAGGTTATAGAATTTTTGCTAAAAAAATACGTTTTGTATTTAATTTTTCCCAATTTTCAGTTTTATTTTCCAGACCAATATATAAAAAATCCGACAAAAAAATATAATTTATTCCATGATATAACATATTTTTATATCTATTAGACATTGTTGCATGTGAATTTGATAAAAAAGTTTGTTAATGAAATAAGTTGAATTCCCCCAATACACGTTCACTGGGGTTGGATGTAAAATTTGAATGTATTTAATTAACAACCACGAAAATCAGATGAATAGGAAAACTTAAGTTTGTTATTATATTTAACTATTACTCTATCGATCCAAGGTGGATTTAAGTAAATACGAATAAAATTGTAGGAGTGTTGTTATGAAAAACGGAAAATTTAAAGCGTTTAAAGTTATGTCTACAACTGCTTTAGTATCATTACTTTTTACTTCATTGGCTTTTGCGGATAACGATAACATTACATCTCAAACTGATTCAACTGATGTTAGTTTTGAACATGGAACATTTACTAAGGATAATTTAGATTTATCTCAAGAAAACTCATTATATAAAGAAGGCAACAGTCAAGAAGCTACAAATCAAGATGTTGCAAATACGTTTAAACCAGATGATGAAGTGCATTTAATTGTTGAGGTAGATGAGCCAGCTGATAGCGAGCAAGCTACACCTGAGCATAAAAAAGCAATGTTTAAACAAAAACAAGACAATGTAATTGATGAAATCTCAAAAGAAAAAAATTCTAATTCAAATGCTGCTTTTAAAGTAAAGCACCGTTACTTTGAAGGTTTTAATGGGTTTAGTATTGAAACAGAATATAAAAATTTAAAAGATATCCAATCGATTCCTGGTGTTAAGCATGTTCAAGTAGCTAGAACATTCCACGAAACGATGGCAGCAAGTAAAGAATTAGTACAAGCTCAAAAGGTATGGGAGCAATATGGTTATAAGGGAGAAGGCCTAGTAGTAGGTGTTGTAGATTCTGGTATTGATTGGAAACATAAAGATATGACACTATCAGATGATGCTAAAGCAAAAGAAAAATGGATGAAGAATAAATTCGATCAGTTTGCAGGAACAACAGATGTAAATGAAACTTGGTATTCAGATAAAGTACCATCTGGCTATGACTGGGCAGACAATGATACGGATGTTATTCCTGGGCCAAAAGGTAGTTCGCATGGTACACACGTTTCTGGAACAATTGGAGCAAACGGTGATGATTCTAAAGGTGGAGTTGCTGGTATCGCACCAGGCGTACAGTTATTAGCAGAAAAAGTATTCTCTGATAATGGTGGCGGTGCTTATGAAGATGATATTATTGCAGGAATCGAGCATGCTGTTACAATGGGTGCAGATGTAATTAACATGAGCTTAGGTAGCGATGCAGGCTATGTAGATGAAAATTATGATCCAATTCAAAAAGCAATCAGAAATGCGACAGAAAAAGGTACATTAGTTGTAGTAGCAGCTGGAAATTCAGCATTCAGTTCACAAGCTCTTTTAACGCCTGCAACAGTAAAACCATTTGCAGAAAATCCTGATATTGGAACAGTAGGATCACCAGGAGTCAGTCCATTCGCGGTATCGGTTGCTTCCTATGAAAATAGTAAGCTTCATATGAATGCAATTTCGGATGGAAGTCTAGCGGTACCTTTCAAAGACCATTCTCAATATGGACAAGCATTTAATGTATCTAATAATCTATTGCCGAATACAAATTATGATTTGGTATATGTAAATGAAGGAAAAACAGCGGCTGATTATCCAAAAGGAAAAACGAATTACATTGCCGTAGTTAAACTTTTAAATTCATATAGTTCTGTTTCTAGCATTCAATTTACTGCAAAATCTGCAGGAGCAAAGGCGATCATTATGATACCATCTTCAAACACGCCTGATTATGCAACTCTACCAGTAACTGGTTCAGCAACACCGACTGCTTCAACAAGTAAATCGATTGGTCAAGCATTATTAGATAAAATGAGTAAAATGCCTACTGGTCAATATTTAAGTATGAAAAATATCGGCGATTATTGGGTAGATAATCCTGCTAAAGATACAATGTCTTATTTCTCATCTATGGGTACAACTCCAACATTAGATTTTAAACCTGAAATTTCAGCTCCAGGTGGAAATATTTATTCAACAATCCCTGGAAATAGTTATCAAGTGATGAGTGGTACATCGATGGCGACGCCACATGTTGCAGGTGGTTCAGCTTTAGTATTACAATCACTTTATGAAAAAGGGCTACAACACTCAGAAGATACAGTTTTAAAAGCGAAAGTTGCATTAATGAATACATCTAAAGTCATTCTGGATCCAAGAACAAATAATGAAGCGCCATATTCACCACGTATTCAAGGGTCTGGTTTAATGCAAATTCAAAATGCCATTAATACACCAGTTGTTGTGACAAATCGAAACGCTCCTTTGGAACAAGCTGGTTCAGTAGCATTAAAGGAAATCGGGCAAAATACAAGCTTTAAATTAAACGTAGATGCTTTTGATGCACCTAAAGGGAAAAATAATAGTGCGGATATTGAATACAATGTATATGTTGATTTATTAAAAGATAAGACAGAAACAAAGCAATTTGATTTTGATCATGATGGCCAATTAGATTCAAAAGATTATTTAACCTTATCAAGTGAACAAATTAAAGGAGCAAAGATCACTGTTAATGATAATATCGTAACAGATAAAACAGGGTCTACATTGAAAATCAAACCAGGTCAATCAAAAATGTTAACTGTTAATATATCATTACCGGATTCATTAAAGAAAAACAGTTTTGTTGAAGGATATGTTCGTCTTGTACCAGTGGCAAAAGACCAAGATAAAGCTGTACCGTTAACTATGCCTTATATGGGCTTCTATGGAAAATGGGATGAGCCACGAAACATTGATGCTCCAGCTTGGGAAAAGGATTCATTTGCAGGTCATACGGCACTTTGGAATGATACTACAGAGGGAGGCGCACCATTAGGATACAATGGGAAAGGCTTTGACCTTAACCATATTGCATTCTCTCCAAACTATATTGATAAGGGTATCTTTGGAGGAATGGCGGTTTTACGTAACCTAGAAAAAGCCGAGGTCTCTATTGAAGATTCTGCTGGAAAACAACTTAAATATCTAGGTGACTATAGTGAATACACAGGTACTGGTGAGCCTTGGAGATTTAATAAAAATATAATGTTTAATGCGGATTACGGATATAGTTTATATCAATGGGATATGAAAGACGCATCAGGGAATTTTGTTCCCGATGGTACTTACTATTACGTAATTAAAACAACATTAGCATATCCAAACGCTAGACCACAATCGGTTAAAATGCCGATGATCGTAGACTCAGTTGCACCAAAAATTTCTGATATTAAAGTAACACCAAACAACGGTAAATATGATATTACATTTAATGCGACTGATAATGCAACTGACTTTAACTTTGCTGATGTTTATGTAAATGGAACATTTTATGAACTTAGACCGGGCGTAACGAAACTAACGGTTAATACAGAACCAAAAGGTATGGTAATCAGATCTCTTGATTATGCTGGAAACAATGCTTGGACAACATGGGGCGATCAAAGTTATAATAAACAAACTATGGCAATGGTAACTTGGGGTATTTCTCCATCTACAGGTGTAAGTGCATCTAAGCCTGCGAGAATTTCTCTATATGGTTATAACAGAGTAGACTGGACAATTAATATTAAAGATGCTAAAGGAAATCTTGTAGATTCATCTACATTCGAAAATGAGCATACTTTTAGTACACAATGGGCACCAGAAAAAGATCTTCCAAGTGGCACATATACGGTTACAGTAGATGTTGTTACGAAAGATGGCTTTAAAGTAACAACAACGCCTAAAACTATTACGGTTACTCAATAATACTAAATTACCAAAATAAAAAACAAAGGCTCAGTGAAAACTGAAGCCTTTTGTTTTGTCTTTTTAATTTTCGTTAATTGTAATTCAAGTCGTCTTTATTACTTTTTAGTTTACCTTGAATTAGGAGAACAAGTAATAAACTAACCGGAATAATAATTTGAAGTGGAATGTGAAGCAAGTAGGGTACTAAATGGATCCCTTCTAAATGGTGCTCAAGAAAACTAGAAGCGACCCATAGGGAAGTAAGAACGGTAATCATACCAATAGGATAGACTAGTTGGTCACTTTTCTTTATATTAAATAAATCTGCTGCTCCAGATACCGCACAATAAAAGTAAATTGTAATTTTTACAAAGGCATTGCATACTGAAATTACTACTATGAAAGTATCCAATCTTTGAATGAAATCGGCAATATTAATATAACTAACTGATGTTAGAAGTGGATAAGTAGTTCTTTCAATAACGGAAGGGCCTAATATTGCAGTATTTAAAACTGCAAATAAAGTTAATACAAGACCCGAAAATAGTAAGGCTGGTATTCCTACTTTTATTGCTAAATTTTGTTTAGTTAAATGTGGCATAATCATTGTAAATGTAACGATTTCACCAAAGGGAATAGTTAAAGAAATTGGGAAAGCCGCTTTTAATACTGGTGTCCATCCATTTTCTAAAACAGGTCTTAAATTATCAATTTTTATTAATTTTGAAATGATTTCAAATCCTATAAATATAACAGTAAGAAACATGATCATGACAAAAATAAATTCACACGAACGAGCGAATGTTTCTAGTCCTTTAGAAATAGCATACATGATTAATAACACCATGATTAATCCAATAGAAATTAGAGAAGAAGCATTATATAAAGTGATTGTTAATAAATCCTCAAAATCACGTAAAGCACGTGCAGCAATATAAATAAAATATAAGATATATAGTAATGCAAGTATTTTCCCTACATATTTCCCTAAAATAATTTGAATATATTTTGTTAAGGGAAGTTCAGGAAATAATGAATATAACTTAATATACACAGCAAAAATTATACAAGCTGAGATGAGTCCGATCAATAAACTAATCCATCCATCTTGTTTAGCTCTAGCAAATATTTCAAGTGGTGGAGAAGCACCGACCCCAAACATAAAAATCATACAAAAGAATTGAAAACCACTTATATTTAATTTACGATTCATTTGAATTCCTTCTTTTGACTTCTAATTTTTCTTCTAGATGTTTATTTTTTCCATAAAATTCTATTTTATTTAAGAGTTAATAAGTTATTTTTTTTTGACTAAAAAACTAGCTAGAAGTTTATCAAAATTTAGTATAATAATAGCAATTATAAATAAGGGAATGAGGTTGTCATTACGTGGATATTAAGGTTGATGATTTAACTGGAAATGAAGTTGCTATGTTAATTAGTGAGCATCTACAAGGTATGACACAGCATTCTCCACTTGAAAGCATACATGCTTTAAATCTTGAAGGATTAAAGAAACCGGAAATTACATTCTGGAGTGTATGGGAACATAGTGAATTAGTTGGATGTGGGGCTCTAAAAGAACTTGATCCTTTGCATGGAGAAGTAAAATCAATGAGAACTTCTTCAGCTCATTTAAGAAAAGGAGTGGCAAGGCGCATGCTCCAACACATCATCGAAGAGGCGAAAAATAGAGGCTACAAGAGAATAAGTTTGGAAACAGGTTCAATGGAAGCATTCGATCCAGCAAAAAAACTATATGAACTCTTTGGATTTAAGTATTGTAAGCCTTTTGCTGATTATAAAGAAGACCCTAACAGTGTTTTTATGACATTAGAATTGTAATATTTTTTAAGTAAAGTTGCTGTTGTAGCAACTTTATTTAGTTTAATCCTCAACTAATTAGCCCTCTAAATTAAAAGAATGAAAAAATTTTAAAATAAAATTAGTACCTAGTATTAATATCTGGTGATATAATATTGGAAAGATATTAAAAAATATGACTGAGGTGACCATAATGCAAAATTCGAAAGCACGTATCACTGCAATAGGTTCATATGTACCAGAAAAAGTATTAACAAATAAGGATTTAGAAAAAATAGTTGAAACAAATGATGAATGGATTGTAAAGCGAACTGGCATAAAAGAGAGAAGAATTGCAAATGAAAATGAATTTACAAGTGACATAAGCTTTAAGGCAGTAAAAGACTTGATGGAAAAATACAATAAGTCTGTTGAAGATGTTGATATGATTATCGTTTGTACGTTAACTCCAGACTACAAAACACCAAGTGTTGCTTCAATTATCCAAGCAAAGCTTGGAATAAAAAATGCTGGGGCAATTGATTTGAATGCTGCTTGCGCAGGTTTTACTTACGGTTTGTATATGGCAAATGGATTAATTACATCCGGATTAAATCGAAAAATTTTAGTAGTCGGAGCTGAAACTTTATCTAAAATAACCGATTATGAAGATCGCACTACTTGCATTTTATTTGGTGATGGCGCTGGTGCAGCTTTAGTAGAGTATGATGAAGAACAACCTAGCTTTATTTCCTCTTACCTAGGATCAGAAGGCGAAAAAGGCAAACATTTATATTGTACAAATTTATCAAATCAAATGTTTGGCGAAGAGCTAATTAATAATAATAATATCATTCAAAATGGACGCGAAGTATACAAATGGGCAGTTACGACAGTGCCAAAAGGAATGCAAGCTGTACTAAACAATGGATCCACTTTATTAACTGAAGTCGATTGGTTTGTTCCACATAGTGCAAATTTAAGAATGATTGAATCAATCTGCGAAAGAAGTGAATTTCCAATCGATAAAACATTAAATAGCTTAGTAGATTGCGGAAATACATCATCAGCAACGATTCCATTATCTTTAGTTAAGGGCGTTAAGGAAGGAAAACTTAAACATGGAGATAAAGTTTTACTGTATGGATTTGGTGGTGGATTAACTCATGCAGGATTACTTATTAATTGGACTTTGTAATAGAGCTTTTAAGCAAAAACTCATTTATACCGAGAAGATGAATATAAGTTCCTCAGGAAGGAGCCATGAGTTAGTAAAACAGCAAAAAGAAGTAAAAAGGTTACTCATGAGTGGTTCATGAGTAAGTAAAACAGCAAAAAGAA